>NZ_KQ961032.1:0-209682 GCF_001562555.1 Agrobacterium bohemicum
GCCGCAAATGGTTATGGGCACTGAGAACAGATCAAGCCACGGGCAGGCGCTGCCGCGTGAACGGCGAAGCGTGCGTGCAAGGAAGCCACCCCTATGACCGATATTAACATTGTGCATCCGCCTCAAATTTTGCTAGCAGAGGCCAACCGAAAATCCATGACACCGGAAAATAGATATGCCTGATCTTCTGCTTGAACTCCGCTCCGAAGAAATTCCCGCGCGCATGCAGCGGAAAGCGGCTGGTGATCTGAAGAAACTCGTCACCGATGCGCTGGTGGAACGAGGGCTGACCTATGAGGGCGCGCGCGAATACTGGACGCCGCGCCGTCTGACCTTGGATATTCGCGGCCTCAATGCGCGCTCTGCCGATGTGCGCGAAGAGAAGAAAGGCCCACGTACCGATGCCAACGAAAAGGCCATCGAAGGCTTTTTGCGCGGCGCAGGCCTCAGCGATATTTCGCAGGCACAGATCGTCTCCGACCCGAAGAAGGGCGATTTCTACATCGCCATCGTCAACAAGCCCGGTCGTGCGGCGGAAGACATTATTGCAGAGGTGATGCCCGGAATCATCAGGGGCTTCGCATGGCCTAAATCCATGCGCTCCGGCCCGGCTTCCATGCCGAAAGGTTCGAGCTATGGCGGCATCGAGGGCAAGGGGTCTGAAAGCCTGCGCTGGGTGCGCCCGCTGCAATCCATCGTCTGCCTGTTCGGTCCCGAACATGATGAAACGAAAGTCATCCCCTTCGAGATCGACGGCATTGTGGCCGGAAACATCACCTATGGCCACCGCTTCCACGCGCCAGAGGCCATCACCGTGCGCCGGTTCGAGGATTATTCCGCCAATCTGGAAAAGGCCAAGGTCATTCTGGATGCCGAGCGCCGCAAGGACATCATCCTGCATGACGCCAAGGATCTGGCTTTCGCAAACGGTCTGGACCTTGTCGAAGATGAAGGCCTGCTGGAAGAGGTCTGCGGCCTCGTGGAATGGCCGCAGGTGCTGATCGGCACCTTCGAGGAAGATTACCTCGAAATCCCAGCCGAAATCATCCGCCTCACCATCAAGACCAACCAGAAGTGTTTCGTCACCCGCCCGCAAGGCGCGACCGAAGGCCTGTCGAACCGTTTCATTCTGGTTTCCAACATTGAAGCCAAGGATGGCGGCAAGGAAATCATGCACGGCAACGGCAAGGTCGTACGCGCCCGCCTGTCGGACGCCAAGCACTTCTGGACCCGCGACCAGGGTGATCTGCCGGACCTTGATACACTCAAGGACTCCGCTGCGAAATTCGACCTCGACCTGAAAAAACCGCTGGACCAGCGCATGGCCAAGCTCGATGCGCTGAACGTGACCTTCCACGCCAAGCTCGGCACGCAAGGCGAACGCGTGGAGCGCATCCGTGCATTGGCTACCGAGATCGCCCAGGTCACGGGTGCCGATGTCGCGCTGGTGGACCGCGCCGTGGTTCTCGCCAAGGCCGATCTGCGCACCGAGGCCGTCGGTGAATTCCCCGAACTGCAGGGCCTGATGGGCCGCAAATATGCGGCACTTCAAGGCGAAAACGAAAGCGTAGCCGCTGCCATCGAAGACCATTGGAAGCCCAATGGCCCCTCCGACCGTCTGCCGCAAGATAAGGTTGGTCTGACCGTCGCACTCGCCGACAAGCTCGACACCCTAGTGTGCTTCTGGGCCATCGACGAAAAGCCGACAGGTTCGAAAGACCCGTTTGCGCTTCGCCGCGCGGCATTGGGTGTTGTGCGGATGATTTTGGAGCGGAATGTTCGGGCTTCGCTGCGCGAAATCGTTTTGTTTGCACTAACTCGTGTTGAAGACCATATGCGCGATGCCGAAAGTGATGCAGATTTTGAAGCGGCCTCACGTTTGGATGCGGCGGGCGATTCTGAGGCTTTAGAGCGAGTAATAGAGAGAACTTACCTGTCTCGTCTTGATGGCAGCGTTGTCAGCCGAGACCTCCTCTCCTTCTTCCACGACCGCCTCAAAGTCTACCTCCGCGATCTCGGCGCGCGCTACGATCTCATCGAAGCCGTGCTCACGCCCGAATCCGACGATCTCCTGATGGTTGCTCGCCGCGTCGAAGCGCTGACGGCTTTCGTGACGGATCAGGATGGCATCAACCTTTTGGCTGGCACCAAGCGCGCCACCCAGCTTCTGGCTGCGGAAGAAAAGAAGGGTACCGTGGTGGCGAACAGCGTTTCGGAAGAGCTGCTGAAGCTCGATGCCGAAAAGGCGCTTTACGCCGCGATCAAGACCGCCTCTGCCGATGCCGCCAAGGCGGTCGAGGCGGAAGACTTCCGCTCCGCCATGCAGGCGCTCTCCACCCTTCGTGCGCCCGTTGACAAGTTCTTCGAAGACGTCCTCGTCAATGACGAAGACAACGCCATCCGCGCCAACCGTCTGGCCTTGCTCAAGGCCATCCGCGAAGCCACGGGAACGGTTGCGGATTTCTCGAAGATCAGCGGATGAAGTGACAGGGGGTGTCGCACACACCCTCAAACAAAAAACGCCGGAGATGTCTCCCCGGCGTTCTCAACTCCATGATGATGTGAGCGAAGCCTAGCTCGCCCGGCGCATCTGCTGTGCCATGCCGTGCAGGCTGCCATTCTGGGAGCCGGAGACGCGGAATGTGCGGATGAGGTCGAGCAGTTCTTCGGTATCCACGGACAGCGATTCCGCCGATGCCGTGGTTTCTTCCGCCATCGCCGCATTGTGCTGTGTCGCCAGATCCAGCTGGTTCAGCGACGACGAGATGGAGCGCAAGGTCGTGTCCTGCTCGGACGCCGAATGGGCGATCTTGCCGACGATGTCGTTTGCCGATTTGATCTGGCCGGAAATGCGCTTCAGCGCTTCGCCTGCCTCGCCAACCAGACGAACCCCGTTCTGCACCTGACCCGAAGAACGGGCGATCTGGTCCTTGATTTCCTTGGCGGCAGCGGCAGACCGCTGAGCCAGTTCGCGTACTTCCTGGGCCACCACGGCAAAGCCCTTGCCGGATTCCCCGGCGCGTGCGGCCTCCACACCGGCATTCAGCGCCAGAAGGTTGGTCTGGAAGGCAATTTCATCGATGACGCCGATGATCTTTGAAATTTCCGCAGAGGACTGCTCGATGCCGGTCATGGCGCCAATGGCTTCTTCCACCACACGGTCGCTGCGGGTCGCTTCGGTGCTGACCGCACTGACGCGCTTTGCCGCCTCAAGAGCGCCGTCCGCCGTCTGGCGTACGGCAACGGTCAGCTCGTCCAGCGCGGCAGACGTCTCTTCCAGATTGGCGGCCTGACGCTCCGTGCGTTGCGACAACTCGCTGGAAGCCTTGCGGATTTCATCCTTGGAGCCACCAATATCGATGCCCTTGGAATTGACACGGGCCATTGCGGCATCGAGATGCGCAAGCGCCTCGTTGAAATTGTCGCGCAGATCGGCGTAGCGAGTGCCAAGATCGCTGCAACGCACCGTCAGGTCGCCCTGCGCCAGCTTTTCCAGCGCTTCACCGATCGTGGCGACGACACGGGCCTGAAGGTCTGCCTCGTCACGCTGCATATCGAGATTGGTCTGGCGTTCGCCGTCCAACTGGTTCTGTTGCTCTTCCTGGCGGCGCTGCATGTCGTGGCGCTCGCGCACCTTGTGCTGAAGCGCTTCCGTAGCCTTGGCCATCAGGCCGACTTCGTTTCTCATGTCGGTATGCGGAATAGCCATCGCAACGTTCTCGTTGGCCACTTCGCCGAGTGCATTGTGAATCTCGCTCAGCGGTTTGGTGATGCCGCGAATGATGACGATAGCAGCTGCGATTGCGAAAATGAGAATGCCAAAGCCGATGCTGATCGCCTTCCAGATTGCGTTGTTCACTTCGGCTTCAAGGTCGTCCATATAGAGGCCGGTATTGATGATGACGCCCCAGGGCTTATACTCGGCCGCATAAGCGGTCTTGCGGAAAAATGCGTCCTTGTCCGCACCTGGTTTGCTGGCCATGAAGTCGACGCGTCCGCCGCCCTTCATTGCCAGATCGACCAGCTTTTCGCGGTAGAGATTGCCAGTCGGGTCTGGCTTGCCCTTGAAATTCTGACCGACACGCTTGGTGTCGTAGTGGAACAACATGTTGATGTCGCGGTCATAGGCGAAGAAGTAGCCGTCCGGCTCGTAGCGCAGGGAAACCAACAGGTCGAATGCCTGCTTGCGGGCTTCGTCCATCGTCAATTGACCAGCTTTTGCCTTGTCATCGTAAAGTTTCAGAACGGAAATCGCTGTTTCGGTCTCGGTGCGCAGCATCTCGTAACGCTGCTGATAAATCGTTTCGGACGATGACCGGATCTGGAAAAATGTGGCCATGGAAAAGGCAAGGACAAGACCTCCAACGAGGAGGGCAAGCTGCGTGGAAATCTTGAGACGCTTCATAAAGGACCTGCGAACTGCATCAACTAACCGCTGTCAACATCCTCCCGGGAATGCCTCGCATGACAGCAGGCGGTGCTCCGCCAATGCTTGATCGCATCTCGGGAAAATTAGCAGGTGTTTATTAAAAAACGGTACGTCTCTTAAAAGTTGAAGAATATAATGAAAAAATGCATCACAGGGCTGGTCGCAGAGGCACCCCTGCAAGCTGTGGTTCGTTCTGAGGTCCATCAGAATTTGGCGTTACCGGTGACACAGCGGAGGTCTTAACAGCATCAGTGCCTGGCAATGTGTTTTCTGCCGTGCTTGGGATCGATGGTTCTTGAGGCAGCCATACGGCGTTTGAACTCACGAACGTAACGGGCGACCCGCCAAGCCACGCTTCCGTGCGTTGGATTTGTTTTTTCCCATTCACCTCGCGAATGGAAATGTCCTGCGTACCAGCAGCCAAAGATGGGGTGGTTTGTTGCAGCTTTGCTTTTCCTTTAAGCGGCGGGCATGCCGCGCAGGAAACCGGGACGATACTGTCGTTTCCGGTGCGATTTCCTCGGACAACATCAATGGATGAGGCCATGGCGGAACCACTTGCGAGCACAATCGCCACTGTCAGCAAAGTCCTGCCCATGAAAACACCCGTTCCGTCGCTTGAATACAGGTGCGATTTTACTGCGACTTCCTTTCCATAGCGTCAGTAATTTTGGTAAATATTGAGCGAAGTCCGCAGTTTGTTTACCTTGCTTTTTCGCGTGCTACGGCCTGCCAGCCAATATCGCTGCGGCTGAAGCCATTGTCCCACTTCACCTCGGCAGCCATGGCATAGGCGCGGCTTTGCGCTTCCGTCACGGTTGCGCCGAAGGCAGTCACGTTCAGCACACGCCCGCCGGTGGCGACCAGCTTACCGTCTTTCAGCGCTGTGCCGGCATGAAACACCTTGGCGTCCTCACGGGCATCGGGAATATGGGCAATCGGCGTGTTTTTCTCATAGGAAGCAGGATAGCCCTTGGAGGCCAGAACGACGGTCAGCGCCGCATCGTCACGCCACTCCGCCGTCACCTGATCCAGCGTGCCGGTGGCCGTGGCATAGAGGATGGGCAGCAGGTCGCTTTTCAGCCGCATCATCAGCACCTGGCATTCGGGATCACCGAAGCGGACATTGTATTCGATCAGCTCCGGGCCTTTTTTCGTGATCATCAGGCCTGCGAAAAACACGCCGGAAAACGGATTGCCGTCCTTGGCCATGCCCTTGATCGTCGGCTCGATGATCTCTTTCATCGTCCGTTCGACCATATCAGGCGTCATGACCGGGGCAGGGGAGTAAGCACCCATGCCGCCGGTGTTGGGGCCGGTGTCGCCATCGCCCACGCGCTTGTGGTCCTGCGCGGTGGCCAGCGCTAACGCGGTTTTGCCATCGGAAAGGCAGAAGAAGCTCGCTTCCTCACCATCGAGAAACGCTTCCACCACGACTTCCGCACCCGCAGCGCCAAAAGCGCCATCGAAACAATCGTCGATGGCCGACAGCGCTTCGGCTTCGGTCATAGCGACGGTAACGCCTTTACCGGCTGCCAGACCATCCGCCTTGATGACGATGGGGGCGCCCTGTTCGCGGACATAAGCCTTGGCCGGTTCTGCTGACCTGAAGCGTTGGTAAGCCCCTGTTGGAATGTCATAACGGGCGCAGAGGTCCTTGGTAAAACCCTTGGAGCCCTCCAACTGCGCTGCCGCCTTGGAAGGGCCGAAGGTGGCGATGCCAGCTGCATGCAGGTCATCCGCCAAACCTGCCACCAGCGGTGCTTCCGGGCCGACGATGACGAAGTCGATGGCGTTTTCTTTCGTGAAGGCAATGACGGCATCGTGGTTTTCGACATCAAGCGTCACAAGCGTAGCGTGGTCTGCAATGCCGGGATTGCCGGGGGCGGCAAAAAGCTGGGTGAGGCGAGGGGACTGGGCGATTTTCCACGCCAGCGCATGTTCGCGCCCGCCGGAACCGATCAACAGAACTTTCATGGTCAATACCCCTGTCATCTCGCAGTTTACCTTGTTGTTGGGGCGTTAAGGGCCGGGGCGGGAAAGGTCAAGCTCAGCACATGCTTTTCTGTGGAATCGCGGAAGCTTCTTGTTGTCATGCCATAATCAGCATCTATGTTCGGGCAGATTTGAAAACAGCCAGAGAACCATATGTCCGCAGATAATGCCCGCCTTGCTCCCCTGATCGCTTCCGAAATCAACGCCCGCGCCGAGCAGGTGACGGCGGCGATTGCGCTGCTGGATGAGGGCGCAACCGTCCCCTTCATCTCCCGCTACCGTAAGGAGGTGACCGGTGGTCTTGATGACACCCAGCTTCGCACGCTGGCGGAGCGGCTGTCCTATCTGCGCGAACTCAATGCCCGTCGTGCTTCAATCACCGAATCCATCAACGGTCAGGGCAAGATGACCGATGACCTGCTGCGCAAGATCGTCTCGGCCACGACGAAAGCGGAACTGGAAGACCTCTATCTTCCATACAAGCCCAAGCGCCGCACCCGCGCCGAGATTGCCCGCGAGCGCGGTCTTGGACCGCTGGCGCAGGCTATCTGGGACAACCGCAGCGCTGATCCGACGACGCTGGCGCAGTCCTATGTGCAGGGCGAGGTGGCAGACGTGAAGGCAGCACTCGAGGGCGCGCGCGATATCGTGGCCGAAACCATGACTGAGAATGCCGATCTGCTGGGCCGTCTGCGCGATTACATGCGCCGCAACGCCACCTTCCGCGCCAAGGTGGTGGAAGGAAAGCAGGCAGCGGGCGAAAAATTTTCCGACTATTTCGACCATTCCGAAAAATGGGCGACGGTGCCGGGCCACCGTGCCTTGGCCATGCTGCGTGGTTGGAACGAGGAAGTTCTGACGCTGACCATCGATGTCGATGCGGATGATCCATCACCGGTCAAACCGGCGCAGCGCACCATCGCCAACGCCTTCGATATCCGCAGTGGCGGTCCGGCGGATGCGTGGTTGATGGAAGTCGCGGGCTGGACGTGGCGCGTGAAGCTCTCCATGTCGCTGTCGCTCGATCTGATGCGCGAATTGCGTGAGCGTTCGGAAGAAGAGGCAATCCACGTCTTTGCTCGCAACCTCAAGGATCTGCTGTTGGCGGCACCTGCCGGTTCCCGCGCCACCATGGGTCTCGATCCCGGCATTCGCACCGGCGTCAAGGTGGCGATCATCGATGGCACCGGCAAATTGCTGGAAACGACCACGGTCTATCCCTTCCCGCCGAAAAACGACATTCGCGGCACGCAGGCAGAGCTTGCAAGCCTCATCAAGAAACACAATGTCGAGCTGATTTCCATCGGCAACGGCACCGGGAGCCGCGAAACGGAACGACTGGTGGCAGACATGCTGGGGCAACTGACCGGCGCAAAGCCCACGAAGGTCATCGTGTCGGAAGCGGGAGCGTCGATCTATTCCGCTTCAGCGAGTGCTGCTGCAGAGTTCCCCAATCTCGACGTAACCTTGCGTGGCGCGGTTTCCATCGCCCGTCGTCTGCAAGACCCGCTTGCGGAACTGGTGAAGATTGAGCCGAAGTCCATCGGCGTCGGCCAATACCAGCACGATGTCGATCAGGGCAAGCTGTCTCGCTCGCTGGATGCTGTCGTGGAAGACGCGGTGAACGCGGTGGGTGTCGATCTCAACACGGCATCCGCTCCGCTTCTGTCGCGGGTTTCCGGCCTTGGCGCATCGATTGCGGACGCCATCGTGCTGCATCGCGACCAGACTGGACCGTTCGCAAGCCGCAAGGAACTGCTGAAAGTGCCGCGCTTGGGGCAGCGCACATTTGAACAATGCGCAGGCTTTTTGCGCATTCCCAACGGTAAGGAGCCGCTGGATTCGTCCTCTGTTCATCCCGAAGCTTACGGCGTTGCCAAAAAGATCGTCGCTGCCTGCGGTCGCGATCTGCGCTCTGTCATGGGCGATAGTGCTGCGCTGAAATCGCTGGACCCGAAACAATTCATCGATGAGCAGTTCGGCCTGCCGACCGTGAAAGACATTATTGCCGAACTGGAAAAGCCGGGCCGCGACCCACGCCCGAGCTTTAAGACCGCGACATTTGCCGATGGCGTCGATGAAATCACCGACCTGAAACCCGGTATGTTGCTGGAAGGCACAGTCACCAACGTTGCCGCCTTCGGCGCTTTCGTGGATATCGGCGTGCATCAGGATGGCCTTGTCCACGTCTCGCAGCTTGCAGACCGCTTCATCAAGGACCCGCACGAGGTGGTCAAAGCCGGTGACGTGGTAAAGGTGCGCGTGGTGGAAGTCGACGTGAAGCGCAAACGCATCGGCCTCACCATGCGCAAGGATGGCGGCGAGGTTGCCCCCCAGCCGATGCGCGAAAAGGGCAACGCCAATGCCATGCGCCACGCCAGTGCCAAACCCCAGACGCGCACCGAAACAGCGCAACCCGGCGGTGCATTGGCGGCAGCTTTGGCAGAGGCCATGAAAAAACGCTGATCCAAGATTGAAAGCAGTGCCTCCCTCTTGAGGGGAGACACTGCTGCGGCATGAAGTCGTTCAATTTATTTGAAAGTAGAGCCGCTTGAAACTTTGACTGAAAGCGGTAGCTTTACTCCGATTGATAAGTGAGACTTAGCTTGTTGGGGGTAAAATGGCCTCGTCTTTGCATGCTCTTCTTGGAAAAATAGTCAAAACCGGCAATCTTGTCGTGACCGGCCCGGGCGGGCTGCATGTCTATGGTGACGGCACCGGTAAAAAGGTCGCTCTAAACTTCACAGATGATGCGGCGATGGATGAGATTGCCGCCGATCCCGCGCTGAAGCTGGCGGAAATGTTCATGGAAGGCCGCATGGTTGTCGTTGAAGGCGACATCTATGACTTTCTGGCGCTGATCAAAAGCAATACGTTGAGTGAAGCTTTGACCTTCGGCATGGTCTGGCGGGGCATGGCGCGCATCATTGCGTCGCGTATCAAAATGCATCTGCCGGTCAACCACAACAAGGATAATGTCGCTCACCATTACGATCTGAGTGCCAAGCTGTTCGATCTGTTTCTGGACGAGGATTGGCAATATTCCTGCGCCTATTTCAATCCGCCGGGCATCAGCCTTTACGAAGCGCAGGTCGCGAAGAAGCGGCACATCGCGGCGAAGTTGATGCCGCAGCCAGGGCAGCGCATCCTTGAAATCGGCTCCGGCTGGGGCGGCATGGCCATGTATCTGGCCGAAAGCTCGGATGTTGACGTCACAGGCATTACGCTGAGCGAAGAGCAGTTGCGTGTCTCGCGTGACCGGGCGGAGAAGCGCGGGCTGGCGGGCAAGCTGCGCTTCGAATTGCAGGATTACCGTTATCTGCCAGCTTCCAGCAAATATGACCGCATCGTTTCGGTCGGCATGTTCGAACATGTCGGCCCCACGCATTACCGCGAATATTTCACCAAGGCGGCGGAGTTGCTGGACGATAACGGCGTGATGTTGATGCATTCCATCGGCCAGCCTTATCCGGCGCTCGCCACCAATCCTTTTATTGAAAAATATATTTTCCCTGGCGGGTACATTCCGTCGCTCGCGGAGGTTTTGCCCGCAGTGGAGAAATCCGGCCTGCTGGTGCGCGATATCGAGATACTGCCGATGCATTACGCCCATACGCTGCGTAAATGGCGAGAGCGTTTCGTCGCCAACAAGGCAGAGGCCGTTGCGATCTACGACGAGCGTTTCTTCCGCATGTGGGAGTTTTACCTCGCTGGTTCGGAAATGGCTTTCACGCATGAGAACTTCTATATTTTTCAGATACAGCTGGCAAAACGCGCCGATGTGGTGCCGGATAATCGCGACTACATCGCAAGGAACGAAGAACGATTGCTGGAATTCGAAAAAACACGGCCACCGTTGGAAAAAGTCCTGTTTTGAGAGAGTAGGGTGCTGTGCCGAGGTGTTTTGCTTGACGCTTCGTAAACGCCGAGCGTAGAACGCTGGCATGGTTGACCAAGGCGATCTTTCCGGCCGCGTTTCCGACGCGCCATCCAACAATTGGGTCTATCGGATTTTGCCGAGGACGCTTTGGCCCTATGCGCAACTGGCCCGCTGGGATCGCCCCATCGGCTGGGAGTTGCTGATGTGGCCGTGCTTCTGGTCAGCGGCGATGGCAGCCAATGCAGCGATGCATCTCGGCACATTCTCCTGGGGCACCTTGCTCTTTCATCTCTTCCTGTTTTTTGCCGGTTCGGTCGCCATGCGCGGCGCGGGCTGCACCTATAATGATCTGGTCGATCACAAGATCGACATGGCGGTGGCAAGAACTCGCTCGCGTCCTCTGCCATCCGGTCGCGTCAGTCGCAAACAGGCGAAGATTTTCATCGTCATTCAAGCGCTGGTCGGGCTGCTGGTGCTGTTGTGTTTCAACGGTTTTGCCATTGTCGTTGGCCTGTCATCGCTGATCTTCGTGGTGATCTATCCCTTCGCCAAGCGCTTCACCAACTGGCCGCAGTTTTTTCTGGGTCTCGCCTTTTCGTGGGGCGCGTTGATGGGTTGGGCGGGTCAATTCGGGTCACTGTCGATTTCGCCGGTGTTGCTTTATGTCGGCGCTATTACCTGGACGATCGGTTATGACACAATCTACGCCCATCAGGACAGGGAAGACGACACGGCGGCCGGTATCGGTTCGACCGCGCTGTTGTTCGGCGATAAGACACACGGCTGGCTGAGCGGGCTTTATAGCTCAGCGCTCGCCTTTATCTTTCTGGCATTCCTGACGGCGGGCGTTAACTGGCCTGGCTACCTCGGCCTCGCCATCGCGGCATTTTTGCTGTTCCGGCAGGTGACGGTGCTGGATATCAACAATGTCGAGCAGTGTCTTGCTCTGTTCAAATCCAACAATCGCGTCGGCGTGCTGATCTTCGCTGGCCTGCTATTGCCCTTGCTTATTCGCTGATACGAAAAACCCGGCTGCGTCTTTCGACGCGCCGGGTTTTCCATTCATCCGCAGCATGGTGGATCAGCTGCGGGCTATGATTTCCTTGCCCTGAATGCGCATCGTCATGCCCAGCGAACCGGTGCTGCGGCGGACGAGGAAACGCGGGCGGCGGTCTGCGAAATAGGAGTGGCGGCGGCGCGGGCGGGTGGCCTTTGTGCTGATATGGCCAAGATGATCTTCCAGCGGACGGGCGATGCCATCGGCTTCCACCATCAGCATGGGAATGCGATACTTTTCCGACCAGCTGCGCCAATCGGCAGCGATGTCGCACAGGTCGTGCGCCACCAGCAGCGGAATGCAGAGATCCGGATCGTCGTGGTGAAGTTCGAGCGTCACGGTGACCTGTCCATCACCATGGTCGATGGCGCGGGCGGCAACACCCTTGAAGGCGCGGGCCGGAAGGGCAAAGGACAGCGGAAGACCGCTGGAATGAAGAACCTTGCGAAGAACCGCGCCGCGCTCGTCGAGCGTGATAGCCACATCGGCTGAACCCTTGTCCTTGCCGTAGGTGATCTGCTGCGGGAACCGTGTCGGGTCGAGCCGGAGTGTCGCGCCTGCCCATTCGGGCTTCAGAACAGTGTTGGTCATCATGCTATCCTTGTTTTACCTGAGAGCCGTTTCATGGCCTCGTCCGGGACTTTTCGTCCTCTGATAGGGAGAAGATAGCGGCGGCATCTTCGTGACAGCTTAAAAATCGAGGTTAAGAAAACTTTGCATTCCCAAATGGTTAGCAAAACGCAGACCGATAGGGTTTCGAATTCCTGAATTGGCACGGCAGCCTATTCGCAAGCCCTTGTGCCGACATAAGATTTTTGGTTCCTGCCATCAGGAGAATGCGTGTTTGCCGTCCCCACGCGCATCGCCTTGAAAACAGCTAGCACAGAGAAAATCGCTTTCGACAATCGTCAAAGGTGGGAAAGCCAAAAATGGATGGGGATGACGTGCGCGTAGCCCAAAAAAGAACAGCGACTTGAGCGCCTGCAGGTGATGCCGGGCGCTCTTTCCTGGGGCTGAAGCGATAAACTCGCCCTAAATTTTAACAACCTTGCCCGGGTTCATCACGCCCGCGGGGTCAAAGGCTGTCTTGATTCGGCGCATCAGTTCCATTTCGATACCGGGGCGGATATCGGCAAGCTCGTCACGCTTTAACTGACCAATCCCGTGCTCGGCGGAGATCGAGCCGCCATGCGACAGTACGATGCCGTGAACGATGTGGTTGATCTCGCGCCAGCGGGCAATGAACTCCGCCTTGTCGGCACCAACCGGCTGGGAGATGTTATAATGGATATTGCCATCGCCCAGATGACCAAAGGCGCAGATGCGCGCACCGGGGATGGCCTGCAGGACGCCTGCCTCCGCTTCGGCCATGAAGTCCGGGATTTTCGAAACCGGCACGGACACATCATGCTTGATGGAGCCGCCTTCCGGCTTTTGCGCATCCGACATGCTTTCGCGCATGTGCCATAGCGCCTGACGCTGCGCTTCAGAGGATGCGATGACCGCGTCCTGCACGATGCCAGCCTCGAAGCCTTGCTCCAGCAGGGTCTCGATCATGGTCTGCGCCGTCTCTGCTTTGTCGGATGTGGAGATGTCGATCAGCGCATACCACGGATGTGGTGTTTCCAAGGGGTCGCGGACGCCGGGAATGTGCTTTGCGGTGAATTCTATGCCGATGCGCGGCATCAGCTCGAAGCCGGTCAGCGCCGCGCCGCAGAGCGTCGAGGCACGGTCGAACAGCGTCAAAGCGTCTGCTGGCGAGTTGAGCCCGGCAAAGGCAACCTGATGTCCTTTAGGCTTGGGAAACAGTTTTAGCACTGCGCCGGTGATGATACCGAGTGTGCCTTCGGAACCGATGAACAGATCGCGCAGATCATAACCCGTATTGTCTTTCTTGAGACGGCGAAGGCCGTTCCAGATTTCGCCCGTTGGCAAAACGACCTCGAGCCCGAGGCACAGTTGACGCATATTGCCGTAGGCCAGAACGGCTGTGCCGCCAGCATTGGTGGCGAGGTTTCCGCCGATACGGCAGGAGCCTTGCGATCCCAGCGACAGCGGAAACATTCGCTCCACTTTCTCCGCCGCCTGATGGACCGTATCGAGAATGCAGCCACCGTCCACAACGATGACATTGGCAACGGGATCGATGTCGCGAACGCGGCTCATGCGTTCCAGAGACAGAATGACATCGCTTGCATCGCTGCGTGGCGTCTGCCCGCCCACAAGGCCGGTGTTGCCCGTCTGCGGCACGATGGCCGTGCCGGTTTCGCTGGCGATTTTCATGATGGCGGCGACCTCTTCCGTCGAGGCCGGTTTCAACAAAAGCGGCGAGGCACCTTTATAAAGGCCGCGATTCTCCACCAGATGAGGAGCTAAATCGGCCTGATCTCGCACGGCGTTCTTGTCTCCGACGATGGACACGAAACGCTGGATCAATTCGTCAGGCAAAATGGTCATCGGCATGAAGTCCTCGTAATGATATTATCAGCTGCGCGGTGCGGCAGCACGTGAGAGCCGGTCGTTGATGGCCTCGCCCAGCCCGGTATTAGGAATGGGCGTGATGGCGATGCTATCCGCACCGCTGGCATCGGCAGTCTTGAGGTGATCGAAAAGATTGGTTGCCGCTTCTGCCATATCGCCACTGGCGCTGAGATCAAGAATGATTGCGGCATTGTGTTCATTGGCGACGGGTTGCCCTCCGAAGCGGATCAGCGCTTCGCCATTTTCGACGGAGACCGCGTTCAGTCGCACCGCCGCACCAGGCGCGTAATGGGACGCCATCATGCCGGGAGCCTCGATGGTAGCGGACGCCTTTTCCGGGCGAATAAGTTTGATGCCGATCACATGCTCTATATCTTCAGCAACGAGGCCGCCCGGCCGCAACAGTCGGACGGAGCCATCTTTTTCAACCTTGATAATAGTGGATTCCACACCGACATGTGCCGCGCCCCCATCCAGGATAAGGCCGATTTTCTCACCCAGATCGGCCTCCACATGGGCGGCACTGGTGGAGCTGATCTTGCCGGAACTGTTAGCGCTGGGCGCTGCCAACGGTTTGCCGAAGGTGGCGATCAGATCGCTGGCGAAACCTTCGGGAATACGGATTCCGACAGTATCGAGACCGGCCGTTGCCAGTGAATGGATCGGGCTGTCGGGCTTCAGGGGTAGAATGAGAGTAAGCGGTCCGGGCCAGAATGTTTCCGCCAGCTTTCGCGAAACAGGATCGAAGATCGCGTGATCTTCCGCCATCACGATGCTGGCCATATGGCAGATCAGCGGGTTGAACTGCGGGCGGCCCTTGGTTTCATAAATACGCGTTATGGCAGAAGGGTTGGTCGCATCTGCGGCAAGGCCGTAAACCGTCTCGGTTGGAATGGCGACGGGATAACCGGACGACAGAACCTGAACGGCCTCGCGAAGTGCCGTTTCCCTGTCTTGTTCGATGTGAATATGACGCGCCATGGATGCTTGAGCCTTTCAGGCGTGCCGCCTGAAGCGTCACCCTTTCGCGCGGCATGCTTTAGAGGTTTTCAGCTCGATTGGAAAGCCGTTTGCAGTATGGCTTTACAGGGTGCTGATGAACTTGCGCATTTCGTTGGAGCGAGTGCCCAGCATCAGGACGTTCTTGAGCGCAATCTTCGGATCATGCGTACGAAAAAGCAGGCCATCCCGGTGCATGGTCTTGTCGATCTTCACAGTTTTGTCGGCTGCCATATCCATGGCGACGGCGAAATACATGCGCGAATGGCGGGGATCAATGTTTTCGAAGAACTGTTCGTCGCCACATAGTTCCGAAAAGAAATTGGCGAAATAAAACGACCAGTTGACCTGCTTTTGCATGTCGAAACTGGTGCGCGACGCTGTCACGTGGCAATAGCCCAGATGCGGGCTTGCTTCGATAGTGCGGTGAAACACCATTTGTGGAAAACGGATGGAGCTGTGAAACGAATTCAGTCGCGAATGGGTCATTTCACCGGCGGTTTGCAACTTGCGACCGGTTATTTCCGCGACTTGATCATGCGTCAGATAGCGTGGCTCTCGGGGAACCCACTTTTCTTCATAGCGCGCTATTTTACCGGTGCGCAGAAAATCGGAGTGGGCAGTTTTCGAGCGTGAAGGCGCCGCGATACGGGCATTCGCATCGAAGTAACGAATCTGCGTTCCCTTCTCCATCGGAGAGCTCCTTTTGCCGGTCCACATATTTTTACGGGAAGGGGGTTAAGATTTTCTTGTTGCATGGTTGTGAGTGTTAACAACTGCGAGGACGGCGTTTGTGTCATATTGCGACGGATTTCCCCGGGAAACGACGAATAAGCTGCTGTTTTCGAAACGAAATTACTTGTTCTAGCATTTAATTGCCATGTCGCAATTTGTCGCCAATGCGGAAGCCGATGTCGCTGTATGTGGTGCTGAAGATCATCGCGAATGATTAGATAATTCAATGTAACGCGGCATATGCTTGAAGGCGGACCGCGACTTTTCGAGGACATGGCCATGGATTTGCGTGAAACCGTATTGCGCCAACTGAAAAACCGCCGTGAAGGCTTCACTTTGGAGCAGCCTTTCTACGTGGATCAGGAGTATTTCCAGCTTGATATGGAAAATATCTGGTATCGCGACTGGCTTTTCGTTGCCCATGATTGCGAAGTTCCGAAGGCTGGCAATTATCTCACCGTGCAGATCGGCGACTATGCTGTCGTCATCGTTCGCGGCAAGGATGGCGCCATTCGTGCGTTTCACAACTCCTGCCGTCATCGCGGGTCGCGCGTCTGCAACAGCCAGAAGGGGCAGTCGGCCCGCCTGGTCTGTCCTTATCACCAGTGGACCTATGATCTGGATGGCAAGCTTCTGTTCGCCCGCCACATGGGCGATGATTTCGACAAGGCCAATTTCAGTCTGAAGCCAATCGCTTGCGAATCCGTGGCCGGTTACGTCTTTATTTGTCTTGCAGAACAGCCGCTGGATTTCGCGCCGATGCGCGCCGAAGTCGAAGCCTATATGGCACCGCACCGCATATGGGAGGCCAAGGTCGCCCACGAAAGCACAATTATCGAAAAGGGTAACTGGAAGCTCGTCTGGGAAAACAACCGCGAATGCTATCACTGCGCCGCCAACCACCCGGAGCTCTGCCGCACCTATCCTGAAAACCCCAGCGTGACGGGTACCGATGGCGGGGCTAGTGATCCTGAAATCGGTGGTCATTGGGCGCGCTGTGAAGCGGCGGGTCTACCCAGCCGTTTCAAGATCGATCCAATGGGTCAGTTCCGAGTGGCACGCATGCCGCTGATTGGAGAGGCCGAAAGCTATACGATGTCAGGCAAGCGTGCCGTGCGTCGTCCACTCTCCGATGATGTGGCCATCGACCACATCGGTGCGCTACTTCTGTTCCATTACCCCACGACCTGGAACCACTTCCTCGGCGACCACCTCATTTCCTTCCGGGTGCTGCCACTTGGGCCGCAGGAAACGCAGGTCACGACGAAATGGTTGGTGCACAAGGATGCGGTGGAGGGCGTCGATTACAATCTCGAAGACCTGACCCATGTCTGGAACGAGACCAATGATCAGGATCGACGGATTGTCGAGGAAAATGCCTTCGGTATCCGCTCGCCTGCCTATGAGCCCGGCCCCTATTCGATGGAAGACGAGGGTGGTGTCATGCAGTTCGTGAACTGGTATTCCGATTTCATGATCGGCCGTCTCTCAGGCGACAAGCAAAAACTCTCGGCTGTCGCATGACGGCAATGAACATGAAGACGACATACAAGCATATCGATGAGATGAAGCCGTGGAGCGACAAGCTTCACATGCTGGAATGCATTTCAGTCACGCCCGAAACGCCTGACGTGATGACATTCCTGTTTCGCTCGGAAGGCACCAACTGGTTTCGCTATCTGCCGGGCCAGTTTGTGACGCTGGAATTGCCGGTGGGGCCGGAGCCGTTGTTTCGCACCTACACGCTGTCATCCACTCCGTCGCGTCCCTATGCGGTGGCGGTGACTGTGAAGGCGCAGGCCACAAGCGTCGGTACACGCTGGATGTTCGATAACCTCAAGCCGGGCATGAAAATCCGGGCGCTGGGACCGCTTGGAGATTTCTCCTATGTGCGTCATCCCGGCGACAAATATCTGTTCATCTCGGCGGGTTCCGGCGTTACGCCAATGATGTCGATGGTGCGTGATATGAGCGACCGCGCACCGCAGAGCGATATTTCTTTCATCAACTGCTCGCGTTCGCCCTCCGATATCGTCTTCCGGCACGAGCTGGAATATCTCGCCCGCTTCATGCCCAACCTGTCGCTCGGTTTCATCGTCGAGAATTGCGGCCGTACCGATCTCTGGTCTGGGCTGAAGGGCATGGTGGACAAAGCCAAGATCGCGCTGCTGTCGCATGACTTCATGGATCGCACCGTTTTTTGTTGCGGGCCGGGGCCGTTTATGGCCGCGATCCAATCAATGCTGGAAGCCTCTGGCTTCGATATGGACCGCTACCATCAGGAGAGTTTTTCTCCGGCAGCGCCAGTAGTGGTTGGCGAAAGCGATTTGCCTGACGACGGCGAAGTATTGGCAAAAATCGGCTTTACACTGTCAGGCAAGGATGTGCCATGTCAGCCGGGACAAACGATCCTGATGACGGCTCGTGCCGCAGGCGTTCGTATCGGTGCTGCTTGCGAATCTGGCATATGCGGAACATGCCGCGTGCTGAAAATATCCGGCGAAGTGGAAATGAACCACAATGGCGGCATTCTCGATGAAGATATCGAGGAAGGTTACATCCTCGCCTGCTGCTCGCGACCTTTGACAGACGTGCAAGTAGAAGCCTGATTATACTTGGCTCCATTTCGCAGATTCTAACCGTTGAGGTGTCTTTTGTACGTCAAAAAAGGCATGGGACGCTACAATGGAACCAATATCGAGTTTTCTCGTTAGTTGACCATCAAAGCGCGGTCTCGACGCGTAGTATCATAACGGAGGAAATCCATGTTGAATTTGCGCAAGACCAGTGTTGCGACAGCCTTTATCATGCTTTTGACGAGCTTTACGCCGTCTCAGGCATTCCAGGCCCCAGTTCCTATGGTAAAGCCTATTCAGTCAACAACGACGACAACGGATAATGTCGTGCAGGTGCAGTACGACGGGCAGCGTCGTATCTACCGCGATCGCAATTTCCGCAACCGCGACCGTGATTTCCGCCGCCCATCGTACCGTCAGGGCTATTACAATGGTCACCGCGGCTACCGTGACCGTCGCCCCGGCTATCGCCAGCACAATGGCATGTGGTTCCCGCTCGCAGCTTTTGCGACCGGTGCAATTATCGGCGGTGCAATGTCGCAGGGCCGTCCGGCTTACGGCAGCAGTCATCAGCAGGCATGTGCAAGCCGTTACCGTTCGTACCGCGCGTCTGACAACACATATCAGCCAAACAATGGTCCGCGCAGACAGTGCATTACCAACTAATCAGTGATTTCAGAAGAGCCCGGCGAGTGTCGGGCTTTTCCTGTTTTATTTATTGAGAGCCCATCAAGTGACTGTGAACGTACTGTTAATGCTGGGTTCAGCTAACAATTTATAATCTGAGTAATATATAAAAAGCTCGCATTTCGTGGGTTGGAATACCGAAAGAAGAACATCGTTATTCACAATGCGCCGGCAGAGTAACCGGTCGTGGATGGAGGAAATCAGATGCAAAATTATGTAAAGACCGTTTGGGCTGCAGGCTTCTCGGCGTTGATCGCTGCGGGCTCGTTCGTGCCAGCACAGGCAATGCCGATCAATGTCGCTCCGCCTGTTGTCGACAAGGCTGATAGTGGTGTCGTGAATGTTCAGTACTGGCGTGATCGCGGTTATAGGCGAGATTACGGCGGCGGTTACTACAGAGGCCATCGTGGCTATCGCGACTACCGCCCTGGCTATCGCCACCACAATGGTTACTGGTTCCCGCTCGCAGCATTCGGTGCTGGCGCCATCATCGGCGGAGCGCTGTCTCAGCCGCGTGAAGTCTACCGTCCGGTGCCGGAATATCGTCCACGTCCGGTCTATCGTGCAGCGCCACGCGTCGGCGTGAGCCAGAGCCACGTCAACTGGTGCTTCGGTCGTTATCGCTCTTACGATGCCTATAGCAACACGTTCCAGCCTTATAATGGCCCACGTCAGACTTGCTATTCGCCTTACGGCTGATCGATTGACAGGTTGAAACGACAAACGCCGTCCGGCTCCATCCGGGCGGCGTTTTTGCGTCTAGAGAATACCGGCGCGGCGCAACACGACCCATGCAAAAAGGATTGATGCGACGATGAAGCTAGCCGCATAGGTCGTACCGCTCGTGCCTTCGGTGAAGGGAAGGGCTCCGGTGTTCATTCCGAAAAAGCCCGTGACCAGCGTTGGCGGCAACAGAAACGCCGTCATCAGCGACAAAATGTAGAGGTGGCGGTTCGTCTCTGAAGACAATTTGGAATCGACTTCCTCATGCAGCAGGCGTGCGCGGTCCTGAAGTGCATAGACGTCGTGATCGACGGCTTCCAGCCGCCCCGTCAGGCGCGTTGCAACGTCTTCGAAACCGGCTGGCATATCTTCTTCATCGGCTGCGGATACCCTTCGCATCAATGTCAAAACCGTGCGCAGATGCCGATGCAGGCGCACGACGGTGCGCCGTACGGGCGCCAACCTGCGGCGCTCGTCGCGCGGGGTGCTGTCATAGACGATATCTTCGATGGCGTTGAGTTCTTCGGTGGTTTCCATCACGAGTGCAATCAGGCTTCGTTGAAACTCGGCGACCATGCCTTCGAAAACGTGAGAGGGCGTGGAAAACCGCTTGGGGTTTTTGTCGATCGCCGCCCGCAGTCTGTCCACGGAGCGCAGCGGCTGTAGCCGGGTGGTGATGATATAGCGTTCGGTGAGAGCAAAATGCAGCCAGCCAATATCACGTGTCTCTTTATCGAACTCGCGCTGGAAATCCACCAGCGTTCCATAGATCGCGCCATCATCCACGACGATGGACGGGTGGGTTTCATGCGTCGTTAGGCTAGCCTTTACACTCTCGTCAAGGCCCGGCATCGCCTCCAGAAAACCTGTGACGCGCGTGTCTGCCAGATTGAGATGCAGCCAGAAAAAACCGTCTTCAGCCTCCAGCTCGCTAAGCTTCACATCCGGGGATAGGCGGGTGCAAGGCCCGGTGGCTGGACGGAAACGATAGGCCCAGACGAGACCGGGTATGGCGGGAAAAGGGATATCCATGGGCGTGATCCTGAAACGGCAATCGCGATGGGGAGCGGCGCAAGGCTCCGCTTATGCGACAGTCTATGCAGACCAGAGTTTTATGACAGTTTGATCACAGTCAGCTGATCCGGCCACGGGATTTTTCAAATTGACGTTTACGTAAAAATCAATTAGCCCCGAAGGTAATCGCATTGCAAGCTGACGCTTCGGGAGGAGGCAGGATGTATATCGCACCGGTAGACGATATTGCTTTTACGCTGAAACATGTGGCGGGTCTGAAATCCGCGCTCGACCAGGGAGCGTTTGGTGAGCTTGATGAAGACACCGTCGATGCCATTCTCCATGAAGCCGGTCGTTTTGCCACCGATGAGGTCGCACCGCTGGGCGATATCGGTGACAAACAAGGCTCCAAGATGGTGGATGGCGCGGTGCGCACACCCGATGGCTGGGCTGACCTTTATCGCCGCTGGGCCGAAGGCGGCTGGAACGGCCTGACCGCACCGGAAGAGTTCGGCGGACAGGCGCTGCCACATCTGTTGAATGTCGCAGCACTGGAAATGTGGAACTCCGGCTCCATGGCCTTTGCGCTCTGCCCGACACTGACGATGGGTGCGGTAGAAGCCATAGCCGCTCATGGCAGCGGAAACCTCAAGGCCGCCTATCTCGAAAAGCTGGTGTCCGGCGTCTGGACCGGCACGATGAACCTGACCGAACCGCAGGCTGGATCGGACCTTGCCGCGTTGAAGTCACGGGCCGAGCGCGTCGGTGATGGCAGCTACCGGATTTTCGGCCAGAAGATTTACATCACCTGGGGCGAGCACGACGCGGCCGAAAACATCATTCATCTGGTGCTGGCACGCCTGCCGGATGCGCCTGCCGGCACACGCGGCATCTCGCTGTTTCTTGTCCCGAAATTTTTGCCCGATGCGGCCGGTAATCCCGGTGAACGTAACGATCTGTTCTGCCACGCGCTTGAGCACAAGCTCGGCATCCACGGATCTCCTACCTGCACGATGATTTTCGGAGATGGCCGTTATGGTGCCGAAAAGGGTGCCATCGGCTGGATTGTCGGCGAGGAAAACAAAGGCCTCGCCTGCATGTTCACGATGATGAATAATGCGCGTCTGGCCGTTGGCATGCAGGGTGTCGCGATCTGCGAAGCGGCGACGCAAAAGGCAATTGCCTATGCCAAGGAGCGCACGCAGGGCAAGGCGCCGGGCGCCAAGGCGACCGGTATGAGCCCGATTATCGAGCATCCCGATATTGCCAGAACGCTTTTGACGATGAAGGCGCTGACGCAGGGGTCTCGCGCCATTTCCTTCTCTTGCGCCCATGCCATCGACATGAGCCACGCGACAAGCGATCCCGCCAAGGCTAGGTTCTGGCAGGAGCGTGCGGCCCTTTTGACTCCCATTGCCAAGTCCTTTTCCACTGATGCCGGTGTGGATGTTGCCTCGCTTGGCATTCAGGTTCACGGCGGCATGGGCTTCATCGAGGAAACCGGTGCGGCTCGCTACCTGCGCGACGCCCGTATCGCGCCGATCTACGAAGGCACGAACGGCATTCAGGCCATCGACCTCGTCACCCGCAAGCTGCCGCTCTCCGAGGGCGCGCAGGTACGCGGCTTCATTGCCGAGCTAAAAGAGCAGGCCGAGGCAGTGAGAGCGTCGAATACACCGGAGCTTGGCGAAACCGCGCGCTATCTTGACCGGAGCATCATCGATCTCGAAGAGGCAACCGAATGGCTGCTGGATGCCCTGGCAAAGGGCGAAACATCAGCAGCACTTGCCGGTGCTACGCCGTACCAGCGACTGTTTGGACTGGCGCTAACGGGTGCCTATCTCGCCAAGGGTGCTCTGGCATCTGTTGACGACGGGCAGGGGGCAAACCGCACGGCCCTATGCCGCTTTACCGCCGAAAACCTTCTAGCAGAAACCTCTGCCCTGAAGGATCGTGTGATTTCCGGCGCTGCGAGCCTTGAAGCGGCCCGCGCCGTGCTGGGTTGAGGAGTTCCCATGTCTGCCGACCATATTCTCGTTGAACGTCCGCAAGCCGCACCCGGCGTGCAGGTCATCCGATTCAACCGCCCGGATAAGAAGAACGCCATCACGGATGCGATGTACCGCACCATGATCGAGGCATTGCAAGCGGCAGATGCGGATGATGATATCCGTGTTGTCGCCTTTCTTGGCTCCAACGGCTGCTTTTCAGCGGGCAACGACATGGCCGATTTCATGGCTTTTGCCATGTCCGGTGGAAAGGGACGGTTGGCAGCGGGGGATTTCCTGCACGCACTGGTCAGCGTCGGCAAACCCATCGTCTCAGGTGTCGATGGCTTGGCCATTGGCATCGGCACGACACTCAACCTGCATTGCGACTTGACCGTCGCGTCGAGCCGCAGTCTGTTCAAGACACCCTTCGTTGATCTGGCGCTGGTGCCGGAAGCTGCCTCCAGCCTTCTCGTGCCGCGCATTATGGGCCACCAGCGTGCCTTTGCGCTTCTGGCCGCGGGCGAAGGGTTTTCTGCCGAACAGGCGCTTCAGGCCGGTCTGATCTGGAAGGTGGTTCCCGAAGCTGACGTCGAGGCGGAAACCTTGAAGATTGCTGCTTCGCTGGCAGCAAAGCCGCCACAAGCGCTGAAGATCGCCCGTGATCTGCTGCGGGGTGACGGTGCGGATGTGCGGGCGCGGATCGACGCGGAGATCGTGCATTTTGCAGCGCAGTTGCAAAGTGCCGAGGCGAGGGCGGCCTTTGAGGCGTTCATGCGCCGTTAAGCGTCGCTGAAGAAAACTGGCAGTCTTTACGGAACCGGAAGAGATGGCGGTTATTCCCTCGAATAATGTCCATCTCGTAGAAAGCCGCCGCCATGCGCAACCTCGTTTTCACAACGCTTGCCCTCATGTCTTTCGCTAGCTTCGCGGAAGCAGCAAGCTTCCAGCCGCCTCAGATGTCGCAGCCAGCGCAAAGCGATGTCATCGAGGTGCAGAATTTCAACAGCCAGGCTGGGCCGTCGAACCGAAACAACAATTCCGACCGTCGCCACCCGCGCTTCGTCTGCGTGGTAACGCCGCCGGAAAGCGCCAACCGCTCGCGTCCTTACGTCTGCCCCGTGCAGCAGGGCCGCGTCGGCGGACGCTGCCGCTGCAACGGCGTGGTTGGTAATGGCAACATTGATACGGCCTGGTAAGGCCTTACTTCTCCAAGGTCGCGACAGCTTCGACATGCGGCGACCATAAAAACTGGTCGATAGGTGTCACACTGGTAATGCGGTAGCCGCCCTCGACCAGAATGGAGAGATCACGTGCCAGTGACAGCGGATTGCAGCTGACGGCAACGATCTTCTTGACCGAGCTGCGAGCAAGCTCCTTGCACTGGGCTTCGGCACCCGCACGTGGCGGATCGAAGACTACGGCGTCGTAGTTCTTGAGGTCCTTGACGGTCAGTGCGTGGCGGAAAAGGTCGCGCTTTTCAATGGTGACGGGTTTGAGCCCCTGCGTGTTGCGGGCCGCCAGATCAAGCGCCTTCAGCGCTTTTTCTTCGGTTTCCACCGCATGCACTTTACCAAGGCGTGCAAGTCGCAGCGCAAATGTCCCGGACCCACTGAACAGGTCCGCAATGCGTTTTGATTTTCCAACATGGCCCAGCACCAGATCAGCCATGGCATCTTCGGCCTGCTTGGTGGCCTGCGCAAAACCGCCCGATGGCGGCGAGATATTGACGCCGTCAAATTCGATGACAGGTTTCTGCGGCTCGATCAGGATTTCACCTGCGAGTGAAACGCGGGCGATACCGCGCATCGACAGCACGATTTCCGTAACCGACCGTCTCTGTTTGTCACCGGCAGACTTTATGCCCTCGAAAGAAATATCAAGCCCGGACAGCGTCTCCATGACGGTGATACGAAACGGCTCGGCATTGGCGGCGAGTGGCGTAGCGATGGCGCGGATCGCATCCAGACGGGATACGATACCATCGGTCGTGACGGGACATTCCTCGATAGCCACGATGTGATGGCTGTTGGCCTGGCTGAAGCCCAGCAACAGGCCTTTTTCGGTCTTGCGGGCGGTGAAGATGACACGGCGTCTTTCGCCGGGACGACATTGCACGAGTGCGCCGACTTCCACATCCAGTCCCTTGGACTTTAGTGCTGAAACCACAAGGCTGCGCTTAAAGACGTGATAGGGCTCATCGGCAAAGTGCTGCAACGAACAACTGCCGCACGTGCCGTTCTTTCCATCCGGGCCGAAGTGACGGCAGGCTGGCGCGCGCCGCTCCGGTGCCGGGTCAGCAATCGACATGATGGTGCCCTGGTCCTTGACACGGGCAATCGCCACGGTCTCTCCGGGCAAAGCGAACGGCACGAAGACAGGACCATCGGCAGAGTGCACGATGCCGTCGCCCTGCGCCCCGAGGCTTTGTATCTTGACGGTTTGGGCGGTCATGGCTTCCGGCCTCCGAGAAGAAACTCTTCGTTTCCGTCACCGCCCGCGATCGGCGAGGGGATGAGGCCGAGGCTGATCCAGCCCATGTCTTCCACCAGCCAGCGCTCAAGCTCTGCGGCAACCGCAGGTGCAGTTTCCGGTTCCTTGAGGAGACCTGCCTTGCTGATGGCGTCCCGCCCAGCCTCGAATTGTGGCTTTACCAGCAATACGGCCAGTGCGTTTGGCTCTGCCAGTTGCAGGGCAGGTGCCAGCGCCAGCTTGAGCGAGATGAACGACACATCGGATACGATGAAGCTGATCGGGCGATTGTCGATATCGTCGCTGGTCAGAAAGCGTGCGTTGAAACCTTCGATGCTGGTGACGCGCCTGTCGTTTTCGATGCGAGGGTGAATCTGGCCATGGCCGACATCAATGGAAGTGACGTGGGACGCGCCGCGTTTCAGCAATACTTCGGTGAAGCCGCCCGTCGAGGCGCCGACGTCCAGACATTCGCGATTGCGTGGGTCAACCTGAAAATGGTCGAGCGCCGCAACCAGCTTCAAGGCTGCGCGCGAGACATAATCCTGCGCGGGATCGCTGACCTCGAAGACGACATTTCCGGGAAATGTCAGACTGGGTTTGGTGACGACCTTGCCGTTGACGCGCACGGTGCCGCGCGCAACAGCGTCGCGCGCACGGGAGCGGCTGGCGAACAGGCCGCGTGATACCAGAAGCTGGTCCAGCCGGTGATTTTCAGATGAATTAGACATGGCCGTGTCAATGACTGTCAAAAGCCCGGAAAGCAAGCGTTTTGTAAGGCTGCTCCCGTGAGTGGAGCATGAACGGTGATTTCAGCGACGTGTATCCATTATGGTCATTCCGCGCGTTTAAGCGAAAATAAACGGCTTGATGGCATGGTCTCGTAAAGCTGAGTTAAGGCTCAACATTGCCGCCATGAAGGCGGGCCTCCCCAATGCAGTAAGTGGTAGCACAGATCGTTTTACGATCGGTCACACCTGAAGCGTGTCGAAAGAGCTCTCGATGTCTTTGAAAAATCTACCCATCAACTTGAAGCTGGTTGCCACGTTCGTTGCCTTGATGGCGGTATGTCTGGTGGCGTCAGCGGTTGTTTTCCTGCAAACGATAGAAGCCAAGAAAGTTTCCGGGCAGCAGACGAACACAGCTAAGATCATTTCGAACGTCGATGACGCGAAGGCGGCGATGCTGGAGCAGGCGGTCAATCAGCGTGGCTACCTGCTGTTTCGCAGTGACAGCACGTATAATGACGTGTTTGCCCAGCGTGAGCTGATGCTGAAAAAACTGGATGAGGCTCGCGCTCTGGCCGTCGGTCAGCCGGAAATCCTGAAATCCATCGACGACATGCAGGCGACGGCAACCGTATTTTATACACAGCTCGGGCAGCCACAAATGGCGGCCCGAAAGACGACAGAAGCACCGATCTCGGAAATCATCGAAATTGGTCGCAATCAGGCCAAGGGTCAGTTGGACAGCTTTCGTTCTGCCGCTGCAAAGATCAAGGAACAGTTGACTGCGGCTTCAACTGTCCAGGTTGCTATTCAGGAAAACGCTCACCGTAATCTTGAACTGGCACTTCTGGGCGGCGGCGCTGCCGCTGGACTTGTCGCTGTACTGCTCATCTGGGCTTTGTCGCGCGCCATCGTGGCACCGATCGTCGGGATGACGGATGCGATGGGCCGCCTTGCCGGTGGCGATACGACTGTGGACGTTCCTGCGCTCGACCGTGGCGATGAAGTCGGCAAGATGGCCAAGGCCGTTCTGGTCTTCAAGGAAGCCAGTATCGAAAAATCCCGCCTTGCAGATGAAAGCGACCGCATGCGTTCTTCGACCGAAGCCGACCGCCGCCGCAACGAAACGGAAAAGGCACGGGCTGACGCCGAGCAGACTTTTGCCAGTGAAGAACTGGCGAAAGGCCTTCAGTCTCTCGCCGATGGCAATCTGGTCTACCGCATCGAGACGCCGTTTGCAGAATCCATGGAGCCTTTGCGCATCAACTTCAACACCTCGCTGGACAAGCTTCAGGAGGCTCTTCGAAACGTGGGTGAAAATGCATCTGCCATCAATGCTGGTGCTTCCGAAATGCTGTCATCCGCCGACGATCTCTCCCGCCGCACCGAACAGCAGGCGGCATCCATCGAAGAGACGGCCGCTGCGCTGGAGCAGGTCACGACGACTGTCCGAGACAGTGCAAAGGGCGCTGAAGAGGCGAGCGCTCTGGTTCAGCGCGCTCGCTCTGGCGCGGAAAACTCTGGCATCGTCGTTCGCAAGGCTGTGGCAGCCATGCAGGAAATCGAAAAGTCGTCCGGTGAGATTACCAATATCATCGGCGTTATCGATGACATCGCGTTCCAGACGAACCTTCTGGCGCTGAATGCCGGCGTTGAAGCGGCACGCGCCGGTGAAGCGGGCAAGGGCTTTGCAGTTGTGGCACAGGAAGTGCGTGAACTGGCACAGCGCTCTGCCAATGCTGCCAAGGAAATCAAGGCGTTGATCAGCGCATCCAGCACGCAGGTCGAAAACGGTGTGAACCTCGTGGGTGAAACCGGCAAAGCCTTGCAGGCGATTATTACCGAAGTCGAGGAAATCAACTCGCACGTCGCAACCATCGTCACAGCTGCCCGCGAACAGGCAACCGGCCTGCAGGAAATCAACACGGCGGTCAACACCATGGACCAAGGCACGCAGCAAAATGCCGCCATGGTGGAAGAACAGACTGCCGCCAGCCACGCCTTGGCACGGGAAGCCGAAAGCCTGAACGAACTCATCGGTCAGTTCAATCTCGGCAATGGTTCGCGCCCAGCCGCAGCATTCAGACCCGCACCGCATAGCGTACCGCGGTCTGCGTCCGTACCGGCACCAAAGCCAAACTACTCTGCTGCACCGCGTCCGGCCGCAAAGATTGCGCAGCCCACTGCGCGTCCAGTTTCGTCACCCGCGCGTGCACTTGGACAGAGCCTGGCAAAAGCCTTTTCGCCAAAAACCGAGGCCGCTGCCAAGCCGGTTGCTCAGGATTGGGAAGAGTTCTGAGACCAGTTACAGTCTGACAGACAAAACCCGCCGGGATCGCTCCGGCGGGTTTTTTGTTGTCTTGCAAGAAGCCAGAGACTTCATAAAAAGACAATTAACCGGCCACGCCAAGCCCAGCCTGCGTCTGACCCAGCGCATTGAAAACGGTGGAGACGATGCCTGCCCGGTCCAGCCCGGCGTTGGCATACATGATCTCAGGCTTGGCCTGCTCGACCCACTGGTCGGGAAGCGTAAGCGTGCGGACCTTCAGACCGGTATCGAGAAGACCGGCACTGGCCATGAAGTGCAGCACATGCGCGCCAAAACCGCCCGCCGAGCCCTCTTCAATAGTAACGAGCACCTCGTGGTGGCTGGCAAGCTGGCGAATGAGGTCGAGGTCCAGCGGCTTGGCAAAACGCGCATCGGCAACGGTCGTGGAAAGTCCAGCCGCGTCCAGATCTTCCGCAGCAGCCAAGCATTCCGCAAGGCGCGTGCCAAAGGACAGCAGTGCGATTTTTGTGCCCTCCTTGACGATGCGACCCTTGCCGATTTCCAGAATTTCGCCGCGCACAGGCATTTCGATGCCGACACCTTCACCGCGTGGGTAACGAAAGGAAATGGGACCTTCGTCATAGGTGGCTGCCGTGCGCACCATATGTTTCAGCTCCGCTTCGTCCGATGCGGCCATCACCACCATGCCCGGCAATGTGGCAAGGAAGGTCGTGTCGAAGGAGCCGGAATGGGTGGGTCCATCAGCGCCGACGAAACCGGCGCGATCTATCGGGAAGCGGACAGGCAGGCTCTGAATGGCAACATCATGCACCAGCTGGTCGTAACCGCGTTGCAGAAAGGTGGAATAGAGCGCGCAGAACGGCTTGTAGCCGTCGGCAGCAAGGCCCGCCGCGAAGGTCACCGCATGCTGTTCGGCAATTCCAACATCGAAGCTGCGTGTGGGGAAAAGCTCTGCCAGCTTGTCCAGTCCCGTGCCGTTGGGCATGGCGGCGCTGACGCCGACAATCTTGTCGTCAAGCGTCGCTTCCTGGATCAGCGCTTCGGCAAAGACGCTGGTATAGCTCGGTGCATTCGGCTTGGCTTTCGCCTGCGCGCCGGTGATCACATCGAATTTGTTGACGCCATGATATTTGTCGGCAGCGGCTTCGGCTGGCGCATAACCCTTGCCCTTCTGCGTCACGACATGGATCAGCACCGGGCCTTTCTGGTTGTCGCGCACATTGCGCAGCACGGGCAAAAGATGCTCGAACGAATGACCGTCTATGGGGCCAATATGATAAAAGCCAAGCTCCTCGAACAGCGTGCCACCGGTGACATAGCCACGTGCATGGGTCACGGCGCGAGTAATGGCACGATCGATGGTCTTGCCGAGATAGGCCGTCAGCTTCTTGCCGAAATCGCGGAAGCCCATATAGGTGCGACCGGATGCCAGACGCGCGAGATAGGCGCTCATGGCACCCGTCGGCGGCGCAATCGACATGTCGTTATCGTTGAGGATGACGATCAGGCGCGCATCCAGCGCACCGGCATTGTTCAACGCCTCGAACGCCATGCCAGCCGACATGGAGCCGTCGCCGATGACGGAAATCACCTTGCGGTCGCTGCCATCCAGTTCGGCGGCCACGGCCATGCCCAGACCGGCGGAAATGGAGGTGGAGGAGTGACCAGCACCGAAATCGTCATATTCGCTTTCCGCGCGGCGGGTGAAGCCGGAAAGGCCACCCTCTTGGCGTAAAGTGCGGATGCGATCGCGACGACCGGTGAGGATCTTGTGCGGATAGCACTGATGACCGACATCGAAAATTAGCCGATCCTCGGGTGTGTTGAACACCTTATGAATTGCAATCGTCAGTTCCACCACGCCGAGGCCTGCACCCAGATGCCCGCCGGTCGTTGACACGGCGTCGATCATCTCATCGCGCAATTCCCTTGCCAGCTGCGGCAGGTCGCGATCCTCGATCGACTTGAGATCGGATGGGAATTTCACCCGGTCAAGCAATGGTGTCTCTGGCATTCCGGTCAATCGTTCGGCCTTCGTATTTTGATGTTCGATCCGCGCCTCCAGATGGTGTGCACGCTGGACTTCGACAAGACTGAATTCGTTTTAACGAATTTCAACCCTGCGGCAAAGGGACAAACTCCTCTTCATCCCCCGGGACGATGTCGAAGCGTCCGGTTCTCCACTCTTCCTTGGCTTTTTCTATGCGTTCTTTTGATGACGACACGAAATTCCACCAGATATACCGCTTGGAATTGAGTGCCGCGCCGCCAAAAATCATGATGTGGCAGCCAGCTATGCCGCCTTTCAGGGTTATATCGTCACCAGCGCGAAACACGATCAGTTGATCAGCCGCAAACACATCGCCGGCCACTTCAAGGCAACCCGAGAGAATATAGATTGCCCGTTCCTCATGATCGGCGGCGAACGGAAATTTGACGCCCGCACCGAGCGTCAGGTCGACATAGAGTGTATCGGTAAGAGTCTTGACCGGAGACGATATCCCCGCAAATGAGCCTATGACGACACGGCCCGATGCACCTGTCTTATCGATGACAGGCATGGCATCCCGCCCGGTATGTGAAAAATCCGGCGCGATCTCTTCCTTGTTATCGGGCAAGGCAAGCCATGTTTGCAGGCCCGACATGGAAAGCGGATGACCGCGCAGGTTTTCCGGCGTTCGTTCCGAATGGACGATGCCGCGCCCCGCTGTCATCAGGTTGATATCGCCCGGCCGGATGGTAAGTTCGGTGCCGAGGCTGTCGCGGTGCTTGATTTCGCCATCGAACAGATAAGTGACTGTAGACAGCCCGATATGTGGATGCGGTTTCACATCCAGTGCTTCCCCGGCCTTGAGAATGGCAGGGCCCATGCGGTCGAAAAAAATGAACGGACCGACAAGTCGCCGGTCTCGTGTGGGCAATGCTCGTCTTACCGCAAAACCGCCAATATCGCTCGAACGCGGGATGATAAGGTTCTCGATGGCATCACAGGCGAAGGCATCGCCTACGGCGGGATCATTTCCGGGAAAAAACGACATGGTAATCTCCTGCGATGAGCCCGCATATTACCATGATCCGCAGCGTTCGTGAGGAAGCAATAATAAACGGTTTGTTCTAGTGCCGCAGCCACATGGAAGGGCAGGGGCCAGCGAGCTTACTCGCCGTCCAGTGGCTCCACGCCCACCGGCTTGCCCGCACGGTCCAGACGAATTTTCTCGATGCGCTTTTCAGCAGCCGTCAGCAGGGTTTCGCAATGTTTTTTCAGGGCTTCGCCGCGCTCGTAAATGGCGATGGATTCGTCCAGCGCTACGTCGCCGCGCTCCAGACGGGCGACAATGCTTTCCAGCTCGGCGACAGCCTTTTCGAAAGAATAACCGCTGACATCGGCTGTGTTGGCATTTTCCGTCATGTTCAACCCTTCATCATTCTCAAAATATGCATGGCTGCCGATTCCGCCAACCCTTCCAGATCATAGCCACCTTCAAGCAGGCTGACGACCCGGTTCGCGGCGAATTTGTCGGCCATCTCCAGAATTCGCCCCGTTGCCCAATCGAAATCATCGCCCACCAGATTGATCTGCGCCAGTGGATCGCGGTGGTGCGCATCAAAGCCTGCGGAGATAATAATGATATCCGGGGAAAAATCTGACAGCGCAGGCAGCACGCGCGATTTGAACGCTTCGCGAAAGTGGTCGCTACCGGTATTGGGCGAAAGCGGCGCGTTGACAACATTGTTTTTGATGCCGGTCTCTTTTTTATCACCACTCCACGGGTAAAGCGGCATTTGGTGGGTGGAGCAGAACAGAACAGATGTGTCGTTCCAGAAAATATCCTGCGTACCATTGCCGTGGTGGACATCCCAATCAACGATGGCGACACGTTCTGCGCCATGCACCTTCTGCGCATGGCGTGCGGCGATGGCGGCATTGTTGAACAGGCAGAAACCCATGGCCTTCTCGGTCTCTGCATGATGGCCGGGCGGGCGGCTGGCGACGAAGACGTTATCGGCCGCACCGGAAAACACGTCATCCACCGCCGCCATGGCAGCGCCGATGCCGGTCAGCGCCGCTTGCAGGCTTTTGGGTGAGGCATAGGTGTCGGCTTCGATGCGGTTGATCTCGCCGTCGTCCTCGGGAATTTGCCGCATGATCGAAATCAGATGACTCTCCGGGTGCGCCAGCAACACAGCATCTTCATTTGCCTGCGGTGCTTCTTTCCGCTCCAGCCGCTCGAAATTCGGATGCTCCAGCGCGATGTTGAGCGAGCGCAACCGGTCCGGTCGCTCCGGGTGCCCTGCAGGCGTTATGTGTTCCAGGAATATCGGGTGCTCGTAAAGCCGTGTGGCCATGGCGGTGACTCCTGAACTTGGGCAGTTGGCAGCGTTATGCGCGTTGCGGCAAAAGTGGATATCCGGCTATGACAGCGCGGCCAGCCAATGCTGCAAGAACGGCCTTGACGACGTCACCTGGAATGAAGGCCATGGAGCCAAGGAAGGCCTTGTTGAAACCGATACCCGCTGCAAAACCGAGATAGGTGATGCCGAATGCGTAAAGGACGATTACGCCACCGGCAACACTGGCCAGAAAGAAGCTGCCGACTTGTACGAGGCTGGATTGATCTCTGTTGACCAGACGCTCAGACAGATATCCGGTGGTGAAGGCCGCAGCGATCCAGCCGATCAGAAAGCCGGTCGTCGGAGTGTAAAAAATGGAAAGGCCACCGCGACCGCCCGACAGCACCGGCAGGCCGATAGCGGCGATAAGGATGGTGAGCAGCACTGCCAGCGTGCCACGCTTTGCGCCCAGCACCACACCGGCCAACATTACGCCGAGCGATTGGGCTGTGATCGGCACGGGAATGAAACCTAGTGGTATTGGTGGCAACAGGCCAAGCGCGATGATGATGGCTGAAAACAGCGAAATCAGAACGAGGTCACGGGTCTTCATGCAATGGTTTCCCTCTAAATATCCGGAGACGAGGTTTGGCCTCTGAAGCCGCGCGCGTCAATGGCGTCGGCAATGGCATCAGCATCCTTCAACGTCATAATGATGAGCGGCACCAGAATAGTATATGGCCGTACCCTCATCCCGCGAGCGCGATGCGCATCCTGCAACGTCTCGAAACGATTGATGACCTCTGGCACAAAACGAACGACGAGGCCAACCGCGAGGCCAACATCGGCAGCATTTGCGAGCCCCATTTTTTCCAGGGGGCGAAGCGCAAATGCGATCTCATCCATGAACTGCGAAATGCTGACGCTTGCCGTTATAGCCGTTGCTAGCAGCGTTAGCGCCGTCAACCGAAACAGGGCAATCGTCGCATCCAGCGCCGAGATCAGCAGGAAACTGAAAACGGCGATGATGGCGATGGTCAGCAAAACAGGACGCAGGCGCGCCACAGCTTCGCCAAAGCCCAGATGCGCTTGCCACAGTACAAGCCCCGCCAAGGCAACGGCTGCTGACAGGATGAGCGGATCGCGGGTGAGGAATAGAGCGATGCTGAAGAGCGCAAGGCCCGCAAGTTTGATGCGCGGCGAAAGCCGATAGAGCCTGCCTGTTCCTTCGACGTGAAGGCTTTTCATGTCAGCGCCAATTCGCGGTAAAGACGAATGGCGTCAGTGGGCGATGCATCGGCGTGAAGCCTGTTGCCATGGAACAGAAGCACGCGGTCAAAACTCTCCAGCAGCGGCAGATCGTGGGTAATGACGATCAAATCCTCCTCTAGGGCGGCCATGGTTCGCTCCACCAAAGCGCGGTTCTTCAGGTCCAACTGGTTGGTCGGCTCGTCCATAATGAGGATTTTCGGGCTGGTGATAGCCAGCGCGGCCAAGGCCGATAGCTGCAGTTCCCCACCGGAAAGCTCATGTGCGCGGCGCTTTGCCAGATGTTTGATATCGAAACGCAGCAAGGTGGCGTCTACCGCCGCATCGATGGCCGACGTGTTCAGCCCCTTGTTTTTCAGGCCAAAGGCGATGTCATCGCGAATGATAGGCAAGATGATCTGGTTCTGCGGGTTCTGGAAAATGAAGCCGACATCCTTGAGAACGGCTGGCCCGTCCTTGATCGTATCCAGCCCATTGACAGTTACATGGCCGCTGGTGGGCTTGGTCAGGCCGTTGATCATCCGCGCAAATGTAGTTTTGCCTGAACCGTTGAGGCCGATGATGCCGATGCGACTTTCGGTCAGCACAAGCGACAGCGGTTCGACAGCCGCTCTGCCTTCAAACGCCACGCCTGCCTCGTGAAAACGAATATCCAACTGCCGGTCCCCAAAATGCGCTTACCGTTCTATAAACGCAGGGGAGGGTAAACGAAATAAGGAACAAAAAAAGAACATTGATTTTTCAGTCCCGCAACCCTAGGCTTTTGCCATGGCGATTCTGATTTCCAACGAAGCAGCACGACGTATTTTTCTGGCGCGACAGGGGCTTTCCGCATCGCCCAGTTGTGCCATGAGCAAAGCCGATCTGCTGAACTTGATCACGAACCTCGGCTTCGTGCAGTTGGACAGCATTGCAACGGTGGAGCGGGCGCACCACCAGATCATCTTTTCCCGCAACCAGACCTACAAACGTCAGCATCTTACAGACCTGTTGGAGAAGGATAGGGCGCTGTTCGAACACTGGACGCATGATGCCTCTATCCTGCCTTCGGCCTTCTACCCCTACTGGAAACATCGCTTCCGCCGTCGGGAGCCAGTTATTCTGGAACGCTGGCGCAGGTGGCAAGGGGAGGGGTTCGATGCGGCCTTCGAGGAAACCTATCGCCGCATTGCTGAAAATGGTCCTGTCATGTCACGGGATATGAAAGCCGAGGGCCATCAATCCGGTGGCTGGTGGAACTGGCACCCGTCCAAGACCGCGCTCGAATATCTCTGGCATACCGGTAAACTGGCCGTGGCTGGCCGGGTGAATTTTCAGAAGGTCTACGATCTCGCAGAACGCGTCATTCCGGCTGAACATCACGATAAAGAGGTCCACCATGACGAGTTCGTGGACTGGGCCTGCCGCCAAGCGCTGGCGCGGCTGGGCTTTGCGACATCAGGAGAAATCTCAGCCTTCTTCGATATCATCTCGCCGCAGGAAGCGAGGCAATGGATCGCAACCCATCGTGAAGAATTGTGCGAGGTTTCTCTGGCGTCCTCAGATGGCGGCAAAGACCGCATATCCTATGCTTTCGAAGGATTTGCCGTTGATGCCGAAGCAGAGATCGCGCCGCCCAACCGCATCCGCGTCCTCAGCCCGTTCGATCCGCTGCTGCGCAACCGCGCCCGAACCGAGCGGCTGTTCGGTTTCTACTACCGCATAGAAGTCTTCGTGCCGGAGCCGAAACGGCAATACGGCTATTACGTCTTCCCGCTTCTCGAAGGGGACAGGTTGATCGGTCGGATGGATATGAAAGCGGAGCGCAAAGGCGGAACGCTGGATGTAAGGCGCCTCTGGCTCGAAAAAGGTGTGCGTCCGTCTTCAGGTCGTCTTGCCAAGCTGGACGCGGAGCTGAACCGGCTGGCTAAGTTTACGGGTGTGGAGAGCGTGCGGTATCTGGATGGCTGGTTGGAGTGATATCGGTCAGCTTCCGCCTTTGGGCACCGGCGGCGCAAAACGGAGGGCCCCGGCAATCCTGTTCCAGGCGCTGATCTGACCAATGGCGACCGTCAGATGGGTCGTTTCGGCGTCGCTGAAGACGGTACAAAGCTCGGCATAGGCGTCCTGTGGAATGGGTTTTGCATCCATCCGCGCCAGATATTCGGCCCAAGCGAGCGCTGCTCTTTCACGGACCGAGAACAGACCGGCATCGCGCCACACGGCCAGCAGGTCGAGTTTGCTGGCGGCGACACCTATCTTTCGCGCTACGTTCAGATGAAGCTGGGTGCAGAAAGCGCAGCCGTTGATCTGGGAAACGCGCAGCTTGACCAGTTCTGTCAGTTCTTTTTCCAGTCCGCTATCATCAATAGCCTTCCCAAGCGCGGCGAGCGCTGCAACGGCGCTTGGAGCGGTTTTTTGAAATGTTTCATAGTTAAACGGAGCGGAATGGCGCGGGGCGGTCATGGTGGATTTCCTCTCGATTGTCTGTATTGTAAGAGTGCTGATAACATATAAGAGTTCTTACAATGAGTCGAAAAACCTTTCAACCGGATTTGCCGCAGCCCGGCGATGGAAAGCGCGGTAGCGACGGTTATCTAGGCTATCTTCTTCGGCAGGCGGCCCATGCCTATCGTGTTCAAGCCGAACAGGCTCTAGCTGATGTCGCTCTGACACTGCCACAGTTTTCAGTGCTGACCATGCTTGCCAGCTATCCTGGCCACTCCAATGCCGATCTTGCTCGTCTAGCTCTTCTGACGCCGCAGACCATGAGTGTCATTGTCGCCAATCTACTCAAGGCTGGATTGGTGGTGCGACAGGATCATGCCGTTCATGGCCGTATTCGCCACATCGTGTTGACGGAGAACGGTCTGACCGTGCTCACTCTCGCCAAGCAGCGGGTTTATGCGATTGAGAATGACATGCTGGAAGGCCTGAGCGACGCAGAGGAACAGACCGTGCGCGACTGGTTGGTCCGAACTGCGAAAGGCTGATCGAGAGGGGAACCGGCAGCCGGATCAGGAAATCCGACTGCCGCAAATGTTCGATTACCCAATATCGGTCGAGCTGATCTTGATACCAAAACCTTCGAGGCCGACATAGTGGCGCTCGCGCGTGGTGAGAAGCTTGATCGAGCTGATGCCGAGTTCCTTGAGGATCTGCGCGCCAAGGCCGATTTCCAGCCATTCGTCATCGCGGGAGCGAGCTTGAGCATGCGCTTCTTCCGGGTCACGGGACTTGCGGCGTCCGGCGACCTGTCCGACGCCGACGGAACCTTCACGCAGATAGATGATGACACCTCGGCCTTCGGCGGCGATCTTTTCCATGTAGTGCTGCACGGGCTGCTTTTTGCCGAAGACGTCGTCGGCCACGTTTTCCGGGTGCAAGCGCACGGGAATATCGACGCCATCACGGATATCGCCGAAAATGACCGCCATGTGCTCCATCGGGTCCCAGGGCAGGGAATAGGTTTGTGCCTTTGCAGGTCCGAATGGCGTATCGAGCGTGAACTCGCTTTCCTTCTCGACCAGCGTTTCCTTGCGCTGTCGATAGGCGATGAGATCGGCCACCGAAACCTGTTTCATGCCGTGCGTCTCGGCAAAGGCCGAAACCTGCGGCCCGCGCATGACGGTGCCGTCGTCATTTACCAACTCGCTGATGACGCCGATTGGTGGCAGGCCAGCCAGCTTGCACAAATCGACAGCCGCTTCGGTATGTCCAGAGCGCATCAACACGCCGCCTTCGCGCGAGACCAGCGGGAATATGTGGCCGGGGCGGGTAAAATCGGCAGCGCCCGCGTTGGGATTGGCCAGATTGCGAACCGTCACGTTGCGGTCGCTCGCGGAAATGCCAGTCGTTGTGCCGTGTTTGAAGTCTACCGAAACGGTAAAGGCAGTGGTGTGGGCGCTGTCGTTTTCCGCGACCATGGCGTTGAGGTTGAGGCGTTTCGCCTCTTCTTTCGGCATGGGGGCGCAAACGATGCCGGAGGTGTGGCGCACGATGAAGGCCATCTGTTCAGGCGTGCAATGCACGGCGGCAACGATGAGGTCGCCCTCGTTTTCGCGGTCGTCATCATCCATGACGACAACAATCTCACCGGCCTCGAAGGCACGAATAGCTTCAACGACACGCTTCTGATCATATGTCATGGTGGCTCATGTTCCTATTTCAGGCGGCCGGTCTGGCCGCGGTCTCTCAGATAATGGTCGGCAACCGTGCATGCCACCATCGCCTCGCCAATCGGCACGGCGCGGATGCCCACGCAGGGGTCGTGGCGACCCTTGGTGCGGACATCGACATTATTGCCATCGGTATCGATGGATTGTCGTTCCGTCAGAATGGACGAGGTCGGCTTGATCGCAAAGCGCGCAACAATGGGCTGGCCAGTCGCGATACCGCCCAGAATGCCGCCGGAATGATTGGAAAGGAAAAGTGGCTTGCCGTCATTGCCCATCCGCATTTCGTCGGCGTTTTCTTCGCCCGTCAGTTCGGCCGCGGCAAAACCTTCACCGATTTCCACGCCTTTGACGGCGTTGATCGACATGAGGTTGGAGGCGATGTCCTGATCGAGTTTGGCATAGATGGGTGCGCCAATACCGGCAGGCACGCCTTCGGCCACAACTTCAACGACAGCACCGATCGAAGAGCCAGCCTTGCGGATGCCGTCCAGATACTCCTCCCAGACAGGAACCATTGCGGCATCCGGGCAAAAGAAGGGGTTCTGATCGACCTGGTTCCAGTCCCAGTTGGCGCGGTTGATCTTGTGCTTGCCGATCTGCACCAACGCGCCGCGAACATCGAGACTCGGCACCACTTTGCGGGCCAGCGCACCGGCTGCAACACGCGCTGCCGTCTCACGCGCAGACGAGCGACCGCCACCACGATAATCGCGAATTCCGTATTTCAGATCATAGGTGAAGTCGGCGTGGCCAGGCCGGAAACTTTTGGCGATCTCGCCGTAATCCTTGGAACGCTGGTCGGTGTTTTCGATCATCATCGACACCGGCGTTCCGGTGGTGATCATCGTCTCACCGTCTTCATCCAACATCACGCCGGAGAGAACCTTGACGATGTCGTCTTCGCGGCGCTGGGTTACAAAGCGGCTCTGGCCGGGTTTGCGCTTGTCCATCCACTGCTGAACTTCCGCGAGCGTGAAGCGGATGCCGGGAGGGCAACCGTCGATGACGCAACCAAGCGCCGGACCATGGCTTTCACCCCAGGTGGAAACACGGAAGAGATAACCGAAGGTATTATGCGACATGTGATCAGACCGAGGCAGTGGCATTCCGCATGCGGAACGCATTTCTAAAAAGAGGCGGACTTTTCATAGTGTAAAAAACAGAGAAGGCAAAAGGCTTTCTTTTGCCATTTCCGTTCCCTTGAAACATGAAATGGCGCGTTTCACGAAACCATGCGCCATTCCTTGGCGGTCGCGAAAGCCGAGAACTCTTCCGGCGGAAGCGGCTTGGAGAAAGCGTATCCTTGCAGCATATCGCAACCCATCTGTCGCAATAAAACGGCGTGATCGTGCGTTTCCACACCTTCCGCGATGGTTTCGACACCCAGCGAGCGGGCAATATCGACGATGGAGCGGACGAGTGACCGTTCCTGCGGGGACGCGATGATGGGCATGACCAGCTGCCTGTCGATCTTCAGACGCTTGGGCTTGAGGCGCAACAGGCTGATGATCGACGTATGACCCGTGCCGAAGTCATCGATTTCGATGTCGATTCCCAGAGCTTTGATGCGCTCGATATTGCTCGTTGCAATATCTTCGTTTTCATCGAGGAAAATGGACTCGACCAGCTCGAATGTGATCTCGCCGGGTTTGATGGCAAGCTCCTTGAGACTGTCGATCAGGTGGTCGTCATGCAGGCGGCGAACCGAGACATTGACGGATATGCGAGGTACATCAATGCCCCTCAGACGCCAGATTTCCTTGTCTTGCAGGGCGTGTTGCAGAACGATCTGATCTATCGTGGACACGACGTTCAGCTCTTCTGCAATTTTCAGGAACTTGTCCGGGGTCAGAATGCCTTTGGCGGGATGGCGCCAGCGGACAAGCGCTTCCACACCGGTCAGTGCGTGTGTGTTGGCGCAAAACTGCGGCTGGTACCAGGCTTCGAATTCGCCTCTCTCCAGTCCAGCCAGAATTTCGTCTGCCGTTCGTTTGTGATTGACGATTTCAGCCTGAAGGTTCTGGGTGAAGAACTCGAAGCGGTTTCGCCCGGTTGCCTTGGCGCGGTAGAGTGCAAGATCGGCGTTGATCAACGTGCGGCGCGCATCCGCAGAACCGGATTCTGCAAATGCAATACCGATCGAAACGCCGCAGCGGCAGGTAAAACCTTCAAAATCGAAGGGGTAGCTGAAGGCCGAGATAATTTTCGTCGCTATCGATTTGACGTTGTCCTTTTCGCCCAACTGGGAGAGGAGGATCACGAACTCGTCACCGCCTATGCGCGCGACGATATCGCCCTCGCGCACGTTGCGGACCAGTGTTTTCGCCGCGTGGATGAGAACTGCATCGCCAGCGGCATGACCGAGCGTGTCGTTGATCTGCTTGAAGCGGTCGAGATCCAGATGGAGAATGGCAAAGCGTTTGCGCTCTCCGGAAGAGGGCGATGACAGGGCATCCAGATGCTGGTCAAGCTTGCGGCGGTTCGCAAGCCCGGTGAGTGGGTCATGGAGAGCATTATGCTCGATGCGGGTTTTCGCCTGTTCAAGTTCTGCGTTTCTGGCTTCCGCTTCGTCTTTGGCGGAGTTGAGTTGTTCCGAGAGCAGGACGTCTGCGGTAACATCGAAGGCGATGCCGACGACCTTTCTGGTGCCGTCGCGGCTGCTGTTAAGCCGCCCGACTGCCCTGACATATCGAAGGCTGCCGTCCGGCAATATGATGCGTTTGGTCGAGATGCGATCTGGACTTTCGCTATCTTTGGACACGCCACCGAAAACCATGGATCGTTCATCAGGGTGGAGACAGGCCAGATAGTCGTCCTTCGTCACATGCCTGCCCGCCTCGGGTGGCAAGCCGTGGAGCTCGCACATACGCTCGTTCCAGATCGCGTTGGAATAGTCGTGGGTCGCTTCCCAAATGCCGCAATTGTAGGAGTCCAGCGCAAGCGTTAGGCGTCCCGACAGTTCCTCCAGCTCATGTTCACGGCTCGATAGCTCGTGGAGAGCCAGTTCGAGTTCGGCGTTCTTGATATCGCTGTTATCTTTCGCTTCGCGCAGCTTTTGCGCCATGATCATGTCTGATGTGACGTCCCACAAAATACCGGTCGTCTGATATGATCCGTCCGGTTTGATGTAGCTGGAGCCGGCAGAACGCAGGTAACGAGTGGCTCCGCCCGGGAGCGGAACCCTGTAGACCTCTGACGAGGTCTGCTGATTGGATGAGCAGTTGAAGAAAAACCTTGCCGCTTTCGAGCGGTCCTCGATCACGAGTGCCGTCAACCACTCGGTCAGGAGCAGACGCCGTTCCAACATAGGGAAGCCATGCAGACCGGCTGCGCGTTCGTCCAGGTAGCAGCGTGATGTATCGTTTTCTATTTCCCAGATGCCGATGCTGGAGGAGTCCATCGCCAGCCTGAAGCGCTGGGAAAGCTCGAGAAGTTTCGTCTCGCGTAGACGAAGTGTTTTTATGTTGCGATTTCTCTCGGAGAGAAGCAGTCCCGCCACGAGAATGGGCAGAAGCATGGAGATCGCTGCGATGGCAAGGGTCGTTCGCAGAGATTTGTAATAGGGCTTGACCGCATCCCAGCCAGAAACAGGTGTGGCGCTTATTTCCCACCGCGATCCGGGCAAATCCACCGCCCTGATGACGGGATCCTCGTGCAATGGTTCCAGCACGCTGCCCACCACTTCATTCGTCAGCGTGTCGCGGATTTCGAACCTGATCTGGCCGGAACTGGCATCGAGCGGCGTCGTGGTGTCGTGGCCGATTGTCTCGAAAAGTTTTCTGCGATCGACGACGGCCAAGACCAGATCGTCTTTCTCGGCGCCGACCGACGAAGCTGGAGGAACGGTCACGATCACCATGATGGTGCCGCCTGCAGCAGGCTCGAAGACTTGCGTTTCCGGCAGGCGATCCTGTGGCGGAAGGGCTGCAAGTTTTGCCAGCCGGTCCCTCAGCATCGTTCCTATCTGGTCTCGGGGAAAATCGGGTACAGATTGCGACGTGTAGAGTTTTTCCAGGTGAAAATCGCGTGCGAACCCGATGGCGATGAAATGATGGGATTGCTGCAACTGGTAGTCGGCGATTTTGTCCAGTCCCGCCGAGGTTTCGCCCGGGGTCAGTGTCGCGTAGTGCCCAAGAGATGTCAGTGTGGAGACATCGTTGTTCAAACGCATGACAAGGCTGTCGTGCAGAACATCGAGCGCATATCGGGTGTGCGTTTCCAGGTCTTCGCGAAGCGACGCCGCGCCCCGGTGGTCGATGAGGTTGAACGCGCCAAGCATCATGCCAGCCATTGCCATCGCCAACAGGGCGGCGACGATCCTGCGTCTGACGATTTCGTTAAGGCGTCCCCCGATATCGGCCCAAGCAGTCACTCAATTTATCCTTTGGCAGTATCGCATTTTTCTCTGCTATACAGCCTAAAATACAATATAATCTGAATCGAAGACTACAGTTCTCATTTTAAATCACTCTAAAGCAACGTTGATGCGGATGAGGCGATCAAAAGGGGTGAGCTCTCTAAAGGCTTGATTAAAGGTTAAAATCCGTTCATCAATTGGATTGAAAATGTCATGCTTGCGGGCGAATTCCGCCACATTCGGGAGGCAAATCTTGTCGCATATGAAGTTTTTCAGCACCTTTAAGAAAGCCATAGCGATGCGTTTGATGATTGCCGCACTTTTGGCCACAGCCGGTCTGTTTGCTCCCTTCAATGCGTTCGCGCAGAGCGTGGATGTGGAATCGACGATCAGCAAGGTTGACGTCAAAGGGCTGACGATCACGCTCGAGGACGGCAAGAGTTACAAGGTGCCGGAAGAATTCAACTTCGATGGCTTGCAGGCGGGTGTGAAGGTTGTGGTGTTCTACACTGAAGTCGATGGCAAGCGCGTGGTTGATGACCTCGAGGTCATCCAGTAGCGATCACGCAGCGGCGTCGATCCACTCGGCAATACCCCGTTCCGTTTCCACTTTTAAAATACGGTCCTGTGGAATTGGAATTTCCGCGGCGATGTCTTTCTCAATGCCGGATACGAGGCGAAACATCGAACGTATCACGCCGCCATGGCAAACGCAGACCGTCTGACGATCAACCGAAGACAGCCAGGCACCGATACGCCACGAGAGAATTTCGTAGCTTTCAGCATCCTGCCCCGGCGGGATGAAATCCCATTTTGCGGCTTTGCGGGCTTTTACTTTCTCGGGTTCGGTGATCTTCAGTTCGGGAAGGGTTTGGCCCTCCCAGTCACCGAAGGAAATCTCCACAAGACGCTCATCCGTGCGGTAGGCTGTCGGGTCCAGTCCCATAGCCCCGCGCAGCAGTTCCATCGTTTCGCGTGTGCGGCCCAATGGACTGGCGACATAATCGAAATCGTTGACGGTCTTGCCAAGGATGCGGGAAAGGGTCTTGCCGTTTTCAGTGGCTTGCGAACGACCGAAGTCGTTGAGGGGAATATCCTTTTGACCTTGCAGTCTGCGGATTGCATTCCAGTCTGTCTGTCCGTGACGGATAACATAGACCAGCAATACTCAACCCCTGTCTTGGTCTTTCGACGATGCGCCGAAGCGCTGCATGTCGCTTTTCATTGCATATCCCGCGCAAAACGACTGTACACGTTTGCGCGAGATATCTGTCATTCAGTCTTTTACAACGGAGATATCAGGGGCGTCCACCGCCTTCATGCCAATCGTATGGTAACCGGAATCGACGTGGTGAATTTCACCCGTAACGCCCGTTGACAGATCGGAAAGCAGGTAGAGGGCGGACTTGCCGACTTCTTCGATGGAAACGGTGCGCTTGAGCGGTGCGTTATATTCGTTCCACTTGAGAATATAGCGGAAATCACCGATGCCTGAGGCAGCCAGCGTTTTGATCGGGCCTGCCGAAACAGCATTGACGCGAATGCCACGATTGCCGAGGTCTACGGCCAGGTAGCGTACGCTGGCTTCCAGAGCAGCCTTTGCAACACCCATGACATTGTAGTTCGGCATGACTTTTTCAGCGCCGTAATAGGTCAGCGTCAAAAGTGCGCCGCCATCGTTCATTACCGGTTCGGCGCGTTTTGCAACCGCAGCCAGAGAATAAACCGAGATATCCATAGTGCGATTGAAGTTGTCGCGGCTGGTATCGAGGTAACGGCCGGTCAACTCATCCTTGTCGGAAAAGGCGATGGCGTGAACGACGAAATCGATCTTGCCCCAATGCGCTTCGATGTTGGTGAAAACGCCATCGATCGTTCCAAGGTCAGTCACGTCGCAATGTCCAGCCATAAACGCGCCAAGTTCCTTGGCCAATGGCTCTACACGCTTCTTCAGCGCATCACCCTGCCAGGTGAAAGCGAGTTCAGCACCGGCATCGGCGCAGGCCTTTGCAATGCCCCATGCGATGGAACGATTGTTTGCGATGCCCATGATGAGGCCACGCTTGCCAGCCATGAGGCCAGATGTCTGAGCCATTCTGTGCTCCCTATTCTTAAATCGAACTTGCCTATGGCATAGGCAGAACGCCTGTTCAAGCAGGGCTGGATCATCTCATGTTAGGGAACGTAACAATGGGTGCGTTGTTCACGCCTTTCGTGAGCAACAAGGTCAAAAAACGCTGAATGCGCTCTACAGATAGAGCCCTTCGCGCATATGGCGCATGAGATCCATGACTTTTGCGTCCGGCGACTCCAGCAGAATGATGCGAAGTTCTACAACGAAATCACCGTAGCCGCCTGATCCGTCCTTCAACCCTTTGCCTTCGACGTGGATCGCGCGATCAGAACCAGACCATGCCGGAACGGTCACTTTCAGCTCGCCATGGGGAGACTGAACCGTAGCTTCACAACCGAGAACAGCGTCCGCCAGTGAGATCGGGAACGTTGTGTGGATGTCGAAATTCCTGATCGAGAATGTATCATTGCGCGAAGCCAAAAGCGTTACCACCAGATCGCCGCGTGCCGATTCGGGTAGTTTCAAGCCTTGCCCTTTCAGGCGAACGACATGACCGTCCGTCATGCCGGGTTCCAGCTGAAAGCGGACTTCACGATCTTCCGGCATGCCGACCGTCACCCATTTCTGCTCGATGAGATCGGAAACGGTTACGATGGCCTCGGCAGTGATATCGGGCGCCTTTTCGGGTACTGTAGTGGTGCCGCGAATGCGGCGCATAAGGGCGCTGAAAAAGCTGCTGGCCTGCGCTGCACGTGCTTCCATCTTCTCGGTTTGCGCAGCAGCACGCTCTTCGGTTGACATGTTCGGATCTTCGGAATTGCTCTCAGGTTTTGTGGAAGCTACCTTCGCCTTTGCGTCGGCGCCGAAAATACGCTCCAGCATGTCCTCGGCTGATTCCGGCTTCGCGTTGTCAGTGTTTGGGTCTGCTTTGCTGGTTCGAGCCTGCGCCTTCTCAAGCTCTTCCATCAGCTTTTCGGCAGCTTTGGCGCGTTGTGCGGCTTCTCTGGCGGCAGCGCGCTGCTGCATGATGGTCTGGTCGCGCTTTTTGGTTTCTGCCACGCGCCGGGCCTGATCGTACAGGCCGCGCTTTTGGGGGTCCTTCAAGAGATCATAGGCTTGGCCGATTTCTGCAAAACGTGCGGTTGCGTCCGGATCTGTCTGGTTGTGATCGGGATGCACGGCTTTCGCTTGCGAGCGCCAGGCTGCTTTTATTTCATCTGATCCGGCATCTCTTTGAACGCCCAGAATAGAGTAAGGATCACGCATCCGAACCACCAATCACCCCAACCGGTGCAGGCCGTATTTTTTCGTCATGAAAAGCCTGCAACATGAAGACCACCCGTCTTGAACGTGCACACAGACTTTGCGTTGCATCGTTCAGTTTGAAATCGGATTTGACTGTCGCAAGAACTTGCTAATCAGACCTTTACAGGGACGTGACTTGGCCGGTCGCCGGGCCTGTAATGATAGACAGGGTAAATGTTTTATTTCTGGCTGAAGCTGGTCATCAACCATTCGCCTGTCTCGGAAAGGCAAGCTTGCCCGCTGTAGCTGGCAACACCTTCAAAGGAATGGCGTGTGGTATTGAAGTTGCGGCAGACGAAACCGGTGTTTCTGTCTTCGCGAATGGCGGTTACAACGCCAGCACTTCCCGTTGCTGCGTTGGCCCATGGAAGGGGAGAATCCGAAATCTTGGCAAGATCGGCAGAGGTGACGGCGTTGCGGATGGTCGCATCATCTGAAAGTGTCTGGGTCGTCTGTTGGTTGGGGACGGAAGCGGTGGACAGGGATTTGTCGACCTTTTCGCCACCAAACAAATCCAGACTGACGCAACCGGTCAATATGACGAGCATGCAAGCAGCGGCGGAAACATCCACGACTGAAGACAAGAAGCTCTTTGTTCGACTGTTCGACTTTGCTATGACGATCACCATCTCTAGGCCAGAATACATTTCTGGTACGCAAATCAGCTCAGGAGCATTTTATTCAATATGTCGGAAAGTCGGTTAACATCCAGTGACTTTACAGAGGAAAATGAACCTTTTGCACTTTTTGCGGATTGGTTGCGGGATGCAACAGCCTCTGAAATCAACGATCCAAACGCCGTGGCGCTCGCCTCGGTGGACGAAGAAGGCATGCCGAGCGTTCGCATGGTTCTGCTGAAACATGCCGATGAACGGGGTTTTGTTTTCTACACGAACTTTGAAAGCCGCAAGGGGTTGGAACTGTTGGGTCAACAGAAGGGCGCCATGTGTTTTCACTGGAAAAGCCTGCGCCGGCAGGTGCGGGTTCGTGGTTCCGTCGCGGTTGTCAGCGACGAGGAGGCAGATGAATATTACACATCGCGTCCACGCGGCAGCCGCATCGGCGCTTGGGCATCCAAGCAGTCCCGTCCTCTGGAAAGCCGATTCGCGCTGGAAAAAGCCGTCGCGACCTACACCGCAAAATACGCGATAGGCGATATTCCCCGCCCCCCGCACTGGTCTGGTTTCCGCATTCAGCCTTTGACCATCGAGTTCTGGCAGGACGGCAAGTTCCGCCTGCACGACCGCGTCGAGTTTCGCCGCGAAACGCCGGAAGGTGAGTGGTCCAAGGTACGGATGTACCCTTGAACACACAAAATAATGCGACGCGGCCGAAACGCCGCGCCGCATTATCGGTATCGACACCCCATCGAAAATATGATCAACATTGCGCATGAACAAAGGAAGAACATATGCTTTCTCAACTCATGCAGCAATTCGAACTCGCCTCGCAAAAATATGCGCTCGCCAATGGTATCGAGCGAGATCCCGACTGGTATCTTCTCAAGCTTCAGGAGGAGGTCGGCGAGGTGACGCAAGCGTGGAACCGGCTGAGCGGACGTGGACGCCGTAAAGGCAAGACCGCAGAGGAAATGCGTCAGGATCTATCGGATGAAACCGCAGACCTTCTCGGTCACGTCTTGCTTCTCGCCCATAATAGCGGGCTTGATCTGGAGGCATCCATCCAACGAAAATGGCGCTTCGAACCGGCTATTTAGCCTCCGCGGATTTCAGAAGTCCCGCGACCTCGAAGAGGTTGTCGCAGATCGCCACGCATTTTTCCCGCATCGCATCCGTTGCTGGTGCGACGTCCGGAACCATAATTGTCTGTGTTCCGGCGCTCCATGCGGACTGGACGCCGTGATAGGAATCTTCAAGCGAAAGACAGTCCTGTGGCGAAAACCCCAGGCGTTTGGCGGCGCTGAGATAGGGATGGGGAGACGGCTTCGGCTCGGCATAGTCTCCACGCGCCAGTATATGATCGAAGCGTCGGGTCAGATCGAATGGCCCCAAGTGGCGGTTGACGGACTCATGGCCGGATGAGGTGGCAATAGCCCGTGGTATGTGCAGTTCATCCAGCAGATCGAGGATTTCGAGGACGCCGTCTTTTAGCGCCACACCATCCGCCATCTGGATTGCCAGGTGCCGAAGCCACGCATCGCGAAAATTATCCATTGGAAAATCTTCGCCATATTCAGAGCGAATGGTTTTCGTGATGACATCCCACGGACTGCCGCAAACCCGCTGATACACATCGACGGCCATGCCGTGCCCACCCTCATCGGAGGCGGCTAAAAACGAGTCCCGATAGTGCTTCTCGCTTTCGATCAGAAGGCCGTCCATATCGAAAATAACGGCTTTCGGCCTGAGCAAAACGTTCTCCATATCAACCGAATCGAAAAGGGCGCTCGCCCAGGCTTTCGAAGGGCCGGATGAGATAACCATCAGGGTCCGCTACAATAAACTGCCGGTTGCCGACTTCCGTCTCGCCCCGTCGATACCATTTTTCCTCAAGTGGCAAAAACAACTCGATGCCCGCACGTTGCAAGCGCTCGAGAATGTTTTCCAATGATGGCACAATAAGCTGCAGGTTCATGCCGCGGCCGAAGGGGTATGTAACGGGAACGGTTTCATCCTCGAAGGTTCGCCCGGCACCCATCTGGTCGATCATCAGTTGCGCATCGCCGAGCGCGAGATAGGTGAAGCCTTCTTCCGGTCTTTCGTAAACCACATGAAAACCAATGAGATCACAATAAAAAGAGCGGCTCTTCGGCCAGTCGCTGACGGCCAGTTCGGGAACAAGAGCATTTGCTGTAAAAGTCATGTCGTCCTTGGAATTACCTGGGTGGGTTTTGCCGGGACGTACCAGCGTCGTGGATATTCTGATATCGGGTCAATATGTTGCGTATAAAATCTGTTTTCGCAACTGTGTATGCGTCACCATCGTGCGAGTGGCGTTCGGCCAGCATCTTTTTGAGTGCTGCATAGTCCTGCCTGATGTCATCGTGGAAACGTAAAATGTCACAAAAAAGCAAACGTTGTCTGTGTGTTTCGTTTTTGGGCGGACATAGATAGATACGCTGGCCTGGAAGAGGGCTTCGGATCATGAAGGCCCAGACACCATCACCGTGCCTGCTGCCACGCGCTTCGTAACCGGCTTGCTCTAGCAATAAACGACAGGGGTCGATATCTATGATGTCTGAGAGCACAATATCGACATCTATAAAAGGATTTGCATCCAGACCCGGGACGGCAGTACTGCCGATATGGTGGATTTCGGCAATTTTTGAACCCAGCAGGTTTTTCAGTCGGCCCTCGATCATGACGTAGATCGAAGACCAAGAAGGATCGTGGGGGACGATCTTGACTGGTGTTCCCATGCTTGCCTTCAGGCCTTCGTCCCGCCCACCGTGATCTGATCCATGCGAAGGTGCGGTTGGCCCACGCCGACTGGTACCCACTGGCCGGCCTTGCCGCAATTGCCGATGCCGGTGTCGAGCTTCATGTCGTTGCCGATCATCGTCACACGCTTCATTGCATCCGGTCCATTGCCAATCAGCATCGCACCCTTGACCGGTGCGCCAATCTTGCCGTTTTCGATGAGATAGGCTTCCGTGCAGCCGAAGACGAATTTGCCGGAGGTAATATCCACCTGGCCGCCGCCGAACGAAACGGCATAGATGCCCTTCTTGACCGAAGCGATGATCTCTTCCGGCGTCTTGTCGCCACCGAGCATGTAGGTATTGGTCATGCGTGGCATGGGCACGTGCGAATATCCTTGGCGACGTCCGTTGCCGGTGGCTTTCATGCCCATCAATCGGGCGTTCTGCCGGTCCTGCATATAACCGACAAGCTTGCCGTTTTCGATTAGCACATTATAGGCGGAAGGCGTGCCTTCGTCGTCTACCGTCAGTGAGCCACGACGGTTGTCGATTGTGCCATCATCCACTACGGTGACGCCGGGAGCGGCGACCATCTCACCGAGAAGTCCCGCGAAGGCAGAGGTTTTCTTGCGGTTGAAGTCACCTTCCAGCCCGTGGCCGACGGCTTCGTGCAGCATGACGCCCGGCCAACCGGCACCCAGTACCACATCCATGGTGCCAGCGGGCGCATCGATGGCCGTGAGATTGACCAAGGCTTGCCGCAACGCCTCGTCGGCTCCGCGCTGCCAGTTTTCAGTTGTGATGAAATCGCCGAAACCGACGCGTCCGCCAATGCCGTAGGAACCGCTTTCCTGCCGGTCACCTTCCCCCGCAATCACGGAAATATTGATGCGGGTCATGGGGCGGATATCGCTGACACGATGACCATCGGCGCGAAGGATGTCCACGATCTGCCAGCTTGCCGCGACGCTTGCCGTGACCTGACGCACCTTCGGGTCCTTGTCACGCAGATAGGTGTCGATTTCGGTCAGAAGCTTGACTTTTTCCTCAAAACTTGGCGCCCCGATCGGGTTTTCATCACCGTAGAGCTTCTTGTTGGTGCGCTGTGGGGCCGCCGCATAGGAGCCTGCATAGCCCTTTGTGACTGCGCCGACAGCATCGGATGCGCGCCTCAGCGCCGCCAACGATAGCTCGCCCGCATGCGCGTAACCCACTGTCTCACCAGCGACGGCACGAAGCCCGAAGCCCTGGTCGGTATTGAAGCTTCCACCCTTGAGGCGGCCATTGTCAAAGGTAAGCGATTCCGCCTGTGCATGCTCAACGAACAACTCGCCATCGTCAGCACCTGAGAGAGCATCGGCGATCTGGGCGCGCAACCGTCCTTCGTCGCAATCGAAAAGGGTCAAAAGGTCTTGGGTCATCGCGGGCTCCAGTCGTGGCTGTTAACAGCGCATTTAAGTGCTGGAGACCTAAGGCGCAAGATTGATCAGGGAAGCGTGTCGTAGCCTTCGGCAAAGCCGCGCAATTCGATTGGAATGCCGACGCGGTCCTGATCGACGGATTCGCGCAGTGCAAACACGGCATTCTTACCGGCGCGCAGAACCTTCAGCAGCTCGTCATCGATGTCGACTTCCACGTAGCAACCCTCGGAAAAGCAGCGTGTGAAATAGGCACGACCGATATTGTTATTGTCGATATAGAGCTCCATGCCGTCCTTGAGGAGAACACCAAGTGGCGCGAGAATGCGCAGAATACGGGATTTGCGATCCGCCGTTTTCAAGATCACGACGGAAAGGCCGACCTCGGGCCTGTCGTCTGCAATCACGTTCTGCATCAAAGCGCATTGTTCTTCGGAGGCACCGGCAGGTTTGTCACAAATGACGGACCACGCGCCATGCGTCGATTTTGGCGTTCCCGGCTGCTGCGGCTGAACCGGTGCCGGTTGCTGCTGCGCAAAACCTGCGGCTGGAACGATAATGGAGAGACCGGCGGCGATAAAAAAAGCGCGCGCAATCGGGGACAGACGCATGGATACCTCAGGATTCGAATCAGTGCGGCTATTTTGACGTCCCGACCGGGAAATGAAAGAGCCATCCTCCTCAATTCCAAGGGAGTGCGGCCAAAATAGGACTTTGCGCATGTGACGTTGCGCGAATGCTGTCTCGCAAGGGCCGCCTAGGGCCGACCGGAAGATGGGATAGGCTGAAAAATCAGACCGTTGCCAACCAAGGCGATATTGCGGCGAAAGACAAACTATGATTTGAGTCATTGATATAAGCATGGATTCTGCGTTTGAGAGTGATCATGATCAAACGCGTGAGGGAGAGGTACCGTGACTAACAGAATTTACGCAAGCTTGGTGGGCATGATCTGTCTACTCACGGCGGTCGGTGCTCGTGCCGATCAGCCGAGAGATTGGCAGATGGGATTGCAGGAGGCGGCAACGCCCATCATGCATGAAATTCGATGGTTCGAACAATATACGCTTTGGTTCATCGTTCCGGTCACGCTTTTCGTGCTTGTCCTGTTGATTGTGGTGGCGGTAAAGTTCCGCGCATCGAAAAGCCCGGTTGCATCCAAGACCAGTCATAACACCGCCATCGAAATCGTCTGGACGCTCGCTCCGGTTCTGATCCTGATGTTCCTGGCATTCCCTTCCTTCAACCTGCTCAACGCACAGCTGACTCAGCCGGAAAATCCGGATTTGACGCTGAAGGCGACCGCAACGCAGTGGCAGTGGAATTACGAGTACACGGCAGCCGAGGGTGTAGAAGCGCTGGCGTTCGACAGCTACATGCTGAAGGATGTTGACCGCGCAGCAGCCGGCAAAGACGATAAGGCTGTCTATCCGCGTCTTCTGGCCGTCGATAACGAAATGGTCGTTCCTGTCGGCAAGACTGTTCGCCTCCTGGTTACAGCGGCACCAACAGATGTCATTCACGCGTTTGCGATGCCAGCTTTCGGCGTCAAGATCGATGCCGTTCCTGGTCGTTTGAACGAAACATGGTTCAAGCCCGAAAAAGTAGGCCTTTATTATGGGCAATGTTCCGAGCTTTGCGGCAAGGATCACGCCTACATGCCAATCGCCATACGGGTGGTTTCCGAAGAGCAATACAAAACCTGGTACGCCGCTGCCGCCTCAGATTTGAGCGGTGCGAACCGGGCGCTCATGGCTTCGGTGGATGGTGCGCAAAGCACCGTTCAGGTCGCCGAAAACGAAACCAAATAACGTAAGGAGTGAGGACAATGGCTGGACATTCCACACACGACGATCATCACTCTGTCGAGCGCGAAGCGCATCATGATGATCACGCGCACCACGCGCACACACCGAGCTTCGCTCAGCGTTGGTTGTTTTCGACCAACCACAAAGACATCGGTACGCTCTACCTGATCTTTGCGATCATCGCAGGCATCATCGGTGGTGGCCTTTCGGTTGTCATGCGTATGGAGCTTCAGGAGCCGGGCATTCAGATTTTCCACGGCCTCGCTGCCATGGTTTATGGTTTTGAGGGTGATGCTGCCATCGATGGCGGCAAGCACATGTATAATGTGTTCACGACTGCACATGCGCTTATCATGATCTTCTTCATGGTCATGCCAGCCATGATCGGCGGCTTCGCCAACTGGATGGTGCCGATCATGATCGGCGCGCCGGATATGGCGTTCCCCCGCCTCAACAATATTTCGTTCTGGCTGATCGTACCGGCTTTCATCCTGCTGCTTCTGTCGCTCTTCGTTGAAGGACCGGCCGGTGCCTATGGTGTCGGCGGTGGCTGGACCATGTATCCGCCGCTTTCAACCAGCGGCATGCCAGGGCCCGCGGTGGATCTCGCAATCTTCGCGCTCCATATTGCCGGTGCGTCTTCCATTCTCGGTGCCATCAACTTCATCACCACAATTTTGAACATGCGCGCACCGGGCATGACCCTGCACAAGATGCCGCTGTTTGCGTGGTCGGTGCTGGTCACAGCGTTTCTTCTGCTCCTGTCTCTGCCTGTTCTGGCGGGCGGCATCACCATGCTTCTGACAGACCGCAACTTCGGGACGTCTTTCTTTGCGCCTGAAGGCGGCGGTGACCCGATCCTGTATCAGCACCTGTTCTGGTTCTTCGGTCACCCGGAAGTCTACATTCTGATCCTGCCCGGTTTCGGTATCATCAGCCACATCATTTCGACCTTCTCGAAAAAGCCGATCTTCGGTTATCTCGGAATGGCTTACGCCATGGTCGCCATCGGTGCGGTCGGCTTCATTGTGTGGGCGCACCACATGTATACCGTCGGTCTGTCGCTGGAAGCGCAGCGTTACTTCGTCTTCGCGACCATGGTCATCGCTGTGCCAACAGGCATCAAGATTTTCTCCTGGATCGCAACGATGTGGGGCGGTTCGCTGACCTTCACGACGCCAATGATCTGGGCGATCGGCTTCATCTTCCTGTTCACCGTCGGTGGCGTGACGGGCGTTCAGTTGGCCAATGCCGGTCTCGACCGTTCTCTGCATGACACCTACTATGTGGTCGCGCACTTCCATTACGTGCTGTCGCTGGGTGCGGTGTTTGCGATCTTTGCGGGCTGGTATTACTGGTTCCCGAAAATCACCGGCTACATGTACAGCCAGAAGATCGGCAATCTGCACTTCTGGGTGATGTTCGTCGGCGTCAACTTGATTTTCTTCCCGCAGCACTTCCTCGGATTGGCGGGTATGCCACGTCGTTACATCGACTATCCGGATGCCTATGCCGGTTGGAATGCGGTGTCGTCCTACGGGTCTTATATCTCCGCCGTGGCCGTCCTCATCTTCCTCGCCGGTGTGTGGGAAGCGTTTGCCAAGAAGCGTGTGGCTGGCGATAACCCATGGGGTGAAGGTGCGACAACACTGGAGTGGCAGCTGTCTTCGCCGCCGCCATATCACCAGTGGGAACAGCTTCCCCGGATCCGCTGAGGCATTTTGTCAGAGCGTGTGTCCCGGCTGAACATGATAGATGTCAGTTTCACGCTCAGACAAAAGACGTAAAAGGAGCGCCGCATATATGCGCGGCGTTTCCTATGAAAGCAGGAAAAATGACTGTTATCGACAATCACGACGCGCTGGACATGGATAGCTTCAAGCTGTCCGAGGCGGGCGCGCGCGATTATTTCGAACTGCTGAAACCCCGCGTCATGTCGCTGGTGGTGTTCACCGGTTTTGCTGGCCTCGTCCTGGCACCTGGCAGCATCAACCCCGTATTGGCAGTGGTGGCCATCCTTTGCATCGCGGTGGGTGCTGGCGCGTCCGGCGCATTGAACATGTGGTATGACGCCGATATCGACGCGGTCATGAGCCGTACCGCCAAGCGCCCGATACCCTCCGGCCGCATCCAGCCGGGTGAGGCGCTTGCCTTTGGTCTGACGCTGTCCGTGTTTTCGGTTGCCATTCTTGGTCTGGCCGTGAACTGGTTTGCCGCCGGCCTGCTGGCTTTCACGATTTTCTTCTATGCCGTGGTTTACACGATGTGGCTGAAGCGCTCGACGCCGCAAAATATCGTCATCGGTGGTGCAGCTGGCGCGTTTCCACCCATGCTCGGCTGGGCTTGCGTCACCGGTGGTGTATCGCTGGACAGCACCATCCTGTTCCTCATCATCTTTCTTTGGACGCCAGCCCATTTCTGGGCTCTGGCACTCTTCAAGATGCGCGATTACGGCTCGGTTGGTATTCCCATGATGCCGAATGTTGCCGGTGAACGCTCCACCAAGAACCAGATGATCGCTTACGCAGTTCTGACAGCTTTCGTCGCAGTGGCACCTTACTTTACGGGCCTGGCAGGTGGCGGCTACGGTATCTTTGCAGCCGTTCTCAGCGCCATCTTCATCTACTGTTCCATCTCGGTCCGGCGCATGCCTGACGGAGATGAGCGGATGTTGCAGGCGAAAAAGATGTTTGCCTATTCCGTGTTCTATCTCTTCGCGATTTTCTCGGGGCTTCTTGCCGATCATCTCGCGCCGTCATTTCTGACATTGATTCAAGGGGTGGCATAATGGAAACGATCAAGCTGAACGATGCGCAGAAGCGATCGCGCCGTGGTCGTAACATCGCTCTTGGCGTCGTGCTGGCAGCACTGGTCGTTCTTTTCTACGTCATCACCATTATAAAAATCGGCGACTTTTAAACGCCGGACGGCACGAGGGGGAGGGATATGACAGCAACACAAACATCAGCAAAGAAAACGAGCAACAGCTCGATCCTAGTGCTGTGTCTGGTTTTTGTCTGCGGCATGGTGGGCATGGCCTATGCGTCGGTTCCGCTATATCGCCTTTTCTGCCAGGTCACCGGCTATAACGGCACGACACAGCGCGTCGAACAATATTCGGATGTCATTCTCAACAAGACGATGAAAGTGACGTTCGATTCGAATACCTCCAACGGTTTGAACTGGGATTTCCAGCCAGTTAGCAAATCCGTTGAACCAAAAATCGGTGAAACCGTACAGGTCATGTTCAGGGCGACGAACCGTTCACCGGTGGCTACCACCGGAAGTGCGGTCTTCAATGTGACGCCGATGGAGGCGGGTGCCTATTTCAACAAGGTGCAATGTTTCTGTTTTACGGAAACGACCTTGCAGGCGGGCGAAACGCTTGAGATGCCGGTCGTATTCTTCATCGACCCTGAGATCGTCACTGCTCGGGAAACGAAGAACATCCATACATTGACACTGTCCTACACATTTTATCCGTCGAAGACGGAAAAACCGGTTGCGTCCTTGCCGGTAAAGACTGAACGTGACGAAACGAAGCTTTGAGTGAGGGAGGTACGACCGGTTTTGGTCGTGCTGCATGAGTGGCATCTTAACGGATGCGACTATATTGAGTGACTAGGGAAGAGCCTGCGGGGATCGTTCACATGGCAGAGACACATCAGAAAAAACATGACTACCACATCATAGACCCCAGCCCCTGGCCGCTTTTGGCCTCGGTCGGTGCATTTTTCATTGCCTTTGGCGCCATCTGTTACATTCGTTACCTGAATGGTGGCTCGTTCAAGATGTTCGGTCTGGAATGGGCTAACCCTTGGCTGTTCTATGTCGGCTTGGCCATCATTCTTTACGTGATGTATGCTTGGTGGGCAGATACCGTGAAGGAAGGGCATGAGGGCCACCATACCCGCGTGGTAGCGCTGCATTTGCGCTATGGCATGATCATGTTCATCGCGTCGGAAGTCATGTTCTTCGTTGCATGGTTCTGGGCCTATTTCGATGCCAGCCTCTATCCACATGAGGCTATTCAGGCGTCGCGTCTGGAATTCACCGGCGGGCAATGGCCACCAAAGGGCATTGAAGTTCTCGACCCTTGGCATCTGCCGCTCTACAATACCGTCATTTTGTTGCTGTCCGGCACATGCGTAACATGGGCGCACCATGCGCTCTTGCACAATGACCGGAAGGGCCTGATTTCCGGCCTGGCATTGACGGTGGCCCTTGGAGCGTTCTTCTCCTTCGTGCAGGTCTACGAGTACATGCACGCGCCGTTCGACTTCAAGAATTCCATCTATGGCGCGACGTTCTTCATGTCGACAGGCTTCCACGGCTTCCACGTTTTCGTCGGTACCGTGTTCCTGCTGGTCTGCCTGCTGCGCGCCATGAAAGGAGATTTCACGTCCAAGAATCATTTCGGTTTCGAGGCCGCCGCCTGGTACTGGCATTTCGTGGACGTGGTCTGGCTGTTCCTGTTCTTCGCTATCTACGTATGGGGCGGCTGGGGCGCGCCTCTGGCGGGTTGAGACAGACGCATAGGTTTTGAAAAGGGCGGCGCGTGCCGCCCTTTGCTTTTCTGACACCCCGGGGCAGTGTGGAAACGAGACGACGATGCAAGATGATGACATGCTCTATCCACCTGTAGACCCCGTGAAAGTGGGTCTGCGCGGCTGTTGCCCCCGATGCGGCCACGGTCGGCTTTTCGATGGTTTCCTGAAGCTGAAGCCGCGTTGCAGCGCCTGCGGCCTAAATTATGCGTTTGCCGACGCGGGCGAGGGGCCTGCTGTTTTCGTCATGCTCATCGTCGGGTTTCTCATCATCGGTATGGCGCTGTGGCTCGATGCGCGTTTTGCGCCGCCCGTCTGGGTGCATGCGTTGATCTGGATACCCGCTGCGATTATCATCTCGCTGATTTTGCTGAAGAAGATGAAGGGCATCATGATCGCCTTGCAATATCGCAACAATGCACGCGAAGGCAGCCTTGATCGTGACTGATACGAAGACCACCACCTCCACTCAGCGTAGCCTTTGGTTTGCGGCGCCTTTCGTCCTTCTGGTTCTCGTACTCCTGCTGGCGCTCGGTACATGGCAGGTGAAACGCCTGTACTGGAAAGAAGCGCTGATGGCGGATATCCAGCAGCGTATTCATGCAGCACCCGTTCCGCTTTCAGATATCGAGACACTCGCTGCGTCGGGTGGCGATATCGAGTATCGCACCGTCGCGCTGTCGGGCACGTTCGACCACACGAAAGAACAGCATTTTTTCGCGACGTTTCAGGGGCAGAGCGGATATTACATCTACACACCTCTGCGCCTTAGCGATGGCCGCACGATTTTCGTCAACCGGGGTTTCGTGCCTTACGATATGAAAGAGCAGGCAAAACGGGCGGCGGGCGAAGTATCCGGTGTCGTTTCTCTCGAAGGACTGGCGCGGGCTCGTCTGGCGGCCAAGCCGTCCAGCCTGTTGCCAGACAATGACCGCGCGAAAAATATCTACTACTGGAAAGACCTGGCCGCGATGACCGACAGCGCGGGTATCGAGCCCGGCAACGTGCTGCCATTCTTCGTTGATGCCAATGACGCACCCAATCCAGGCGGTTGGCCGAAGGGCGGTGTGACGCTGATCGATCTGCCGAATAATCACCTTCAATATGCGATAACATGGTACGGATTGGCCGCCGCCCTTGTCATCGTGGCAGGTTTTGCCTATGTCCGGGGCGTAAGAAATTCCAGAGAATGAAGCACCGGGAGGCTGAAGGAGAAGGAATGAATATCGCCGTTTCCAAACCGCCTCTGACGATCAGGCTCTGCGGCCCGCGCGGTTTCTGCGCCGGTGTTGATCGTGCCATCCAGATCGTCGTGCTGGCGTTGAAAGCCTATGGCGCTCCTGTTTATGTGCGCCACGAGATCGTCCACAACCGTTATGTGGTCGAAGGTCTCGAAGCCAAAGGCGCCATTTTCGTTGAGGAACTGAACGAGATTCCCGCAGAGCATCGCCAGCAGCCGGTGGTATTTTCTGCCCATGGCGTGCCGAAATCCGTACCGGAGGATGCGCAGGCCAGAAACCTGTTTTATCTCGATGCGACATGCCCGCTGGTGTCGAAGGTTCATAAACAAGCCATGCGCCATCAGCGCCTCGGTCGCCACGTCGTCCTCATTGGCCATGCTGGCCACCCGGAAGTCATCGGTACCATGGGTCAGTTACCCGAAGGTGCGGTATCGCTGGTGGAGACGGTCGAGGATGCGGCGCGTTATCAGCCCGTCGATACGCGAAATCTGGGCTTCGTGACGCAGACGACCTTGTCGGTGGATGACACGGCTGGTGTCATCGCCAAGCTTCAGGAGCGCTTTCCAGCCATGCAGGCGCCGGCCGCAGACAGCATTTGTTATGCCACCACCAACCGTCAGGATGCGGTAAAGCAGGCGGCACCCGGTTGTGACCTGTTCATCGTCGTCGGCGCACCCAATTCATCCAATTCCAAGCGTCTTGTCGAGGTTGCCTTACGCGCAGGTGCCAAGCGTTCCGTGCTGGTTCAGCGCGCAGCCGAGATCGATTGGGATCAAATCGGTGACGTCCAGACTGTGGGTCTTTCCGCGGGCGCTTCCGCCCCGGAAGTCATCGTCGACGAGATCATCCAGGCTTTCAAGGCGCGTTTCGATACCACGCTGGATTTGGCCATCACGGTCGAAGAGACCGAGCATTTTCTGGTGAACCGCGAACTGCGCGAGATCGAACTGACCACGCAGGACATGGCCTTCGTCAATGGCACCGCAAGTGACGCTTTGCCGCCGAAGCCAGCGTCGGGCTTTTGATTTCAAATAATCCCACATTCTTCAAGAGATCAGACATTGGCAGTTTATACGGATATCAGCGAAGACGATCTGAAGCATTTCCTCGAGCAGTATGATGTTGGCGAGCTGACGTCCTATAAGGGCATTGCCGAGGGCGTGGAAAACACTAATTTCCTGCTGCACACGACCAAGGATCCGCTGATTCTGACGCTCTATGAGAAGCGCGTGGAGAAGTCGGACTTGCCATTTTTCTTAGGCTTGAAGCAGCATTTGTTCGCTAATGGCCTGTCCTGCCCGTTGCCGCTTCCCCGTCACGACGGTGAACTGCTGGGCGAACTGTCGCAGCGGCCTGCCGCCCTGATTTCGTTTCTGGAAGGCATGTGGCTGCGCAAGCCGGAAGCCAAACACTGCCGGGAAGTGGGCAAGGCTCTCGCCGCCATGCATTTGGCCGGTGAAGGGTTCGAGCTGAAACGTCCCAATGCGTTGTCGGTTGAGGGCTGGAAGGTTCTTTGGGATAAATCCGAAGCCCGCGCTGATGAAGTCGAGGCTGGTTTGCAGCAGGAAATCCGTGCCGATATCGATTTTCTCGCCGCCAACTGGCCGAAGGATTTGCCCGCAGGCGTCATCCATGCCGATCTGTTTCAGGACAACGTGTTTTTCCTGGGCGATGAACTGTCTGGCCTGATCGACTTCTACTTCGCCTGCAATGATCTGTTGGCCTATGACGTGTCGATCTGTCTTAACGCCTGGTGCTTTGAGAAGGATGGGTCTTATAACGTCACAAAGGGCAAAGCTCTTCTGGAAGGCTACCAGTCCGTACGGCCCATGAGTGGTGCCGAGCTTGACGCGCTGCCGCTTCTGGCGCGCGGCTCGGCACTACGCTTCTTCCTCACGCGTCTCTATGACTGGCTGACGACGCCGGAAGGTGCGCTGGTCGTCAAGAAAGATCCGCTGGAGTATCTCGGCAAGCTACGCTTTCATCGCAGCATTGAAAACTATGCCGAATACGGACTGGTGGGACGATGAAGCACGTCGAGATTTATACCGATGGTGCCTGTTCCGGCAACCCCGGGCCGGGCGGCTGGGGCGCTGTTCTTCGCTATGGCGAAACGGAGAAGGAACTGTGTGGTGGTGAGGCGGAGACGACCAACAACCGCATGGAACTGATGGCCGCCATCTCATCGCTCAATGCGCTGAAATCCCCCTGCGAAGTCGATCTCTATACCGACAGCGCCTATGTGAAGGACGGGATTACCAAGTGGATTTTCGGCTGGAAGAAAAAAGGCTGGAAGACCGCGGACAACAAGCCCGTCAAGAATGTGGAGCTGTGGCAGGCGCTGGAGTTGGCGCGAGAGCGACACAAGGTGACGCTGCACTGGGTCAAGGGCCATGCGGGCCACCCGGAAAATGAACGCGCCGACGAGCTTGCACGAAAAGGCATGGAGCCTTTCAAACGGCGGTAACAGACAGGTGCTTTACTGGGGTTTGAGGATTGCACTTCCCGGCCTATCTTCACCAAAAAACATAAAGCAGAAGAGGGACACCCCATGATCTTACATTGTGTTTTCGTACGCTTCAAATCCGCGACCGCGACGGCGGAAAAACAGGCGATCTACGAGGCCATCACCGCGCTGAAAGATGTCATTCCCGGGATCATCGACGTGAAGTGCGGACAGAATATTTCGTCCGAAGGCCTCAACGGCAATTTTCTGGATGGCTTTATCGTCACACTGGCAAGCCCGGAAGCACGCGACGAATATCTTGCCCACCCCCAGCATGTGGATGTCGGCGAACGCCTGATCGGATTGACCGATGGTGGCGCGGCGGGCCTTCTGGTTTTCGATATGGCCGTATAAGGTACGACTGCGGCGGTAAGCCGCCGCAGTCGTCGCATCTGTCAGCTTGATTTGCTGATGGCAGCCGCTATCTGTTCGACGTTGTAGCGGAACATCTTTTCGTAGGTCGATGCGGGGCCCTTGGCTTTGGAGAGCGCTTCGACATACAATTCGCCGCCCGGCTCTGCGCCGGTGGCCTTTGCCACCTGCTTCACCAATCGCGGGTCATTCGAGTTTTCGAAGAAATACGTCTTCACATGCTCGGCCTTGATCTGCTCGATCAGCTTGCCGACATCTCCGGCAGACGCTTCTGTCTCGGTGGACACCCCTAGTGGTGACAGGAACGTCACCTTGTATTCGCGCCCAAAATAACCGAATGCGTCATGGCTCGTGAGCACCTTGCGGCGGTCTTCCGGAATGGTGTCAAACTTCGCATGCGCGAAGGCGTCGAGACCATCCAGCGTCTTGAGATAGGCTTCTGCATTTGCCTTGAAATCTGCCTTGTCAGCCGGGTCTGCGGCGGAAAGCGTCGTTTCGATGTTCTTGACCCAGATTTTGACATTGATTGGGCTGTTCCACACATGCGGATCGGTCACCGTCTTGCCGTCCTCTTCCATGCTGCGCGTCTGAATGCCCTCGGAGACAGTGACGGGTGTGCCCTTGTAGCCGGAGGCGGAAATCAGGCGGTCCATCCATCCTTCGAGGCCAAGCCCGCTGACGAAAACGACGTCCGCCGCTTTCAGGCTTTTTGCATCGGCAGGCGATGGCTCGAATTCATGTGGATCGCCATCCGGCTTGACGAGGCTGGTCACGGTCACATGCTTGCCGCCCACTTGTTTGACGACATCGGCAAGCACGGTGAAGGAGGCGACGGCCTTCAGTTCTGCCGCGGATACGGGAGCTGAGAAGGCGATAAGTGCAGAGATGGCAGTAGAGAAAAGTAAAGTGCGGGATAACATTGGCACGTCTCCTGATTAGCCCTTTAGATGCGGGCGGGTGAAATAGCGTCCTGCAAGGCCTGCCGGTGCTGCGATGATGGACAGCCCGTAGAGGCAGGTTGCAGCCATGATGATGGTTGGGCCTGAAGCCAGTTCGAAATGGTATGAAACGACAAGGCCGACATAGCCGGAGATGGCAGCGCTCACGGCTGCAACCACCAGCATGGAGGGAAGATTGCGGGTCCATAGTTGCGCGATGGCTGCGGGTAGCATCATCAACCCCACCGCCATCAGCGTGCCGAGGGCCTGAAAGCTTGCCACCAGATTGATGACGACAAGCACCAGAAAGATGACGTGATACACCGGACCGCGTCCGCCCACGGCTCTCAAAAAACCGGGATCGAAACATTCGGTCACGAGAGGGCGATAGATGATGGCGAGGACAACGAGTGTCAGCGAGGTGATGGCGCCGATCTGATAGAGCGCTGGCGCGTCTATGGCGAGTATCGTTCCGAACAGCACATGCAGAAGATCGACATTCGACCCATGCAGCGAAACGATCAGAACTCCGAGCGCCAGCGAGGCAAGATAGAAACTCGCAAAGCTCGCATCTTCCTGCAACGGCGTGATGCGACTGACGATACCGGAGAGCAGCGCCACGGAGAGGCCAGCGACCAGTCCGCCAACGCCCATGGCGGTCAGTGACAGTGAACCGGCGATGAGATAGCCGATGGCCGCGCCCGGCAGAATGGCGTGGCTGAGCGCATCTCCCATCAGGCTCATGCGCCGCAACATCAGAAACACACCGATCGGGCTGGCACCGGCTGCAAGGCAGAAGCAAGCAATCAGAGCGCGCCGCATGAAGCCGTAGTCCTGAAACGGCGCAAGGAAAATGTCATAGGCCGTCATGCTGCGGGCTCGCAGACATCGCTGGCCTCATCCCAGCGTTCGGCCATGATACGCGCGCGTAACAGATTGACAGGCGACATGACCTGATGTGTCGGCCCCCAGGCGATCAGTTCGCGTGCGATCAGCAGGGTGTCAGGAAAGTGAGCACGCACCTGTTCGAAATCATGCAGAACGGCAACGACAGTGCGCCCCTCACCATGCCAATGTGTGACGATATCCAGAAGGTCGCGTGTCGTGCGCGCATCGATGGCGGTAAACGGCTCATCCAGCAGAATGACGCTGGCATCCTGCATCAGCAGGCGGGCGAAAAGAACACGCTGGAACTGCCCGGCAGACAGCGCCCCTATAGCCCTTTTTTCGAAACCCGAAAGGCCAACCGTTGCCAAGGCTTCTTCAGCCCGCTTTTCATCTTTTTGGGTAACACTTCCAAAGGCGCCTGCGGTCTTCCATGCGCCCAATATCACCGTCTCCAGAACAGAAATCGGAAAACGGCGGTTGATATCCGTCGCTTGCGGGAGGTAACCGAACTCCGCGCGCTTGAGCGCGTGATCGACAGAGCCCTGTGAGGCCTTGATATCGCCGATGATCGCCTTCAGCAGCGTCGATTTGCCCGCACCGTTTGGGCCTGCGATGGCCGTCAGGCTTCCCTTGGCAAAACTGCCAGAGATGTGGTGCACCGCCGGGTGGCGGTCGTACGCCACCGTCAGATTGTCAATTGTCAACACCGCAGCATCGCTCATGACAACACCACAGCCCAGAAGATGGCGAGCCAAAGCGGGACAAGAATACCGAGCACGATGAAAAGGCGTGTGGATATGGATTGTTGCAGGAGGCGCCGAAAAGAAAAGGAATGCAGCATTTGGATGCTCACAATAATGTTATATAATTACTGTGATAGTATAACAATTGCGGCGGAAGAATGACGTGAGAACATGCAACGGGGGGACAAAGGGTCCGGCCGTGGGTGGCGGCATCGAGCAATGCGCGTGGCGGTCTACGAGCGGGAAATACCGGCGTAATCCCGGACTAATGGTCCAAGATCACGCCGAACAGCAGATTAAAGTTGTTCGATCATTGTCGCCGCGGACGAAACCGTTGCCTGACCGGGATTTTCTTCAACATTCAACGACTTAACCACGCCATCTTCAACCAGCATGGAATAACGCTTGGATCGGACGCCGAGGCTGCCAGCGGAAAGGTCGGCATCGAGGCCGAGCGCCTTGGTGAAGGAAGCGTCCCAATCTGCGAGAAAGTGGATTTTGCCCTGTCCGCCAGATGACTGCGCCCAAGCGCCCATGACATGCCAGTCATTGACGGAAATGACGGCGATATCGTCAACGCCGCGCGCAAGAATGGTGTCGCGGTTTTCGAGATAACCGGGAAGGTGGTTCAGTGAACAGGTGGGGGTAAACGCGCCTGGAACGGCGAAAACGACGACCTTCTTGCCGCTGAAAAGAGCATCTGTCGTTGTTTCAATCGGGCCGTCAGCCGTCTTTTCCTTGAAGGTCGCGGATGGAAGTTTGTCGCCGATCTTGATGGTCATGATGTCGCTCCTGTGGCAATGATCCGGCGCGACTATAGAGGATGATTTCGAAAAGTCGCCAGCGAATTCAGCGCAACTCACTGCGGAAAATCAAGCGGAGCTTCCATCACTTTCTGACCGGATTTTACCAGAATGGTCCAGCGCTGACCCTTGGGATTATAGGACTTCGGAAGTCCTTTTATGTTCATGTAGAAAGACAGCTTGCGCTTGTCGCGCACCATGTTCTGCGGCTCGAAATAGGCATAGCCGGATGGGCCGGCAACGAAGATTTCCGTTTCCTTCGGCGCATCCTCCGGCAGTCGCAAATCAACACCCAGCAAGGTCTTGTCGGGCGTGATGTGGAAACTCTGCACCCGGAAATCGTCGTTGGCCGGTTCCGGCAGGGCCATATTTGCGGTTTCCACGGCCTGCGTTTCTTCTTCCGTGGCCGCTTTTCCGTGATCCTTGCGGATGTCGAAATTGGCTTCGAATGGAATGCAGATATTGAGACAGACACCGATGAAAGCCGTCAGCCGCGCCTTGTCTTCATCGGAACCAGACTGAGACTGCAACGTGAAAGGCAGGCTGACCGGAGCGTCGTAACCGATATCGCTGATCTCGCCGTTTTCGATGAGTTTGGGCACCGGGAACGCCAGCGAAGTCAGGGCTGCGCCACCTGCGGGATCAAGCATTATTTTTGGCGGAATGCCGGCTTCTCCCGGCTCGCGCCAGTAGGTTATCCAACCGGGTTTGAGATCAATCTGCAAAACTGCATCGATGCGGCCCGTGGCATCGGCAGGCTTGCTGACGATGCGCATGCGCCCGCCTTCACTCGTTTCCCACGTCGTTACATCTGCCTGTGCGAACTTTGGGGGAGATGCCAATGCGAGCGTGAGAGCAAACAATGGCAGGGATGCGCGTAAGAAAAGAAAGAGCGTAGCGTTCATGTCTTCGGTCTAGCCTAACATCTATCAGGGGGCCAGTTACGATTTTCACCCCATCATCATTTTCGGTTGATTGATCGGCCTCTATGTCGCATCCTTCGCTTGAACCAACCCTCATGCCGTACCTCTTCCCACGAGAATAGAGCAGACCGGAGGCAGCCGTGACCTTTTCGACCCTGATGGACAAGAAAGAGCGTGGCTTTCTGGATGGCCATTTTCTCATCGCCATGCCGGGACTGGAAGGTGGTGCGTTCGAGCGTTCGGTCGTCTATATCTGCGCCCATTCCGATGCGGGAGCCATAGGCTTCATCATCAACCGGGCCCAGCAGATTACCTTTACCGATGTGCTTCTGCACCTGAAGATGATGGACCAGAACGATGCCATCATGCTGCCCGACCGCACCCGTCAATTTCCTATCCAGTGTGGCGGGCCCGTCGAGTCCGGGCGGGGCTTCGTGCTGCATTCGGACGACTATAGCAGCGAGTCCAGTATCCCTGTCAGCGACGATATTTCCCTGACGTCGACGCTTGATATCGTGCGTGCCATTTCCGGTGGGCGGGGGCCGGACAAGGCAACCATGCTGCTGGGCTATGCTGGCTGGGGGCCGGGACAGCTTGAAAACGAGATGGTCAACAACGGGTGGCTCAATTGCCCGGCATCGGAAGATCTGATCTTCGACCGCACTCTGGAAAACAAATACGAACGTGCTCTGGGTTTGATGGGTGTGGATCCTAGAATGTTGTCGGCGCAGGCGGGTCATGCTTGAGAGACTTAAATTTTAGCGGAACTAAAATTTGATCCTGACGTTTTTACCTCGGTCGCCAGCGCCACGTCTGGTTAAAAAACTAGGGAGAAATATCATGGGTAGCACATCCGATAAAGTCGCTGGCAAGGCCAACGAAATTGCAGGCAAGGTCAAGCAGGGCGTAGGCAAAGCAACGGACAACGACAGCCTGCGCGCCGAAGGTGCCGCACAGGAAACCAAAGGCAAGATTCAGTCCACAACGGGTAAAGCCAAGGACGCAGTCAAGGACGCGGTAGACCGGGCCTAATCTGCCTGCACGTCAGCAAGCTTGCTGACAGCAGTCCAAATAAAGCGCATGTGTTCTTGAAACACATGCGCTTTTTTATCTGTAATCTCTTATTCCTCTCAGCTCAGAGCCGATTTTACGGTTCGTTTCCAGGAGCGATACATGCGCCTATTCTCATGCGCTGCCTGCGGTCAGCCCGTCCATTTCGACAATCGATCATGTGTCAAATGCGGTCACCGCTTGGTCTTCGTGCCACAGACGCTTTCCATGGAGGCGATAGAGCCTGCCGGTGATCCGAACTGGTCGCTGGTGGCGCACCCGGAGCGTCAGGTCCGCTTCTGCGCCAACGAGGTGAACGACATCTGCAATTGGTCTGTGCCAGCAGAAAGCAACAGCAATTTTTGTCCGGCTTGCAGCCATAACAGGCTCGTGCCAGACGCCGCCACCGAAGAGGGCGTTGAACAATGGCGCAGGCTTAGCCAGGCGCAACGCCACCTTTTCTATTCAATGCTGCGTTTGAAGCTGCCGCATCCCAATCGCGACGTTGATCCCCAAGGCGGCCTCGTCTTCGACTTCCTTGTGGATGAGGTGGCACCTGACGGTTCCATCATTCCCGCCATGACGGGCCATGATGAAGGCCTCATCGCCATCCGCGCTGCCGAGTCTGACGATGCTACGCGCGAGCAGATCAAGAGCAACATGAACGAGCCTTACCGCACCATGCTCGGTCACTTCCGCCATGAAGTCGGTCACTTCATCTGGAACAAGTTGGTGCGTGACGCGGACCGGTTGGAGGCTTGCCGCGCCGTGTTTGGCGACGAGCGCGAGGATTACGGCGAAGCGCTGAAGCGCAATTATGAGCAGGGACCACGCCCCGGCTGGCAGGAAACATTCATCAGTTCCTATGCCTCGGTCCATCCATGGGAGGATTTCGCGGAGTGCTTTGCGCATTATCTGCATATCGTGGATACGCTGGAAACCGCGCATGCATTCGGCATCGCCATCGAGCCCGAAGGCCACCAAGAACTGGAGACAGATGTCGCCTTTGAGCCCTACAGCGCAAGAAGCGCGCAACAACTCGTGGATGCGTGGATACCCTTGACTGTCGCGCTCAACTCCATGCAACGCAGCATGGGCGAGGCGGATCTCTATCCCTTCGTGCTGGCCCCAGCAGTGGTGGAAAAGCTGGAATTCATGCACAAGCTACTGCACGATAAAATTCCAGCGAACCAGCAGACCGGTTGGCAGCAGGGTTTTCAGCAGCAGGCGCACCAGAATCAGGCTCTTTTGACCACCTGAAAACGCTCCCGAAGCAGTTTTAGAGCAGCATCGGGTGTATCGGGCGTGCCGAACAGGAAGCTTTGCCCGTAATGACAATTCATGCGGGCAAGCTCAGCAGCATCCTCCGGCGTTTCGATACCTTCGGCAACAACCTGCATTTCGAGCGCACGCGCCATGGCAATAATGGAGCGCAGCAGCACGTTGCGCTTGTCACTGGTGTTGGCGACAAGCGCCTTGTCCAGCTTGATCGTGTCGAACGGGAACCGCGTCAGATAGGCAAGCGAGGAATAACCCGTTCCAAAATCATCGAGCGCAAGGCTCAGGCCGGTTTCCTTGAGCTTGGCCAGAACAAGCCGGGCCTGTTCCGGATTTTCCATGACGACGGATTCGGTCAGTTCCAGCTTCAATTGCTTCGGGTTACAGCGGGTCCGCTGCAACATGCTGCGCACATCCGTGTAAAGCTCGTTGTTGAGAAGCTGTGCGCTGGAAATATTGACAGAGATGAAGATCGGCAGCTTGTCGATGGCGTGCTGCCAGTCCATCAGGTCCGTCGCCGCACGCTCGAGAGCGAACATTCCCAAAGGTTCGATCAGGCCGGACGCTTCTGCCACCGGAATAAACTCACTTGGAGGAATGGTGCCGCGTTTGGGGTGTTCCCACCGCATCAGCGCTTCGAAGCCTGCCAGATCGCCATTATCAAGCTTGATGATGGGCTGATAGGCAAGCGACAGTTCCTTGCGCTCGATCGCGCGGCGCAGATCGCTTTCCATTTGCAGACGGTCGGTGCCGGAAGTGCGGAAGGCCGGGCGGAACGGCTCGACGCGGTTGCCGCCAGCGCGCTTGGCGCGGTACATGGCAAGCTCGGCATCGCTGAGCAGACCAGCCGCGTTTTCTTGCTGATCGATCCATGACACGAGCCCGATGGACGCCGTCAGAATGATTTCGCGATTGGCGAAATTGATCGGCACCATGATGGCTTTGTTCACGGCCTCGGCGAAATCTGCCACGCGCTGTGGGTCACGTTCCGACACCAGGATAAGACCGAATTCATCGCCTGAAAGGCGGGCCAGCGTGTCCTGCGGCTTCAACAAACGACGCAAGCGGCGCGTGAGCGCAATCAGGATGTTGTCACCGGCGGCAATGCCGAGCGTATCGTTGACCAGCTTGTAACGGTCGATATCGATGGCCATTACGGTCGGGCGCACCGTCTCACCCTCGGGTGCTAGGTTGAGGACCGATTGCAGACGGTCAAGGAAGACTTGGCGGTTGGGAAGACCGGTCAGATTGTCGCTCAGCGCATCCTGCAACAGCCGTTCGATGGAATTTTTCTGTTCGGTAATATCAGTAATCGTGCCGACGCAGCGAATGATTTCACCGTTCGAGCCAAGCACCGGCCGCGCCCGAATTTGCAGCCAGTGAAAATGGCCGTCCTCGGCGCGAATACGGAATTCGTGATTGAGACGCCCTTTGCGGTGATCGAGTAGAACGTCCAGCGTCGCCTTGAAGCGATCACGATCATCGGGATGCAGACGCGGAATCCAGTTTCGCGCAGCGCCATGCATCGTGCCGGGATTTAACCCGAGTTTGACCGAAACGTCAGGGGTGGTGACGATGCGGTCGCGTGTCACATCCCAGTCCCACACGGTATCACCGCTGCCTGTCAGAGCCAGCGATTGCCGCTCCAGATCGGAGAACAGCCCTTGCTGGTAAGCGCTACCTGCGAACGCATGCTGAATGACCGTAAAGCCGATCAGCAGCACGATCAGAACAAGGCCGCCCCCGAGGGCCGGCTGTACGATGTCGTTGTCCAGTTGGCCTGTCACCGTCAGCCAGCTTCCAAACAGCCATACGATGATCAGTGCCCATGATGGGACCAGGAGTATGGCGCGGTCGTAACGGTTAAAGCCGAGATAGATGATCAGCACGATTCCAGCGGTCGCCGTCAACGCAAAGGAAAGGCGGGCAATGCCCGATGCGATTGACGGATCATAGATCGCAACGCCAAAAAGCGCGCCAAGCCCGATAATCCACGCAAATGTCGCGTAACCTAGATGTGCGTGCCATCTGTTCAGATTGAGATAGGTGAACAGGAAGACAACGAAACTGGAAGCGAGCGCCACTTCGGCACCCGCGCGCCATATTCGCTCGTCGCTGGAGGTGACGGTGATCAGCTTTTCCAGAAAGCCAAAGTCGACGCAGATATAGGCCAGAACCGCCCACGATAATGCTGCGGACGCGGGCAGCACGGACGTGCCTTTGACGACGAAGAGAATGGTCAAAAGGACCGCCAGCAGACCCGCAATGCCCAGAACGATACCGCGATAAAGCGTGAAAGCGTTGATCGTGTCCTTGTAGGCCTCGGGCTCCCAAAGATAGATTTGCGGCAGTTGCGGCGTGGATAGTTCTGCCACAAAGGTAATCACCGCACCCGGATTGAGTGTGATACGGAACACATCCGCGTCGGCGCTCGGTTGCCGGTCCAGCGCAAAGCCTTCACTGGGCGTGATGGCAATGATGCGCTGCGAACCAAGGTCCGGCCAGAACAGCTTCGAGTTTACCAGACGGAAATGCGGCGCGACGATCACGCGCTCCAACTGTTCTTCGGAGACGTTGGCCAGCGCAAACACCGCCCAGTCGCCTTGATGCGCGGGGGAGGAAGCCCGCACCTCGATACGACGGCGTATGCCGTCAGGTCCGGGCGCGGTCGAAACCTGAAAAGCTTCGCCCTGATTGGCGTAGATATCCGTTGTTGCGGTCAAATCCAGCGCGGTATCGTCACGGGAAATCTTGACCGGCTCAAAGGCATGCGCCTGTGCGGCAAACAGCACATATAAAAACAGCAAGGGTGTAAAGCGCGCGACAGTCACAAGACGTCCAACGACGCGCGACGCAAGGCTAATATATTTCATCTATCCTACTGCGTCCCGGCGGTATTTTGCTTATCGGCAATCAGGGAGAACATAACGTGGTCCCGCCAAACGCCGTTTATTTTCAGATATTCCCGCAAGAGACCTTCCCGCTGAAATCCGGCGTTTTCAAGCAGCCGTATGCTTTTGAAGTTTTCTGGAATACAGGCTGCCTCAATACGGTGCAACTGCAGTCCATTGAAGATGTAGGGTATTACCAGCTTTAATGCGGCAGACATATGGCCTTGGGCCGCATAAGCCTCGCCTATCCAATAACCGATCATGCAACTTTGCGCGGCGCCGCGTCTGATATAACCAATGGTGATGCCGCCCAGAAGCGTTGCATCCTGAGTAAAGAGCAGCAGCGATATGGCCATGCCCGAAGAGAATTCCTGGCCGTTGCGGGTGACACGCACGCGAAACGAACTTTCCGTCAACTCGTCGGCCCGCCATGTCGGCTCCCACGGCTGCAGAAACTGCCTGCTTTCAGACCGCAGCTTGTACCACTGCTGGTAATCTGAATAGCGCGGCAACCTCAACAGATACTCAGCGTTACGAAGTTCCGGTGTATCGCTGTTGCGGGAAAGAAAACGCAGCATGTAAGGTCAGACCTCATCCCCACTTGCCGCGGACATATGCCTTGCCGTCAGCCGTTAGCCTGTATTTTGGTGGATGGCGTTGCCGAAAGCTCCGCCGTGATGTCCGAAAGCGGCAGCAGGTTTTCCAGCGGGCCGATGGCGGATAATGTTGGAACTGTATCGAAAAACAAGCGACCTGCAAGATCGGTCAGACGTTCGGTCGTGATATCGCCCAGACGCTGCATCATCTCGTCATTGGGAATAGGGCGGCCATAGAGCATCATCTGCCGGGCGATCTGTCCGGCACGCGCCGCAGGGCTCTCCTGACCCATCAAAAGCTGGGCGCGGATTTGCGCGCGGGCGCGGTCGATTTCTTCCTGATGGATCGCTTGCGACGATTTGCGGAGCTCATCGAGAATGACGGGAACCAGTTCTGCCAGATCGTTGCTACCAGTCGCAGCATGAATGCCAAAGATGCCGGTATCGGAAAAGCCCCAATGAAACGCATAGACCGAGTAGCAAAGGCCACGAAATTCACGCACTTCCTGAAACAGCCGCGAAGACATGCCGCCGCCGAGGATGTTGGCGAGGATTTGTGAACAGTAAAAATCCCGGGCGTGATAGGCCTTGCCTTCGAAACCCAGCAGCACCTGCGCATCCATCAGATCACGCGTCTCGCGGATTTCGCCACCGGTATAGATGGCTTTTTCCATGACGGGTGTCGCGATCGGAAGCTGTGGCAGACCGGCGAAACGCTCTTCAACCTGTTTGACGAAGCTCTCGTGGTCTACCGCACCCGCCGCCACGACAAACATGCGGTCAGTGGTGTAGTTGCGTGCCAGATAGTGGCGAATTTGACCCGTCGAGAAGGACTGCACCGTGTCAGGCGTGCCCAGAATTGGACGACCAATGGTCTGATCGCGATAGGCAACGCCGGAAAAATTATCGAAGAGCACGTCATCAGGCATGTCGGTCGCAGCACCGATTTCCTGCAGAATGACGTTCTTCTCACGCTCCAGTTCCGCCTCGTCGAAGGCGCTCTCCGTCAGAATATCGGCAAGGATATCGACGGCCAACGGCACGTGGTCTTTCAGGACGCGAGCATAATAGGAGGTGGTTTCGGTGGATGTCGCGGCGTTGACTTCGCCGCCGACATTCTCGATTTGCTCGGCAATCTGCCGCGCTGTGCGGCGGCCAGTGCCCTTGAAGGCCATATGTTCGAGGAGATGCGCGATGCCATGCTCGTCATCGGTCTCGTCGCGCGAACCGGATTTTATCCAGACCCCGAGAGCGACGCTTTCAAGGTGAGGCATTCTTTCGGTAACAACCGTCAACCCGGAAGAAAGCCGGGTTACATTCACACTCATATCAAGTCTTTCCGCGTCACTCACTCTTGGCGCGAGCATGTTTGCCGATGAATTTTTCTACGGCGTCCAGCTCAGCATCCAGAATGTCGAAACGCTCCTCCCGGTTCATCAGATCAGCAAGCCATACTGGAAGCGCCGGATCAATTTCGCAAGCGGATTTTACAGCTGCAGGAAATTTCGCTGGATGTGCGGTGGCCAAAGTTACCATCGGAGTGTTTGATTTTTCGTGCTTTTTCGCCACGAAAACAGCAGAAGCCGTGTGCGGATCAAGCAGGTAACCACTTTCCGAAAAAGTATCGCGAATAGTCGCAGCAACCTGTTTTTCGGTGGCGCGACCCGCACGGAAATCACGCTTGATGAACTTCATCGCCTTGTCGGAAATATCGAAAGCACCGGATTGTTTCAGGCCATCCATGGAGCGTTTTACGGCCCCGGCATCGCGATCATAGGCTTCAAACAGAAGCCGCTCGAAGTTGGACGAAATCTGAATATCCATGGACGGCGACGTCGTGGCGTGCACACCGCGCATTTCGTAACGACCGGTCTTCAGGGTACGCGCCAGAATGTCGTTGTCATTTGTGGCAATCACCAGCTTGTCGATAGGCAGGCCCATCTGCTTGGCAACGTAACCCGCAAAAATATCGCCAAAATTGCCTGTCGGAACCGTGAACGACACCTTGCGGTCTGGGCCACCCAGCGAAAGCGCTGCGGTAAAGTAATAGACAACCTGCGCCATAATGCGCGCCCAGTTGATGGAGTTCACGCCCGACAGTTTGACGCTGTCGCGGAACTTGCCGTCATTGAACATGTCTTTGACAAGGGTCTGGCAATCATCGAAATTGCCGTGAACGGCAATCGCATGCACGTTGGATGCCGTGGAGCTGGTCATCTGGCGCTGCTGCACCGGTGAAACCTTCCCATGTGGGAACAGAATGAAAATATCGGTGCGTTCGCGGCCCGCAAAGGCGTCGATGGCTGCGCCACCGGTATCACCCGATGTCGCACCGACAATGGTGGCGCGTTCGTTACGCTCCGTCAGCGTGTAATCCATCAGGCGGGCGATAAGCTGCATCGCCACGTCCTTGAAGGCGAGCGTCGTGCCGTGAAAAAGCTCCAGAATGAACGAATTAGGGCCAGTTTGTACCAAGGGAACGACCGCCGGGTGGCGGAACGTGGCGTAAGCGTCATCAATCATCGCGCGGAATGCATCGGCCGGAATCTCGCCGCCGGTAAAACGGTACAGAACCTCGAAGGCGACTTCCTGATAGGATTTTCCGCGAAGCGCGCGAATTTCCTTCTTCGACATGGTCGGCCATTTGCGGGGAACGTACAGCCCGCCGTCACGCGCCAAACCCGCCAGAAGCGCGTCGGAGAAACCAAGAGATGGGGCGCTGCCCCTGGTCGATACATATTCCACGAGATAGTCCCTTATCGTCAGCGGCGTCTGCCTGAAAACTTTAGTTTGGCGCGGTGGCGAAGGATTTTGTAAATTTAAAGCAAATCCGAACACAACCAATCGATTTTTTCCAGCGCCGCTGCTATAGACCATCGCCGACGGGCATGAAAGGCCAATAAACGGGTTCTATGGTCCTGCATCGGTATAGTTTTTGAAGGGTTGAACAGAGTGACAGGGAATATTTTGCGTTTGTCCGCCGCCATATCGCTTCTGGCTGTGCTGAGCGGTTGCAACTCTTCCAATCCATCGGACTCGATGGCCGTGAATGCGCCGACCGCCGAGGCGGTGTCCCCGGTCGTTCAGGCAAATTGCCCGGGGATTACCATTCTCGACGCCAACGCCGTCCACCGCGTTTATGCCGGTGGTGGCAATGATCCTGCGAAACTGGTTTATCAGGCGTCATTGTCCGACACGACGCGCTCCTGCAGCATGAGCAACGATACGCTGACCGTGAATGTTCTGGCGCAGGGTCGTCTCGTCCCAGGCCCGCTGTCAAAGCCCGGCCGCGTCAACCTTCCGATCCGCGTGACGGTGAAGGACGGCGACGGCGAAATCTTCTCTCAGGTTACGAATTTTGCTGTCGATGTTCCAGCAGGCGATGCGGGAACGCAATTTATTTTCAACAACCCCAACGTCGCCATTCCCAACGCACCAGGCGGCGCATCACGGCAGACAAATGTCTTTATCTCGTTTGATGAGGGCGGCGCGAAGGCTGGCACGAAGAGGGGTCGGCGCGGGTAGGGCTGGTCTTCGAGAGAAAACCGTTGAACTTAAAGCCCTGCGGCTTTGCGCAGGGCTTCCCCTAGACAGCTTTGCCAGCCTTCTCTGTGTGTCACGCCACGCCAGCCCATTCCGACAGCGCTTCAATTGTCGCGGGCAAGTCCTGCATTCGGGAAATAACCGTTTCCGCACCGGCATCCGTCAGGCGGTCTGCGTGGCTGGGGTACGTGTGTGACGCGCCGGTAAAGCCGATAACGCGCATGCCTGCGGCGCGTGCGCCTCTGATGCCGTGCACGGAATCTTCAATGACGACGGCGCGGTCCGGCGAGACGTTGAACTGTTTTGCGCCATGCAGGAAGATATCCGGCTTCGGCTTGACGCGGTCTGCACCCAGATCCTTGGCGGAATAGACATGGCCTTCGAAATAGGGCTTCAGACCGACCTTGGTCAGCATCATTTCCAGACGGGCGCTGGATGAGTTGGAGCAGATGCAGCGCGGCGTCGTCAGGCGCGATAGCGCAAGTTTGACGCCTTCTATGACCTTTACGTCCCGCTCAAGCCGGGCATCCAGAAGCTTCTCTGACTTTTCCAGCAACGATGCGGACAAAGGGATGCTCGCTTCGCGCTCGACTTCCAGCAGGATGTTTTTCCAGGTCATGCCCGAGAAGCGCTCGCCCATTTCTTCGGTCGAGATCGGATATCCGGCATCCGTCAACAGGCGGGACTCGACCTGTGCGGCGATGATTTCGGAATCGACCAGAACGCCGTCGCAGTCGAAAATAATGAGGTCGAAGCCACTCATGGGCTCTCCTTGACAATTGGGTATGGGAGGAACGGTTGATATTGGAAGAGTTGTGCGCTTTTAGACCATGTGAACCGCAAGCTCAACCAGTGGCACTGCAAACGAGCCCTGCAACAGGCGGCCTTGCTCGACAATGTTTACGCAGCGCTTTATGTCATGCCATGGCCAAGACTCCGAAAACCAAACCTGAAGATACCATCGCCTCGAAAATCAGCCGCATGCTGGCGGAGCGTATCGTGCGTGGTGAACTTGCGCCCGGCGCTCGCCTCCGTCAGGACCATGTCGCCGAGGAGTTTGGTGCGTCGCATGTGCCGGTGCGCGAGGCATTTCGTCGTCTGGAGGCGCAGGGGCTTGCCGTCAGCATCCCACGCCGTGGCGTGCGGGTGGCTGACTTCGGCCTCTCGGATGTGCAGGAAGTGGCGGAAATGCGTGCGGCGCTGGAAGTGCTGGCGCTGCGTCACGCCATTCCCAACATGACCGCGGCCATTCTGGACGAGGCGGAAGCGGCAACGCTGGCGGGTGACAGGGCTATGGATGTGCGCCAGTGGGAAGAGGCGAACCGTCGCTTTCACCGGCTCATCACCGCACCATGCGCCATGCCACGACTGATGGAGGCCATCGACGGACTTCATGCGGCGAGCGCGCGTTTTCTGTTTTCGGCGTGGCGGGCAGGGTGGGAGCGACGCACGGATACCGACCACCGCGCCATCATCGAAGCAATCAGGGAAAACCGTCACGACGAGGCAATTCGCATCCTGACCGGTCACGTACAATGGATCGGCCGCACCGCGATCCGCACGCCGATGGGCACAACGCGCGATGCATTCGCCATCGTCGGCTAAACCAGCGATAGGCTACATCGGCTTTTTGCGGAATATCAGTCTGTGATATTCAGTTCCGTGCGCTCGGCCGCAGTCACCGTCGCATTGACTTCCTTGGGCTCGCGCTTGGTTTTATCGTCGTACGTAATTTTGACCGAATAATTTCCCGGACGCAGGGTTTCCTGGTGCTTCGTGTCGTAACGCCCTGAAATCTCCTTCTGCGTGCCCTGAAGATCCTTGGTCGTTTCGAGAATATCGATGCGCTGTGCGTCTGGTGCCGAAACGGCCAGAACGCCAGCGTCGAGATTGACTGTCAGGTTCGTGCGCTGGCCTGCGGTCACTGTGAATGGTGTCTCCACGCTGACCTGGCCAAGGCGCGCCCGCATGATGAAGTTGCCAGCGGGCATCTGCATCAGCTTGCCGACGCCATAGGTACCGGTCAGCGTCTCGCGGGTTCCATCCAGTGTCTGGTCCGGAGAGACGGTCTCGAAGCGGATGTTGTCGGTCTCAACCGCACGCCCACCTTCCTTGTAGACCGCGCCTGTAACCACAACACCGCTTGGAATGATGAGATCATGGCTGACGATTTCGCCCGCCTTCACGCTGATCGTTGCTTCTGCATGCGCCGGGCCGATGCGGCCCGCCAGCTTCAACTCACCAGCGGGAACGAAAATCTGCTTCGATCCATAAATACTGTCGGTGAAGTTTGATCCCTGCGTTACCTCGACGCGGGCCAGTGGCTCGGCTTCCTTGCTGTCCTGGCTGCGCTTGGGAACGATGGTCAATTGCGCGGCATCGAAATCGGCCTTCACTTCAGCAACCGAACCATCTTTTATCTCGACGGGGATTTCATGGCTGATATTGCCAAGAGCAGCCACCGCCACGTATTTTCCAACCGGAATTTTCTCCTCGAACGTGGCATCGTAAGCGCCGCCAACATTCTCGTCGCTCCGCCCGCCCGTGCTGTCAGCCTTGTAGAAGTCCCAGCGTACCTTGTCGCTGTTGCCCAACGAAGGTCCACCCTTGACCAGAACCGCGTCCGTTTTGACGTTGATCTGCGGTGCGGGAGCAGGTGGCTTGGCGTTCTGCGCAAAGGCAGTGCTAGCGAGAAGTGTGGAAACGACAATGAGAGAAACGCGCATTCTAAATATACCCCTGCAACCCATACCCTTTGGCCCATCCATCTAGATGGCGCGCAAAATTCCGAAATCACAACGTTTAAAGTGAAATCTGGTTCCATTGCGCACCATTGATTATGGGTGAGGTGGCAAATGTGCCCGAAAGGTTCGATCGGCGTTATCGCCCCAACGACGCGTAGCGATCTTAAAACCCGGATTGCTTAACCGCGATAATTTCCCCCTTTTCCCCAGTTCGCGTATTTTTTTACGTACTTAGCGCGATTTAGCATCACTCGTTCAGTGTTTGATAACCAACTTCGGTAACCATAAGGGTCAGTTCAGTCGAGTAAGCGTATGGAGCGAGTACCCATGGCATCAGTGTTTCCGCTGGCCGATTTTCGGCGCGCCGGTTTTGATCTTGCAGGTGAAAGCGATGCCTGGAAAGACAGTATCATAAAGGGCGATTGCGTGGCCGCGCTCGAAGCGCTGCCAAGCCAGTCCGTCGATGCGATTTTTGCCGATCCGCCATATAACCTGCAGCTTGGTGGCACTCTTCACCGCCCGGACCAGTCGCTGGTGGACGCCGTCGACAATGATTGGGACCAGTTTGCATCCTTCGAAGCTTACGATGCCTTTACCCGCGCCTGGCTTCTGGCCTGCCGCCGCGTGCTCAAGCCCAATGGCACGATCTGGGTCATCGGCTCCTATCACAATATCTACCGCGTCGGCTCCATTCTTCAGGACATGAATTTCTGGATTTTGAACGACATCGTCTGGCGCAAGACCAACCCTATGCCGAACTTCAAGGGTCGCCGGTTCCAGAACGCGCATGAAACCATGATCTGGGCCAGCCGAGATGCCAAGGCAAAAAGCTACACCTTCAATTATGAAGCGCTGAAGGCATCCAACGATGATGTTCAGATGCGCTCCGACTGGCTGTTTCCCATTTGCAGCGGCGGAGAGCGCCTGAAGGGCGATGACGGCAAGAAAGTCCATCCGACCCAGAAGCCGGAAGCCCTGCTGGCGCGCATCATCATGGCGTCCACCAAGCCCGGTGATGTCGTGCTTGACCCGTTCTTCGGCTCCGGCACCACGGGCGCGGTGGCGAAACGTCTCGGCCGTCATTTCGTCGGTATCGAGCGTGAGCAGGATTATATCGATGCGGCCTCTGCGCGCATCGCTGCTGTCGAGCCTCTGGGCAAGGCGGAACTCACCGTCATGACCGGCAAAAAGGCAGAGCCGCGTGTTGCATTCAACGTGCTTCTCGAAAGCGGCCTCGTTCGCCCCGGCCAGGTTCTGACCGATGCAAAACGCCGCTATAGTGCCATCATTCGTGCCGATGGGACCGTAGCTTCCGGTGGCACCGCCGGTTCCATTCACCGTCTTGGCGCCAAAGTACAGGGGCTGGATGCGTGCAACGGCTGGACGTTCTGGCACTTCGAAGACGGAGAGGCTTTGAAGCCTATCGATGATCTGAGAACACTGATCCGTAATGAAATGGCAAAGGCGGGATAAAAGCGATCCACCGCTTTGCCCTTGCCACGAAAGGCGGTCTGACCGCCCTGCATACTTCATCCGGTTTTAGTACCTTCAGTCCCGGGTGAAGAGTAACAGACGCCCGGCGTTCCCTGAACGTCGGGCGTCTGTGTATCCGTTATTAATCATAACAGAATTTTCTTAAATATATCAATTGCATGGCAAGCTTCGAGCAAGTATGGCTCTGTAGCTAGTGCGTCCAAGGGAGCCACTAACAAGCCGCCAACGGGTCTGCCGGGGTGTCAGAAATGATATGCCGCAAAGGACGATCCGAAAATAACAAAGACGGCAATTTCCCGATTGTGAGATTTACAAATCTGGCCGTTCGCGGCCGGACTGGTGCAGGTAGAAGACCGCCATTTTCGCCTGCACCAGACATTCTCGCCTCAGATCTCGATGCCGTGTGCGGCAAGATCGGCTTTCAATTTCTCAGCACCCGTAAAATGCACCGCCTGCCATCCGGCAGCTTTTGCGCCTTCTACATTCGGCAATGAATCATCAATGAAAATACTGCTGGCAGGATCGAGGTCAAAAGTCTGGGCATGCAACTCGTAAATTGCTACATCGGGCTTGATCAGGCCGACATCACCGGACACGGTCACGCCGCGTGACAAGGTGAGGAATGGATACATCTTTTGAGCTTCGCGGAAGGTGTCGGAGGCGAAATTGGTCAGCATCGTAACGTCATAACCTGAGGCGATCAGGCCGTTCAGAATGGCAACCGAATCGTCATAGGAATGCGACACCATTTCGTGCCAGTGCAGGCGAAAAGCGCGGATCGTCTTTTCGTGGTCTGGATGGTCTTGCAAAAGCAGGGCTTCGGCTTCCTCCCATGTGCGGCCCCGGTCCTGCTCCAGGTTCCATTCATGGGTGCAGACGTTTTCGAAGAACCATGCCCGCTCTTCAGCATCGGGGATCAGGCGGCTATAGGGAAGGTTCGGGTCGTAGTGGATCAAAACCTTGCCGATGTCGAAAACGATGTGATTGATCTTGGTCATCAAGTATTCCTGCTTTTATCGAAGGCCAAAGGAATAGCCTGAGATATGGCTTTTTTCATCACCGTTGGCAGAGCTTGAGCATCAAGATTTGTGACCGGCTCCCACCATTCGTCATTGGCGCCGGGTTGCACGCTGCCGGAAATTCTGGCCCGGAAAATGGAAAGACGAAGCTCGAAATGCGTGAAGACATGGACGATTGAGCCTGCTGGCTCCCAATCCGCATCGAAAGGCGCATGGTCGGTGCCGGTGCCGCCATCGATCCGCGCCGTCCATGCCGTGGTCGGCACCTCGGTCATGCCACCGAGGAGCCCTGTTTCGATACGGCGGCGCAGCAGGATTTCGCCCTTGTTATTCACCACAACGAAGGCCGCTCCTACACGCACGGGCTTCTCCTTCTTGGCAGCCTTCACCGGAAAGCGCTCCGGCTCATCTTGAGCTAGCGCCAGACAGTGGCTGTTGTAAGGACAGAGTGCGCAGGCCGGACGTTTCGGCGTGCAGATCGTGGCGCCTAGATCCATCATCGCCTGCGCAAAATCACCAGGACGGTCGGCAGGTGTGATCTCGGCCACCTTTGCCCGCATCACACCCTTAGAGCCGGGCAGGGGAGCGTCGATGCAAAACAGGCGGGAAATCACCCGCTCGACATTGCCATCCAGCACCGCAGCTTGGCGGTTGAATGCAATGGCCGCAATGGCTGCCGCCGTATAATCGCCAATACCGGGGAGCTTCTTCAGGCCTTCTTCTGTATCGGGAAACACACCTTCGTGTTCATTGGCAACGGCTTCAGCGCATTTCTTCAGGTTGCGGGCGCGCGCATAATAACCAAGCCCTGCCCATGCAGCCATCATCTCATCGCTGGGTGCGGCGGCCAGATCCTCGACCCTTGGCCACAGCGCCAGAAACTTGGCAAAGTAGGGCTTCACCGCCTGGACAGTGGTCTGTTGCAGCATCACTTCCGATAGCCAGACGTGATACGGATTGGCCCGTAAACCCTTTGCTGTCATCGGCGGTGAGGTGCGCCACGGCAGGTCGCGGTGGTGCCGGTCGTACCATGTCAGCAGCATGTCCGCATAAGGCGGGTTTTCGATTTTATGAAGCATGGTTTGCTGTGGTCCTCGTATTGCGCCTATACTTGGTTCATCCGCTGGCGTCGATCAAGCCCATCACTTCCGCGCAAAAAAGAGTTCACGAGTAGACAATGAAAAAGCCCCGCAAAGGCGTTATCCAGATTGCCGAAATTGCAAACGGCATCATCGATCCGGTTCTGGCCAAGAGGGCCGGTATCAGCACTGCTTTGCTCGGGTCCTGGGATGAAATTGCGGGTAGCGATTTCGCAGATTGTACGCGCCCGGAAAAGATCACATGGCCGCGCCGTGACGAGGGACCGGACCGTGGCGGATATCAGGCTGGCGTTTTGACAATTGCCTGCGAAGGCGCGCGCGCCCTGTTTCTAACCCATGCGCAGGGCGAATTGATTGCCCGCATCAACGGCTTTTTCGGTTTTCCTGCAGTGCGACAGATCAGGATTGTGCAAAAACCTGTGTCGCAAACGCCCAATCGTCGCCCCAAGCCGCAGCCTTTACGCGGTGATGCCGCAAAACGCCTCGAAGGCATGATGGACGGCATTGAAAGCGAAGCCTTGCGCAAGGCAGTCGAACGCCTGGGGACCGCTGTTTTACAGAAGCGTACGCGTCGCGGCACGATTTGATGCAGCTTAAAGACGCACACTGTCCTTGACTGGTCACAATTCTTTGACAAGAAGAAAAGGAATGGCCGCTTGTTCTGAACACTTGGCCGCTATATCGCAATTGCAGACGATTCCAGTCTTTCACAAACAGGTGCTTGATGCATTTTCCCGAATTTAATATTACCCGCCGCAATCTTCTTGGTGGTGTCGCCCTTGCAGCCGTTGCCGTGGCCTTGCCATTTGCATTGACGCCGGGCGTCGCCTTTGCGCAGGGCTTGCCGGAATCTTCCGGTGACGTCGATATGGCAGCCGTCATGAAGCCAGGCCCGCTTCCAGACCGTGGCCTTGGAGACGTTAATGCACCGGTGAAGATCGTCGAATACATGTCGATGACATGCCCGCACTGCGCGCATTTCCACAACACGACCTTTGACGAGATCAAGAAGAAGTACATTGATACGGGCAAGGTCTATTTCGTGATCCGCGAATTCCCGTTCGATCCGCGCGCTGCCGCCGCCTTCATGCTGGCCCGTTGTGCGCCTGAACAGCAGTACTATCCATTTGTTTCCATGCTGTTCAAACAGCAGCAGAGCTGGGCAACGGCGCAGGACGCACGTGCCGCCCTGCTGCAAATGTCGAAAATGGCTGGTTTTTCACAGGAGACATTCGAGGCCTGCTTGACGAACCAGAAGCTTCTGGATGATGTGAACGCAACGATGCAACGCGGTGCGACGGAATTCGGCGTCAACTCGACCCCGACGTTCCTCATCAACGGAAAGCGCTACACTGGAGATATGTCTGTTGAAAACATGTCGGCTCTTGTCGACAGCCTTCTCTAAAAGACGTTACCGGATCAAAACGGGCGACGAATTTTTTCGTGCGCCCGTTTTTTATGACCGCAGGGCCGCAGCATGAAGTTCAACAAGCTGCGGCTGCTCGGCTTCAAATCTTTCGTCGAGCCATCCGAATTCCTCATCGAGCCGGGGCTGACAGGCGTGGTCGGGCCCAATGGCTGCGGCAAGTCCAACCTTGTCGAAGCGCTTCGCTGGGTGATGGGTGAGAACTCCTACAAGAACATGCGCGCATCCGGCATGGATGACGTGATCTTCTCCGGCTCCGGCAATCGGCCCGCCAGAAACACCGCCGAAGTCGGCCTCTACCTCGACAATTCCGATCGCACGGCGCCCGCTGCCTTCAACGACGCCGATGAAATTCAGGTCACGCGCCGCATTGAGCGCGAGAATGGCTCTGTCTATCGCATCAATGGGAAGGAAGCCCGCGCCAAGGACGTGCAGTTGCTGTTTGCCGATGCCTCCACCGGCGCACGCTCGCCGTCCATGGTCGGGCAGGGGCGGATCGGTGAGTTGATCAACGCCAAACCGCAGGCGCGTCGTCAGTTGCTGGAAGAGGCGGCCGGCATTTCCGGCCTGCATTCTCGCCGGCACGAAGCGGAACTTCGTCTGCGCGCCGCAGAAGCAAATCTGGAACGTCTGGAAGATGTTACGGCACAGCTGGAAAGCCAGATTGAAAGCCTGAAGAGACAGGCGAGACAGGCCAGCCGCTTCAAGATGCTGTCGGCGGATATCCGCGCCCGCGAGGCGACGTTGCTGCACATTCGCTGGGTGGAGGCCAAGCAGGCCGAAGGTGAGGCGGAAAGCGCGCTTAATCAGGCGACAAATGTCGTGGCCGAAAAGGCGCAGCGCCAGATGGAGGCTGCCAAGGCGCAAGGCATCGCCAGCTTCAAGCTGCCGGAACTGCGTGAAAACGAGGCCAAGGTCGCCGCTGCCCTACAACGCCTGCAAATTGCCCGCACACAATTGGATGAAGAGACCAACCGCATTCTTCGCCGCCGCGATGAGCTTGCCCGTCGTCTGACGCAATTGGGTGAGGACATCGAACGCGAAGAGCGCATGGTCTCCGACAATGCCGAAATCCTCGCGCGTCTCGATGCGGAAGAAGCCGAAATCCTCGAAATTCTTGCCGACTCGGGCCGCTACTCGGAAGAAACCCGTGAGGCTTTCGAAGAAGCTGCCGCCAAGCTTGCGGAGAGTGAGCGCGGTTTTGCAGCCCTAACCGCTGAGCGCGCCGAGGCTTCCGCCAACCGTACCCAGCTGGAACGCACCATCCGCGATCTGGCGGATCGGAAGGCGCGGCTGGATCGTCAGGCATCGGACGCCGCTGCCGAAATTGAAAACATCGACGAAAAGCTTTCCGGCCTGCCGGACCCTTCTGAAAAGCGCGAAAGCGTGGAAGCCGCCGAAATCTCCGTCGAAGACGCGTTGATCTTGGTGGAGGAAGCGGAATCGGCGGTGGCCGATGCGCGTTCCGCTGAAGCTTTGGCGCGCGGCCCGGTTGATGCTGCGCGAGGTCGCCTCAATGCGCTGGAAACCGAAGCGCGCACCATCTCCAAAATGCTTGCTGCCGGTGCCGTCTCCGGTTCGTTCACGCCGGTTGCAGAAGAGTTGAGGGTGGATCGCGGCTTTGAAGCGGCTCTTGGCGCTGCCTTGGGTGACGATCTCGAAAGCCCGCTCGACCCTGCTGCCCCGGCCTACTGGATAGCCAATGGCGATGGTGCCGCTGACCCGGCTCTGCCGGAAGGCGTTGCATCCTTGCTTACGCATGTCGTCGGGCCAGAAGCGCTGAAACGCACACTGCGTCAGACCGGTATCGTTGCTAACGTCGATGAAGCCAAACACCTGATGTCGGCGTTGAAACCTGGCCAACGCCTCGTCACCAGGGACGGCGCGCTTTTCCGCTGGGATGGCCATATCACCAGCGCAGATGCCCCCGGCAACGCCGCCCTGCGGCTTGCCCAGAAGAACCGCCTTGCTGAACTGGAAGGCGAGGTGGATGAGGCACGTTACGCCTTGGAGGAAGCTGAAGAGCATCTTGCCGCCAGCACCGATGAAATCCGCCTTGTGGAAAGCCGCCTTGCCGATGCGCGAGAGCGAAGCCGCCTTGCATCACGCCATCTGGTCGAAGCCCGTGATGCGCTCGCCATGGCCGAACGCGCTTCGGGTGATCTTCTGCGCCGTCGCGATATCGTGTCCGAAGCGATCAACCAGATCAGCGGGCAGATCGAAGACATCGCCGTTCAGGAAGAAAGCGCCCGCATCGAGTTGGAGGACGCTGCTGATCTGGCCGATCTCGATCTGCACCTGCGCGAAAGCCAGCTGGAGGTCGCAACCGACCGCAGCCTGCTGGCCGAAGCCCGCGCCAGCCACGAAGGTTTGAACCGTGAAGCAGAAGCCCACCAGCGCCGTATCAATGCCATCGCACAGGAACGCACCACATGGCAGGCGCGTGCAGCCAGCGCCAGTGGCCACATCGCCACGCTGCGTGAGCGCGAGGATGAGGCCCACGACGAGCTTGCCGAGCTCGATATCGCACCGGAGGAATTCGATGAAAAGCGCCGCAATCTTCTGACGCAACTACAAAAGACCGAGGAAGCACGGCGTCTGGCCGCCGACCAGCTGGTCGAAGCGGAAAGCCTTCAACGGGAGGCAGACCGTACGGCCACCATCGCACTGTCCGAACTGGCAGAAGCCCGTGAAAAGCGCGGACGCGCCGAAGAGCGCCTAGTTTCTGCCCGCGAAAAACGCCAGGAAGGCGAACACCGCATCCGTGAGGCGCTGAATGTCGAGCCGCATCTGGCGTTCAGGCTGACGGGTCTCGGCCCTGAAGCGTCGATGCCTGAAATCCGTGATGTCGAGCGTGATCTGGACAGACTGAAAGTCGAGCGTGAACGGTTGGGCGCAGTCAATCTGCGTGCCGAAGAAGAACAGGCAGAGCTTTCTGAAAAGCTCGCGGCGCTGATCAAGGAACGCGACGACATCATCGATGCAGTTCGCAAGCTCCGCGCGGGCATCCATAACCTCAACCGCGAAGGACGCGAGCGTCTGGTTGCCGCCTTCGATATCGTCAATACGCAGTTTCAGCGTCTGTTTACTCACCTCTTCGGTGGCGGCACGGCGGAACTGCAATTGATCGAATCCGACGATCCGCTGGAGGCTGGCCTTGAAATTCTCGCCCGTCCGCCGGGCAAGAAGCCGCAGACCATGACGCTGTTATCGGGCGGCGAACAGGCCTTGACCGCCATGGCGCTGATCTTTGCCGTCTTCCTTACCAACCCCGCACCTATCTGTGTGCTGGATGAGGTGGACGCACCACTGGATGACCACAATGTCGAGCGTTACTGCAACTTGATGGATGAGATGGCTGCTTCCACAGAAACACGCTTCGTCATCATCACCCATAACCCTATAACCATGGCCCGCATGGACCGCCTGTTTGGCGTTACCATGGCTGAGCAGGGCGTGTCGCAGCTCGTTTCCGTGGATTTGCAGATGGCAGAGCGGCTGATCGAGGCCGTCTGACCCGTCAAACGCGATTTTTTGCAGAAGAAAATATAGCCACGCTGGAACGCCGCCACCGGTTACGATCACTTGTCCCGCCACGCCACGCAGTCCGAGCGCCCGGTACAGTCTCCAGCCCGCGCGGTCGGGCCGCAATATTGCCTCAGCATTCAACGGTAACACCGCCTGCGCGTGTCGCGGGCGGTTTTTTGTTGCCGCTTGACGGGCCTGCGCCGCATTTATGCTGCACTGCGGTGACATGGTGGAACGGTGGCCGTTTCCAACACTGTTACAATGCTGTAAAGGGTTGAAAAATAGAACGCTTCTGGGTGGAGAGCGTAGAATGAAAAAATGGGTCTATACGTTCGGTGACGGAGCCGCCGAGGGGCGTGCGAGCGACATCGCCACATTGGGTGGCAAGGGTGCACATCTTGCCGAGATGGCAAGCCTTGGCCTGCCGGTTCCGCCGGGTCTGACGATTATCAGCGAGGCCTGCGCACGTTACCATCAGGGTGGACGGTGCCTCCCGGAAGACCTTAAATTGCAGGTTACCAGCGGCATTTCCGGCATGGAAGCCATTACCGGCTGCAAGTTTGGTTCCGGTTCTCAGCCTTTGCTTTTATCTGTCCGCTCGGGTGCCCGCGCCTCCATGCCGGGTATGATGGATACCGTTCTCAATCTCGGCCTGAATGACGAAACCGTGCAGGCACTGGCGCAAAATTCTGGTGATGCCCGTTTTGCGTGGGATAGCTATCGGCGTTTCATCCAGATGTATGCCGATGTGGTGATGGGGCTGGATCATGAAATCTTCGAGGAAATTCTCGAGGACGAGAAGGGGCGTCTGGGCCACGAATATGATACCGAGATTTCCGCCAGCGAATGGCAGCACATCGTCTCGCTCTACAAAGGCCTGATCGAAGAGGAGCTTGGCGACCCGTTTCCCCAGGACACGCAGGTTCAGTTGTGGGGCGCCATCGGTGCCGTCTTTGCAAGCTGGATGAACCCGCGCGCCGTTACCTATCGCCATCTGCATAATATTCCCGGAGACTGGGGCACGGCTGTGAATGTGCAGGCCATGGTCTTCGGCAATCTCGGCTCGTCCTCGGCAACGGGCGTCGCGTTTACGCGCAATCCCTCCACCGGCGAAAAAGAGCTGTACGGCGAGTTTCTTGTGAATGCTCAGGGTGAGGACGTGGTTGCGGGCATCCGCACCCCGCAATCCATCACCGAAGAGGCGCGCATCGCATCCGGCTCGGACAAGCCGTCGATGGAAAAACTGATGCCGGAGGCGTTTTCGGAGTTCATCAGCATTTGCGGTCAGTTGGAAACCCACTACCGCGACATGCAGGACATGGAATTCACCATCGAGCGCGGCAAGCTCTGGATGTTGCAGACCCGTTCAGGAAAGCGCACAACCCGTGCGGCCATGAAAATTGCCGTCGATCTGGTGGAGGAAGGCCTTATCACCACCGATGAGGCAATCTGCCGGATCGAGCCTTCATCGCTCGATCAGCTCCTCCATCCGACCATCGACCCTTCCATTGAGCGCCCGATCATCGGCTCGGGCCTTCCAGCCTCACCGGGGGCGGCATCCGGTGAGATCGTATTTACCTCCGAAGAGGCCGTCTCGGCGAAAGCCGAAGGCAGGCGCGTTATTCTCGTGAGGATGGAAACCAGCCCGGAAGATATTCACGGCATGCACGCTGCCGAAGGCATTCTGACGACACGCGGCGGCATGACCAGCCATGCGGCGGTCGTGGCGCGAGGCATGGGCATCCCCTGTGTTTCCGGCGCAGGCTCCATGCGGGTGGATATCCGCAGCGGCGTTCTGGTTGGCATGGGCTGCATGTTGAAAAAGGGTGATATCATCACCATCGACGGCTCCTCCGGGCGCGTGATGCGTGGCGAAGTTCCCATGACCCAGCCCGCTCTGTCGGGCGATTTCGGCAAGCTGATGAAATGGGCCGATAGCACGCGGCGAATGAAGGTGCGCACGAACGCCGATACGCCAGCAGATGCCCGCGCTGCCCGTTCGTTTGGCGCCGAGGGCATAGGGCTATGCCGCACGGAACACATGTTCTTCGAGGGTGACCGCATTCAGGTGATGCGCGAAATGATCCTTGCCGAGCATGAGGAGGGAAGGCGCGCAGCACTCGATCAGTTGCTGCCCATGCAGCGGCAGGATTTCACCAAGCTGTTTTCCATCATGCATGGTCTGCCCGTCACCATTCGTCTGCTTGACCCGCCGTTGCACGAGTTCCTGCCCAAGACCGATGGTGAAATCGTGGAAGTTGCTGCTGCCATGGGGATGTCGCAAACGCTGTTCCGGCATCGGCTGGATGCTTTGCATGAATTCAACCCGATGCTCGGTCATCGCGGCTGTCGGCTGGCGATTTCCTATCCCGAAATTGCCGAAATGCAGGCCCGTGCCATTTTTGAAGCCGCAGTTGAGGCTGCCCGCCAGACGGGCTCCCCCGTGGTACCGGAAATCATGGTGCCACTGGTCGGCCTGCGCTCAGAGCTGGACTACGTGCGCGCTGTCATCGACAGGGTCGCCGCAGCGGTGGCGGAGGAGACCGGCGTTACCCTCGAATATCTCACGGGCACCATGATCGAGTTGCCGCGCGCGGCGTTGCGCGCCCATGTCATCGCCGAAGCTGCGGAGTTTTTCTCCTTCGGAACCAACGACCTGACGCAGACGACCTTCGGCATCTCCCGTGATGATGCCGCCCGCTTCATCGAAACCTATCAGCGCAAAGGCATTATCGAGCGCGATCCGTTCATCTCGCTGGATTTCGATGGCGTTGGCGAGTTGATCCGGATCGCGGCGGATCGTGGCCGTCAGACGCGCCCGGAACTCAAGCTCGGCATCTGCGGCGAACATGGCGGCGACCCGGCCTCCATTAATTTCTGTGAAGATGCGGGTCTGGATTACGTATCCTGCTCTCCGTTCCGTGTGCCGATTGCCAGATTGTCTGCGGCGCAGGCAACACTGGCTATGGCGGAAAAGCGCGACACGGTTGCCACTTCGAAGGTCGTTCCGCTCAGGGCGATCCCGGCGAAGTTCTAGCGGTTCTGGACGATGATGCGGCGTTCCACCACGACGGGGCGATAGAACATGTCGCGGCTGGACTGCGCTTGCCAGGCACGGGCATCTGCGCGGCGGTCGAGATCGAGATCCAGCAGGCAACCGGCCATCTGGTCCGTGTTGGGGCGGAAGCCATAACCACGGCAGGTCGTTTCGTCCCGCGCGCGCCGCTCCTCCGGCGAAAGTGTCTGGCAGGACGAAAGAGCCAGCATTGTCGCAACGGCGCCAAGAACGATTGAAACACGCATGATGTTAACTCCCTATGATGCCAGTTTGCACTGATCTTGCCGTGTGTTGATTACGCCGGTTTAGCTGTAGGGAAAAGCCTGCTCTGTGGCAAAGGTTGCACATACGGCACGCGCAATTTCTCTCGAACAGATTCCCTTCGACGCCGAAACCCATTATGACACAGTAATGAGCGATTCCCGCTTGTCGTGAACCTATCGGCGAAACGTCTTCGTTGCAAAAACTACAGCATCCGGGTGCCGCTTCATGACTGTGCGTTTCGTTCGACCCGTATCACACGCGGCATATCTTTCCCGATATCTCGGGATTGCCGCCCTGGCACTGTTCGTCATCGCAGCACCATTGCACCGCTTCGGCCCGCTGACGACCCCTGATTTCATTTCGCTGACGCTTCTCTCCGCCGCCATCGCAACCGTGTCGCTTCTGCTCGCCATCATTGGCTTGCAACGCCTCTGGTCCGTGGGCGCGAGAGGCGGAGTGTGGTCGCTTTCCGCACTGCTTTTCTGCGCAGTTCCGCTCGGAACCGTAGCGTTCGGCGCGTTTCTCTACTGGCAAAAGCCACAGCTTTACGATGTCTCCACGGATGTTGCCGACGCGCCGAGCTGGTTGTCCATCCCCACCGCCAACCAGCAATGGCTGCCGCGCCCCGCTGTCGTTTCCAAAGCCGACCGCGATCTGCAGGCGGCAGCCTATCCAAGCCTTGCAGGTCACCGTTATGAAGGCGCAATCGACCGCGTTTATACGGCGGCCCGCAAGGTTGCTACAGCACAGCGTACTCGCATCGCCCATACGCAAGGCCTCATCGGTTCGCTACCGGATATACAGCCCGGCATGCCGCCCCAGGACCAGACCGAAGGTGTCACCGACACGCCCATCGAAGAGCTTCCCGCGAATGTGCCCGTACCACTGGCACGACCGGCAGACGCCCCCGCACCGACCTTTTTTGATGGCAGCAGTATCGTGATGTTGCAAGGCGAGACACGCACCCTCATATGGGGCCTGCGTTACGATATCCTCATCCGTCTTCGCGAAGACGCAGAAACCACGCTGGTAGATGTCCGCGTCGCCTCCCGCTTCGGCCCGCATGATCTGGGTATGGGTGCTGAGATCGCAGAGGCCTATCTCGATGCGCTGGATGCTGAGATGCAGGGCCTCAACGACAATTGACGGCTACCCGATAAAGCGCTCGCGTTCCTCGGGCGTTGGCATGCGGCACGCCTGATGCCGTCCTGCAATCGTCATGCGATTGCGTGCCACGAGATCGTAGACGCTGTCCCGAAGACTGCGCGGTACGACGCGTAAAAGTGCCGCAATGCTTACCGCGCCACCCAGAAGCTGGAGCACACGCAACACCCCATTGGAACGGGGATAGGCTATGCCGTTTTCAATCAACAGGCTGGTTTCGTAATTATCGGTTCGGTAGCCGTAGTGCCGCATCAGCGCCGTTCCGAGTTCAGATTGCGCGGGTGTGAAGCGAAACAGCTTTTTTTCATCGTGGCGCAACACGAAGTCGATATCGCGAGAGCAGAAACCGCATTCACCATCAAATACGATGAGCGGCCTGTCATCTGGAAAATTGGGAACAGACGGGTCGTTTCTATAGCTGTAGGCAGCAGGCATCGAAACAGTTCCTATGCAGGAAAATAGAGCCCACCCAGCGACGGCGGGCCGTCCGTCTGTACTTCACCCTTCTCAATCAGGTCTTCGATATGGGCGAGAACGGAAAGAGCCGCCGCTCCGTGCAGGCGCGGATCGGTACTTCTGTAAATGATTTTCACCATGTCCGGGATCGTCCGGTCTCCAGCCTTGATGCGGGCCAGCACCGCCTTTTCCCGCATGCGGCGATGGGTGCGAAGCCCTCGCATGAAAGCGGGCGGGTCGTTCACGCCGCCGCCGTGGCCGGGAAGGAACAGCCGGTCATCTCGGTGCAAAAGCTTTGACAGCGAAGCCATATAATCGCTCATCGAACCATCCGGCGGCGCAACGATGGTCGTTGCCCACGCCATGACGTGGTCGGCCGAAAAGACTATTCCGCTATCATCAAGGGCGAAGGCCGAGTGGTTGGCCGTATGGCCGGGTGTGTGAAGGGCGGTCAGCGTCCAGCCATCGCCGGACAGGCTTTTCCCATCACCAAGAATGACGTCAGGCACGAACCCGGTATCAGAGCTTTCAGCAAATGGATTGCGCTCACCTTCATGCAAAGGCCGTGCAGCACGATGTGGCCCTTCGGCTACGGTCAGCGCACCTGTTGCCTGCTTCAGGCGTGTCGCCAGTGGCGAGTGATCGCGATGCGTATGACTGACGAAGATATGCGTGACCTCGCGGCCTTCCAGTGCCGCCATCAGCGCCTGAAAATGCATGTCGTCCTCAGGGCCTGGATCGATGATGGCAACGGATGTGTCGCCCACGATGTAGCTGTTGGTGCCATGAAAGGTAAAGGCTGACGGGTTGTTGACGGTGATGCGCTGGACGTTTTGCGCCACAGGCACCGCAATGCCATAGGTCGGCTGAAAATCGCGATTGAATTCCGGGTCTTTCATCGGATCAGTCAACGCTCACTTGTATTCGATCTCAATGAACGACATCGGCTCGTTACCTGCATTGACCACATTGTGCGAAACCCCAGCCTCACGTCGGTAAGGCATGCCGCGCGCCGTATCCACCCTGCGGCTACCGCTCTCGTCTTCAATGAGAAATTGGCAATCGGTCATCGGCACCACGACATAACCCAGCCCGTGTGTGTGGTGGCCGGTATCGGCTCCCGGCTCGAAGTCCCAGCGAATGATCCGTACCACGTCGTCGTCCAGCAAAGTCGTTGGTATGGCAGGAGGGCGTGCGCTATATTTGCTCATCGTACTGTCACCGGGAAAAGACCTAAAAATCTGCCTGTTTCCTGACGTAACATGAAGCAATGGCCGGACACACAATAAATATTGCAAATCCGGCAACTTAATCATTGCCGCTGCCGTTCTGCTTTGATAATCAGGCGCCGTTCAGGCAGTGGCGTTTCGCCAATCTGCTCTGTTGGGGCGTCGCCAAGCGGTAAGGCACCGGTTTTTGGTACCGGCATCCCAGGTTCGAATCCTGGCGCCCCAGCCACACACTTTGCAAGTTAGTGATATGAGCGTGTGGCTTGGACGTGTCGGACTGTATTAAGCCGTTGCCGCAGCCTCTGGCAGCGTCAGGCGACCGTTCTCTTCGCCATCCCAATACTCGATCGATGCCGCCGAAACCTTGATGAGAACGATGTCGGGAGTCTCTATACCGTCTGGAAACCAGCGGTCCAGATCGCTGACCCAGTGCGCTTCGAACTGCGACTTGTCGCGGATCAGTAAGGCCTTGCCCTCCACCGAGATAAAGATACCCGGCTTTCCCAAAAGGCTTGGCGCAGCGGTGAAGGTCAGCGTGACGTGATCGTCGTGATCGATCTCTTTGATCTTTCGGGTGTTGTCATAGGTGAAGAACCACGAGTCGCCATCATATTCGACATCGCCGTTGTTGCTCATGGGCCGGGTGGAAATCTGGCCGGATTCGGTGTTGGTACACAGCATGCAGAAATCAATTTTTCTGAGCTGCTTGGACAGGTCTTCCAACGTCATCGATGTCATGAAAATCTCCCGGTTTTGATATGGCAAGCTAACCTTCGAGGTCGTCGTTTGTTCCGGCTTTGCGAGACGAGGGGAGACGGGCGAGATGCCGTTAAATCATGGTGGAGTGGTTCCTAACCGTCTAAAGGTAATGAGGAGCCCAATGATTCCCTATTTTTGATCGTCGATTGCATGGAAACCTCCCTCTACCTTCCCGTAAAAGCCTTTCTGGAGACCGCTGGTTACTCGGTTAAAGGTGAGATCGGCGGGTGCGATCTTGTCGGCATTAACGGCGATGATTCACCCGTCGTGGTCGTGTGCGAGCTGAAATTGACCTTCAATCTCGAACTGATCCTCCAGGCGGTCGACAGGGCTTCCATATCCGACGAAGTTTGGATTGCCGCGAAGGTCTCTGCCAAGGGCAGGGGGCGGGAATCGGACAAGCGCTATCGTGATCTCTGCCGTCGGCTGGGCATCGGTATGCTCGGCATTTCGGATCGCGGCGACGTCAGCGTTATCGTGGCCTCCGTAACGCCCATGCCGCGAACCAACCCCAAGCGGCGCTCCAGGCTGGTGCGTGAACACCAGAAAAGGCGGGGTGATCCCGTGCTTGGGGGCAGTACACGCACGCCCATGATGACGGCCTACCGCCAGCAGGCGCTGGGTTGCGCGGCACTCCTGTCCGCAGGGCCCTTGCGCGTCCGCGACGTGAGGGCGGGCGTTCCAGACGCCGGAAAGATACTGCTGTCGAACGTCTATGGCTGGTTCGAGCGTCTGGAAAAAGGCGTGTATGGGCTCACTGATGCCGGACGGGAAGCGCTCATCCGGTGGCCCCAACCATTACCATGACGTCTAGGATGCGACGGCAGGCGGCGCCATTTGCAGTCGCGGACGGCCCACTTTTCGCGCCACCACCACCAGCTCACGGGGTTTGGTTTGCGTCAGAGCCAGCTTCACAGCCTCGTTCAGCGATGTCGTAATGAAATCGGCGCTGATATCCGCGGCGTCTATTTGCGCGTAATTCTGGCCGTTCGCGGTGGGAATGAGGATGCCGACCCGCATCGCGGGTTTGATACGCTTTAAACGACGGATGATCTGACGTGCGTGAGATTTGGAATTACCGTTGAGGAACGAGACCACTGCGGTATCGATGCCATCAAGACTCACTCTTTGCGATGCTCTTCCCGCCAGGTCTCTATAACTTGCCGAGGAAACCGTGGCCCCCTGAATTTCGATGATCTGCGCCAGCATTGCGGATGCGGCGTCGTCTATGACGCCTCGCCCGCCCATACATAAGACCGATTGGCCTCTTCCATCCGGCAGATCTGTCTCATCGACAGATGTAATGAGCGCTTCCGTCGCCTCTGTTTCTTCCTCGTTTTCCTCTTCGTCGGCAATATCGGAAAGATTATCGACCAGCGTCAGCGAACTGGACGAAAAAAGTTCGATCTGTGATTCCGACATGACCCCGCGCTGCCTGTCCATTTCACCCAGCAAGAGAGCCGGAAGTCCGACCTTGTCATAATAATCAACGAGGTACTCCTCCCTCAGATATTCCTCCGCATTGTCGGTCGCCTCGTTCGGATCGCCAGCGAGCAGCCTTTGGTAGAGCTTTTCGTGCAGTTCCAGAACCGGCTCATTGCCTAGGAGAACGTCGAGGAAACCAAACTGCGGCACGTGGCGGCCCAGAACGACGAGGCAAACGGTGAGCGGCGTGGAAAGCATGAGGCCGATTGGCCCCCAGAGCCACGACCAGAAAATTGCCGAAACGATGATCGCCAGCGGAGACAATCCCGTATGCGATCCGTAAAGCCAGGGCTCGACAACATTGTTGCTGATGAGTTCCGTCGTCACGAAAAGCGCAGCCACCCAGGCAACGAGCGACCATCCCGGTGCAATCGCGAGCGCCAGAAACAGCGGGAGGATCATGCCGATGACAGGGCCGATATAGGGTACGAATCTCAGAACCAGCGTGAGCAAACCCCAAAGGATTGCATTGGGGATGCCAAGAACCCATAGGCCAATTGTGATCGGCAGCGCATAGAGGGCATTCACGACCAGTTGCATGAGCAGGTATTTGCCGACCCGCTTGCCAGCGTCCTGAAGCGCTGCGGTGGTGCGATGCAGGTCGCTGAGACCGACGAGGCGAATGAACCTGTCGCGCAGGTCCTCACGCTCCAGCAGCATGAAGACAACGAGAACGATCACGAGGCCCGCCGTCGCAAACGGGCTGATCAGGGGTAAGATCAGGTTACCGAGTGTCTGTAGCGGATTGGTGCGTGAGATAATTTCGACAGGCATCGGCTCCCGTGTCGGGATTTCCGGCGCGGCCGTATCCTGGCTTTCGGTTGCTCTCGTCTGTATTTCGGCACCCATCTTTTCCACCACCTTGCTCAGGTGTTCCAGCACGCCACTGCCAGAGCCTGCTTGGGCCAGAACCTGGACCTTACTGACGATGTTTCGCTGATAGGTGGGTATGTTCTCGGCCAGGTTCGCAACCTGGGTGGCGACGATGAAGCTGAAAACCGCGATTGCGCAGAATGCGGAGATAACGGCGAGGATCACCGCCAGAATCTTCGGCACCGACCGCTTGCGAAGGAAGGATACGATGGGGGCAAGCGTGAAGGACAGTAGCAGCGCAAGCGCAAGCGGAACGAATATTTCCTGTCCCACCCGAAGCAGAAATGCCACGCCGATGAGGATGAGCACCGTTCGTCCAGATAGCATGGTGTTCGAGGCGATATCCGGGTTCGGATAGCTCGCCCGCGCCGTCACAGGGCCGATTGATTTTGGAAGTTCCATGTTGTTTCCCGCCATATGCCCATCAGCTTCACTTCTGTGGACCGAGGCGACAAAGAGAATCAGCGGTTATGCTATTGCTTTGGCGGGCAGGTCGACCAAGTGACGTACAGTCAGCGTATGATCGCCGCATGCGACGCGGTGAACGCGCGTACTGATTTCCGGTTCCTTATATAAGCTGGCGAACAGCAATGAGCGCTGCCAGCGAAATCGCCGCCTCTACAAATCCCTAGCCCTGACCGGCCTTTCTCATTGGCATACGGTCAATCAGGTCAAATATTTCGACATCGCTGACAATATCCTTGCTGCGGAATTTGACGCCGCCGTCCTTGCCCACCAGAATGACTTGGAAGTCGTTGTCATCGATCTTTGCGTCTGTTCTCAGTTTGTCAGCATTCAGCGCGATTTCTGTCCCATAAACCGCACGCGCTTCATTGCCGGTAATGCGGATGACGATCAACGCCCGGTCAGCGAGTTCAGCTTGCTTCGCCTTCAGAGCGTCGATCTGCCTCTCGACTTTCCGGTCTGTGGCCTTACCGAAAACCAGAACAACGCGGTTTTTCCATTCGTAGTGTGAAAGACTCTCCATTGCAAAACCCTGACTGATGGACGTTAGCGCGACGACGAGCGAAAGGATCAGCACTCTCATCTGTTTCTCCTCTTTGAACACGCTAAACGAAGGAGGAAGGCATCCGTTCGATCCTTGCTTAAACGATGTCGTGACCTCAGGATTGCCTGTCGATGTCCGCTCTCGAGGATCAAACCGTCTGTTTCGACCTTATACTTGCCAAGGTCCTCGCTTAGCAGACGCTTGTGTCCGCAAGGCGTCTTATGTCAGAGGATAATATTGCTTGGAGACTGACGCATGATGAAAACGATATTGGCCGGCCGGCTGTCGAAAACCCTGGTATTGGCCGCATCCCTTTCGGCACCTGCCAACGCCACGCCCGTGCTGGTTGTCGATACCGCAAATCATCAGATTCTCTATCAGGAAGATGCCGGTGTGCCTTGGTATCCGGCGTCCACCACCAAGCTCATGACGGCGCTGGTTGTTTTCGAAGCGCTTCGTGCGGGTGAGGTGACGCTGACGACGCCCGTCATGATGACGCGCAACGCGACAAAACAGGCTTTCCTCGAGTCGGGTCTGACCTTCGGGCGAACGATGACCTTGGAGGACGCGCTGTTTGCTGCGCTTACCGCCTCGGCAAACGATGTCGCCGTTGCCCTTGCAGAAACGGTTACATCCGATGAAGCCGTGTTCGTGCAGCGAATGAATGCGGAGGCCGCGCGCCTTGGCATGACAGGAACGCATTTTGCCAGCCCCAACGGCCTGTTTAACAAAAGCAATTATTCCACCGCCCGTGATCTTGCGATCCTCGGGATGGAAATCGACCGGGTGTTTCCGGACTATCAACGCTTCTTTCAAGGATCGGCTGTCAGAATCGACGGTAAAGAAATCAAATCCAACAATACGTTGCTGACCCGTTTCAACGGCACGGTTGGAATGAAGACGGGCTTTCTATGTGCATCTGGACGCAATTACGTCGGCCTTGCCACGCGTGATGGCAAGCGCGTGATGGTGGTGATACTGGGCGCAACGACAGAGCGGGAGCGTAACGAGCGATCTGCGCAATATTTGACGCAAGCGTTCGAGGGGCAGTTGAACCCATCCGGTGCTGTCGAAAATGTGCAAAACCGCACCGATGTCGCGCCGCAGGATATGCGCCTCAAGCTCTGCACCGACAAAAGCGTTGCCTATGAGGCGGAACGCGAAGCGCTTTATCCGATGGGGTTGCCGGGCCATGAAACGTTTCTGAAGGATCAGATCGAGGGCCAGATTCATGTGATAACCACATGGCCCAGCGACAATTCGGTGGATGTGCCGGTTCCAGCCAGCCGCCCCGCCCCGCCGCCCCCGCAAACCGGATCGGCTGGATAAAACGGTTTTGACAGGCCGCCGCCGGCGTCATTGGTCTCAATAAAAAGGCACGCCCTGAGCGTGCCTTTTCTGTTCGCGCTGAGGTTGTCCGGTCGCCTTAAGGTGCGAGATCGCCGACCGGCTTTGCCGGTGCATTCTCCGAAGCCGGTGCCGCAGGGGCGGCCACTGCCGCCGCTTTTGAAAGCGACGCCATATCGATCTGTGGCGGTGTGGGAAGCTGCAACAACTCGCTGGTATAGACCCACTCTTCATGTGCCTTTTGCGGATCGGCGTTCAGCTTGGTGCCGTAGCTTGGAACAATCTGGTGGATCTTGGCCTGCCATTCCGGGCTTGCCAGTTTTTCCGCAAACACCTTTTCCAGAACCTGCAGCATGATAGGTGCGGCCGTGGAAGCGCCCGGCGAAGCACCGAGCAGGGCTGCAATGCTGCCATCCTTGGCGCTGACGATTTCCGTGCCGAGTTTCAGAACGCCACCCTTGTCGGCGTCGCGCTTGATGATCTGCACGCGCTGGCCAGCCTGCCACAAGCGCCATTCATTCTGTTTGGCGCCGGGGAAGTATTCCTGCAAGGCTGCGAAACGGTCGTCATCAGACAGCATCAGCTGACCGGCCAGATATTCCACCAGTGGATATTCGTCCATGCCAACGCTCATCATCGGCCATGCATTGCTCATCGTCGTCGAGGTCAGCAGGTCGAAGTAGGAACCTTCCTTGAGGAACTTGGTAGAGAAGGTCGCGAACGGCCCAAACAGCACCACACGTTTGCCGCCGATGACGCGCGTGTCCAGATGTGGGACGGACATGGGTGGAGAGCCGACAGACGCCTTGCCGTAGGCTTTTGCCAGATGCAGCATCGTGACATCGGGGTTTTCGTTGACGAGGAAAGAACCACCGACGGGGAAGCCCGCGTAGTCGTCACCTTCGGGAATGCCGGACATTTGCAACAGATGGATGGCACCGCCGCCCGCACCCACGAAGACGAACTTGGCGTCGACCGTGCGCTCCGAATCGTCCTTGAGGTTGCTGTAGGTGACGCGCCATGTGCCGTCCGAATTACGGTCGATGGCAGTGACTTCACTGGAAACCTTAAGGTTGAAGTTCTCTTGGCTTTTCAGATGGGCCACGAACTGGCGTGTAATTTCGCCAAACTCCATGTCGGTGCCAAGCGGAGACCATGTCGCGCCGATCTTCTGGCCCGGGTCACGGCCTTCCATCATCAACGGAACCCATTTTTTGATCTGTTCCGGGTCGCTGGAATATTCCATGCCGGCAAACAGCGGGCTGGCTTTCAGCGCCTCGTAGCGCTTTTCCAGATAGGAAATGTTCTCATCGCCCCACACGAAGCTCATATGCGGCGTGTGGTTGATGAAGGAGCGCGGGTTCTTCAGCACGCCGTTGCGGACCTGCCACGCCCAGAACTGGCGCGAAATCTGGAACGCTTCGTTGATTTCGATGGCTTTGGAAATGTCGATGCCGCCATTGGCGGTCTCAGGCGTGTAGTTGAGTTCCGCCAGCGCCGAGTGGCCCGTGCCGGCATTGTTCCAGCCATTCGAGCTTTCCAGCGCTACGGCATCCAGACGCTCCAGCATTTCGATCGACCATGTCGGTTCCAGTTCATGCAGCCAGACGCCAAGCGTGGCACTCATGATGCCGCCGCCGATCAGAAGGACGTCGACTTTTTTATCGGCAGTCTGCGCCAGCGCGGGCGCACCCGGCACGGTAGCCGCGGCAAGGCCTGCGAGCGCCGTGCCCAGCACCTGGCGTCGGTTCATGGTAAAGGTATCGTGCGAAAATCCGTCGGTTGGGCCAGTGCCCTTGTCGTTTTTAATCACGTCTTTTCCTAAACTTTGATGATTTTCAAATTTGTGCGGCGCAATAACGTATGCACAGCTGTAAGACAACTCTTGCGGCACGCGCTCAACAGCCTCGGCAAAGAGTTTAGCCGTATGGACCTCGCTCTGGCGCCCGCCCAAATCCGGTCACAGAAAAACACCAACTGCGACATTTTGCCTTATTTTTCCGCGCGGTACGCTGTGGCCGATACTGAAATGGCACGAGGGGCTGAAGCCGATCTAATCGGTTATATCCACCGTTATGCGTGAAGTGCATAACAGATGTGCGGGCTGGAATTGAGCCATGCGCTGGGGTGTTGGCCAGCCAAATGAAGACCAGTGCTCAACAAAAAGCCCGCCGGGAGAATCTCGGCGGGCTTTTTAACATTGTCGATATCAGGTCTTATTCGCCGCCAAGAAACTCTGCGCAATAGCTCGGGCCGTTTACACCCGGGCGGTCGGAGACGGTGCGGATCGAGCGTATCTTGTAGTCGCCGCCAACGGTAATCTGCACGGTGCAGGAGAGATATACTTTGCGGGCAGACGACGTCTGGCGGCCACGCTTGCCATCCTTGGTCTCGTCATATTTCGCCGGGATAGTCGTGGTTCTGTAGCCACCGCGCCAGTTGTAAGTCGTCGTGCCGCCGGAATCGACATCGCTCAAGGGCGGACCGTATTTGGCAAAGAACACGCCAGCAGACTGACCCACCCAACGGGTTTCCACTGCGTTCTTGGGAGAAAGCGAAGGGGCCGTGGTGGTGCAAGCGGAAAGGGCAATCGCCAGCCCTGCCAATGTTACGCTGCGAAATCGCATGTCGAGATATCCTTGTTGTGCCGTTTCCGGTGTTTTTGCGGGAGATATGTTCCCCTAGCAGATTTGTGGCAAAGCGGCAGGGGCGGCAGACACTGGAATGCATATTTTCTGCCACAATTGCTTTTTTGTAACGATCCAGCGTATTTTGAACGTGGCGTTACGTGAATGGGAAGGGTCGTCGCAGGGGCGAATCTTCTCCACGCTGACTAAATTTAGCGGTCAGAACCCGGGCGTCGCCCATTTTTCACGGCAGATACTGCTGTAATATTTCTGCGAAACGCATATTCTTGCTGAAAACCCGCAGTTTGTTTGGGCGATTTACGAGACTTTTTTTGGTTTAAGCGCAAAGTCCATCACTTTTAACGCGAAAGTCGTGGGGGAACGTTGCTTAGAGGCTATAGTTTATTAGCAAAACTGATAGTGTCTCGGGTCTCGGTTCACTTCAAAAAATGCAGGCTGTAACGTTGTAGTCTATCCCTTTTCCCCGTTCGACAGGCCAAGGTGCAGGATGCCGCACACACGCAGACGGAAATCTATCGTAAAGGTCACTTTGCAGGATGTTGCAAGGGAAACAGGAGTGAGTGCAATCACGGTTTCCCGCGCTCTTCGAGAGCCGGACAAGGTATCAGATGCTTTGAGAGACCAGATTTTAAGCGTCGTGGACAAAATGGGTTACGTCCCCGACCTGAACGCCAGAGCCTTGGCCAGCGGTACCAGTACCTTCATCGGCGTTCTCCTGCCATCCCTGTCACATTCCGCTCTCAGCGCCGTGTTGAACGGTATCGAGGCGCGGATCAGAGGGTCAGATTACCGCATTCAATATTCGAATACACATTATGACGCCGGGGCAGAGGTCAAACAGGTGCGAGCCTTTACGGCGCACAGCCCGGCTGGCGTCATCGTTGCCGGCACGGAACGGCTGGAAAACCTGGAGGCAATCGTCAACGAGGCGGGCTGCCCTGTCGTCCAGACCATTGACGCAACCCTGCAAATGAGAGGGATTGCTGTTGCTATCGATCATAAAAAAGCGGCGATGGTCGCCACACGTCATATGCTGTCTCAAGGGTACCGCCGAATAGCCATATTGGGTTGCGGCCATGACATCAGGGTGCGCCTTCGTCAGGAAGGGTATTGCGAAGTGATGCAGCAGGCGGGTCTGTTGGATGAAAGCATGATTATCTGGCAGGACGCGCCACCCAGTATTCATGTGGGTTCTCGACTTATTCGCCGCCTTTTAGAAAAAAGGCCGGATATCGATGGAGTGTTTTGCCACAGCGATGATCTGGCTCTCGGCGTCATATTTGAATGTCAGAGATTGGGCATTCGCGTCCCCGAGGATTTTGGTATCTGCGGTTTCAATGACCTGGAATATGCAATGACGACCGAACCGCCCTTGACCACCATACACGTCCCGCGTTTCGACATAGGTTATACGGCGGCAGATATTCTGATCACCTTGGGGCAGGGCGGGGTTATCAAGGAGCGCAATCTGGATTTGGGGTTCGAACTGGTCGAACGCCAGACCACAAGGCGGTCCAAAGTTTCCGCCTCGACCGATAGTTCAGCACCACTCGCGGTCGCCGACCCGTAAAGCCTCGAACGATATTTTCCTCAAGGAACCTTTGCCACAAGCCAGCGTTAGGTGAGCAAGGTGAAAAGGAGAAAATTATGCTAAAAGCTGTGGTTTTATGGGCAATGGGTGTCCCTCTTGTCGTCGTTGTCCTGATCTGGATGTTCTTTTTTTAAAAGACAGAGGCAGCCAGTCTGAGATATTCGGATGAGGGTTCCGTTAGACAATGTCTGATACGCGTGTGGGGATGTCGATACGGTGTGGAACCGCAATCGATCATCCCCACAGGCATTTATAGAGTGCGGTCAGGTTTTGACGAGACTGTCCGAAACGCCGAAAAGCCACAGCATCGTGCTGGCATTCAGCCTCGGCGTCGCAGGACGCGGCAGAACCACGCTCCTGTTCTTGGCGCGACCCCCAAACAGAAAATCCGCATAGCTCTGCTCAAGATGGCGTTCATAGTCATCAACGAAAACATGCGTCGCGTTCGTGGCAACTAAGGCAGTCCACACCAGCGGCAGGGCGCGACCGGGGAGGTTCGGCAGATAACCCATCGGTCCATCCACCAGAATGACATCCCATGATCTTGATTTGACGCTTTCCGGAAGTTCGGCGCTGCGCACGAGCGCTGCCGGGTCGTCCATGGATTGTGCCACGGTCGTCGGATAATCCATATGCTCGACATTGAGGTCGGGATGCTGGCTTTTCACCTTCGCAATCCATTGCGGAGCATTTTCGAAGAAAAGTGTGTAGCCATCGTGGTTCAGGTTTGCCCAAAGCGGGCTGTCATTTCCAAGGCCAAAGACCAGCATGTTGCATTTGGGTCCGCGTGACCGGATGGCTGCCGAAACAGCCTCGATCTGGATATGCGACATCTGGGCGTCATGGCTGTAATTGTCGCGAAGCACGGCATTGAGAAAACTCTCGCGGTGTCCGTCTCCATGGTCTTCAACGTCATTCTGGCTGTCGAAACGAACTGGCATCGAAAATATCTGGTTCACGGTCTCTGCCTCATTTTCTCTTATGGTTAGACATGCTGCCAACGCGACGAACCTATTGTCCGCCCACAACCAGCAAGCCCGAGCCGCCGATGGCGTTCACGCAAAAGCGCAATCCGCTTCCGATAGCGCCCCATTTCGTTGCGGCAAGTGCTTCCGTGTTTTTGTCCGCAGCCAGGAGGCAAAGCGCAAAACCACGCGGTTCGAGGTTCGGCGCGAGCGCAGAAAGCGAAACGATGGCGCTGGTGTGAGGAACGGACTTGGAAAAATCGACAACGACCATATCGAATTTGGTGTCGGCATCCAGTTCACGCGTATCCGGGAAGCTGCCATTGACCTGATCGAAATTTATATTGACCGGCTCGGCAATCGTAATCGTCACCTCGTCGCGCGTTCCGCAAAGCCTCAGCCGCAGATCAAGCTCATCCGCTTCGGAACTGGACGCGCATAGGCATGTCAGTTGGCGTGCACTACCCGACATCAGGCATGCCAGTGCCAAGGCGGAACGCGTGCTGCCCACGTGCAGGACATTCGCGGCCTCCTGCCGGGTGGAAATGATGCCACGCAGCGCCCAGACCTGTTCAGGTGTCAGGCGTGTCGGACCGCAATATGCCATGGCGTTGATAATGCCAGGAGTGTCCGCAACGACGAGATTGCCGGTGATGTCACTCCAGGTCTGCGCAGAGTTTGGTGTTGTCATGGATGATGGCCCATTTGGAATATTGGCTTTTGGCTTTGCGGCAGCCGGTTCCGGTTGCTTGGATGGCGTTTCCACCAACGGACGTGTCAGAGGTAGCGGCGTTTTGCGCATCACGTCTTGTGCCGATTTTTGTTGGATGGTGGAATTCAGCCCAACCGACTGGCTATCGAGATTATGGTGCGATTGCGGGTTGGTTGCCGTGTAGAGATACGCATTGGCGGATAGAAACTGGTAGCGCCGCGTCTGATCGAGGATCGGCATGGCGATTGCAATATCGCAGGCCGCCTGCAGCCAAGCACCCTCGCTATCCTGAAAATACTCTTCCGGTACATTTCCGAATAGTTCGGCGCGGAAGCTGAAGAAATGGCTTGTTTTCCAACCCTGTTGGCGCGGCGAAATATTGGGGTCAAGCGCCGCGTTGCAGCCGACGTGACCATTGTCCATGGCAAAATTTGTCCAGACGACATCCTTGCCGGCATTGTAGAATGCCAGCAAGGCTTCGAGAACGCGCGGCTCTATCAACTGGTCGTCGGCATCGACCACGCCGATGAACTTGGCATTCGCGCTCAAGGGGCGGAGATGCTCCCAGGCATTGCGAGCCTTGCCAAAGCGCGTGTCGTTGGTAACGAGAGTATATTTTCCGGGAAAATGTTCTTCCAGAGCCTGATGCGCTGTATTGCCGGTTTCGTCATCGGACATGTCATCCACGAAGAGGATGTGAACGTCTTTCAGTGTCTGCTTTGCAATGCTTTGCACAGCGCGGGCGGTGTACTGGGCGCAGTTTCGGCCAGTCATGAATATCAGGGCTTCGACGGATTGCATTCTGGCCGACTCTCAAAAAGATGTAATCTTCTTTCTGCTTAATCGTTGAAGCTGTTTCGAGCCTTGTCACAACGGCCTTCGCTTTGCAGCGCTTCGCCAAAAGCAAAAAGGCACCGGTGCTGACCGGTGCCTTTCATATTCATGTGGTCGACATTTTAATCCAGCCCATCCAGCAATCTCGATGCCGTCGCGGCACTTGTGCGGCGGATTTCGATTTCGTCTCTTCGGCTGGAAAGCTGTTCGCTGGCCAGAAGCGCTTCGGCCAGATCCGCTGGAAGCGAGATCAGCACCCGTTCGCCGCTTGAAATCTTGCCGGTATCTGCGCGCTTGCCAAGGATCATGCCGCCCGCAACGGTATTGTTGGTATCGGGGTCAATCAGAATGAAGGAGCCGGTGGAACGGTTTTGCTCATAGGGATCAAAGATCGCCAGTTCGTCGAAGGACAGGCGAACCTTGCCGATGGCGTTCATCGGAAGCGTGTCTGCATGGGCCAGCCACTGACCATTTTTCAGGTCGAGCTGTGTCGTTGGCTGAACGCTGACGCGCTGGCGGCGGCTGCCGCTTTTCAACCAGTAGCGCTTGCCCGACTCGATACCCCCCGGTTGAAGCGCCACGAGTTGCGCGTCGAAGGCGTGGCCCGTCTGCGGTTGCGCCTCGATCGACACGATCATGTCGCCGCGCGACACATCCACCTGACGGTCGAGAACCAGCGTGATGGCATCGCCGGAAACGGCGGCATTTCGGACCAGATCGAAGGTGACGATCTGCTTGACGTTGGCAACCATGCCCGATGGCAGGATAACAACGGAATCACCGGGTTTAACAGCGCCACCGGCGACTGTGCCCTGATAGCCGCGGAAGCTTTCGCCGGGGCGTGATACGCGCTGCACCGGTAGACGGAAGCCGCCAGTCTGCGTCGAGCGCGCGGTTGCCAGCTCCAGCGTTTCAGCCAGCGTTTGTCCTTCATACCACGGCATGGAAGACTTGCCCGAGAGAACGACGTTTTCACCCTTCAGGGCGGACATGGGGATGGCGGTAATCTGTTTGATGCCGAGCGACTGCGCAAACTCGCGGAAGTCGTGGGCAATCAGCTCGAAACCGGCCTTGTCGTAGTTGGTCAGATCGATCTTGTTGACGGCCAGCACGAACTGGCGAATGCCCATCAGGGCCGCAATCGTTGCGTGGCGGCGGGTCTGTTCGAGAATGCCGGTGCGGGCATCCACCAGCAGCACGGCGAGGTCGGCAGTGGAGGCGCCGGTCGCCATGTTGCGGGTATATTGCTCATGGCCGGGCGTGTCGGCAACGATGAAGGCGCGCTTGTCGGTGGCGAAATAGCGATAGGCGACATCGATGGTGATGCCCTGTTCGCGCTCGGCCTGAAGACCATCCAGCAACAGCGCGAAGTCGGGCAGGCCGAGATCGTTCTGCTTGCCGCTGTCGCGGTGCAACGTGGCTGCCTGATCTTCCTTGACCGCCTTGGTATCCCATAGCAGTCGGCCGATCAGTGTGGATTTTCCGTCATCGACACTGCCGCAGGTGATCAGTCGCAGCGGGCGGGTGTCTCGAACGAACTTTGTCGGCTCAACGAAAGGCAGAATGGTGGCGGATTGAGCTGTCGTGTTCTGGGTCATCAGAAATAGCCCTCACGCTTTTTCTTTTCCATGGAGCCGGACTGGTCGCGGTCGATAGCGCGGCCCTGACGTTCGGAAACAGTTGCAATTTCAAGCTCCGAAATCACCTCGTCCAGCGTCGTCGCCTGCGAGGTGATCGCGCCGGTCAGCGGGAAGCAGCCCAGCGTGCGGAAGCGGATCATGCCATGCTGGATCTCTTCGCCGGGCAGCAACTCCAGCCGATCGTCTTCAGCCAGAATCATCATACCGTCGCGTTCGACATAGGTGCGCTCTGCGGCGTAATAGAGCGGCACGAGCGGAATGTTTTCGGCCTGAATGTAACGCCAGACATCGACCTCGGTCCAGTTGGACATCGGGAAAGCGCGAACGCTCTCACCCTGACGAACCATGCCGTTATAGATGTTCCACAGTTCCGGGCGCTGGTTGCGCGGGTCCCATTTATGATCTGGCGTGCGGAAGGAATAAATGCGTTCCTTGGCGCGGCTGGCTTCCTCATCGCGGCGCGCACCACCGAAGGCAGCATCGAACTTGCCCGCGTCCAGTGCCTGGCGCAACGCTTCCGTCTTCATGATGTCGGTATAGAGCGCCGAACCATGCGTGAACGGCGTCACGTTTTCCGTCGCTCCGCGCGGGTTGGTGTAGGAAATAAGGTCGAGATCGTATTCCTTGACGATATTGTCGCGGAACGCGATCATCTCCTTGAACTTCCAGCCAGTGTTGACGTGGAGAAGCGGGAAGGGGATGCGACCGGGGAAGAATGCCTTGCGCGCCAGGTGCAACAGCACGGATGAGTCCTTGCCGATGGAATACAGCATCACCGGATTTTCGAATTCCGCCGCAACTTCACGGAAAATATGGATGGCTTCGTTTTCGAGGGCTTTCAGATGAGGATCAAGCGGCTGCTTTGGTGTGCTGACACTTGTGCTTTCCGTTTCCGGAACTGCATTGGACATTGTAAACTCCGGCAATCTATGGATTTTCAATTATCGTTGTGAGGCGGCTGGTAGGGGAGATGCTTGCGCTGCCTCGGCCACGTGCAGGCCGCATTCGCGCTTCTCGTCATTTTCCCACCACCATCGACCGGCGCGTTCTGGTTCGCCGGGCTTGATGGCGCGGGTACACGGCTCGCAGCCGATGGAGGGATACCCGCGGGCGTGGAGGGGATTGACGGGAATGTTTTCCGCTAGAACATGCGCCTTGATCACATCGATATCCCAATCCGCGATAGCATTGATCTTGATCAGATTGCGCTCAGCATCAAACTCGGCAAAGGGCGTCGTTGCCCGGTTGCCGGACTGGCCACGGCGAAGACCGGTGATCCAGAAACTTGCGCCATCCAGCGCCTTGGCCAGCGGCACCAGCTTGCGCACATGACAGCAGGCGTGGCGCGCTTCGACGCTATCGTAAAAGCCGTTGAGGCCGAATTTTTCGGCATAGGCGTCGATATCGTCCTGAGCAGGGTAGAAACGCTTGATAGCGATGTCGTAGCGTTCTTCTGTCTCGTGGATGAGATTGACCGTCTCCGCAAACAGACGTCCGGTCTCTAACGTGGCGACTTCGACGGGAAGACGATGTGTACCGATAGCGGCCGTAATGACCTGATCTTCGATACCAAGGCTCGTCGTGAACACCGCCCGCCCGCCCAAACCTGCGACAAATGCCAGACGCCCCGCCAGATCGAGACTGGCCAGCGTATCGTCTAGCGATGAAACATCGTGGCTGGAAAGGACATGCGAGGGGGTATTGAGGGTCATTCCATGGGTTCCGAATTCCTATATTCGGAATATCCCTGAAATCAGCGCTATTTTACAGGAATGGCTATGCTTGTGTGGATCGTCAGAGAGCAAATATCTCTCGTTGACGCACAATATGCGCAAAAGACACCCACAGACGCGGTAATGACGCATCGTCGTACCGACATAAAATCGGTTCGACGTCAAAAAGCAAGAACAATTTGCGATATATTCGCTAAATTTTGTAGATTTCTATTTTCCATGGACGGAAGGGTGATTGACGGAGGGTGTAGAGTGCCGCCTGTTAAGAAAAACATTCCGGTCATTCAAAAAATCTGCGTCTCCGTGGCTGAAATATGGTAAAAATACGAACTGGTTTTGCGTTTAACGCCGGTTTTCCACGCGTCCTGTTGCGTGTTCTGAGTGACTTGCGGCGTGTTTGTTGCTGTTCAGACAGCCGCAATGGAAACACTTTTGCGATTGGATTGCGCCTGATTGACCCACGGGCGGTTCCAAGTAGTGTTAAGCGCACTGCATCTAGGAGGGATACCGATGTCGAAACTTCTTTCCAGCCTCAGCGCTGTCGCGCTTAGTCTTTCTGTCACTCTGGGTGCTGTCGGAACGGCCACGGCAGATACGAAACTGCTGAACGTGTCCTATGATCCGACCCGCGAGCTTTATAAGGACGTCAACGAAGCCTTCGCGAAAAAATGGAAAGCCGATACGGGCGAGGATGTCACCATCCAGCAGTCGCATGGCGGTTCCGGTAAACAGGCCCGCTCGGTCATCGATGGTCTTGAAGCCGATGTCGTCACGCTGGCACTTCAGAGCGATATCGACGCCATCGTCAAGAATAGTGGCAAGATCAATGCCGATTGGCGCACGCGCCTTCCGAACAACTCCGCGCCTTACACGTCCACCATCGTCTTTCTGGTGCGCAAGGGTAATCCGAAGGGCATCCATAACTGGGGTGATCTCGTGAAGGGTGATATCCAGATCGTCACACCGAACCCCAAGACATCAGGCGGCGCACGCTGGAACTACCTCGCAGCCTGGGCATGGGCAAACGAGGAGTACAAGGGCGATCAGGCCAAGATTAAGGCCTATGTCGGCGAACTCTACAAACGTGCTCCAGTGCTCGATACCGGTGCACGTGGCTCGACTGTGACATTTGCACAGCGCCAGATTGGTGATGTGCTGCTGGCCTGGGAAAACGAGGCCTATCTGGCTGGCGAGGAATTCGGCAAGGACGAGTTCGAGATCGTCGTTCCGCCAATCTCCATCCTCGCAGAACCACCTGTCGCCGTCGTCGACAAGAACGTCGATGAGAAGGGCACGCGCAAGGCTGCCGAAGCCTATCTGCAATATCTCTATTCCGACGAGGGTCAGAACATTGCAGCCAAGCACTTCTACCGTCCGTCCAACCCTTCGGTCGTCTCCAAGGACTTGCTGAAGCAACTGCCTGATATCAAGCTCGTCACCATTGATGATCCCCAGTTCGGCGGTTGGGCAAAAGCGCAACCGGAACATTTCGGTGATGGCGGCATCTTTGATCAGATTTACAAGCCGGCCAAGTAAGTGGATGATGTAACACGCCAAACAGGCCGCAGCATCGCGTTCTGTTTGGATTGGAGACAAGATCGACCGGCCACGAGCCGGTCGATGGCGCATAAGAGGGCGGCTGACGATGGCCCCCGTTTTACCCGGAGCCTTGATGAGCAATACCCCATCGCCAACCAAGTGGAAGTGGCGTCAATCCAGCGTCCTGCCGGGATTCGGCCTGACGCTCGGCTACACCATCACCTACCTTTTTCTTATCATTCTCATCCCGCTGGCCGGTCTTGTGTGGTCCACTGCAAAACTCGGTTTTGCGGATTTTTTCGCCATCGCGATGGATAGCAGAACGCTCAATGCACTGCGGGTCAGCTTCGGAACAGCGTTCCTCGCCGCTTTGGTCAATGCCGTCTTTGGCGTTCTCATCGCCTGGGTGCTGGTGCGCTACCGCTTTCCCGGTCGACGGTTCGTGGATGCCATCGTGGACTTGCCCTTTGCGCTGCCAACGGCCGTTGCCGGTATTGCGCTGACGGCGCTCTATTCCAACCGTGGCTGGGTCGGGCAGTTTTTCGAGCCCTTCGGCATCAAGATCGCCTTCACACCGTCCGGCATCGTCATCGCGCTGATCTTTATCGGTCTACCCTTCGTCGTGCGTACCGTTCAGCCGGTCATGGAAGAGATCGACCGTCAGGTCGAGGAAGTCGCCGCGACGCTCGGCGCCAACAGATTCCAAACCATCACCCGCATTCTGCTGCCCGGCCTCACGCCCGCTATCCTCACCGGCTTCGCGCTGGCCTTTGCGCGCGGCGTCGGCGAATATGGTTCCGTCATCTTCATTGCTGGCAACATTCCCTACGTCTCTGAAATCGCACCGCTTTTGATCGTCATTCGGCTGGAAGAGTTCAACTACCCAGCCGCCACCGGCATTGCCACCATCATGCTGATCATCTCCTTTGCCATGCTGTTCATCATCAATCTCATTCAGGCCTGGAGCCGCAAGAGGTACGGTTATGCCTGATAACGCGCGCACCATATCATCCAGACCCTTTCGTGATCCCGCGAGCGAAACGCTGCCAGCCAAGCTGGTGCTGATCGGCCTTGCATTCCTGTTTCTGGCGCTGTTTCTTGTCCTGCCGCTGGTCGCGGTCTTTGTGGAGGCTTTCCGCAAGGGCGCTGAATCCTTTTGGGAAGCGATCATCGAGCCTGATGCGCTCTCCGCCATCCGCCTCACACTTCTCGTCGCCGCCATATCCGTGCCGCTCAACGTCGTCTTCGGCGTTGCTGCCGCATGGGCCATCGCGAAGTTCGAGTTCAAGGGCAAGGCGTTTCTGATCACCCTGATCGACCTGCCATTCTCCATCTCGCCGGTTATCTCTGGCCTCGTCTATGTTATCCTGTTTTCGTCCCACAGCGTGCTCGGACCGTTCCTGAAAAGCTACGGCATCGAAATTCTCTTCGCCGTGCCGGGCATCGTGCTCGCCACCATCTTCGTGACCTTCCCTTTCGTCGCGCGTGAATTGATCCCGCTGATGCAGGATCAGGGAACGGGCGATGAGGAGGCGGCGATTTCGCTTGGCGCATCCGGCTGGCAGACCTTCTGGTTCGTCACCCTGCCCAACATCAAATGGGGGCTGCTTTACGGCGTTCTGCTGTGCAACGCCCGCGCCATGGGCGAGTTCGGCGCGGTATCGGTGGTCTCAGGCCATATCCGCGGCGAAACCAACACCATGCCGCTGCATGTCGAGATCCTCTACAACGAATACAATATCGGTGCGGCCTTCGCGGTGGCAACATTGCTTGCCGGATTGGCGCTGGTAACGCTCGTTCTCAAAACCATTCTTGAAATACGCTTTGGCGCGGGCAACGCCGCCGGCAAGCATTGAAGGGCATGTCCATGGACGTCAAAGTCACCAACATCACCAAGCAGTTCGATCGCTTTCCCGCCTTGGACAATGTCTCGCTAGATATTCGTTCGGGTGAGTTGATCGCGTTGCTCGGGCCGTCCGGCTCCGGCAAGACGACACTTCTGCGCTTGATCGCAGGTTTGGAACAGCCCACAGGTGGCCAGATTTTCTTCGGCGATGAAGACGCTTCGCATCGCTCTGTGCAGGAGCGCAATGTCGGCTTCGTGTTTCAACACTATGCGCTGTTTCGCCATATGACGGTGGCCGATAATATCGGCTTCGGTCTGAAAGTCCGTCCATCTTCAAGCCGCCCGGCGAAATCCGAAATCCGCAAGCGCGTCTCCGATCTGCTGGATATGGTGCACCTCTCCGGTCTTGAAAGCCGCTATCCCAACCAACTCTCAGGCGGTCAGCGTCAGCGCGTGGCGCTTGCTCGCGCCGTTGCCATCGAGCCCAGGGTTCTGCTGCTGGATGAGCCCTTCGGCGCTCTGGATGCGAAGGTCCGCAAGGAACTGCGCCGCTGGCTGCGCGAGTTCCACGACCGTACCGGCCACACCACGGTGTTCGTCACCCATGATCAGGAAGAGGCGCTGGAACTGGCAGACCGTGTGGTGGTCATGAGCCAGGGCAAGATCGAACAGGTCGGCACCGCCGATGATGTCTACGATACCCCCAACTCGCCCTTCGTCTTCTCCTTCATCGGAGAATCATCGAACCTGCCGGTGACGATCCGCGATGGGCATATGCTGTTTCAGGGAGAAAACATCGGCATCCGCGATGCCTGCGAGGGTGACGGCGATCTGTTCTTCCGCCCGGAAGACGTTGTCCTGACCGATGACCGCGATGCGCTCTACGGCAAGGTCACCATCTGCCGCCGTCTGGCCGGGACGCGCATTGCCGAACTCGACATTGCCAACAACGGCCACGAACCGCATCACCTGGAAATCGAAGTTCCGCTGGATGCCACCGTTGCTGTTGGCAACGAAGTCCGCTTTCGCCCTACACGCTGGAAAGTCTTCCGTAAGTAAGACCGAGAATAGGAAAAGGGCCGCTTGTGGCGGCCCTTCCATGAGTTTGGTCTCGTTTCAGACCTGGAAACGTTTAGCAACGTCCCGCTGGAAGGCGGATCAAGCCGAGGGCTGCCTCGTCGAAATCAAATCCTTTCCATTGCCTGCTACGAAGACCGAAATCTCATTAGACATTGGATCACCTTCCTTTCACTACGTTGAACATGAGAAGAAGGTAATACGATTCGGCGAGATTGCAAGGGGTGGACTGCAGAGTTCGCTGCAAGCCATTACGCTTACGAAACCCGCATCACAATCTTGCCGATATGGCTGCTCGATTCCATCAGCCTGTGGCCATCTGCGACTTGGTCGAAATCGATGATATCGTGAATGACCGGCCCGATTTCGCCCGCTTCCAGCAGCGGCCACACCTCCGCTACCAGCTCATCGCGGATGGCGCGCTTTTCGTCGGCGGTGCGGGGGCGCATGGTGGAGCCGGTCACTGTCAGGCGCTTGACCATGATGGGGCGCAGATCAACCTTGTCGGCGATGTTGCCGCCAAGAAAAGCGATCATCGAGAGGCAGCCGTCCTTGGCAAGCAAGGACAGGTTTTTCTCGAAATAGGAGGCACCGATCATGTCGAGGATGACATCGACGCCCTTGCCGCCGGTCTCTGCCTTTATGACGTCGGCAAAATCTTCCTCACGGTAATTGATAGCTCTTTTGGCGCCAAGCTTTTCGCATGCCTCGCATTTTTCCTTGGACCCTGCTGTGGTGTAGACCTCGGCGCCGAACGCCTTTGCAAGCTGAATGGCCGTTGTGCCGATACCACTGCTACCGCCGTGTATCAGCACACTTTCGCCTTCCGTCAGTCCCGCCATCTGGAACAGATTGGCCCAGACAGTGAAGAAGGTTTCCGGCAAGGCCGCCGCTTTGACCGCGTCATATCCGTTTGGAAAGGGCAGGGCTTGTCCCGCAGGCACAACGCAATATTCCGCGTAACCGCCACCATTCGCCAGAGCACAGATATGGTTCCCAATTTCGAATTCACTGACCCCTTCGCCCAGTGCCACCACTTCCCCGGCAATCTCCAGGCCCAGCACAGGGCTCGCATCCTTGGGCGCTGGATAGGCGCCTTGGCGTTGTGCCACGTCTGGACGATTGATGCCCGCTGCCTGCACCTTGACGAGGATTTCGCCAGCCTTTGGCGTGGGTAAAGGCCCGGTCGCGAAGGTCATGACGTCAGCTGCGCCGAAGGTTGGCAGGTCAACGAATTTCATTGTTTCTGGCAAAGTCATGTGGGCCTCCGTCGGGTTTTCATTGCCCTGAACTTAGGTCACCTCTGTCGCACTTAAAAGAAGGCGCATTGTCGCTGATATCAAATAGTGTCGCCATAGGTCCGCAGGACGAGGCCTAAGTCGCTTTCCTTGGCAGCCTTTTTGATCGTAGCAATTTCGCCGCCGATCCGCTCCGGGTCGCCAATAATCAAGCCCTTGGAAAGTTGAAGAACGCCGATGGAGCAGCGCATCAGCGCAAAGTCCCGCTCATTGCCAAACCGGTCGTGGCCTTTGATCTGTCCTGCGGCACGGTCTTCTTCCGAATAAAGCCCGACGACATCATCATGGAAATCGCTGAGCAGCCTTCCTAGAATTTCCGTGACCTCGTCCATCGTCCAGCCACGCACGCCAATGAAGAAGTCATCGCCGCCGATATGGCCGAGGAAGCAATCGCCTGAGAAGAAATAGCGCTTCATCAATGCTGAAAACAGCGTGATGGCGTGGTCACCGACATGGAAGCCGTATTTATCGTTGAAGGGTTTGAAATTGTCGAAATCGCAATAGCAGAAAAAGCGGTTGTCGTCGCTATCGCTGCAACTGTCTTCGATAAAGCTGCTGATGGCGCGGTTGCCGGGCAGGGCCGTCAGCGGGTTTTGTTCTTGCGCTAGCTTCAATTGCTTTTCGTTGATGACCTTGATCAGCGATGCAGCGGAGACAACGCCGATATAGCGCATGTTTTCGGTCAGAATAACGCAGGCACTGCCGCCCGTATTGGCAAACACATTCATCAACTGGTCCGCGTCCGCATCCAGCCCGACGATGGGCGCTCCATCCACGAAATGGGAAATCGTTCGCTCATAGACTTTGTTTTTCAGCAGGTCGCGACCGAAGGGCTGGTAGATATATTCCTTAAGATGATGCTCGTTGATGACACCGCGCGGCTCGCCATTGGCGTTGAGAACCGGAAAAAACGCCTGCGCCGGGTTACGACGAAACAGCTCGAACACGCTGTCGATGCTGTCGTTTTCGTAAACCGTCGGCAGACGCTCGATCTGACGGCGGATGAGAATTTCATCCAGCGTCTGGCTGCTGCGGCGGGTCTCACCAAGATGCTGGAGATGTGGAAAGCCAGTCTGCAATTCGCTAACGAAGGTCGTTGGTCGCGAAATGAACCAGCCCTGCACCAGATCGACACCGTGTTCACGGCACGCCAGAAACTCGGCCTCGGTCTCGATGCCTTCTGCAATCACCCGAACGCCCAGAACATGGGCGATGTTGACGATGTTCTTCACCAGGTGGCGCTTGCGCGGATTGCGGTCCACACCTGAAATAAAGTAGCGATCGATCTTCAGATAATCGACCGGGAAGTCACATAGAAGCTTCATCTCGCCGTGGCCGACACCGAAGTCGTCGATGGCCAGCTTGAAGCCCTCCTTGCGCATGCGGGCAATCAACGCGTTGAACTCCGGCACGCTGGTATTGTCGAAACGTTCGGAAAGCTCGAAGCAGATGGATGATGGTGGAATAGACGCTTTGGCCAGATGTTCCAGCAGCTTGTCGAGAATGGTATTGCCGTGCGGGATGAGCCTGACGTCGAGATTGAGAAAGAGGGTGGCCGATGCAAATTCCGGCAATGTCGAGAATTTTGCCAGCGCCCGCCCGACCAGCATCTGCTCCACCGTCAGCAATTGCCCATCGGCTTCTATATGGTCCAGAAGGTCGAGAGGGCTGGAAAAGCCGATGCGGTCAAACCCGCGCATGAGAGACTCGTAACCAAATACGGTTCCGGTTGTTGCCTCGACAATGGGTTGAAATGCGGTTTCCAGCACGAGCTTCGCCATGGATGCCATTTGCCCGCTGGCAAACCGCCGTATGACATCTGGGTCGATCGCCGTCGACATGATAATCTTCTCCACCGACGCGCCCATTTCTGTGATTTGGCAGGCGCTTTTGGGTGGGACAATGGCGAATAGTCATCAACAAACACTTTATTGTTGATGAAGCTTTTTTGAAATTTTTATGACGCGAACGCGAAGTGCTAAAACAGCCATCGCAAAGGTGCTTCGGGGTGTCAGCCGTGTCGTCTTTTTGCGCTGTGTGCGGCGTAAAGTTCTGCAACGTTCAGATGCTCGCTCATTGGCGAGGAATGGTCCTGGCGCTTTGAAACGTCGCTTCTGACCGCAGTCTCCACCCAAAGGCGAAGGGCTGCACGAACGACTTCACTTCCGGAAGCATACTCCCCGCTATCGACCGCGTCGCGCATCTTCGCTGCCTGCTCTGGGGAAATGGATACAGTTACCATCGGCATCGTGTTTCTCCCTGTTTGACAGTTATCGCCCGGCAATCATGTCCGAGGCAAATCCATCATGGCCATCTTAAATGCTCGTCACTGGCCAGTCGTGAACGGGCTTTATTGTTTGTATATTAGCACAGATGTGTGGTGCACCCGAAGGAACGCCCATCTCCGTTTTAGGTTCCAGATGAATGTTCGTTTTGCGAAAGTAAAAAATACGGAAAAAACCGCCGTGTGACCAAAGGGCGTGCGCTGGTGTCACCGAATATCGAGCGAATGCCAAGGATCATGCTTGCGACCTATCATTTGCCAGTGATCGCAGACTAACACATTTGCAGTATCGGGCAAGTTTCAAGGAGACAATGAAATGGCGCAAAGAACACATTTGCGTGTCGCATTTATTATTGATTGATCAGTCAATCAATAATAAATTGCCACCAAAGGAGAGTGGTGATGCCGAAACTTGGAATGGAGCCTTTGCGCAAGAAGGCCCTGATGGATGCAGCATTACGCACCATCGGGCAGCAGGGTTCATTGAATGTGACAATGTCGGACATCGCACGCGAGGCGGGGGTATCTGCGGCACTCGCACATCACTATTTTGGCAGCAAGCAACAGCTTTTGCTCGAAACCATCCGCAGTCTGCTGCGCGCTCTTCACCACGATGCCGTTGCCGCGCTCGGCCAGTCCTCGGGGCCACGCGCACGGTTGAGCGCCATCGTGCGCGTGTCATTCCAAAGCAATCAGTTCACCAATGAAACGGTCGCGGCCTGGTTGGCCTTCTACGTGGAGGCGCAACGCTCCCACCAGATGCGCCGCCTGCTTGTCATCTATAACAGACGTTTGCGGTCCAACATTGTGGATAGTCTTAACCGACTCTGCCCACCTGATGATGCTGCCCGCATTGCAGAGGGAGCCGCAGCCCTGATCGACGGCCTCTATATTCGACACAGCCTTCAAGCTGCGCCACTTGGTATTTCCGCCGCACCTGCGCTGGTGGAGAATTACTTCGACACGCAGCTCAAACCTTTCGTTGACGCCAAGCCGTCCATTCGCATTTTGTAAGGATCCTATCATGACATTGAGAGCCCAGCCGAAAGCATCGCATTTCATCGATGGAGATTATGTCGAAGATGGCAATGGTGCGGTTTTCGACAGTCTCTATCCTGCGACAGGTGAGGTCATCGCAAGGCTGCACGCAGCCACTCCCGCCATCGTGGAGCGCGCCATCGCTTCCGCCAAGCGCGCGCAGAAGGAATGGGCAGCCATGAGCCCCACCGCGCGCGGCCGCATCCTGCGCCGGGCCGCCGATATCATCCGTGAGCGTAACCGCGCGCTGTCTGAGCTTGAAACGCTGGATACCGGCAAGCCCATTCAGGAAACAATCGTCGCGGATTCGACCTCCGGCGCAGATTGTTTCGAGTTTTTCGGCGGCATCGCGCCCTCGGCACTGAACGGCGATTACATTCCTTTGGGCGGCGATTTCGCCTATACAAAGCGCGTGCCGCTGGGCGTTTGCGTTGGTATCGGTGCATGGAACTACCCGCAGCAGATCGCCTGCTGGAAGGCGGCGCCTGCGCTGGTTGCCGGCAACGCCATGGTGTTCAAGCCTTCGGAAAACACGCCGCTTGGTGCGCTGAAAATCGCTGAAATTCTGGTGGAAGCCGGTTTGCCCAAGGGTCTGTTCAACGTCATTCAGGGCGACAGGGACACCGGCCCTCTGCTGGTCAATCACCCGGATGTCGCCAAGGTGTCGCTGACCGGTTCAGTTCCCACGGGCCGCAAAGTGGCCGCTGCGGCTGCCGGACATCTGAAGCACGTCACGATGGAACTCGGCGGTAAGTCTCCGCTGATTGTGTTCGATGATGCCGATATCGAAAGCGCCGTCGGCGGGGCGATGCTGGGCAATTTCTATTCGTCCGGCCAGGTCTGCTCCAACGGTACCCGCGTTTTCGTACAGCGGGGCGCAAAGCAGCGCTTTCTCGAAAACCTCAAAAGCCGCACCGACGTGATGGTGATCGGCGATCCCATGGATGAGGCAACACAAATCGGCCCGCTGGTATCCAAGGCGCAGCAGGAAAAGGTGCTGGCCTATATGGAAAAGGGCAAGGCAGAGGGTGCCACGCTCATCACCGGTGGTGGCATTCCCAACAATGTTGCGGGTGAGGGTGCCTATGTGCAGCCCACGGTCTTTGCCGATGTGACCGACGACATGACCATCGCCCGCGAGGAAATCTTCGGGCCGGTCATGTGCGTTCTGGATTTCGATGATGAAGACGAGGTCATAGCCCGCGCCAACGCCACCGAGTTCGGCCTGGCCGGGGGCGTTTTCACCGCCGACATCACCCGCGCCCACCGCGTTGTCGATCAACTGGAGGCGGGCACGTTGTGGATCAATACCTACAATCTCTGCCCCGTTGAGATGCCTTTTGGCGGGTCCAAGCAATCAGGGTTCGGACGTGAAAATTCTGCGGCAGCGCTTAGTCATTATAGTGAATTGAAGACGGTTTACGTGGCGACGGGCAAGGTGGATGCGCCGTATTGATTTGGTTGTTGGAGGGGGTGAGCTTGCGCAGACCTTCGATTGTGGAAAGAACTTGAAATGCAAAACGCAGATTTCGTTATCGTCGGTTCCGGTTCCGCAGGCTCTGCGTTAGCCTATCGCCTGTCAGAAGACGGCAAATATTCGGTCATCGTCATTGAGGCGGGCGGTTCAGATTTCGGACCGTTTATTCAGATGCCAGCAGCCCTTGCATGGCCGATGAGCATGAAACGCTACAATTGGGGTTATTACTCGGAGCCGGAGCCGAACCTCAACAACCGCCGCATCACCGCGCCGCGTGGCAAGGTCATCGGTGGGTCGTCTTCCATCAACGGTCTTGTCTATGTTCGCGGCCACGCGGAGGATTTTAACCGGTGGGAAGAGCTTGGCGCCCACGGCTGGTCCTATGCGGATGTGTTGCCATACTTCAAACGCATGGAACACAGCCATGGCGGCGAAGAGGGCTGGCGTGGCACGGATGGACCGCTTCATGTGCAGCGCGGGCCAGTTACGAACCCGCTATTTCATGCCTTCGTACAAGCAGGGGCGCAGGCCGGTTTTGAACTGACGGAAGATTATAACGGCTCCAAGCAGGAGGGCTTTGGCCTGATGGAGCAGACCATCCACAATGGTCGCCGCTGGTCTGCCGCCAACGCCTATCTGCGGCCCGCACTGAAACGCGGCAATGTTACGCTGGTGCGTGGCTTTGCGCGCAAGGTGGTCATCGAAAATGGTCGTGCCACCGGTGTCGAGATCGAGCGCCGAGGCGTGGTGGAAACGATACGCGCGAACCGTGAGGCCATCGTTTCTGCCTCATCCTTCAACTCACCCAAGCTGCTGATGCTCTCGGGCATCGGCCCGGCGCAACATTTGCGGGATATGGGCATCGAAGTGAAGGCGGATCGCCCCGGCGTAGGGGCAAATCTTCAGGACCATATGGAGTTTTATTTCCAGCAGGTCTCCACCAAGCCAGTGTCGCTCTATTCTTGGTTGCCATGGTTCTGGCAGGGCGTTGCAGGTGCGCAATGGCTGGTGACGAAGGGTGGGCTGGGCGCTTCCAACCAGTTCGAGGCCTGCGCCTTTCTGCGCTCCGAACCGGGTTTGAAACAGCCAGATATCCAGTTCCACTTCCTGCCCGTCGCCATCTCCTATGATGGCAAGGCGGCCGCGAAAAGCCATGGTTTTCAGGTGCATGTCGGCTTCAACCTGTCGAAATCACGCGGCGATGTCACGCTGCGTTCGTCCGATCCGAAAGATGATCCAATCATCCGCTTCAACTATATGAGCCACGCCGAAGACTGGGAAAAATTCCGCCATTGCGTGCGCCTGACACGGGATATCTTTAGCCAGAAGGCGTTCGATGATTATCGCGGACCAGAGATCCAACCGGGAGAAGCTGTGCAGTCCGATGAAGACATCGACGCTTTTCTGCGAGAACATTTGGAAAGTGCCTATCACCCTTGTGGCACCTGCAGGATGGGCGACCGCAACGATCCGATGGCTGTGGTCGATCCCGAATGCCGGGTCATCGGCGTGGATGGCCTTCGAGTAGCAGACAGCTCGATTTTCCCGCATGTCACCTATGGCAACCTCAACGGCCCTTCGATCATGACCGGTGAGAAAGCAGCGGACCATATTTTGGGGAGACAGCCGCTGCCGCGCTCCAATCAGGAGCCGTGGGTTAATCCGCGTGCGGCGGTGAGCGACCGGTAGGACTTAGTAGTAATCGTCTTCGCGCTGGTGGCGAATGGTAAGGATGGAGACGGTTTCTGTGTCCTCGATTTCGATAAGGGCAATATAGCCTGATGAACCAAAGGGTATCAAAAGCTCTCGACGCCGCCCGTTGTCGCCAATAGTTTTTCGTGTCGCGAAAGGAAATTCCTTGAGGCTTTCTATGGTGCTGATTATTTTATCGAGGGCTTTTTCCGCTGTGGAGAAATCTTTTTCCAGAAGAAATTGATAGAGCCGCGTGATGTCGTCTCTGGCGGAGATCGTGTATCGAAGATTGAAACTCAACGGCCAAGCTCTGCCTTTTTAGCTGCAAGCATTGCCCGCAACTCCGCATGAACTTCATCTGCTGAATAATAAACGCCTGTTCGTTCGGCCTCTTCCAATGACGCAAGCCCGCGCGCGATGAACTCAGCCTGAGATTTCCGTATTTCGACCTGACGTCGTACCGAATCCTCCACGAACGACGAGAGCGTTTCACCCTCCTTCAAAACGCTTTCGGCTGCTTCGCGAAAATCCGAGGTTACCCTCAGTGACGGTATCGTTGAGCTTTTCATAGCTGGCTCCATGCATTGCAATTGCGATGCGTGATCCTGCGCTATTCCCGGGCGATTGTCAAAGACGAGGTTGCAATCGTGGTCTGTCAGTCCGATAAGTGAGCCCTCTCCCCGGACGACAGAAAAGTTGCCATGCCTTCCAAATACAAGAAAATGAAAATGTTTCGCCGCTCCCGCGTCATGTGGGGTTCGTGGCGTGTGTGGAAACCGCGTGCTGTGTTCTGGACCGGCGCTCTGGCCGTCGGTGTCATCAGCGTCGCTTTCGCGAAGATGGCGGATTGGGCGCAGCATCTGTTCTTTTCCGTCACCTCGTCGGGAGAGTGGGCCTTTCTTCTACCGCTGATCATCACGCCGCTCGGCTTTGCACTCTGTGCGTGGCTTGCGATCACAGTGTTTCCAAACTCCGGCGGCAGCGGCATTCCGCAGGCGATTGCGGCGCGGCACTTTCATGATGACGAGGACCGGTCACGACTGCTGTCTCTGAAACTCGCCGTTGGCAAAATCGTGCTGACGATTGCCGGGCTTCTCTCTGGCGCATCCATTGGGCGTGAGGGGCCAACCGTGCAGGTGGGCGCATCGATCATGCTTCAGGCGGCACGCATCGGCGGCATGGCGCAGGCGCGGGGATTGATCCTCGCCGGTTCCGCTGCGGGCATCGCCGCCGCGTTCAACACGCCCTTGGCTGGTATCGTTTTCGCCATCGAGGAAATGAGCCGGACCTATGAGGCGCGCTCCAACGGTCTGGTCCTGACCGCCGTCATCCTGTCCGGCTTGGCGTCGCTGGGTCTGGTCGGCACCTACACCTATTTCGGCACAAGCACCGTTGTAGCCCAGACGGCGGCGGATTGGGGGCTGGTGCTGGTCTGCGGCATCGGTGGCGGTGTGTTCGGCGCGCTGTTCAGCGCCGGTGCGCTGAAAGCATCACAACGGGTTCGTCGCTGGAGCCATAGCGTGCCGCTGAAGCGGATGTTGATCGTTGCCGCCGGTTGTGGCCTTGGCTCCGCCATCATCGGCGTGGCAACGGGTGGTGCGACCTTCGGCACCGGATACGAGCAGGCGCGTGCCGCAATCGAGGGGCAGGGCGCTCCAACTTTCTTCTTCCTCGAAAAGCTGGCTTCTACGTTTCTGGCCATGATGTCGGGCATTCCCGGCGGTATTTTCGCGCCCTCGCTATCCGTTGGGGCAGGTTTCGGCAGCACGGTCGCGTCCGTTCTCGGCACCAGTGTCGGGCTAGGAGCGATCCTCGGCATGGCCGGATATTTCGCCGGCGTCGTACAGGCACCGATGACGGCTTTTGTCATTATTCTTGAAATGACCGGCAATCATGAGGCCGTCATCCCGATCATGGCGGCATCGATGCTGGGGTATTTGACATCGCGGATGATCTCAGCAGAGCCACTTTATCACGGCCTGTCACGCATTTTTATCGCACAGGGCATCCGTGCCAAGCGCGCGCACCGCGCGGCAGAAGATCACACACCCAGCTGAGAACCCGTGCCGAAGTAGCCCAGCCCCGGTATTTTGATGCCGGGGTTTACGATGTCGATCCCTGCGACGAGGCCAAGGAAATTCACCTCAAGGCCGCTTCTGGCACCTGCGGAGACGCCGAAGAAACCGCCAAGCGAAATGCTGACGTCTTTCCAGTCGTCCGCGACGTGGATAAATTCTCCATTGGGCAGATAATCGCGCCCGACGGCATCGGGCGGCAGCACGACGCCCAGTTCCGGCACTTGGCGCAACACATGCGCCACGAAGGTGTTTGAGTTTGGACCCGGATAAATGCGGTAGCCGCCTGGCTTTCCATAGGGGTAATCGGCGATGGCCTGCTCGACTTTCGGGATCAGCCGTTCGGCTTCATCGCCGTGTAATTCCAGGACACGCCGCGGCATGTTGGAATACCAGTATGCATCGGGCGCATAAGCGTTGCGGCGTATCGGCGTGCCCCATCCAACCTTGTCGTAGCGCTCGTAGCTGGATGCCCCTTCTTTTTTCACCACGATCCAGGCATGGCTGGCAAGCGAGCCCTTAAGGCCGCCGGTCATTGCCGAATAGACGTAGATCGCAGCCGGTTTGTCCGCTGGCGCTTCCGGGAGAATACCCGCAGATGACCAGCGCGCGTTGCGATAGCCAGTCGGGTGCTCCTTCATGGCCCAAAGCCCGGCCGAGGCCAGCGCGGGCAGGAGGTAGATGACGAAAACAGCAATTAAAAAGCGTTTGGCGAATTTCAATGAGGCAACCTCGTGCATCGGTGCGGCGATTCATCTAAACAGCGATTTCAATTTCGTATTTTTTGAGGCCGAAGCCATGCACAACCCCGTTACCGTCGAAGTCCTCAGAGGAAATCTCGTTGAAAGCCGCCATCGCGGCATGGCCGTGGTGATGGATGGCGCAGGCGATGTCGTGTTCTCGGCAGGTGACGTGGATGGCGGCGTGTTTCCACGCTCTGCCTGCAAGGCGATGCAGGCGCTTCCTCTGGTAGAAAGCGGCGCGGCGGATGCCTATGGCTTCGGGGATAGAGAACTGGCGTTCGCCTGCGCGTCCCATTCGGGTGAAGATGCCCATGTGCAGCTTGCGGCAAGTATGTTGGCAAAGGCGGGTAAGGACGTGGAGACGCTGGAGTGCGGCGCGCATTGGTCTTCCGATCAGAAGACAATCATCCACCAGGCCCGCACGCTGGAAAAACCATCGGCACTTCACAACAATTGCTCGGGCAAGCATTCCGGCTTCATCTGCACCTGTGCCCACACAGGCATGGAAACGAAGGGCTATGTCGATTACGACCATCCCCTGCAGGCCGAAATACGCTCGACGATGGAAAGCCTGACGGGCGCCGCTATCGGTCATGACAATTGCGGGGTCGATGGCTGCTCTATTCCGACCTACGCCATTCCGCTGAAAGGTCTGGCACATGGCTTTGCCAAGATGGTGACGGGGCAGGGGCTGGAACAGGCGCGCGCAAAAGCCTCACGCCGGTTGATCGACGCTTGCATGGCCCAACCCTTTTACGTGGCTGGAACGGGTCGGACCTGCACGAAGCTGATGGAAATTGCTCCGGGTCAAATCTTCGCCAAAACCGGTGCTGAGGGCGTGTTCGTTGCCGCCCTGCCGCAGCAGGGCATCGCGATGGTGGTCAAATGCGAGGACGGTACGACGCGCGCGGCAGAAGCCATGATTGCGGCTTTGCTGGCGCGTTACTTTGAAAAGGACAGCTCGGAACAGCAGGCGCTGTTGAGCATGGCAAACCGTTCCATGAAAAACTGGAACGGCATCCATGTCGGCGACATCAGAGTGACCACCCGCCTGTAGACGGGGTCAGGCTGCTTCGATGTTGCGAGCGTCCCACATGGCCCTGAAGGCGGGGCGGGACTGGCAGCGTTCCAGCCAGGCCTTGACCGATGGGTTGGCATCGAACAGGGCAGGATGCCCCTGCGCGTAGCGCACGACCTCGGCGGCATTGATATCGGCGACGCTGAACCGGTTGCCGACCAGATAGTCTGTGCTGGAAAGATGCTGCTCGAGAACCTTGAACGGTCGGCGCAACATGCGCGCTGCCACTTCGATCACGGTCTGGCCGGCTTCGCTGTTTGCCAGTCCTTCCGCAACCGTGGAAGAAATCTTCAGGGCGTTCGTCTCGATTTCGGTTGCTGAGAAGAAGGACCACTGCATCATTTGCGCGTCCTCGACCAAATCTGCCGGGGCAAGCGGTGTGCTATACTTGCGCGCCAGATACAGGTTGATCGCCATTGACTCGTAGAGAACCATCCCGTCATCGTCTATGCAGGGAATGGTGCCCATGGGGTTGATGGCAAGATAGGACGGCGTCAGCGTGTTGACCGGTGCATCCGTGGCGAGCGGATCGCTGAGGCGTCTGGCCTGAATGACCGGCATATGCTTGAACTCAAGCCCGAGTTCTCCAGCCAGCCACAGCGTGCGGGTGGCACGGGAGCGATAAACGCCATAGATCGTCAACATTCGCAATTTCCTCTTGTTTCTGAGGGTAACCTATTGCTGCGATTTGCAAAACGGAAGCTGGAATATCACGGCCTCGTGTGATTTTTTCTGATTACTTGATGCATCTTTTGATTGCATTTGAAGTAAAATAGAGTTATTTGCGGTTATATTGCACCCATGTTGTTCAGGTATAAATCTACTTCCAAATGCGGACAGTGTTACGGCTTATTTTAATCGAGCATAAGTACGTTTGCTCTATTGTCGTCATGGCTGATCGATGTCTGTGAACTATGGTTTACTGCCGATCGGAGCAATGAAAAATGGGGAAGAGTAGCGTTGGTGGGGGTCGTTGCGCAATGCGTGAAGAAAATGGCGCTCGTTCACTGAACGTGCAAACATTGGCGACGGATTTGCTCAAGACTGGCCTGTCCGATTCGAGATTATCATACCTGCTCGACAACATACCCGAGATGGTTTTCATTAAAGATATTGAAGGCCGTTACAGCTACATGAATGCGGCTGCATTTGCTTGTCTTGGCCACGAGGTGGACTTCATCCAAGGCCGACAACTGACCATATTCGATATGGCCCCGCCGGATGTCGCGCGTCGTATCGACGCGATGGACAGCCAAATCATGGCAACGGGTCAAGGGCTTTACGATGCCGAAGAGCGCGTCGCCAAGGACGGGCACGTTCGCTGGTACTCGGGAACTCGTATCCCCATCCGCAATGACAGAGGCGATGTTATCGGCCTGGCGGGCATTTCACGCGATATTACCGCCGCAAAATGGCAGGAAACCCTGCGCCGCAGCCACGCTGCACTTCTGGAAATGATCGTGCATGGTGAGCCATTGCCAAACATACTGGAAGCCATCGTTACGACGGTAGAAAACCTGCTGGATAATCTTACGGGCTCCATTCTACTTGTAGAGCAGGATCGGCTGCGAACCGGCGCTGCACAATCTCTTCCGCAAAGCTACACATCGGTGATCGACGGTTTGGAGATTGGCCCCATGGTCGGTTCGTGCGGGACAGCGGCATGGCGCCGCGACGCCGTCTATGTCAGCGATACGTTTCAGGATCCGCTTTGGAAGGATTTCGTTGAAATCGCCATGCGCCACGGACTTCGTTCGTGCTGGTCAACGCCAATCATGGGGAACAACGGCGTGTTGCTGGGCACATTCGCGCTTTACTCCGGCATGGTGCGGGAGCCGTCCGCGATCGAAAAAGAAATCATCGAGATGGCAACCAATATCGCTGGCATTGCGATAGACCGTCGTCGCATCGAAGAGCGCGTCCATTACATGGCGCATCACGACCCGCTGACGGGGCTTTCCAACAGAAACGTGTTCTGGACGCAATTTCGTCGCGCCATTCATGAGGCGAAGCGCGAAAACAGGCTGGTGGCCATCACCTATATCGATCTCGATAATTTTAAGCAGATCAACGACCTTTATGGGCACGCTGCCGGAGACGAGGTTCTACGCAATCTGGCTGCGCGCATCACCGGTTGTATCAGGGCGTCCGATATTGCCGTGAGGCTGGGTGGTGACGAATTTGCGATCATATTCAGCAATCCCAGACATGACGAGCACGGCATAATGCGGAGGCTCGAAAGCATCCGTGAACGTGCGGCTGAGCCGATTGCACTGGAGAACAGCTCCATCACCGTCACCTGTTCATCCGGTACTGCTTTCTATCCAGGTGATGGCGAGACGCCGGAAGCCCTGCTGGCAAAGGCCGACGCGGCCATGTACGAAGCCAAGAAGAACGGCCGCAACACAGTGCGCGTCTTCGAACAGTGTTTCGGGGCAGGTATCTGACAAGGAACAAAAACTGCGGCTTAGCGTAGATTGTCGGGTTTTGCTGCGGCCATCAACGCCATGACATCGGGAGCAAGGCGCTTTTCGAACTTCTCGATAAAGCGATCGAACAATCTGGCAAATTCCGCAACATCCTCGCTTGGCCAGTCGCTGACCACTTCGCGGATAATACTGATCTTTGCGTTGCGCATCTCCTCCAGAATGCTTTGGCCAAGTGGTGTGATATCGATGACGCTGCGTCGTCCGTCTTCCTGAGAAGCCTCTCTTTTGATCAGGCCGCGTCCCACCATTTCGGCCACCACACGGCTGCCGCGAGACGGGTCCAGCCGCATCGCTTCGGCTATTGCGCCCACCGTCACCACCCCGCCCGCACGGTGGACGATATCCAGAACATCGATATGCGACAGCTCCAGCTCTGGCGCCAGCTTGGCAATGGCCATGCGTCCAATGACGCGACGACCGATCATCAGGCGCATGCGGCCCATGGTCTGACTGATCGTCAGAACCTCGTCACGGTCAGTCGGTTCCTGTTTCGAAAGCGATGTCAGCGCATTCATTTCTGCAATTCCCCTGGAGAGTTTGCGAGAGAATATCACAGATTGAGAAATATGCCATTGACACATATGTGCGAAAGGCACATAAATTTCTCATCAAGTGTGAGACCTTCCCATGAATATGGCCGTTACGCCTGTGGCGCCTCTGGTTCCGGATCGCCGCCGCAGGCTCGTTGTGTTTTCTTTCCTCATGTTGGCCATGTTCATGGCGACGCTCGATAACCAGATCGTGTCGACGGCGCTACCGACGATCGTCGGTGAATTCGGCGCGCTGGAACGGTTCGGCTGGATCGGCTCCGCCTATCTTCTCGCCACCAGCGCCGTCATGCCCGTTTACGGAAAACTGGGTGACCTGTTCGGGCGCAAATACGTCATGATGTCCGCTATCGTCATCTTCACGCTGGGCTCACTGGCCTGCGGATTGGCATGGTCGATGGACTCGCTGATTGCCGCCCGTGTGCTGCAAGGGCTTGGTGGCGGTGGCATCATGGTGTCGATCTTTTCCGTCAACGCAGACCTGTTCGAGGCGCGCGAGAGGGCGCGTTACCAGAGCTATTCTAGCCTCGTCATCATGGCATCGGGCAGCGTTGGCCCCATCCTCGGCGGTACGATGAGCGATCTCTTCGGCTGGCGCTCTATTTTCCTCATCAATCTACCCATCGGCATTGCGGCTCTGATCGGTCTTGCGCTGATGCTGCCCTATCGTCGCCCGGAACGTCAGCCCAAGATCGATTATCTCGGCGCGGTTCTGTTGGCTCTGACGATTTCCAGTGTCGTTCTGTGGGCAGATAGTTCGCAGCTCTTCGGTTCGATATTCGCCTGGGAGAGCCTCTGCATCGTCGCCTTTGCCGTTGTCACCGCCTATCTGTGGGTGCAGGTGGAGCGTCGTGCGCTGGAACCCGTGGTGCCGTTACGGTTGTTCAAGGACAGCACATTTCCGCTGTTCATGATCATCTCGTTGATAAGCGGCGGGCTTGGCATCGGCATGGTCAATTATTACGCGCTGTTCTTGCAAACGACGACCGGCCTTTCGCCATCATCTGCCGGGCTTTTCTTCATCGCCATCACCGGCGGCATCGTCATGGGCTCGCTGACGGCGGGCCGCCTGATTTCGATCACGGGCAGTTACAAGATATTCTCGGTCATCAGTCTTTTCATAGGGGTTGTCGCAATGCTGTCTCTTTCGCAGATGCACGCCGGCACACCGCTCTACATCATAGCGATCATTCTGTTTGCGCAGGGACTTGGCGTGGGTTTAGGACAGCAGGCTCCGATCATTGCGGTTCAGAATTCGGCTCCGAAAGCCGACATCGGTGCGGCAAGCGGGGCGGTGGCGTTGACACGCATGGGCGGTGCTGCAATTGCAATCTCCGTCTATGGTGCCATCATTTCCTCCAACCTCAAGGGCGGTGGTGTCGATATTCCGGGCGTGGGCAAGATTCAGGAATTGACGCCGAAGATGCTGTCCGAACTTCGCGCAGCCTCACAAAGCGCCGTTGCAAGTCTTTATGCGGGCGCCTTCACGCCGCTATTTTACGCAGCAGCAGCGACAGCGGCCATCGGGCTGATCGCGGCGTTGGCCTTGAAAAACGTCAAACTGCCAGCGGCAGCCGTCGAAAAGCCTGCTGCCGCGGTTGAGTAACGGCAAGCGCTGAAAATCTTACGGGGCGAGGAACGTGTCGCTGCGGCAAGCGTTTCCTCGTCCAAAGCCGTGAATGATTGCGCATATGAAGCCAGAGAAACTTCTCAGCCCGACGCCAAAAGGGCTCTACTGCCCTGTCGGCGATTTCTATGTTGATCCTGTGCGGCCCGTGCCACGGGCGCTCATCACCCACGGTCATTCCGACCACGCCCGAGCCGGTCATGAAAAGGTTCTGGCGACGCGCCAGACGCTGGATATCATGCGCATCCGCTACGGCGACGACTTCACCTGCAGCGAGCAGGCCATCGGCTTTGGCGAGACGGTAGAGATCAACGGCGTCACGGTTGGCTTTCACCCCGCCGGCCACGTTCTTGGTTCGGCGCAGATTTCCATCGAACATGACGGCATGCGTATCGTTGCATCCGGTGATTACAAGCGCGGTATCGACCCCACCTGCGCGCCATTTGAGCCGGTGCCGTGCGATGTCTTCATTACCGAAGCGACATTCGGACTACCGGTTTTCCATCATCCCAAACCCGGGCGCGAGATGGCCAAGCTTCTGACATCGATCAAGCAGTTCCCGGAACGCACCCATCTCGTCGGTGCTTACTCGCTCGGCAAGGCGCAACGGGTGCTGCGGCTGTTGCGAGATAACAGATATTCCGAGCCGGTTTATATTCACGGCGCGCTCGCCAAGCTGTGTGACTATTATGTTTCCCAAGGCATCGACCTCGGAGATCTGCGTCCCGCCACGCTGGAAAAGAGCAATCCGGCCCAGTTCAAAGGTGCCATCGTCGTCGGCCCACCGTCCGCTTTTCAGGAGAAGTGGGCCCGCCGCTTCAACGAGCCGCTGATTTCCTTTGCGTCAGGCTGGATGATGGTGCGCCAGCGCGCCAAGCAAGGCGGGGTAGAGTTGCCGCTCGTCATCTCTGACCATTGTGACTGGCCCGAACTGCTGGAAACCATCAAGGAAGTTGCGCCGTCTCAAGTCTGGGTCACGCATGGCCGCGAGGAGGCTTTGGTGCGTTGGTGCGAGTTGCAGGGCATTCCGGCACGGCCTCTGCATCTGGTGGGCTATGAGGATGAGGGGGATTGATGGTGCAGAATTTGCGGCTTACCCCCCTCTGTCCTGCCGGACATCTCCCCTACAAGGAGGGAGATCAGCCAATCGTATGCTCCGCACTTAATTCGCAGCCTTCAAGATGGGCGAAAGGTTTCAACGAGTCGATCTCCCCACCTGTGGGGGAGATGTCCGGCAGGACAGAGGGGGGTATCCCACCCACAGTTCCCAACGTCGGGGAGCGCCACCTCCCATGAAACCCTTCGCAACCCTCCTCGACCGCCTCGTCCTTACCCCATCCCGAAACGGCAAACTCAAGTTGCTGACGGACTACTTCCGCGACACGCCAGACCCCGACCGCGGTTACGGTCTTGCCGCCATTGCAGGCACGCTCGACCTCAAGAGCGTCAAGCCCGCCATGCTGCGCGAGCTGGTGCTGGAGCGCATGGACGATGTGCTGTTTCGTTATTCCTACGATTACGTGGGCGATCTGGCCGAAACCATCGCGCTGGTCTGGGACACCAGCCAGAATGCCGACGTACCGCAGGCGGATGATCCCGGCCTTGGTGAGATCGTTGACCTGATGAACTCGCTGGGCCGAACCGAGGTTCGCTCTGCCGTGCGCGATTTACTGGACAGGCTGGAAACATCCTCTCGGTTTGCTTTTCTCAAGCTCGTCACGGGTGGTTTACGTATCGGCGTATCCGCTCGTCTGGCCCGCCAGGCGCTGGCGGATTTCGGGGGCAGGGATATCACCGAGATCGAAACCTTGTGGCATGGCCTGACGCCCCCCTATGAACCTCTATTTGCCTGGCTGGAAGGCGAGGCAGAGCGCCCCGTTCTGGCCACACCTGCCATTTTCCACTCCGTTATGTTGTCCACGCCGGTTGGCGATAACGACCTGCAAAATCTCGATCCACAGGACTTCGTTGCCGAATGGAAGTGGGATGGCATCCGTGTTCAGCTGTCCCGTTCCGGCGAAACGAGGAAACTCTACTCCCGCTCCGGCGACGATATTTCGGGCACGTTCCCCGATGTGCTGGAACGCATCAATTTCGAAGGCGTGATGGATGGCGAGTTGCTGATCGGTGGCACGGCACGTTCCAACATCGCCACGCGCACATTTTCCGATCTCCAGCAGCGATTGAACCGCAAAACGGTCACGGGTCGCATGCTGGAGGAATATCCCGCCTTTATCCGCGCCTATGACCTTTTGTTCGAGGGCGAAGAAGACATCCGCGCACAGACCTTTCTTAAGCGTCGCCAGAAGCTCGAACACATCATCGAAAATGCCCCGCATGACCGATTCGACCTGTCGCCGCTGGTGCCCTTTTCCAGCTGGGATGAGCTGGAAACCCTGCGGAAAGCCCCGCCCGATCCCGTCATCGAGGGCGTCATGATCAAGCGCAAGGACAGCGTCTATCAGGCTGGTCGTGCCAAGGGACCTTGGTTCAAATGGAAGCGCGATCCCTTCAATATCGATGCCGTGATGATGTATGCGCAGCGCGGGCACGGCAAACGTTCCAGCTATTACTCGGATTTCACCTTCGGCGTCTGGGCAGACAATGATGGAGGCGAGCAACTGGTGCCTGTTGGCAAAGCCTATTTCGGCTTTACCGATGCGGAACTGGAAGTGCTCGACAAGTTCGTGCGCGACAACACGGTCGAGCGCTTCGGCCCCGTTCGTGCCGTTCGCGCTACCCCGGAATTCGGCTTCGTACTTGAAGTGGCCTTTGAAGGCATCAACCGCTCCAATCGCCACAAATCCGGTGTCGCCATGCGGTTTCCCCGCATTGCAAGGCTGAGGGCCGACAAATTACCGTCCGAAGCTGACAGGCTCGCCACACTTATGGCGATGATTGATGAGAAATCCGGATAGATTGTCGTCCATTTTCTCGAAACAGGGAGTGGACAACTGAATAGGTCGATGGTGAAATTGAAATGTGCGCAACGTTGTTCCGGGTCATCGCATATGCCAGATAAATGCTCTCTCTCTTCCGATGTCGTTTCCAGACCCATCACGCGCCGCACGCTTCTGGCGGGTGCAGCAGGATTTTCGGCCTCGGCATTTCTCGTTCCGCAGGCCCATGCCAGCCTGACGATGCCTGCTACAATGCCGCTGGAAGATATTGATTACGCGGCCGCACGCAGGCGGTTCCGTACGCACCTCTTGCGCAAGATTTCCGCGCCGGAGAAATCCTCGCCGCTCGGCACGCCCCAGAATGGTGTGCGCGTGACGTATCCCGGAGGGCCGAACGGCTCCATCGAGCTTGTCGCGTGGCTGTCGAATTATACGCCGTCCAAAACGCTGAAACCCGCAGTCCTTTTTCTTCATGGCGGCAACGCGACGGGTGACGGTCACTGGGCGTTGATGAAGCCCTATTGGGAGGCGGGCTTCGTCGTGCTGCTGCCGTCTTTCCGGGGTGAGAATGGCCAGAAAGGCAATTATTCCGGCTTTTACGATGAGACATCCGATGCGCTGGCGGCGGCGTCCTATCTCGAAAATCTTCCGGGGATCGATCAGGACCGCCTGTTCCTCGCGGGCCATTCCAACGGCGGCACCCTCACGCTGCTGGCCTCTATGACACGCAAGTTTCGCGCTGCCGTGCCAATGTCGGCGGGCGTCAATTCCTGGCGCTATTTTAATCGTTATTCTGACGAGCTTTGCTTCGATGATGGCAACCCGCAAGAGTTCATCATGCGCTCGTCGGTCTGTTTCGGACCCAGCCTGAAATGCCCGACCTTGCTGTTGCGTGGCACTGAGGAACGCCCCTTCGATGCCGACCATAAGCTTTTGATGGAGCGCGTCCGCTCGGCAGGAATGCAGATCGACCACAAGCTTTTGCCGGGCAATCACAATGGTGTTGTGCCGGGTGCGGTGGTGGAGAGCATTCGTTTCTTCAACCAGTTTGCCTGATAGCAACCCGAACTGACCATTCCTCCAGCTTCGCGCCAGCCGGGCACGTCATTGTTGCGCCAACGATGACTCCCTGTGAAGCGGTTCAATGACAGTTCTATCCCTTAAAAACTGCCGTCGCCTTGCGTCTTTTGCTGTGCTGGCGCTTCTTCCGCTTCTGGGCGGCTGCCTTTTCGTGACCGACACGAGCCGGATGAACCCGGATGTGTTCGTGCGCGAAACCGCGCCTGTGTTCAATTACAACAATGTCGGCTCCATTCCGCGCCCGCCGTTGCCGCCGACACCCGGTTCGATTAACAGCCGTCCGCCGGATCTTTTCCGTTCGCAATTCCAGCAGCTTTACGGTCCTCCGTCCACCGCACGGCCAACGGGTTCCGGTCTGTCTCCTGCCTATAGCGGTAACACGGTCGGTTATGGCCTGCCGGTTTCCAATCCGTTGCATCGCGCCATATATGGTCAGGTCAGCGATGAAGGTCACACGCTGCCTGCCATTCCCTATGCTCGCGTCGATCCACGCTTTCTGCGCCAGGAAGTCAGCTACCAGACAGCCGAAGCGCCCGGCACGATCGTGGTCGATACCAAGCAGCATTTCCTTTATCTCGTGCAGTCGGGCGGCACCGCCGTTCGTTACGGTGTCGGTCTTGGTCGAGATGGTTACGCCTGGGCCGGTCGCGGCAAGATACAATGGAAAACGAAATGGCCGCGCTGGACGCCGCCGGATGAGATGGTTCAGCGGCAACCGGAGCTGGCTTCGATTTCCGCTGCCAATGGCGGCATGATCCCCGGCCTCAACAATCCGCTCGGTGCCCGGGCGCTTTACATTTTCAAGGACGGCAAGGATACGCTTTATCGTGTCCACGGCACGCCGGACTGGCAGTCTGTCGGAAAGGCAACGTCATCCGGCTGCGTGCGCATGCTCAATCAGGATGTCATCGATCTCTATGATCGCGTGCCGCAGGGCGCGCCGATTGTGGTTATTTGATCACGCGCCCGAAGAATGGTCGACAAATAGGGCTATGTTGCAGACGCGCAACTGGCCTTTAGGTATGTATTAACCACTATACCAATACTTGATCTGTCGCGGAACAAACGACGTACAGCGAGATTGATGGATGGTTCTGCAAACCCGCGTAACATCCGCCCCAGTCGCTTCGATGTGAGAAAAACGGCCTTATGATGAGCACCGACACTGACTTTTCCAGACGTACCTTCCTTTCCCTTCTTGGCCTCTCCTCTGCATCGCTTCTGGCGGGCTGCGCCTCTTCCGGCGTCAGACCCTTCAACAGCGTTGAGCCGGGCAGCCTTGCCAGTAACTTTGCGGGCGATTTCCGCTCGATGTTCGCTGGCGGCATTTCCGATGCAGAGCTTGCCGTCATGTACGGTACCGTCGAGGATGGCGGCTATGTCATTCCCGCGATTCCCTACCAGAAGATCGATCGTCGCTATTATCGCCAGCGCGTTGTCGATCCGACCGGCGAGCCAGCAGGCACCATCGTCGTGGATACGCGCTCGCGTTTCCTTTACGTGGTCGAACCCGGTGGTTCCGCCATGCGCTACGGCGTCGGCATCGGCCGCGAAGGTTTCGCATGGTCGGGCGAGGGTGTCATCCAATGGCGTCAGAAGTGGCCAAAGTGGACACCACCAGACGAAATGGTGGCCCGCCAGCCAGAACTGGTCAAGTTCTCCTCTAGGAACGGTGGCATGCCACCAGGCCTGAAGAACCCGCTCGGCGCGCGCGCGCTCTACATCTTCCAGAACGGCAAGGACACGCTGTACCGTCTCCACGGTTCGCCGGAATGGAACTCCATCGGCAAGGCCGTCTCTTCCGGCTGCGTGCGACTGATGAACCAGGACATCATCGACCTCTACGAACGCGTGCCGAACAAGGCGCGGGTGGTTGTCTGGCAGTAAAACGGTTTTGTTATTTTGACGACATAGAGCCGCAGGCGATCAAACATCGTCTGCGGTTTTGTTTTCCATCATATTTCAAATGGATTTAAACCGGTCTTACTCGGTCACAGCGCGTCGTTCTTCCGGGATTGGATATTGTCTGCCATCATAGATCAGACGCAGTTTCTGCGGCTTATCCGTTATGCTTGTTTCGTCACAAGCCCTGTCTTTTCCAACAAAATTGGTTGTTGTGGTGTTGGTCTCCACCGCCGAGATATCCGCAAAACCATGGTTGGTGGTGGGCGCCATCGAAAGCGTGGTCTGCCTCGCCTTAAACTCAGTAGCGCAATTTGTATCCGATTCGCCCGTCGTTTCCGAAACGACCATCCCGTCAACGACCGGACGTATCGAACTGCCTTCAAGGACATAAAGCCATAGGCTCACTCCATTATAGGGGTTTGCCCTAGAGTTGTTGCTTGCCGATATGCGCAGACCAAAGGCAGCCTGCTCTTTTGTCAGTTTGTAGCGCGCAGTGTCGAATTCGAGTGACCTGATAGCGATGGCATCGTCATTCATTCTGTTGGCAAGAAGCAGGCGCTGTTTTACCGCGAGACTGCTGGTATCAACCACCAGAAGTTCCAGATCGCCTACAGTCCCGTCTTCGTTTGCGGACTTGATCAACGGCACGGCGACCAGCGTGAGGTGCGGATTTGCTGGCCAGACGCGGCATGTCATCATGTGCGGTGCGTCGATACCGGTTTCACTGTTGTTGATCGAGATTGTCGATGCGCCAACCTGGAATGTTTCGTCGTCACTCTTTGTGGCATCAGGGTAGGTGTTGTGGACTATAACTTCAGCACGGTCACCGCAACTCGTGTTCTCTCCAGCCTCCGCCCTGTCGAGTGCAAGGAAGCTCATGATTGCGAATAATATTGTCCTCGTAAATTGCGCAAACATTTGGTCAATTCCATGAGGCTTGATTGGCCGTGCGCGTGACATTATCGCGGTTACGCCATGTTTCAAACCTAGTCTTTCACCAAATTCTCCTTCAGGGCATTCAACCGATCTCGCAACTGCCCAAGCTCCTCTAAACTGCACCCCGTCGCTTCACCAATCGAGCGCATGACGTTGGCGGCTTTTTTCTTCATGTCGGCACCTTCTGGCGTCAGCGCGATCAGCACCTGACGCTCATCCACAGTGCCGCGTTTGCGGGTAATCATGCCCGCTTGTTCCAAACGCTTGAGAAGCGGGGAGAGCGTGCCGGAATCGAGGCCGAGCATTTCACCCAACACTTTCACCGTTGCCGTTTCCTTTTCCCATAGCGCCATCAAAACGAGGTATTGGGGATAGGTCAGACCTAGAGGGTCGAGCAGCGGCTTATAGGCGCGGTTGAAGGCGTGCGCTGCGCCGTAAAGCGCAAAACATATTTGCAGGTCGAGCCTCAAAAGGCCTTCCATCGTTCCGTCATCCATTGTGTGGGCTCCAAATATGCGGCTGGAGAGGGAACAATCTATCCCGTCACTCGGTTCCTGCCACATGCAAAAGGCAACGCAATCTTCAAAATTGTTATGTCAGACATTGAAAAATATCTCAATGTGCAAAATTATATTGCGCACAATTCAATTGTGGGCTATATGAAACTCAACATCAACCGAAGGAAGTGAATGACATGGCTATTCTCTACACCACCCAGGCAAGTGCAACCGGCGGCCGTGCAGGCAACGCCAAGTCCGTAGACGGCGTTCTGGACGTCACCCTGACCGTTCCAAAGGAACTCGGCGGCGATGGCGCAACCGGCACCAACCCTGAGCAGCTTTTCGCAGCTGGTTACTCTGCCTGCTTCCTCGGCGCGTTGAAGAACGTCGCTGGCAAGGAGAAGGTAAAGATCCCCGAAGACACGACTGTGACAGCAAGCGTTGGTGTTGGCCCGCGTGATGACGGCACCGGTTTCGGCATCGACGTATCGCTAAAGGTCAACATTCCCGGCCTCGACAAGGCAACAGCAGAGGATCTGGTCAAGAAGGCGCATATCGTTTGCCCTTACTCCCACGCACTGCGCACCTCCACCGAGGTTCCGGTTTCCGTCGCTTAAGCTGATCCCCGGCGCTTTCGACACAACAAGGGCTGGCATATTGCCAGCCCTTGTTGCTTTCAGAAATAAAACGACTATATTCTTTCCATGGAAAGGATATGCACATGAATATCCAGATCAAACCCGTTGCCGATCCCGCTGAATACGGGAGGGTCGTCACCAAGGCGGTTGTCTCAGCCGCAGAGCGTCTCGGCCTGAATGCGGCGCGCATCGCCGATATTCTCGGTGTTTCGGCGCCGACCGTTTCGCGTATGAAGAGGCTTGATTTCATTCTGGAGCCCGGCAGCAAAGCCTTCGAGCTTTCCGTGTTGTTGATCCGCGTCTTTCGCTCGCTCGATGCTATCGTCGGCGGGGATGAAACGGTGGCCCGCACATGGCTGCGCAATCACAATGATGCGCTGGCGGCCATACCCGCAGAAAAACTCACAACGATCACCGGATTGCTCGATGTCCTCACCTATCTGGACGCAAGACGCGCTCCAATCTGAAAAGCGCGACATATCAGGCCCTTGGTGGCGGCTTGTGGAAGCGCAACATCAGGTTTCCACCATGAAGCTCGTCGATACCGTAGCCGAGCAATCCCTGCTGGAAGATATTCTGGAAGGCAGCAAGCGACGTTTCCCGCCGGAATGCGCTGGCCTCGATTATCTACTGGCGACACCGTTCCGCTATGACTCGGCTTATCCACACGGCTCGCGCTTTCGCCGGGCAGGGTGGAGCAAGGGGGTCTATTATGCTGCCGCGAGCGTAGAAACGGCACTGGCCGAAATGGCCTTCTATCGCCTGTTGTTCTACGCGGAATCCCCCACCACACCGCTGCCCGCCAACGCGGCTGAGTACACCGCCTTTTCGGCCGAGATCGCCACATCCTTCGCGATCGATCTAACGAAGCCAAGCCTGTCTAAGGATCAAGCCGTTTGGACGCATCCAACCGACTACGAACCGTGTCAGGCCCTTGCAGACGTGGCGCGGGCGGCGGATATCGAGGCCATCCTTTACCAATCCGTGCGCGATCCCGATAGCGGACTGAATATCGCACTTCTCACTCCACTGGCCTTTGCCCGGAAACAACCGGTGGAGCGTGTCAGCTGGCGCATTCGGCTGGCGAAAACCGGAATACAGGCGCTGTGCGACTTCCCCATGCGGCGCATTGGGTTTGCGGTGGAGGATTTTGCGGGAGACCCGCGCATTGCGAAACTGTTGAGCGTTTAACCCAGGCTGACCAAATCCTGCCGCAGCCGGTCTGCGTCGCCGCTGTCGATCTGCGCCTCTACCTCGCCATGCGTTTGAATCCAGATGGGAACGGCGGATGCCAGTACCGCCATGCCTTCGTCGGTCAGTTTCAGTCGCTTGCCGCGCTTGTCTTTCGGGTCAGGTTCGATGGAGAGCAGACCGCGCTTTTGCAGCGGCTTCAACGCCGCCGTCAGCGTCGTGCGGTCCATGGCCAACAGGTTCGCCACTGGCCCCATGGGCGGTGGCTCTGGCCGATTGAGCGACATCAACAGGGAAAATTGCCCGTTCGTCAGGCCCACCGGCTTCAAGGCCATGTCGAAACGGCGTGCCAAAGCGCGTGCGGCCCGCTGTGCGTGCAGGCAAAGGCACGTATCGCGGACCAGAAGTGTGGTTGAAAAAGGAATCGCCGTTGGATTTGACATGGCTAATATATGTTGATATCAACGTAAATAGTCAAGAAAATTCGTTTTCGGTGCCTGGGCCATTTTACACGCCAATCAAACCGAGGCCGCGTACCGAGCGTTTTTTGCAGATGATAGATCGAGGAGGATCAGATCATGCCGCATGCTGTCGTTTCCAGAGAGGAGTGGCTGGAGGCCCGCAAGGAGCTTCTGGCAAAGGAAAAGGAATTGACCCGCGCCCGTGACAGGCTGAACGAAGCGCGCCGCGCGCTGCCTTGGGAGCCGGTGACGAAGGAGTATAGTTTCGAAACCCCGTCCGGGGCGAAATCGCTCAGCGAGTTGTTCGGGGATTGCAGCCAGCTCATCGTCTATCACTTCATGCTGGCGCCGGATTGGGAAGAGGGCTGCGTCGGCTGCTCGTTTCTCGCCGATCACGTCGATGGCGCAATCGCGCATCTGAAGGCAGGCGATGCCGCCTTCGTGGCTGCTTCCCGCGCGCCGCTGGACAAGATCGAGGCTTACAAGGCCCGCATGGGCTGGAAATTCCCCTGGGTTTCCGCTGGCGACAGTGATTTCAATTACGATTATCAGGCCTCGTTCCGTGATGAAGACGTCGCGTCCGGCACCATCCACTACAATTACACAGAGATGCCTGCCATGGGCGATCTGAAGGATCTGCATGGCACCAGTGTTTTTGCGAAAGGTGAGGATGGCAGGATTTACCACACCTACTCCACCTATGCCCGTGGTGCCGAACAAACACTGACGACACTGATGCTGCTCGATCTGGTGCCGAAGGGTCGCAACGAGGAGGGCACCATGAACTGGGTGCGCCGCCACGACCAGTACGAGGATGCGCCCAAGACCGCGAGTTGCTGCCACTAAAGTTTCGAGGGAGGAGACACCAATGGAAAGTGCAAAACCACAAAAGGAACACGCGTTTCTTGAGCGCCTCGTTGGCGAATGGGTGATGATCTCTAGCACGTCCGATGAGGGATACGACCCTGATGATGCCGAGCAGCGTTTTACTGAAACCATCCGCTCCGTTGGCGGTCTCTGGGTCGTCAGCGATGGCAAGGGCAAGATGCCGGATGGTTCGCCGATGGAAGCGATTATCACGCTGGGTTTCGACGCGGCCAAGGGCCATTACGTCGGTTCGTGGATCGGCTCCATGATGACGACACTCTGGGTCTACAAAGGTTGGCTGGAGCCGGACGGCAAGACGCTGGTGCTGGAGGCGCAGGGTCCGAAGTTCGACGGCAGCGGCGAGAGCGCCACCTATCATGATGTTCTTACATTGCACGACGATAATAACCGCACTTTCTCCGGCAGCGTGCTGCAGCCGGATGGAAGCTTCAAACAGTTCATGTCGTCGGAATTCCGCCGCAAGCAATAACGGGAGCGAACCAATGTCCACTTCGCATGGAAAATTCATCTGGGTCGAATTGATGACGCCGGACAAGGATGCCGCGGGCCGTTTTTACGGCCATGTCGTCGGCTGGGATATCAAGGACTTCGGTTCACCGGAGATGGACTATAAAATATTCGAGGCCAACGGAGATGGCGTCGGTGGCATGATGGAGCTGACCGAAGAGCACAAAGGCGAGGGCATTCACCCCAACTGGACACGCTATGTCGCGGTCGATGATGTGGATATTACGGCAAAGCGGTTTGAGGAAAAAGGCGGCACAATCATGCGCCCGCCAAGCGATATTCCGGAAGTCGGCCGCTTCGCCGTGGTGACGGACCCATCAGGAGCTGTCCTATGCATCATGAAGCCTTTGCCGATGGACATTAGCGGCTTTCCGGAAGACGCCGACGCACTCAACGGCCATGTCGGCTGGAATGAGCTTTTCACCGATGATGTCGATAGCGCCATGGCCTTCTATGGCGATGTCTTCGGCTGGACCAAGGATCATGATTTCGACATGGGCGACATGGGGCCATACCGGATGTTTGCGCATAACGGCAAAACCATCGGCGGCATCATGAAACGCTCGCCACAAGTCCCGGTCTGCCATTGGGGTTATTATTTCAATGTCGATGGCCTGGAGGACGCCATCACCCGTGTCAGCGTCGGCGGCGGCAAGGTCGTCAACGGCCCTATGGAAGTTCCCGGCAACACATGGATCGTCAATTGCCAGGACCCGCAGGGTGCGTATTTTTCGCTGGTGTCGCAGCGGAAGTAGCGGGCCTGCCAAATACTGGCCTGCCGGATCGGCAGGTCAGTTTCCCCTCGACAATCGTACATGATCGATGAATGCCCGCAACTTGGGCGCCAGATTGCGGCGGCTGGGGTAATAGAGATAGAAGCCTGCAAAGTGGTGGCAGTACTCCTCCAGCATCGGAACGAGTTGACCCCGTTCTATGTAGGGACGGAATGTTTCTTCCATTCCAAAAGTAATGCCCGCACCGGCGCAGGCCAGTTTGATCATCAATTGCATATCGTTGGTGGTGAATTCCGGTTGAACGGCGACGGCGAATTCACGGCCATCTTCCATGAATTCCCACCTGTACGGCGCAACGCCGGGGCGGGGACGCCAGCCGATGCAGCTGTGGCCAATCAATTCCGCTGGGTGCGAGGGCAGGCCGCGCCGATCCATGTAGGCCGTGGAACACACCGGAAGTTGTCGCTGCTCGACGGAGACCGGCACCGCGATCATGTCCTGCGCAATCAACTCGCCCAACCGCACGCCCGCATCATATTGCTCGGCGACGATATCGAATTCCTCATCGGTCACGACAATATCCAGCTGAACTTCCGGATAGCCCTCGGCAAAACCGGCAAGCAACGGGCCGGAGAGGAAGCGTTCAGCGATGGAGGAGACCGCCAACCGCAATTGCCCGCGCACGGTGCCTGACAGCGACGATGCCGCGAGGGCTGCTTGAGCCAGGTTGGCAATGGATGGGGACACATCCGCGTAAAGCTGCTGCCCCGCTTCGGTCAGGCTGACACTGCGGGTGGTGCGCTGAACCAGCGCGATGCCCATGGTCTCCTCAAGCTTGCGGATGGTCTGGCTGACGGCTGATCGCGTAACGCCCAGACGGTCGGCTGCGGCTCGAAAATTGCGCTCGTCTGCCACCATGCAGAATATGGAGAGTGCGTTGAGGTCGATGTTCATTGGTTAGATTTTCTACCCATTGAGGTAATGATTGAGGCGCTTATCACGACAATGTCAAAGCTTTATCTCTGTTGCAACGGCGCTGCCCGACAAAACATGGCAGGTCGCAACATCCAAGGAGATCAAGTCATGGCATTGAACAAAGTCGTTCTCATCACGGGTGCATCGAGCGGTATTGGCGAAGGCATTGCGCGTGAACTCGCAACAGCGGGCGCAAAACTCGTTATCGGTGCTCGCCGCATGGATCGTCTGGAAGCGCTGGCCGAAGAGCTGCGTCAGACCGGCGCAGAGGTCATCGCCCATCCGTTGAACGTGACGGACAGGGACAGCGTTGCAGCCTTCGCGGAAGCGGGGCGTAAGGCTTTCGGCCCCATCGATGTCATCGTCAACAATGCCGGCATCATGCCGTTGTCGCTGATGTCATCGCTGAAAGTCGATGAGTGGGACCGCATGATCGACGTCAACATCAAGGGTGTGCTGTACGGCATCGCCGCCGTGTTGCCGGAGATGACCAGCCGCAAATCCGGCCAGATCATCAACATTGCCTCTATCGGGGCGCTGGCGGTATCGCCCACAGCGGCGGTCTATTGCGCTACAAAGTTTGCGGTGCGTGCCATTTCAGATGGTTTGCGCCAGGAAAACAAGGACATTCGCGTGACCTGCATCCATCCCGGCGTGGTGGAAAGCGAATTGGCCGGAACGATTACAGACCCCGCCGCTGCCGAGTTGATGAAGGGCTACCGAGCCATCGCGCTAAAACCCGATGCCATTGGCCGCGCCGTGCGCTACGCCATCGAGCAGCCGGATAATGTTGATGTCAACGAAATCGTCGTTCGTCCGACCTCTGCCTGAAGGAAGCAACCCATGAACATGGTCTCGACATCGGTTGCCATCGCACTGGCAACCGCCGCCCTTGATGGCATTTCACCCACGACCAATTCCACCCGGGAGGTACAGATGACGAACTCAACATCCCAAAACCAAAGTCACCCCTATCTCGGCATGTGGGTGACGGGAGACGGTCAAATCCGCCAGGAGCTGTTGCCGAATGGACGATATGACGAAGCGCGTGGCAACCGAAAAAGCGCCTATCAGGGGCGCTATGAGGTCAAGGGCGATCATATCGACTATTGGGACGATACGGGTTTTACCGCCGATGGGGAGTTTGTGGACGATGTGCTATATCACGGCGAAATGATTTTTTATCGGGAGAGGTGAAGGCCACCCTATCGTCATCCCGTATCAAGGACGGGATGACGGAAGTGGAGGACACCCTACCGCCGCAAACTTCCCAGAATACCCCGCACCAGCGCCCGCCCGACTGAACTCGCAACAGTCCGGGCTGCACTCTTCATCGCCGCCTCGATCACCGTTTCGCGCTGATAGCCCCCAGCCTTGCGTTTTGTCCCGGTGGTGGAAGCCTGTGTCGGCTCTTCATCGCCAAAGCCCGGCAGTTTCCAGCGGCTCGCGGCGCTGTCGGCTGGCTGATTGTCCTGTTCTTCGGCGGCACGTTTGGCCGCTTCCGCATCCGCTGCTTTCTGCGCACGAGCGGCCAGCAGTTCGAAGGCCGATTCGCGGTCCAGATCCACGTCGTAAATACCCGCAACCGGGCTTGAAGCCATGATGCTTTTGCGTTCATCGTCGCTGACAGGGCCGACCCGGCCGGATGGTGGGCGCACCAGCGTACGCTCCACGATGGATGGCGCACCCTTGTCGCCAAGTGTCGAAACCAGCGCTTCGCCGGTGCCAAGCGTGGTAATGGCATCTGCCGTGCTGAAAGCGGGGTTCTGGCGGAATGTATCGGCAGCGGTTTTGACGGCCTTCTGTTCACGCGGCGTGTAGGCGCGCAGCGCGTGTTGCACCCGGTTGCCCAGCTGGGCCAGCACGGTTTCCGGCACGTCCAATGGGTTTTGCGTCACGAAATAAACGCCGACACCCTTGGAGCGAATGAGGCGGACAACCTGTTCCACGCGCTCCGTCAGCACCCTCGGCGCATCGTTGAACAGAAGGTGGGCTTCATCGAAGAAGAAGACGAGCTTTGGTTTGGTCGGATCACCCACTTCCGGCAGTTCTTCGAACAGTTCCGACAACATCCACAGCAGGAAGGTGCCATACAGGCGCGGGTTCATCATCAGCTTGTCGGCAGCCAGAACCGAAATCGTGCCGCGTCCGTCAGATGTGGTGCGCATGATATCGGAAATCTTAAGCGCCGGTTCGCCAAAGAAATGTTCGGCGCCCTGCTGTTCCAGCACCAGCAAACCGCGCTGTAGCGAGCCGACCGAGGACTTGGAAATCAGGCCGTATTGGTTGGAAAGTTCCGACGCATGTTCGCCCATATAGTTGAGCAGCGCCTGTAAATCCTTCAGGTCCAGAAGCGGCAAACCGCCCTGATCGGCTATCTTGAAGGCGATGTTCAGCACGCCTTCCTGCGCTTCCGACGCATCCATCAGACGCGCCAGCAGCAAAGGCCCCATCTCCGCAATGGTGGCGCGAACGCGGTGGCCTTTTTCGCCGTAGAGATCCCAGAAAATCACCGGAAACTGCTCGAAGGCAAGGTCTGTGAAGCCGATCTGCTCGGCGCGCTTCGTGACCCAGTCTTTCGCTTCGCCCTTGGCTGCAATGCCGGACAAGTCGCCCTTCACATCGGCGCAGAAAACCGGCACGCCCGCCTTGGCAAAACCTTCTGCCAGCACCTGAAGCGAGACAGTCTTGCCGGTGCCGGTCGCCCCGGTGATGAGCCCGTGGCGGTTGCCGAATTTGAGATCGAGATATTCGCCCTTGTTCAGGCTGTCGTCGGCGTTGCGGCTCGTGCCGATATAGAGCTTTCCGTCCTGCAGCATCTGGCGATTTCCTCCGGTATAGCGGGCAGTGGCTGCCCTTTATCCAATCTTTGCAATATACTTATAGGAACTGTTGGAAGGCTCAACAACTGTTTGATAAGGCTGCCAAAGCGCTGGCTGTAAACTTTAGTTGCGTCGCAATTTCCCACCTTGTGTCCAAACTTCAGTTGTTTTACGTTGACGTTAACGTCATTTATTTGTTCGGAGGAAAAACTATGAGCGATATCGTCACCCAGGTAGCCGAAAAGGTTGGTATTGAACACGACAAGGCCGAAAAAGCTTTAGGCATGATGCTGGGTTTCCTTCAGCGCGAGGCGGATGATGCGCCTGTTGCGAAGATGATCGAATCCATCCCCGGCGGCCCTGATCTCGTTGCGCGCTTCAACGGCGAAGGCCAGGGCGGCGGCGGTCTGCTCGGTGGCCTTATGAGCGCCATCGGTGGTGGTGGTATCATGGGTCTTGGTCAGCAGCTGATGAGCCAGGGCCTCGGCATGAGCGAAATTTCCGCGCTGGCCAAGGAAACCATCGCGATCGCTCGCCAGCACGCAGGCGACGAGACCGTAGATCAGGTCATCGCATCCGTTCCGGGCCTTAGCCAGTTCGCCTGATATGTTAGTTTAGACTGCCGGGCGTGGAGGGTGTTCGTTGAACAGTTTCCGCGCCTTTTCTATATCCGCATGGTGGGTTTCGGCCCATATCCAGACGCCACAGAAAGCGCTGCCGAGACTTTTTCCAAGTGCTGTGAGACTGTAGTCCACATGCGGCGGAATGACCGGGTGGATGACGCGTTTCACCAGCCCGTCGCATTCCATCTGCCGCAACGTTTTCGTCAGCATTTTTTGGCTGATGCCGCTGACATGGTGGCCGATTTGCGTGAAGCGCAAGGTGCCGTTCTCTTCCAGAACCTCCAGAATCAGCATCGTCCACTTGTCCGCCACCTTGGCGATGATATCGCGTACCAGCGCCTCGATCACGGGATCGGTTTCTTCCGGCGGCGGCAATTTGCGCTTTTCTTCAATGATCTCATCGGCCAGATGCCTTTTCATGCCGACACTCTCCTTCGGGTAAGTATAAATCTTTTGGGTGCCTACTACCCTCTGGAGAGCAATCTACCTAGATTTTATTCAGACAACAAGGAAAGGCATTCCCATGAACGTCACAGGCAACACGATCCTCATCACCGGCGGCGGCACTGGCATTGGCAGGGCGCTGGCGGAAGCGTTCCACGCGCTCGGCAACAAGGTCATCATCTCAGGTCGCCGCGAGGCGGTCTTGAAAGAGGTCGCGACCGCAAATCCAGGCATGGCATGGGCCACGATGGATGCGGCGGATGCCGAGGGCATCAGCGCCTTTGCCGGTAAGCTCATCGCCGACCACCCTGATATCAACGTGGTCATCAACAATGCCGGCATCATGAAGAATGAGGATATCAAGGCTGCGCCTGACTATCTGGTAACCGCCGAAGAAACCATCACCACCAATCTGCTGGCTCCCATCCGGCTGACGGCAGCACTGCTGCCGCATTTTCTCAAGAAGCCGAAAGCGGCGGTGCTGACCGTCTCATCCGGTCTCGCTTTCGTGCCCATGGTGGCGACACCAACCTACAGTGCCACAAAATTCGCCATCCATGGTTATTCGATGGCTATCCGCGAGCAACTCAAAGGCACGTCGGTCGATGTTATCGAAATTGCGCCACCTTACGTCCAGACGACGTTGCAAGGTGACCATCAGGCCACCGACGAGCGCGCCATGCCGCTCGACGCCTATATTTCGGAAGTCATGGACATTCTGACCAACCAGCCAGACGCGACCGAAGTGGTGGTGGAGCGCTGCAAGCCGCTGCGTTTCGCAGAGAAAAACGGCAATTTCGATCAGGTGTTTGCGATGGTGAATGGGTCACATTCTTGAGGAAGTGGGAGTGGCCGCATAGGCCACTTCCTTTATGGGTGTAATCTTTGCTTTACCTCAGACCTACTTATCCCATTCCGGTGCGAGATGACCCGGATTGACGATCCGACCATCTGCCTTGGCCAGCGCGAAAATCGCCTGCATCTCTTCGCTCGACAATTCAAAGTCAAAAATGTCGTAGTTTTCCTTCAGTCGGCTTTCCGTCGCTGTCTTGGAAAGCGCGATGACATCCGGCTGCTGCACGGCCCAGCGCAGGGCGACTTGAGCTGCGGTCTTGCCGTGTTTTGCGCCGATGTCCTTCAGCACCGCATCGCCTGGCACCTTGCCGTCCGCCATCAGGTAATAGGCGGTGACAGAAATGCCGTTCTTGCGGGCTGCTTCGATGACTTTCGTCTGGTCGAGGTAAGGGTGGTATTCGATCTGGTTGTTGGCAACAGGCGCGTCGGAAAGCTTCACGGCCTCGTCCATCAACGCGACGTTGAAGTTGGAAATGCCGATGTTGCGGACCTTTCCGGCCTTATGGACCTCGTTCAACGCGCCGATACGCTCTGCCAGCGGGACATCGCTTTTTGGCCAGTGCAGCAGCAGAAGGTCGACATAATCGGTCTTCAGCTTCTTAAGGCTCTCATCTACGGATTTGATGAAATCTGCGTGTTTGTATTGATCGACCCAAACCTTCGTTGTCAGGAAAATATCGCCGCGCGCAATGCCTGAATTTGCGATGACATCGCCCACCGACGCCTCGTTCTTGTAGATCTGTGCCGTGTCGACATGGCGAAAGCCGAGCTTCAAAGCTTGGGGGAGGATGCGGTGGACATCGTCATCTGGCATACGGAACGTTCCGAAGCCGAGAGCCGGAATATTTGCGCCATTGGCGTTCACTGTGTGCATGGTTTTTCTCCGTTGTGGGAGTTGGCCCCGCATGGTGGCGGGGCAGGAATGTCACAGGGATAAGTGTGTTGGCTGCGGTTTTGTTCAAGCCGCCTACGCAACATTAGCCAAATGACAGACCGTCGCGCTGCTTTCAATCTTGGAGTCCAAGCTGGCACGACAAGGCCAAACGCAAGATGCGGGCATCAGGCCCGCATCCGCATTTTTAGCGATCGTTTCTTTGTCTGGCGTGTTAGCTCGTCAGGCGTGGCGACGTAATGACCCGCTTGAACAGAGCGGACATGGCGTCCGTTATGCCTTCCGTAGGGCTCACTTCGAAGAACAGGCCGGGCGATGCGCATTCCTGCATTTTGGTGCTGATCTGCGACTGGAAAGGGCTGATCCAGGTCTTGTACCAGTCATTGGTTGGCAGTGGCAGATAGGTGGTGTAAAGCACCGCAATCCTGTAGCCCTTGTCTTTCAAAGCCACGCAAAGTTTCGTGTCGATTGGCTCCTGACAGCGGCCACCCGTCAGCTTCTTGGTGCAGCCGGAGGGCTTGTAGCTGTCGCCGACGCCATCAGATACGAAGAATATGACCTTGTCCGGGCTGGCAGAACTGGTGCCGTTACCGGGGGTGCCGATCTTGTCGCTGATTTGCGTCATCGCCCGGTCGAAGTCGGTCATCTGGTCGTTATTGTAGCTCTGGTACGGAATGGACATGAGGTCGATGGCGCTCGCCTTCTTTTTGGCGGTGGCGAGATCGGCGCTCAACGGGGAGACTTCCAGAAGTTTGGTGTCCTCTGCCTTTTCACCAAAGGTGTAAACGGCCATTCTATACTGGTTGACGTTCTTTCTGGTGGCGACGGCGGTGTCCATAAGGCTCGCGGTTGCTGTCGCGACCACGTTGATGCGCGTTGTCACGCCCAGTTGTTTCGCTTTGAAATAGTAGCTGTTCTGGTCGGCCACGCCATCCTTGACGATGTGACAGGCAAACGCACATTTGTCGCTGGTGTTGGCAACAAGCTTGGCAACGTCGTTGGGTGTCGCGCCAACGCCCATCGAAGGCGTATTGTCGAGCAGCAGGTAGAAATCGCTGTACATTTCCGTTTCGTACTTCGCCGTGGCTTTGCCGGACACGGTAACGAACTCTTTGCCGAGTATGCGTGTCAGCGATGTGTTGACCGTTGCCTTAAAGGTGACAGCGGCCTGAACCACGTTTCCGACCTTTTCAACCGACAGCTTGACGGAGTCGACATCGAAATCGTCACGGCCCACGGCATCTTTGTTGAAGAAGTCCATCGCTTCACCATTGGGAAGTTCGATGGAGCCATCGGCCGACATTTTTCGGGCCGCTTCGACATAGGCGGACATCTTCGCCACAGAAGACAGCACGGCTGCATCCGCCGCTTGCTGCAGATCGGCCTTCACGGCCATAGCCTGGCTGATATCGAGCGCTACACCGGCTGTGCCGAAAATAGGTACAACCATAAGCGCTGTAAGAATACCGAAGTTACCTGCCTTATCGTGCCAGAAATTTCGCACGTTCCACCCTCTCGCGTTAATATGCCGCGAAGCATAGACAAGCAGGATTGAGAACTCGTTTCCCGAGATAACTAACGTCTGATGAATATATTATATCAATCTACTGATATCATAGGTAATCGAGCAAAACCCAAGCAACGCCGTCCACGAGGAAAAGCCTTTGTCCCGCTCTCAACGCCTGCTCGACCTTTTACAGATTTTGCGTACCCACCGCAGACCTGTCAGCGGCGCGGAGCTGGCACGCGCCACGGCGGTCAGTCTGCGCACGCTTTACCGGGATATCGCTACGTTGCAATCGCAGGGCGCCAATATAGAGGGTGAGGCGGGCGTTGGATATGTCTTGCGGCCCGGTTATCTGCTGCCACCACTGATGTTTACCGAAGCCGAAATCGAGGCGCTGGTGCTGGGGTCTCGCTGGGTCGCGGGCAGGGCGGACGGCCCAATGGCGGATGCGGCACGGGCAGCGCTTGCAAAGATATCCGCCGTGGTTCCCGATGAACTGGGTGAAGAGCTGGAAAATTCCACATTGCTGATTGGGCCCGGCAAAGTGCTGGACATGAACAATGTCGATCTTGGCTCGGTGCGCACCGCCATCCGCAGCCAGTCGAAAGCGCAGATCGATTACGGCGATGAAGCCGGGCGCAGTTCTAAGCGTACGATCTGGCCCTTCGCGCTGGCATTTTTCGATCAGGTGCGGGTCATTGTGGCATGGTGCGAGCTGCGGCAGGATTTTCGCAGCTTTCGTGCAGACCGCGTCATGGCTTTTCATGCCCTCGCCACGAGATATCCGCGCAATCGGCAATCGCTTCTCAAGGAATGGCGCGCGCTGCAGAAAAAGACTGCTGACAAAAACTGACAGCAGCGGGGTCTAGGTTCGCTTCATCATCAAAAAGGAGACAAGCGATGACCCAACCCAACTTCACGATCCTGTTCGTCGATAACGTCACGAAAAGCGCCGAATTTTATCAGGATCTCTTCGGTATCAAGCCGGTCGAGGCGTCCGAGACCTTCGGGCAGTTCATTCTGCAAAATGGCCTGAAATTCGGCCTCTGGTCACGTCACACAGCGCAACCGCCCGTTACGTTTACAGGCGGCGGTGCGGAAATCGTCTTTCAGGTGGAAAAGGACGGAGACGTGGATGCGTGGCACCGCGACTGGAAGGCAAAAGGGCTAGCCATCCAGCAAGAACCGACCGAGATGGATTTCGGTTACACCTTCGTTGCCGCCGATCCCGATGGTCACCGCCTGCGGGTTTACGCCGTCCACGACTAGGCTTTGACCGCAACGACGAACAGGCGAGGAAAACGCAGCAACCGCTGCCCGTCCGCCGTGGGCGGGTATGCGGCGTCGATGCGCTGCAGATAATCCGCCAGAAAGGCGGCACGGTTTTCTTCGCCTGCCGCCTCCAGATAAGGGCGAAGGCCGGTGCCCTTGACCCACTCGACGATAGCTTCTGCATTTCGCATCGGATGGTTATAGATCGTGTGCCAGATATCCACGCGCGCGGACTTTGGAGATAGCCGCTCGAAATAGGTAAGCGGAGAGGGCAAATTCGGTCTGCGTAGCCTGTTGCCCTCGAAGGCCGCTTTCCATGGCCCTGCGGCCCCGGTTTCCTGCATCGCAACATGCGTCGGTTCACCCATATTATCCGGCATCTGCACGGCCAGAACGCCACCGGGCTTGAGGTGATCCATCAGCGACACGAGAATGTCGAGGTGATCAGGCAACCACTGAAAAACGGCATTGGCGTAAAACAGATCCGCCTTCTGCTTCGGCCGCCATGTGGCGAGATCAGCCTTTTGGAACTCGGTATTCGGTAGTCTAAGCCGCGCTTTTTCCAGCATATCCGCATCGCTGTCGACGCCGGTTATGACATTGACGCCGTAGCGTTCGGCCAGCAGCTCGGTCGAGTTGCCTGGGCCGCAGCCCAGATCGTAGCCCGCGGTCAGCCGTTCCAGCGGCACTTGCGCCAACAGGTCGCTGGCGGGGCGGGTGCGCTCGGTTTCAAATTTCAGATATTGCTGCGCGGACCATGCCATGATGCACTCCTCTAAAGACACGAAACATCGCATGGCGGCATCCAGCGGGCCAGAGGCTCACTCATCAAAAAACGTGATGGGTCTATCGATAGTGGTTTTGAGATCGCGCAATAAATCCATGATCCGAGCCAGTTTTCCGTAACTTTCCATCAATTTCCGATATTGGTGGAATTTGGTCTTGACGCAAAAGGTGCGGAGGCATTCATTCCCGGCATATGCATAAGGAGAATGCCATGTCCGTCGATACAGCACCCCGTTCCCCCACCTGGACCTATGTCGATGGTCAATGGCTTCCCGGCAACCCGCCGCTGATCGGGCCGACCTCCCACGCCATGTGGCTGGCATCCACGGTGTTCGATGGCGCGCGTTGGTTTAACGGTCTGGCACCGGATCTCGACCTGCACTGCAAGCGCGTCAATCGCTCTGCCATCAGCATGGGCATGAAGCCGACCATGACGCCGGAGGAAATCGAACAGCTTGCGCTGGAAGGCGTGACGAAATTTGACGGCAACGTGGCCATCTACATCAAGCCGATGTATTGGGCCGAACATGGCATGCCCGGCAGCATCGTTGCCCCGGATGCCGCATCCACCCGCTTTGCGCTGTGCCTGTTCGAAGCACCGATGGATGCGGGCGCATCCGTAACGCTCACCGTCTCGTCCCTTCGCCGCCCATCGCCGGAAACGGCCATGACGGATGCCAAGGCCGGTAGCCTTTACCCCAATAGCGGCCGCGCTATTCTGGAAGCCCGCGCCCGCGGCTTCAGCGGCGCTCTGATGCTGGATATGAATGGCAATGTCGCGGAGACGTCTTCGGCCAACGTCTTCATGGTCAAGGACGGCGTCGTCTTCACGCCCGTTCCCAACCGCACCTTCCTCGCTGGTATCACGCGCTCCCGCGTCATGGGCCTTTTGCGTCAGGCCGGGTTCGACGTGCGCGAAGCGACGCTTTCCGTTCAGGATTTCCGCGAGGCCGACGAGATTTTCTGCTCCGGCAATTATTCCAAGGTGTCGCCGGTGACCAAGCTGGATGACCGCGAATTGCAGGCCGGTCCCGTGGCGCGCAAGGCGCTGGATTTGTATATGGAGTGGGCTACGGATTTGGTTTCTGAGGAGTGAGGGTTTAGCCTTTTAGGGAAAGACCCCCTCTGCCTGCCGGCATCTCCCCCACAAGGGGGGAGAAGGCTGGAAGCACAACCTCGTGCTGTTTCGAGCTTATGATATTGGCAAAAAATGAGCCACAATCTGTCTCCCCCTTGTGGGGGAGATGCCGACAGGCAGAGGGGGCTTCTTGCTCACCCCTGCACCAACACACCCCGCGCCACATCCACCACTGCCTGCGTCATCGGTTTCAACCTCTCCGCAGCCAGCTTGTTCACCTGCCAGTACAGCGGAATGTCCAGCGCCGTTTCCGCTACCAGTTCCACGAGTTTTCCCGATGCCAGATGATCACGGACCAGCATTTCAGGGTTCATGCCCCAGCCCATACCCAAGAGCGCTGCGTCTACGAAGCTTTGCGTGGAGGGCAACCAGTGGGTGGGGTGGACGACTGGCGCACCGAAAACACTTGACAACCATTGGTGTTGCAGCCGGTCTTTCTGGTTGAAGGTCAAGGCTGGTGCCTGCGAAAGACGCGCCTCGGTCACGCCAGCGGCAAAATGTCGGGCGATGAAATCGGGGCTGGCAGTGGCGCGGTAGCGCAGGGAGCCGAGTGGCGTGACCCGGCAACCCTGCACCGGCTTTTCAAGGCTGGTAACTGCCGCCAGAACCCGGCCGCGCTGTAGCCAGTCAGCGGTGTGGTCCTGATCGTCCACCGCGATATTCATCAGATAGTTTGAGCCGGTGGAAAAGCCGGAAATCGCTTTCAGGAACCATGTGCCAAGGCTGTCGGCGTTGGTGGCTATGTGTAGCGTCACCTTCTCGCCCGGTTGGTCCGGCGCAAGAAGGGCTGGCAATTGACCAAAAAGCTCCGTTTCCAGCATGCCGACATGCTCCATATGACGGCAGACCCATTCGCCCTTTTCGGTTGCTGTGCACGGGTTGCCGCGCAGGATCAATACGGCTCCGAGCCGTTCTTCCAACTGCTTGACCCGCTGCGAGATCGCAGAGGGCGTGACATGCAGGGCAAGCGCCGCCCTCTCGAAGCTGCCCGTCTGCACCACCATCATCACTGCGCGGAGCGCTGCATAATCCAACATGGAAATTAGCCTGCCTTAATCGGAATTAGAAACATTAACTGGATTAATGTACACGCGCTACCTATTCAGGGCCTTAAATGAAGGGCAGGGGCATGAATTTTTCGACCTATATGACGGGCGTGACGATGGGTCTGACACTGATCGTCGCCATTGGTGCGCAAAACGCTTTCGTGCTGCGGCAGGGTTTGCGCGGAGAGCACGTCTTCGCCGTGGTGTTTGCCTGTGCATTGTCGGATGCGATCCTGATCACTATCGGGGTAACGGCCTTCCGCCAGATTGCCGCCGTCCTGCCCGCCCTGGAGCCTGCCATGCGCTATGCGGGCGCGGCATTTCTATTCTGGTATGGCGCGAAAAGCCTGCAGTCGGCGCTTGGTGCTTCGAATGTTCTCGCCGCCGCATCCGGCACCGTGACCTCGCTCGGGTCGACACTCGCCACTTGTCTCGCGCTGACATGGCTCAACCCGCACGTCTATCTCGACACGGTCGTTCTGCTCGGCACGATCTCCACCCAGTTTCCAGGCGCTGAAAAGGCCTTCTGGGCGGGTGCCGTTACCTCGTCCTTCCTGTTCTTTTTCTGCCTCGGTTACGGCGCCCGCTGGTTACGTCCCATCTTCGCCAATCCGCGAAGCTGGCGCGTGCTGGAAGGCGTCATCGCGCTTACCATGTGGCTGATCGCCATCAAGTTGTTGACCGGTGGGTGAGCGTTGAATTTAGGTTTGAAATGGAGCAGGGACCGTGCACATTGTCTCTGTAAATATTCAGGATATTGAAATGCATTCCCAGCCAAAAACCGTTGTCACCATCCGCCCCTGTGAAGAAGGCGATATTGCCGCAATTACGGAAATCTATCGCCACGCGGTGCTGCACGGTACGGCCAGTTTTGAAATCGAGCCGCCTTCCGCAGACACCATGATCGAGCGCAGGCAGGCTTTGATTGCAGGCGGCTTTCCCTATGTGGTGGCAGAGGTGGAGGGGACTGTCGCGGGTTATGCCTATGCGGGAGCGCATCGGGCACGCCCCGCCTATGGCGCGACTGTTGAAGATTCCATCTATGTCGATCCTGAGCGCAAGGGCTTGGGTATCGGCAAGACCCTGCTTCTATCGCTGATCGATGAGGCGACCGTACGGGGCTTCCGCCAGATGGTTGCCGTCGTCGGAGACGCCGACAATGCGGCGTCCATAGGCGTTCATCGCGCCGCCGGTTTCGAGATGGTCGGCACACTGAAATCCATTGGCTGGAAGCACGGGCGCTGGCTTGATATCGTGCTGATGCAGCGCCCGCTGGGCGAGGCTGATACGACACCCCGCTTCTAATCGGAACCATAGGGGTCAGCGCGCGGCCGCGCCGGGAATGTCAATCTTTACGGCGTCTCGGGGCAACTCGCCGCCAATTTCGACGGTCTTGTTTTTCTTGTCGAAAACGCAGATCTGGCTGATCTCCGTCTTCGTACCCTTCGCCTTGCCGGTGATGATGGCAAGGCCGTAGCTCTGGCTGCCGAAGGGATCGACGACGATCTTCGGCTTTTCCATAACGCCCTCGATTGCGCCCAGGCAACGGGCCTGAACCTCCGCTGAAAATTCCTTCCAGGCATCGCCGGAAGACGCTGCGGCGGGCAGGGCGATGAGGCTTGCGATGCAAGCAGCTAGAAACTGTCGTTTCACGGCAATATCCTTCCTGTATCGTCGCTGGCGAAAGCGAACGGATTTTCTTGAATCGGTACGCAAGCTTGGCATGAAAAGTGTTTTTCCAAGGGCGCCGGGAAGAATTTTCTCTTTTGCTGGAACATTTTAACATTTAGCAGGTTGCCTCTCATGACGTCCGCTCTTATGGTCCGGGCACAGGTTTCAAGGAGCGGCCCTGCCGCTGCAACAAGGAGTAAACACCATGGCCTTCGAACTTCCCGCACTGCCTTACGATTACGATGCACTTGCGCCTTACATGTCTCGCGAAACGCTTGAGCTGCACCACGACAAGCACCACAAGGCCTATGTGGACAACGGCAACAAGCTTGCCGCCGAAGCCGGTCTCGCAGACCTTTCGCTGGAAGAAGTCGTCAAGAAGTCGTTCGGCACACATGCTGGCCTTTTCAACAATGCCGCCCAGCACTACAACCACGTCCACTTCTGGAAGTGGATGAAGAAGGACGGCGGCGGCAACAAGCTTCCGGGCAAGCTGGAGCAGGCATTCGCGTCTGATCTCGGCGGCTACGACAAGTTCAAGGCTGATTTCATCGCTGCTGGCACGACACAGTTTGGTTCCGGCTGGGCATGGCTGTCTGTCAAGGACGGAAAGCTCGAGATTTCCAAGACTCCGAACGGTGAAAACCCGCTGGTTCACGGCGCAGAGCCGATCCTCGGCGTCGACGTATGGGAACACTCCTACTACGTGGATTACAAGAACCTGCGTCCGAAGTACCTCGAAGCTTTCGTCGATAATCTCATCAACTGGGATTACGTTCTGGAGCGCTACGAAGCTGCTGCCAAGTAAGGTTTTACGCTTTCATTGATATCAACACCCGGCCTCAGCGCCGGGTGTTTTCATTTTGTCATATGGCTGTCATTGCCCCGTCCTATGCGGAGGCATCATGACAGAAAAAACTGCACCGCTTTTCTCCTTCGGCATTGTCGCCGATCCACAATACGCCGATGTCGCGCCGCGCCCGGATATGGGCCGCTACTACGCGCAGAGCCCTCAGAAGCTGGATGAGGCCATCGCCGCTTTCAACAGCCAAGACCTCGCCTTTGTCGTCACGCTGGGTGATATCATCGATCACGGCTGGGAAAATTTCGACATCATTCTCAACTGTTACGACAAGCTGCGCCACCGTAGCGTGATGCTGCCGGGTAATCATGATTTTTCGGTCGCGCCGCAGCATCTCGGCACAGTCCATGAACGCCTGTCGATGCCATCACCATGGTATGATTTCACGGTCGGCCATGTTCGTTTTGTGGTGCTGGATGGCAGCGATGTCAGCCTGTTTGCGCCCCCACAGGGTGATCCGCGTCGTGAACTGGCTGCGCAAAGGCTTGACGTGCTGAAACAGGCCGGTGCCATCAATGCCCAGAACTGGAATGGTTCTTTCAGTCCGGAGCAGGTGGCATGGCTTTCCGATACGCTGGACGCGGCTGAAAAGGCGGGCGAAACCGTCATCATCTTCTGCCACTATCCGCTCTATCCTGATAATGCCCACAATATGTGGGACGCGCCTCAAACCCTGGAATTACTCAGTACACGACGATGCGTGAAGGCGTGGTTCTGCGGGCATAATCACGTTGGCAATTACGGGCAGGTGAGCAGCACGCATTTCATGAATTTCAAAGGCATGGTCGATACCTTGGACGAAAACACTTTTGCCATTGCAGATATCTTTGAAGATCGCATTGAAATTCGTGGCTTCGGCCGCGAAGATAGCCGGACGTTGCTACTGTCAGCCTTGACAGACCGGCAGCAGGTCGCGGTGGCGCGGTGATAAAAGCCGACGGCCAAAGGCAACTTTATATACCTGATTTCGCTTTACAAATCACCGGAATGTGACTTCTTTTTGCCATGTGAAGCAGGCATCTTCGTCCACGCTCGCTCCAGCATGTCGGGCGGGTGGGACGCTGTTTTGCGATGACGACATGCGAGAACACAGAGCAGACACCCCTCCGGCGCGCCGGTTTCAGGAGAGAGAAACGATGAAGCTTAGAACCATTGCCGCTTCCATAATGATAGGCTGTCTTTGCGCCGGTGCGGTTTCCGCAGCTGGCGAGGTTGAGAAGCGCGAAGGCTTGATGAAGGGTATCGGCGGCGCCATGGGTGCGCTTGGCGCCATTGCCAAGGGTGAAAAGCCTTACGATGCGGCTACCGTCAAAACCGCTGTTACCACCATCAGCACCAATGCCAAGGCCTTTCCGGACCAGTTCCCGGCTGGTTCCGAGGGCGGCGCTGCGGCTCCTGCCATCTGGCAGAACTTCGTGGACTTCAAGTCCAAGTCCGAAAAGCTCGGTTCTGATGCCGATGCGGTTCTGGCGCAATTGCCGACGGATCAGGCCAGCGTTGGTGCTGCCATGAAGACCCTCGGCGCAGATTGCAGCAGTTGCCACCAGACCTACCGTCTCAAGAAGTAGTCGGTACCAGCCAAGGTCCGCCACCATACCGGCGGACCTTTTCGCATTGTAAATTCGGACGAATCGGAGAAGGCGATGGCTTCCATCTGGGCGAAGCTGGCGGGCGGTGCTGTTATTGCGGGTGCCGTCGGCCTTGGCGTTTTCATGTGGGTAACCGCGCCGCAACGCCAGCCACCAAGCCATTGGGCCAATCTGGGTGAGCCGAACCTTGCCAATGGTGAAACGCTGTTCTGGGCGGGCGGCTGCGCAAGCTGCCATGCCGCGCCGAATGCCACGGGCGACGCACTGAAGACGCTGTCCGGCGGGCAGGCCTTGCCAAGCCCGTTCGGCACCTTCCACATGCCCAACATTTCTTCTGATCCGCAGCACGGCATCGGCGCGTGGACAGTGGGGCAATTCGGCGATGCGATGACGCGCGGCGTCGGCAAAGACGGCGAGCATCTCTACCCGTCATTCCCTTACAACTCCTATGCGCGGATGACGCCGCAGGATGTGAACGATCTTTTCGCCTATTTGAAAACACTGCCGGCCAGCACCAATGATGCGCCGGGCCATGATCTGCCATTTCCCTTCAATATTCGTCTTGCTCTGGGTGGCTGGAAATTCCTGTATTTCGACAAGGGCAAGCCGCGCGTGCAGCTTGCCAATGCCGATGCGGAAGTCCTTCGCGGGCAATATCTCGTGGAAGGCCTCGGCCACTGCGGTGAATGCCACACCCCGCGCGATGCACTGGGTGGGTTCCTGAAGAACCAATGGCTAGCCGGTGGACCCAACCCGGAAGGTGAGGGGCGTATTCCCGATATCCGGCCTGAGTCCCAACCCATCGGTTCATGGTCGCAAGCTGATATCGCCAATTATCTCGAGACCGGCTTTACACCGGATTTCGATAGCGCCGGCGGTTCCATGGTCAAGGTGCAGCAGAACATGGCCCGCCTTCCCGCCGAAGATCGCAACGCGATTGCGGCCTACCTGAAGGCATTGCCGTCTCCGTGATCAGCCATTGACTCGGATCAGCTTCCGCCGGATAACGGTTGTGTGATGGTCTTTTCGGGTTCGCCCGGAAAGTGAAAAGGGAACACGATAGAAGCGCGAGCTTTGATTCGTGGCTGCCCCCGCAACTGTGAGCGGATAGCCTGAAAACGAAAAGCCACTGACTGCAAAGTTCGGGAAGGTGTTTTCAAGGTTACGACCCGCGAGCCAGGAGACCTGCCATCACGTGAGTGTCGTCAATACCGGCGGGGTGTCCGGAACAGCACGGTTGGCAGGTCGGTTCTCCGGCCTTCAAGACCTTGTGTCTCTTTCCCCGTGGTGAATGTTGAATGCGGTCGTGCGGCTTTTGATCAGCAATGCGCCCACCCGCTCAGGAAGGGATCACCATGTCTATCCAGCAGAATACGGCCACATCAGCCGTATCAACCAAAACATCGAAGATTGCGCAGTCGTTGACAGCCGCCGCACTTGGCCTGTTCATCGTCGGTTTCGTGGGCTTTTCGCATGTCGAAGCGGTGCACAATGCCGCCCATGATACGCGTCATGCCAATGCCTTCCCTTGCCATTGAGGGAAACAGAGATGCCATTTTTCCGTAATATCGTTTTTACCGCCGTTCTGGTGGGGCTGATTGCCGGTCTCGCCGTCAGCGTCATGCAGGCTGTCGGCACCACGCCTCTCATCCTTCAGGCGGAAACCTTTGAAAATGCCGGCGGCGAGGCTGCTCCCGCTCACGCCCACGATGCCGCAACACCGGCCGACCATCATCATGATGCCGAAGCCTGGACGCCTGCCGATGGTTTCGAACGCAACGCCTACACCATCGCCGCCAATGTGCTGACCGCCATCGGCTACGCGCTGGTCCTGACGGCGTTGATTTCGCTACGCGGCTCAGAAGGCGGCTGGCGCGAAGGCATCTTCTGGGGTCTTGCGGGTTTTGCCGCCGTCATGCTGGCACCCATGATCGGTCTGCCACCGGAATTGCCGGGCACGCCCGCCGCCGCTCTCGGCGCACGTCAGATGTGGTGGATCGCGACGGTCGCCGCAACGGCGGGTGGTTTGGCGCTGCTCGTCTTCAGACGGGGTGAGCCATGGGCTGCGGTTCTGGCCGTCATGCTCATCGCCGCACCACACGTCATTGGCGCGCCGCTGCCGCCGGAGGGCGAACACGCTTTGGCACCTCTGCCACTCGAGCGCCGGTTCATGGTGCTGGCAACCGTTACCAGTTTTGTGTTCTGGATCATTCTTGGTTCGCTGAGCGGGCTTTTCTTCAAGCGTTTCGACGCTGCCCGATAAGATGAAAAATGCAGTCGAGTGGAGCGATGAACTCGATGCGCTGCGTTTTTCCGTCCCCGGTCATGGCGCGCCTTGCGCCATGCACCGCCTCGCTTTCAAAGCGCTGCTGCGGCAAGAGCCTGAAAAGGCAGCGTGCCTACAGTTTTTCGAGAGTAATAGCCCGGCCTTCTTGACGGCCGCCGCAGCCAAGATCGCCCGTCTTGCTTTGCCAGTCGACCGCAGCCTGCACCTTAACAGTCGGGATTTGCGCCGCGCAATGACGTCCGATGACACGCAAGGACCAGCACGTGCCTGCCGCATTCTTGATCGAAGCTGAGTCTACCGATGTTCCGCCGAAAACACGGTGATTTCGGCCTCCGCCTCCGGTCCCCAGAGGTCGAGTGCTTTCAACACCTCTGCTGCAAATGTCACCGGCGCGCTGCCAGGTGCGGTAATGATGCCCTTGTCGCTGACGGCTTGCGGCTGGTCGCGGTAGTGTTCCGCGCCTTGATAGCTCTCGTATCTGCTATGTGAACTCACCGAATTGCCGGTATGGGCCACGTGGTTCAGCACGCCGGTTCCCGCGAGCGCACTCGCCGCCGCACAGATGCCTGCCACTACGCGGTCCTGCGCGCGAAAGCGGTGGACGAGGTCGGTAAAATCCGGTGCCACACCCTTTTCCCAGATCAGCCCACCGGGAATGACCAGCGCATGGATCATATCAGGGTCCAACGCATCATAGGCCATATCAGGGGTGACTTTCAGGCCGCCCATGGAAACGACGGGCGAACCATCAGGCGTTGCGGTCAAGATGTCGACGCCCAGATACCCACGTGCCGCCGCAGTCAACAATGCGGGTTCCCAATCGGCAAAATCCTCGGTTAGGGCCAGCGCAATACGAGGCATTCTCTTCTCCTGCAATCAACCACGTTGAAACACTAAACCGAAACAAGACCATGCCAAAAGCCTGACCGGCACGGTCGGTTCCGTTGTGTCTATCGCACTAAGCTAACGCCTGCATGAAACGCATGCCGGTCACGGGGCGTGGTATGAAATCCATGTTTTCGTAGAATTTGTGCGCAGCGAAATTGCCGGTTGCGGCACCCACCGAAAGGAAGTCGCAGCCACAACGCTTGGCAACATCACGAGCGCGCCCCACCAGATGCTGGCCGGTGCCATGGCCACGGTGGCCATCACGCACGAAAAGATGGTGCAGTTCCATGCCGCGACGGCCTTCCTGCGCACGGTAGAGCGGCAAGAGAATGGCGTATCCGATCAACTCGCCATCGGCTTCGGCAACCAGCGCCGTAATCCACGGCACCTGGCCAAACAGGTCGCGCTCCAGCTTTTCAGCCGTAATCGCTGCCGCATCGCCATGGTGGGCGGCAAGCAACGTGATCATCTCGTTAAGCTCAGGCAAATCGGCCTTGCGCGCACCGCGAATGGTGACAACGGGTGGTCTCGGTAGGGTCAGAAGGCTGTCTTCGGTCATTTTCTCGTCCTTCGGGTTCTGGTTTAGCCGTCAGGACATTTGAAAACAACAAAGCCGCCTGACGGCGGCTTGTTGACAAAGTGATCTGTCGAGCCGCCCTTAAAGGAAGGCCCAAAAATACGTGCAGGAAATGGGTGCGCGTGCGTTGATCATGCGAGGTTCAATGCGCTCGAATCGTAATTGTGTCAAGGCCAGATTTCTGGTTTATGCAGAAGCTGTCATACGAAGCGACTTCGTCGCGATTGCTGCCTCTGCAATATTTGCCAGCGTTGTTTTCGAGTAGGCCTTTTTCAACGCGGTTTCAGCTGGTCTATGCGGCACGTTCGATAGGATAATTGGGGTGGTCTTTTTATAATGATGCGAGGAGCATTTCACCTCCGACTAAAACGGTCTGACCATGAAGCATCCTTGCAAGACGATCATTGCTTTGCCGAGCACTGAAGTGCCACAAAAATGATGACGACCATATTGCTGGTGCCAGTCGCGGCATTGTAGATTCGTTTGCTTTGCAAGCTTATCGGAGTGAGTATCTAGTGATGAAAAATACCGCCAACGTAATCGCCGTAGATCACGCAGGGTTCGTTGTATCCTCGTTGGATGAATCCATTCGGTTCTGGACAGACGCGCTTGGGTTCACGCTTGAACGGCAGTCTGAGATGGGGGGAGACTTCCTACATCAGGTAACAGGTGTCGATGATCCGAATGTGCGGACGGCGATCGTGAGATCGGAGGGCGGCTTCGTGGTCGAATTATTACAGTATTCCAAGGGCCAGCAGAACGGAACCGTGGCAAATAGCGCAGGCGCGATCGGTGCCGCTCATCTCGCGCTGACCGTCCGCGACATCCATGCCGCCATTGCTCACGTTGAAGCTGCAGGATGGAAGGTAAAGGGAAGTCCACAGGCCATCCCAGGCGGTCCGAGAAAGGGAACGATGACAGCCTATGTTTCAGGCCCCGACCATATTACGATCGAGTTCATGCAACCGCCTGCCATTGATGGGGCTCAGTAGCCTCCCCGATTAACCACCTATCCCGCCCGTCTGATCGTTCGCAACCGGGAACCGTCGCGATGATGCGGGTGGACTATTAGAAAGTCTGCCGGAGCCCGCTGCTTAACAGGCTGGCTCCCCACCCACGAACTCTTCCCTCAATGCTCATGCTCACACAGATCATGGTTCGACAGCGCCCGGATGACATAACAATCCTCGATCGAATGGCCGTCGCAATGGGAAACGATGCGCTCCAGCTCGTGTTCCAGCTTCTTCAGCTTGGCGATCTTTTCGCGGACGGTCGTAAGATGGTCGGCGGCGATGCGGTCGGCGCCGGCGCAGGGCATTTCCCGGTGCTGACTGAGCGCAATCAGTTCGCGGATGGCATCTATGTTTAGGCCGAGGTCGCGGGCGTGGCGCACGAAAGCGAGGCGTTCCAGATCAGATTTTTCATAGCGGCGCTGATTGCCTTCGGACCGTTCCGCCGCACGCAACAGACCCATCTGCTCGTAATAGCGAATGGTCGGCACTTTGACGCCGGTGTTTCGGGAAAGATCGCCGATGGAATACATGGTCGCGCCTCATATCTCTAGTTTCTAGAGATATAGCGATCGGCTGATCGGGTGACAAGCCGTGTCGGGCGGAGCTTGCGAAGTTCTGCGCCTCCCTATAATATACCCCCCTATACTATATTGAGAAAGTACCATGTCACACACTATCGAGAACAAGGACAAGCTTCTGGCCCGCATTCGTCGCCTTAAAGGGCAGATGGAAGCCGTTGAGCGTGCGCTGGAAAGCGGCAAGCCGTGCGGGGAGGTGCTGCAATTGCTGGCATCCGTGCGCGGTGCGCTGTCCGGGCTGACCGGTGAGGTGATGCAGGATCATCTGCATGAGCATGTGCTTCATGCGGAAAACGACGAAGAGCGTGCCCGCGCCACGGAAGAGCTGGCGCAGGTCTTGAAAACTTACATTCGATAAAGGTGCGGCATGACGACGACAACCGAGCATCCTGACGCCCGCGGCACCCACAGCCACGTCTTTCTGGGGCGGGATCACGAGCGCAATGAGCGCCGCGTATGGACGGTGATTGCGTTGACGGCTGCAATGATGGTGGCGGAAATCACGGCCGGGAGCTGGTTCGGCTCTATGGCGCTGACCGCGGATGGCTGGCACATGGCCACCCATGCCGGCGCGATGCTGATTTCTGCGCTCGCTTATCTCTACGCTCGCAGGCAGGCCAACAATGCCCGCTTTACGTTCGGAACGGGAAAATTTGGCGATCTGGCCGGTTTTGCCAGCGCTGTGGTGCTGGGCGTTGCCGCGGTGATGATTGCCTGGGAAAGCCTGCTGCGCTTCTTTGCGCCCGTGCAGATCGATTTCAACCAGGCCATCGCGGTGGCGATGATCGGCCTCGTCGTCAATCTCGTCAGCGCGTGGCTGCTGAAGGACGACCATCATCACGGGCATGACCCTGGTCACTCACATGGCGGCCACGCTCACCACGGCGATCATGCCCATCATGGCACGCATGCTCATCATGGAAGCCATGGGGGTAAGGACAATAATCTGCGCGCCGCCTATCTGCACGTCCTTGCGGATGCGCTGACATCCGTTCTGGCGATTGTCGCTTTGCTGTTGGGCAAATGGAATGGTTGGACGTTCCTTGATCCTGCCATGGGCATCGTCGGCGGCATTGTCATTGCCCGCTGGTCATGGGGGCTGTTGCGCTCTGCTGGGGCTGTGCTGGTGGACGCTGTTCCGCAGGGCGACGCTTTGGCGGGTAAAATCCGCCGTGCCGTTGAAACCGAGGAAGAGCGTATCACCGATCTGCATGTCTGGCAGGTGGGGCCGGGGCACCACGCCGCTATTGTCGCGATCAAATCGCCATCACCGCAGGCTCCGGCTTTTTATCGACATAAGCTGGCCGCTATCCATGAGCTGTCACATATCACCGTCGAAATCGACGCTGCGGAGCTGGTCTGAGCGTGGTGTGATGAAAGCATCTGCTCGTGCAGAGTTTGAAACTATAGAGCCGCCTTTGCGCGGCTTTTTCTGAAAATTAATCAGATATCAATCATAAATATGGTTGTTGAACGCGTCGTGAATCGTCGAGAGACAATGTATGTCAGTGTTCGGTGTAGGCCTGCCGAAGCCACTCAGCTTCCAACTGCATGCTGGTTCCACCAATGCTTTGCGTCGTGGCGCTCTCGGCGGAAACGTCGTTGTTGACCGTCCACAAAACATTGGCAAGCGACGTGGATTGCAGAGCGTTCACAAACGAAATCTTGCCGCCGCTCAGCGTCGTCTCTTGCTGTTCCGGCGTCACGGTTTCCGTCTGGCGCTTTTCGATATGCTGAGATCTGCTGTGCTGTGCAGAGCCTCCAATATTATTATCGATATTCATCGCAAGCCCTTTCTCTGACCCGTTAATGAAGTATTAACGGTCGAAGCTTGCGCGAAGCTTGCGTCGTCGCGGTTGAGGAGGTGTTCACCGCTTGACAGGCGTGAAAGTAGTGCTTCGTTTTTGCATTTTAGGGGCTTGCAAAACAGGAAATGGCTCAGTTCTGCCGATTCCCCAACGTAAAACGCCCTTCGCAACGTGAGTCGCGAAGGGCTGGGAGAATCACGCGATGCGCTTTTCCGGTTCTGTGACCACCGCTGGCGGTGGGGTTACGTCGGCAGGCGGTTCATCATCCTGCGTGGCGGGCGTCACCATGGCCGCCATCAGCGTTTCGATGCCGATGCTGCCGACAGTCTTGCCATCCTCGTCCACCACATGCGCGGTGGTTTCGTTGGCGTCGGTCATGTCGCGGGCAATATTTTCCAGCGTGTCGGTTTCCAGAACCGATAGGTTCTCCGGTGCGGCGGTTGCTGGCTCCATGACCGTCGTTGCCTGCAACACGCGGCCACGGTTTACATCCCGCACGAAGTCGCTGACATATTCATTGGCCGGGTGCTGGATGATGCTCTGGCCATCACCCTGCTGCACCATCTCGCCGTCCTTCAGGATTGCGATATGGTCGCCAAGCCGCAAGGCCTCGTCCAGATCGTGCGTGATGAAGACGACCGTCTTCTGCAACTCCTGCTGAAGGTCGAGCAGCATGGTCTGCATATCGACACGGATGAGCGGGTCTAGCGCCGAATAGGCCTCGTCCATCAACAGAATGTCCGCATCATTGGTCAGCGCGCGGGCCAGACCCACACGCTGCTGCATGCCACCAGACAACTGGTTGGGGTAGTTGTCCTCGTAACCGTCGAGGCCGACCCGTTTCAGCCAGTAACGGCCCTTCTCGATGCTGTCCTTCCGCGCGACGCCTTGGATATCGAGGCCATAGACGCTGTTTTCCAGCACAGTGCGGTGCGGCAGCAGACCGAACTTCTGGAACACCATGGCCGTCTTGTGGCGACGGAAATCACGCAGGCTGGAACCGTTCATGGAGCAGATATCCTGCCCGTCATAGAGCACTTCACCCGCGCTGGGCTCAATCAGCCGGTTGATGTGGCGGATGAGCGTCGACTTGCCGGAGCCCGACAGCCCCATGACCACGGTAATCTTACCGCCTGGCATGGTGATGTTGATGTTGTTGAGACCGAGAACGTGGTTGTGCTTGTCGTTCAGTTCGGTCTTGCTCAAACCGTTTTTAACGGCCGCAAGATGTCTCTCAGGGTGCTTGCCGAAGATCTTGTAAAGTTGGCGGATTTCGATGTCCTTAGCCATGTTGCACCTCGCGATATTTTTGCAAACGCTTGCCGAAGGCCTGGCTGGCACGGTCGAACATGATGGCAATGGCCACCAGTGCAAAGCCGTTCAGAAAGCCGATTGTGAAGAACTGGTTGTTGATCGCCTGAAGCACGTTCTTGCCCAGACCGCCGACGCCGACCATTGAGGCGACAACGACCATGGCAAGCGACATCATGATGGTCTGGTTGATGCCGGTCATGATGGTGGGCAGCGCCAATGGCAGTTGCACATTGAACAGCTTCTGGGTGTTGGAGGAGCCGAAGGCATCGGCCGCCTCCAGCGTTTCCCGGTCCACCATGCGAATGCCCAGATTGGTCAGGCGGATCATCGGCGGTATCGCGTAGATGACGACCGCAATCAGGCCCGGCACCTTGCCTATGCCGAAGATGACGACAACGGGGATGAGGTACACGAAGCTCGGCATCGTCTGCATCACATCCAGACCCGGATTGATGAAACGCTGCAACCGCTCGGACCGCGCCATGAGAATGCCCAGCGGCAGGCCGATGGCAACCGCGATCAGGGTCGCAATCGCCACGATGGACAGCGTCGTCATCGCATCGCGCCACAGGCCGACCGCGCCGATCAGACACAATGAAACGGCAGTGCCAAGCGTGATGCGAAAGCTGCGCCCGGCCAGATGGACCATGGCCAGCAGACCGAGAAAGATGATGATCCACGGCGTCTGCGTGAAAAAGCGTTCGGATGAATTCAAGAATAACTGCAACGGGTGCGTGACCGTATCGATGACATCGCCGTAACTGCGAACGATATCGCGAAACCCGTCATCGATAGACTTGCGCGCCACGCGCATGGTGCTGTTGCCAATGGCCGGAAACTTGCAAAGCATATCCGGCAGAAGATTACAGAGGGCCATTATTGTTTTTTTCCCTTAGTTTTTTGTGGAGGGGCTTGTGGGTGTGGCTCACCCCCCTCTGTCCTGCCGGACATCTCCCCCTCAAGGGGGGAGATCGGCAAGACGCTCAGAGATCGCCAAAGTTGCGACGTTTGAGTTGATCGAGAGGTCACCACGGGTCGATCTCCCCCCTTGAGGGGGAGATGCCCGGCAGGGCAGAGGGGGGTGAGCCAAGACCACTAGGGATCATGGCTGCCTCCTCACATCACATCGAAGCCTTGATCTTCTCAGCCACCTCAGGCGAAACCCACTTCGTCCAGATGTCCTCGTTATTCTCGAGGAAATACGCCGCACCGTCTTCGTTGGTGCCCTGGTTTTCGTCCATCCATGCCAAAATCTTGGCCAACGTATCGTTGCCCCACTGGCGTTTCTTGACGTATTCAGCGGATGGGCCAGCCTTTTCGGCAAACTCCTTGGTCACGACGGTGTAGACGTCAGCGACGGGATAGGCGTTGGGCTTGGGGTCGGCGCAATCGGCCTTGGCGATGCAGGTGTCGTAGGCTTCGCGGTCCAGCGGCACGCCGTCATCCAGCTTCACCATGTCGTATTTGCCCATGATGGCCGTTGGTGCCCAGTAATAACCGAGCCAACCCTGCTTCTTTTCATAGGCGTTGGAAATGGAACCATCGAGGCCCGCAGCCGAGCCGGTATCGACTAGCGTGAAGCCCTTTTCATCGGCCTTGCGCGCCTTGAAAAGATTTGCTGTCGTTGGCTGGCAGCCCCAGCCGGGAGGGCAGCCGTAGACCGCACCTTTGCTGGCATCCTCAGGTGCCGGGAACAGTTCGGGGTGCTTCAACGCATCTTCAACTGTCTTGATATCAGGGTGTGCATCGGCGAGGTATTTCGGAATCCACCATCCCTCGACACCACCGTCGCTCAGGATTTTTACGTCCTGAATGAGGTTGCCGGATTTGACGGCCTCCTCGTAAGGTGCGCCCAGAGTGTTCACCCACATTTCAGGCGCCATGTCAGGCTGGCCTTTTTCATTCATGGAGGTGAAGGTCGGTGTAGTGTCGCCGGTCACGATATCGACTGTGCAGTCGTAACCGTTTTCCATGATGAACTTGTCGACGTAAGCGGCAACGCCTGCGGATGCCCAGTTCATTTCAGCGATGGAGATGTTGCCGCAATCTTCTGCGGCGTTGGCGGTACTTGCAGCAGCAGCGGCGAGTGTGAAGCCTGTGACAAGAATGGTCGAGGCGAGGAGTTTCTTCATTGTAAGACCCCCAAGTCTAATGCAGTGTTCATGTGAGGCATACCGGGGCACTGCAAAGCCCGGCCTGCCAAAGCGCCGGCGCGAAATCGTATCCGCAGCCAGAACGCAGAGCTAAAGCCATGGAGCGTGGATTTCGCTAGGTGCAGCGAAAGCTCCATGTCGAATGACACGCGCGGAAAGACGAACGAGAACCCGTCAAAGAAAAGCCGCTACGAAGCGACGAAGAGAGCCGCAGTCACAGCGGCGAAAAAGCGCATAAATATGTCAACGCTTTCTATAATACGGCGAGAAGATGATATTGCAACGCAAAATGCCGCATCGCAGCCATGCGCGGGGTGGCGGAACCATTTCGCATAATTCGCAATACTGTTGGATGTCGTATTTTTACTGATGAAATTCAGTGTTTAACTGAATAAAAAATTAAAATGCAATTAACTTTAAATATATATTCAAATAACCAGTGGTTTCGATTTTTTGTGGAAAAAAACATCGAAAAAATCATTTCGGGAAGTATTTTTCTCCAATAAATCCCATGTCGTCATCCTCGGGACAAGCCCGAGCATGACGATCCACACGTTTTAGCGTCAGACAGATGCCTTGCCAGCCACCTTCAGCGCAAACGCATATTCGAAGGCAATCTCCTCCAACCTCTGGAAGCGTCCCGACTTACCGCCATGCCCCGCCGCCATATTGGTCTTCAGCAGGATCGGCGCTTCGCCCGTCGTATACTCACGCAGTTTCGCCACCCACTTTGTCGGCTCCCAATAGGTCACGCGCGGGTCGGTCAGGCCGGAGATGGCGAGAAGCGGCGGATAGGGCTTCGCGGCCACATTGTCGTAAGGCGAATAGGCGGCGATCCACTGGTATTCCTCCTCCGACTCCAGCGGGTTGCCCCATTCGGGCCATTCCGGCGGCGTCAGCGGCAAGGTGTCGTCCAGCATGGTGGTCAGCACATCCACGAAGGGAACGGCAGCGATGATGCCCGCGAACTTTTCCGGTGCCATGTTGGCAACAGCGCCCATCAGCATGCCACCGGCAGAACCGCCTTCGGCAATGATGCCTTTGTAGGAGGTGAAGCCATCCTTCACCAGATGGTCAGCCGCGGCGATGAAGTCCTTGAACGTGTTCTGCTTTTGCTCCATCTTGCCGGTTTCATACCATTCGAAACCCTTGTCCTTGCCACCACGAATATGGGCTACGACATAGATAAAGCCGCGATCGGCTAGTGACAGGTTGTTGGTGTTGAAGGCAGCCGGAATGGAAATACCGTAAGCGCCGTAACCGTAGAGAAGGCAGGGCGCGGAACCATCCAGCGGCGTATCTTTCCGGTAGAGCAGGGAGACCGGCACCAGCGCGCCGTCATGCGAGGTCGCCACGATGCGGCGGGTCACGTAGTCGTCAGGGTCGTGGCCGGATGGCACTTCCTGGGTTTTCAGCAAAGTGCGTTCACGCGTCACCATGTCGTAATCGAACAGCTGGCTCGGCGTGGTCATGGAGGAGTAGCTGAAGCGGATGACATTGGTGTCATATTCGGCAGCGCCATGCAGACCCAGCGAATAGGCCTCTTCGTCAAAGGCAACGCTGTGCTCCTCGCCGCTCACGCGGTCGCGGATGACGATGCGTGGCAGGCCGTCGCGGCGCTCCAGCCAGATCAGATGGCGGGCATAGGCGTCGATATCGAGAATGAGGCGGCCCGGCTCGTGCGGCACGACTTCCGTCCAGTTGTCCTTGCTCGGAGCCGTCACCGGCGTCTGGCAGATGCGGAAATCCTTTGCGTCGCCATCATTGGTCAGAATGTAGAAAACGTCGCCGCCCTCGCACAGCGAATATTCGATGCCTTCCTCACGCTCCGCCACCACCTGCGGCTCGGCGGTCAAATCCTTGGTGGAGAGAAGGCGGTATTCGCTGGTTTCGTGGTCGTGAATGTCGATGAAGATGAAATCATCCAGCACGGAAGCGCCCACACCCATGAAGAAGCCGGGGTCTTTTTCCTCATAAACCAGGCGGTCGGAGGATTGCGGCTCGCCGATGATATGGTGGAAGACCTTGGAGGGGCGGTGGTTTTCGTTCTGAAGCGAATAGAAGAAACTATTGCCATCCGGCGCCCATGCGCCGCCGCCAGCGGTGTTCTCGATCACATCGGCCAAGTCTTGACCGCTTTCCAGCTCGCGGATGCGCAGCGTGTAATATTCCGAACCCTTGTCGTCATAACCCCAAATGCCGCGACTGTGATCGCTGGTCTGGTCGAGACCGGCGAGGCGGAAATAATCCTTGCCTTCGGCTTCCTTGTCACCATCGAGCAGCACATGCTTTTCGCCGCCACCGCGAGGTGTGCGGAAATAATGCGGCTGCTCGCCACCCGTCACAAACAGCGTGCCATAGGCATAGGGACCATCATTGACCGGGACGGACGAATCATCCTGCTTGATGCGGCCCTTCATTTCTTCGAACAGCTTCTCCTGAAGCGGCTTTGTGTCGGCCATCGCCGCTTCCATATAGGCGTTTTCGGCCTCCAGATGGGTGCGAATGGCGGGGTCGAGCAGGGTAGGGTCCTTGAACATGGCCTGCCAGTTGTCCGCCCGAAACCACGCATAATCATCGGTACGGGTCACGCCGTGATGCGTGTCGGTAATCGGCTTCTTTTCCGCAACGGGTGCCGGGGGCAGGTTTTTGAAAATGGACAAGATATACTCGCTTTCATGGGAAATCGGTCTGCGTGTGAAGAAGATGTAGAGTGCCACTGATGGTCGTTCAAGCTGGAAATGGTCCCGCTCAAAAGAAGCGTCCAGCACAATTTGGCCCGTTTTCGATCACAATTTGAGACTAGATCGCACATCTGACACATCCGTACGGATGACCAAAAAGCAATGGATTTGCGCTGCGAATCAAAAAAGAACAAACGAAAAGCCGACAGGAAACCATGCACAAGCTTACGCCCGTTGCCCTTCTCGCAGCCCTTCTCGCCCTACCATCCGCCATGCCTGCCATGGCGATAGACGCCAACGTCCTGCGTCAGTTGAACGTTCTGGCACCAGAAGAACGCCTTGAGCAGCGTTGCGATATCGAAGCCATGGAACGCATCGCCAAGGAACAGAAGGGCATGAAGCCTGACAAGGTCATCGCCTATGCCTTCGGCGATCCCGATGTGACCTCCGATAGCATCAAGGCTGGCGGTGCGGTTTTCAGAAGTTCCGGTGAGTGGTTCCGCCTGCGTTACAAATGCCAGATCACACCCTCGACGCTTGGCATCAAGGACTTCGATTATAAGGTCGGAGAAAAGGTGCCTGAAGCACAATGGGCCAAACATTATCTGTATGATTGAGGCGCCGCTGCCCTCATCCCTGTCACAAGGACAGAAATGAGGGCGCACAGCCTGCCCGTTGCCAATCCGCAACGATATCTAACTGATTTCTTATTGATATTGCCGCCTGCTGATTTGCCGCTTAATCCTTTTCTCAGAGGGTTTTGGGGATAGGTCTATGGATGTGGGTTTTCACGGGCTTTCGGCGTTTCCGCTGACACCGGCAGATGAAGACGGTGTCGTCGATGTCGAGGCTTTGTCGCGGCTGATCGAGCGTCTGGATGCGGCTGAGGTCGATACGATCGGCCTTCTGGGCAGCACTGGAAGCTATGCCTATCTTTCCCGCAGCGAACGCCTTCGTGCCATCAAAGCCGCAGCGGAATGCGTGAAGGGCAAGAGGCCGCTCATTGTCGGCGTCGGAGCCCTTCGCACCAGCGAATCCGTTGCGCTGGCAAAGGATGCGGAAGCTGCCGGTGCCGATGCGCTGCTGCTGGCCCCGGTTTCCTACGTGCCGCTGACGCAGGAAGAAGCCTATCATCACTTCGCAGCCGTCGCCGGTTCAACCAGCCTGCCGCTCTGCATCTACAACAATCCGTCGACCACGAAGTTTGCCTTTGGTGACGAGTTGCTGGTTCGGCTTGCCTATATTCCGCACATCCGCGCCGTCAAAATGCCGCTGCCATCAGACACGACATTCAAAGACGAACTGGAACGCTTACGCCCAAGGCTGGGTGAGGGCTTTGCGATAGGCTACAGCGGAGACTGGGGCGCGTCGCAGGCTGTGCTTCAGGGTGCGGATTGCTGGTATAGTGTCATAGGTGGGCTGTTGCCGGTTCCGAGCCTTCGCCTGCTGCGCGCAGCGCAAGCGGGTGACACGGCGGAGGTGCAGCGGATTGAGGCATATTTCCAGCCGCTCTGGTCGCTGTTTCAGGAATTCGGCAGCTACCGCGTCGTCTATGCGGCGGCAAACCTGTTGTCGCTCACCCACCGCCAGCCGCCCTTGCCGATCATGCCGCTCAGCCTCAGCGATTGCGCACGCGTGGAAGAAGCGCTGGCAAAGCTCTCAGAACTCGATGGCCTTCCCGCCGCCACGCCATAATTCCGGCGTCTTGCGGGCAGATTGGCCTTGGGCTCCAGATCAAACAAGGCATCCGATATGCTGAAGACAATTGCTTTTGCCGTATTGACGGCCGCGTGCGCGTCCCCCGTTTTTGCAGGCAACGGCCTGCTTGAGCCGACGCTGAAAATGCAGCCGAGCAAGGCCCATGCAACACGCGTGGCTATCACGCTCGATGCCTGCATGGGCAAGACGGATTTTCGCATTCTCGATACGCTCGTCAACGAGAAAATACCGGCCACCATTTTCGTCACCGCCCGTTGGCTGAAGCACAACCCCGAAGCGCTTGCGATCATGATGTCGCATCCGGATCTGTTCGAGCTGGAAAACCACGGTGAAAATCACATTCCGGCTGTCGACAAGCCCGTCTCCATCTACGGTATTGCAGCGGCAGGCTCGACAGCAGCGGTGGCGCAGGAAGTCGAAGGCGGCAGGCTCGCCGTCGCTAACGCCACCGGCCATCAGCCGCAATGGTTTCGCGGTGCGACCGCCAAATACACCAACTCTTCCATGGCCACCATCAACCAGTTGGGAGAGCGCGTCGCAGGCTTTTCGATCAACGGCGACGGCGGCTCGCTGCTGGGCGCTGGTATGACGGCCAAGCACATCGCCTCCGCCAAAGACGGCGATGTCATCATCTCTCACATCAACCAACCCACCCATGAAGCAGGTGAGGGCGTCGTGCGCGGACTGATGGCGCTGAAAGCGCGCGGCGTTATTTTCACCCGCCTTGATGACCCGGCCTTCAACGCGCCCTCCAACTGATCAAGCCGGCAGGTTCGGCACCACGCGGCGGGAAGGAAAGAGCTCGCGGGCTATGGTCATGCCGATGAGCGAGAGCGGCAGGGCGAGCATTGCACCTGCGGCACCCCACATCCATGTCCAGAAAATAATGGCGACGAAAACCAGGAACGGATTGATTTCCATGTTCTTTCCCACCACAGCCGGGAACGCCAGATTTTCCATCAGCAGGTGAATGGTGAAGAAGACGAGCGAGGGCAAAAGCGCAAACAGCATGCTGTCATGCGTCAGAATGCCTGCGATTGCCAGCGATAGCGTCATGGCGGTGATGCCCAGGAAAGGCACGAAGCTGGACAGGAATGCGAACAATCCCCACAAAAACGGCATGGCGAGGCCGCCCGCATAGGCGATGATGACCATGATGACGCCCAGCCCGGCATACATCAGCGAGGCGGTTGCAAAATAGGAACTCAGCACATGTTCGATGGAGGCGATGGTGCGGATGGTGCGCAGACGCTGGTGTCTTTGTGGAAAGGCCATGATCATGGCTTTGCGCAGTCTGATGCGGCTGTAGAGGAACAGAAGCAAAGCGGCGAAGAAGATCAGGCCCTGAATGATGGCGGGGGTCAGGTTCGATCCGATGACCGAAATGATGTCACCGCTTCGCGATATGACGGATTCCAGCGAGATCGAACTCAAGCTGAAGGTCGCCGCCGAAAAATTCAGCCATCGCAGGCTTTGCAAATAGGGCACGAAGCGATCAATGGCTTTTTCGACAATGCCCGGACCTTCCGATGCCAAAGTGGACAGCGGATCGATCAAGGAGTTGATCACGAGGAACAGCACGAAAGCAACCGCTGACGACAAAATGACCGCCACCGCAAATCCGGGAATGCCGTAGGAGTTGAGCTTGCTCGCGGCAACACCGAGGATCATGCCCACAACGATGGCCATCACAACCGGGATCAGAATGATCGACAGTGAGTGTATGACGCCCATCAATATGATAAAGAAGATGCCGACGATGGACCACGCCACCGCCACATCCAGCGCTTCACGCCCCAGCGGTTGCTGGCTTCTTTCGTCGTCCTGTGCTGAGCCGAGCGCCCCACGCATGATCACGTCGGCCGTTATGGTTCCAGCACTGTGTTTTCGGTTCGTCACCGCTTGTTCATTCATCCAGCAGTCCCCCATTAGACCACATAACGCTCGATAGATATCGCGGTTCCAAGGGGCGAAAGATTTACGTGTGTAGAACGTTCGCCGTGCAACCTCACGCCGACAGCTTCAGGCCAATTCCCCAGGGGTCTTTCAGCACGACGCCGTCGCTCTGCCGTTCGGTGTTGATTTCCATTTTGTCGATCGCAGCCAAAGCCTTGTCGAATTCGGCGCGCTCATTGAACTTGAGCGAGTAGCCGGAAAGTCCCGTCATATTCTCGGTCCGGGCCTGCGCGCCACGGCTGTTCCATATGTTGGCCGCGACATGGTGGTGGTAAGCACCGGAGCCGAAGAAGCTGGCACCGGGGTACCGCGCCATGATCTTCAGTCCCAGCACGTCCTGATAAAATGCATCGGCCTTTGGAATGTCGCCCACCTGCAAATGGATGTGGCCAATGGCTGTGCCGTCCGCAGCCTTTGCAAAGGTTGCCTTCGGGGCGCTGTCGTAAAGCGCCTGCAGGTCCAGTCGTTCGGTGGCCATGGCAACGGTGCCATCTGGCTGGTAGGCCCATTCTTCCGGCAATCGGTCGCGGTAGACCTCGATACCGTTGTTCTCAGGATCGGCCAGATAGATCGCTTCGCTGACCAGATGGTCGGAAGCGCCCTGAAGCTGCACATTGTTGTGCGCCACATGTGTCAGCCACAAGGCCAGGTCGCTGCGGCTCGGCATCAGGAAAGCGGTGTGGAAAAGACCAGCCGCGCCGCTGGGCGCTCGCGCTGCGTTCTGCGATGTCGTCAGCGTCAGAAGCGGCTTACCGCTGACGCCCAACACCTGCCCATTCGGGGATTTCTCGATCACCGAGAGACCGATGATCTTCTGGTAGAAATCGGATACCCGGTCCAGATCCCGCACGACGAGATGGGCCTGGCCAACATAGGCGGGCCTTGTCAGCGCAAACTGCTTGTCATCACTCATTCGCTCTACTCCGATTTCCGTGCCACATGCGGCTATTGAAAACCAATATGCGCGCGATCCATCGTTCAGAAAAGATGCTGGTTAGGCGATTCACTGTGCAATATTTGTTGACAATAAAGTGGTTGCAGCTTGATGCGGATCAATTCCCTCCGGGCGCACTTCGTGCAAATATAGCCGCATCGAAAGCAAGAGTAGGATGTGGGAGAGACTGATGTATAGCAAAATCCTCGTTCCGGTCGATCTGAGTGCCATTCACAAATCCGAAACGATACTGAAGAAAGCCGAGGCGCTTCTGGATGAAGGCGGCCAGATCGTGCTGCTGAACGTTGTCGAGGATTTGCCGGGTTATCTCGCCATCGACATGCCGGCAGACCTGATCAAAAATGCGATAGACGACGCACGGCAAAAGCTGGCCGCGTTGCAGCAGACATCGGCGCGTATTGCTTCCGCTGAAATTCGCAGCGGTGCGCCCGCCCGTGAAATTCTGGCTGCGGCGGAAGACCTGGGCGTCGACCTTATTATCATCGCCTCGCACACACCTGATATCACCAACTATTTCATCGGTGCCACAGCCGACAGGGTGGTGCGCCACGCCAAGTGCTCGGTTCTGGTGGATCGTTAGTGGTCGTCTGACGATAGGTTGAAGCACGTTCGACTTTTGCAACACAGGCGAACGCAAAGTGATCATCTTTGTCGCCGCTGGTCTTGTTCCCGTCTCATATTGCCTGCATGATCTGCGAACTATTACGCGGGAACAGATTATGAGCGAGCTTTGGCGCTTCGGACGCCGGTATGACCTTCATGAAATCGTGGCAGACGGCATCGTGCATGGTGTCGGAATCGTCTTCGCGCTGATTGGCGCGACGGCCCTTATCTTTTACGTCACGCTCTGGGATAGCATCAGCGCTATCGCTGCCGTCTGGATCTATGCGCTCGGGCTCGTCCTGTGCCTCTCCATCTCCTTTACCTATAACATCTGGCCGCATTCCAATGTGAAATGGTACCTGCGCAGGCTGGATCACTCGGGCATCTTCATTCTCATTGCCGCAACCTACACGCCTATCCTGCAGCGAGGCATCGAAGATCCTCTGATCGCCGTAACACTCGCGGGCATATGGCTGGCGGCACTGTCCGGCATCATGCTGAAATGTTTTTTCCCGGGCCGGTTCGATCGTCTGACGATCCTGCTTTATCTCTGCATGGGCTGGAGCGGCGTCATGGTGGCAGATCGCCTGTCGTATCACCTGCCACCCCTCAGCCTGTGGCTGATCGTCATCGGCGGCATCATTTATTCCATGGGCGTCATCTTCCATGTATGGGAACGTCTTCGGTTCCAGAATGCCATCTGGCATGGCTTCGTCGTGGTTGCCGCTGCCGTGCATTATACCGCGGTCATGACCAGTTTCAGCATGGCGCCCGTCACCGCGTAAAATCGCTGCACAGTTTTGCGACATGCTTTATGGTTGCCGGACATTGATTTGCAGCGGACATAAAGCATGACAATCGAACTACGCGACGCCACCGCCGAAGACCTTCCCGGCATCATGGACATCTATAACGATGCGGTCTTGAACACGACCGCGATCTGGAACGATATTCTGGTCGATATCGAAAACCGCAAGGAGTGGTTCAAGCTCCGCAAGGATCGCGGTTTCCCTGTCATCGTTGCCGTCAAGGACGGAGCCGTTGCCGGTTATGCATCTTATGGCGATTGGCGCGCCTTCGATGGCTACCGCCACACCCGCGAACATTCCATCTACGTCCAGAAAGATGCACGCGGCTCAGGCATCGGCAAGCTGTTGATGCAGGCGCTGATCGACCACGCCGCCAACAATGACGTTCACGTCCTCATCGGTGCCATCGAAGCAGAAAATACAGCGTCTATCCGTCTTCACGAAGCGCTCGGCTTTCGTGTCGTGGGCCGCTTTTCCGAGGTTGGCACCAAGTTCGGTCGCTGGCTGGACCTGACCTGCATGGAACTCAAGCTTCCCGTGGCATGACGGTTTTCGCGCCGAAACGTTCGCGGTACGCAGCGGGCGTCGTGGAAAACTGCTGCCGAAAATGGTGCCGCAGATTGGCGGCACTGCCGAGACCGCTTGTTTCGGCGATGGCTTCCATGCCCAGCTTCGATGTTTCCAACAAATCCTTTGCCTTGGATAGGCGTTGCAGCAGCAGCCATTTGGCGGGCGTCGTGCCGGTTGCGGCCTCGAACCGGCGCAGAAAGGTGCGGCTGCTCATACCCGCCATGTTTGCCAGCCGCGCCACGGTATAGTCTTCCGTCAGTGTCGCCTGCATCCTGTCCAGCACGGGGCCAAGCCGCGCCTTTTCATGCGCTTCGGGAACCGCCTTGTTGATGAACTGTGCCTGCCCGCCATCGCGGTGCGGCGGCACCACCAGTCGGCGCGCCACCATATTGGCGGCTTTCGCGCCAAAATCCCGGCGGATCAGGTGCAGGCAAAGGTCGATGCCCGCTGCGCTTCCGGCAGACGTCAATACCGTGTCGCTATCAACATACAGCACGTCCGGCAGCACCTCGATCTCGCCGAACCGAGCCTTCAGGGCATCGGTGTAGCGCCAGTGGGTGGTGGCTTGTCGACCATTGAGAAGTCCCGACGCCGCCAGCACGAAGACCCCTGAGCATATGGACAAAAGCCGTGCGCCGTTCTCATGGGCTTGGCGCAAGGCGGCGCATAAATCTTCTGGCACCGGTGCATCGATGCCGCGCCAGCCCGGCACGATGATCGTTCCAGCCTGCGCGATCAGGTCGAGCCCACCATCGGCAGTAAAGCGCACGCCGCCGGTTGCTCGCATCTCGCCTTCATCGACAGCGGCCACTGCGAAGCGATACCAGTCCTCACCCATCTCCGGCCGCGCCAGCCCGAAAACTTCAACGGCCACGCCAAATTCGAATGTGCAAAGGCCGTCATAGGCGAGCGCGACGACGAGGCGGTTGGGTGAGGGCGGTGTGTCGTGTTTTGGCATGATCTTTACGATATATGGCAATCGTGCCATCTGCCAGTTTTTTTCCTGCGGGCGTAAGATCCTTTCAACAGAGGTAAAGGAGACGCCCCATGAGCTACGTCACAGACATTCCCGCCGCACCGTCACAGACCGCCATTGACCATTTTTCACAGCGGCTTTCGCTTGAAACGGATTGTGCAGATGTTTCCGCATCTTTGAGAAACGGAGATCAGGATTTCGTTCTCCTGCACGTCGTCGGTTCTGCTGATATGTTTGCCTCCAGGCACATTCCCGGTGCCACTCACTTGCGGCATGTGGACATGACGCGCGAACGCATGGCGCAGTGGCCGCATGACACCCTGTTCGTGGTCTATTGCGCTGGCCCCCATTGCAACGGCGCCGACCGTGCCGCGCTGAACCTCGCCCGCTTGGGCCGCCCTGTCAAAATCATGATCGGCGGGATCACCGGGTGGGAGGATGAAGGATTCGAATTTGCGTCCAGTCAGGCGGCGTGAGCAAAGAACGGGCGAGGAACGGCGCAACGCCGCTCCTCGCATGTCAAGCGGCCGAAGCAGCACTTTGCTGCCGTTGCAGCGGACCGATGGCCGCCAGCAATTCCGCATCCTCGCCAATCCCAGCATTCGGTGTCGTCAGCAGCGTATCACCGTAGAAGATGGAGTTCGCGCCAGCCATCAGACACAGGATTTGTGCCTCGCGGTTCAGGCTAGAGCGACCTGCGGACAGGCGCACAGTGGAGTGCGGCATGACGATGCGAGCAGTTGCCACCATGCGGACCAGTTCTAGCGGATCGATGCGGGGGCGCTTGGCCAGCGGTGTGCCTTCCACCGGTACCAGCGCATTGATCGGCACACTCTCGGGGTGCGGTGCAAAGCCCGCCAGCACCTGAAGCATGGCCGCGCGGTCTTCAACGCTTTCACCCATGCCGATAATGCCGCCGCAGCAAAGCTCGATGCCCGCCGCCCGCACGGTAGAAAGTGTTTCCAGCCGGTCGTGATAAGTACGGGTGGTAATGATACGGCTGTAAAATTCCGGGCTGGTATCGAGATTGTGGTTATAAGCGGTCAATCCGGCCTTCGCCAGACGTTCCGCCTGGTGCGGTTTGAGCATTCCCAAGGTAACGCAGGCCTCCATGCCAAGGCCGCGCACGCCTGCCACCATCTCTATGACGGCATCGAATTCCTTGCCATCCCGCACCTGTCGCCATGCCGCCCCCATGCAGAAACGCTCGGCACCCGCCGCCTTGGCGGTGGCGGCCATGGCGATCACCGTCTTGGGCTCCATAAGCATGTCGCGAGTGAGGTCCACTTCCCGGTGATGCGCCGATTGCGGGCAATAGGCGCAATTTTCAGGACAGCCACCGGTCTTGATGGATAGCAGGCTTGCCTTTTGCACATGGTTGGGGTCGTGGAACTGTCGGTGCACCGCATTGGCGCGCCCGACCAGTTCCAGCAGCGGCAATTCGTATATTGCCGCAATCTCACCAATGCTCCAGTCGTGGCGGATGATGCCGTCCTGCGCCGTCATGTGTTGCTGTCCACGCGTTCGTGTTTGCTCAGCATGAGAGAACCGAGTGCAACGATGCCGATCTTGACGAGATCGCCCATGAGGAAGGGAAGCACGCCCGCGGCGAGCAGCTTGTCTGCGGGTACATAGAGCGCAAGCCAGGCAATCCCAAGCGCATAGACAACACCGAGACCTGCGAGCATTGCGCCGAAGCGGCCGATGACGCCTTTGCCAGCCGCCAGCCATCCCGTCAGTCCGCAGGCAACGAGATATCCCGCGAGATAACCGCCGGTCGGCCCCATCATATAGGCAATGCCGATGCCCCGTTCCGGCGTGCCTGAAAAAACCGGGAGCCCTGCTGCACCCGCAGCCAGATATCCAACGAAAATGGCGGTGGCCATGCGCGGCCCCAGCACGACCGCAAATCCCAAGGCGGCCATGCTGTGCAGCGTCATCGGAACGGGCCAGAATGGTATCTGAACTTTTGCCGCAAGCGTCATCAAGGCTACGCCTGTTATGACCGTCAAAAATGTCCGGGAGAGTGCGATGCTTTTAGAGGCATCCTGCTTCGAGGCTGAAAAACTCATCTGCGATCCTTAAATTATAGATAATTTGGCGATACAATAAGCTTATGAAAATGGATGATGATGAGTCAAGGCGATAAAATTCATTGATAAACGAATTTTATCTATAAAAATTGAAAACAGAATAGCTTTGTAGATTGTGGGAGTGCTACTCAGACCTGTAAAGACGTGCGGTCACAATAAAAAAGGCCACGCCACCCGGTGGGCGGCGTGGCCTGTTATGCAGATACAAGCAAACTCAATCCTGTGGTTCGAACACCATCGAGTGGCCGTTGATGCAGTAACGCAAACCGGTTGGCGGTGGGCCGTCCGGGAAGACGTGGCCCAGATGTCCATCACAGGTGGCGCAGCGAATTTCCGTACGAACCATGCCGTGAGCCGTGTCGCGCAGTTCGATGACCGCATCCGGTTTGACCGGTTCGAAATAGCTCGGCCAGCCACAACCGGCATCGAATTTCGTGTCGGAGATGAACAGAGGCTCATCGCAGGCGGCGCAACGGTACAAGCCCTTTTCAGTGCTGTTCCAGTAGGGGCCGGTAAACGGGCGTTCCGTGCCGTGTTCGCGCAGAATACGGTATTGATCCGCCGTCAGCTCCTCGCGCCATTGCGCATCGGACTTGGTGATTTTGGGTGATTTGAGATCGCTCATGACGAGATCCTTTCGTTTGTCCCCAAGATAGTGCTTCGACCGCACGGTTAAAAGAGGATGCCGCTTTAGCGGGGGATAAAGACGTTGTGACCTCGGATGCAATCGAAAAGAGTTGAGGCGCATGTCTCCATGCCCTAATTGAGAGATAACAAAACGAGGCCGTAAAAATCGGCAGGGCTGGGAGACAAAATGATAGGAAATGTCACGCTGCTGACATTCATAGTGCTGTTTTTGCCCTTTGTAGCAGCTTTGTGCGCGCCCTTGGCGGTCGGCAGGCTGGGCCATAACGCCGCCTGGTTGCTTGCGCTTGCGCCCGCATTGGCCTTCGTCCACTTCCTTGGCTTCATTCCCGAAATCGCAGCGGGCGAGATCGTCACCGGTGGTTATGCCTGGGTGCCCAGCTTCAATCTCAGCTTTTCGTGGTTCATCGATGGCCTGTCGCTGACCTTTGCACTTCTCATCACCGGCATCGGCACGCTGATCGTCCTTTATGCGGGCGGTTACATGAAAGGCCATCCGCAGCAGGGCCGTTTTCTGGCTTTTCTACTGCTGTTCATGGGTGCGATGCTGGGCGTCGTGGTGTCGGACAGCCTCATGATGCTGTTTGTCTATTGGGAGCTTACCTCGATCACCTCCTTCCTGCTGATTGGCTTTGACCACAGGAAAGAGGCCGCCCGCCGCGCCGCCTTGCAAGCACTGGTGGTCACGGGCGGTGGCGGTCTGGCACTGTTGGCAGGCATCATCTTCATCTGGAACATCAGCGGCACCACGCAGCTTTCCATGCTCGTTCACGGCGATGACGTGCTGCGCCAGAGCCCGTTTTACTTCGCCACTCTGCTTCTGGTTCTAGGGGCAGCCTTTACCAAATCGGCGCAGTTTCCGTTTCACTTCTGGCTGCCCAACGCCATGGAAGCGCCGACGCCGGTGTCGGCCTATCTCCACTCCGCAACCATGGTGAAGGCGGGTGTCTATCTGTTGATGCGGCTCAACCCTGTCATGGGCGACACGGCGGCATGGGAAATCCTGCTGCCCTTCTTCGGCGGGCTGACCATGCTGACTGGCGCGTTTCTCGCCATTCGCCAGACCGATCTGAAACTGATGCTGGCCTATACCACGGTCTCGTCGCTTGGCCTGCTGGTCATGCTAACGGGCTTTGGCACGGAGCATGCCATCGAGGCGGCGGTGCTGTATCTCGTGGCGCATTCGCTGTTCAAGGGTGCGCTGTTCATGGTCGCGGGCATCATTGATCACGAGGCGGGAACGCGGGATGTGACGAAGCTCGGCGGTCTGCGCAAGGCCATGCCTGTCACTTTCGCGGTGGCGATGGCTGCTGCGCTGTCCATGGCAGGCCTGCCACCCTTCCTCGGCTTTCTGGCGAAGGAAGAAATCTATTATGCGCTCGCCCACGCCAATCCCCGTGCCATTCTCTTCACCGGCATCGCCATAACAGGCAACGCCCTGATGCTGGCAATTGCGTTTGCAGTAGCGCTGAAACCCTTCATCGGAAAGCAGGTGAAGACACCGAAACACGCCCACGAAGGCCCGGTCCTGCTTTGGCTCGGCCCCGCCGTTCTGGCGTTTGGCGGTCTGCTTGCAGCGCTGTTTTCTGACGCATTTCATGCCCGCATCTCGACACCCATGGCTACCGCAATTGCCGGAGAGGGCCGCCTCGTTGACATGTCGCTTGTGCCCCATATCGGCATGCCCTTGGTGCTGTCACTCTTTACCGTGGCGCTCGGCGTATTGGTCTATACGAATCTGTGCAAGGCGCGCCAATTCATGACCCGCATGCTGGATGCTGCCGGACCGGGGCCGGACAGGGCGTTCGATGGTATCATCTCAACGCTGGTGAAACTGTCGTTTCACATAACCCGCATGATCCAACCGGGCAGGTTGGAATTTTATGTAACAGTCACCTTCGCCATTATCGCGCTGGTGCTGCTGGTGCCGCTCTTTGCCTATGGCGAGTTGCCCGCCTTGCCGCTCTGGCCAGCGGATATGCAACTGCATGAACTCACCTTCATCATCATCGCCATTATCGGGCTCGTCGCGGTGCTGACGGCGGCAAGCCGTCTGACCGCCATCGTCGCACTTGGCATTCAGGGTTTTGCGGTCGCGATGCTGTTCCTGCTGTTCGGAGCGCCTGATCTGTCGTTCACGCAGTTCATGGTCGAAACGCTGTCGGTGGTCATTCTCACGCTGGTCATGACGCGGTTGCGCCTTTCGCCGTCTGATCACCGCAAGCGAGGTCAGAAACTGCTGGATGGCACCATTGCACTGTCCTGCGGTACGGGCTTTGCGCTGATGCTGCTGAAATCCACCGAACAATCCTTCGATACCAACCTCACGCAGTTCTTCAGCGCCTATTCCAAGCTCATCGCCCATGGAAACAACGTGGTCAACGTCATCATCGTGGATTTCCGTGGCACCGATACGCTGGGCGAAATCGCCGTTGTCATGATCACGGGCCTTGCCATTCTGGCGCTCATCCGCGTCCGCAGCGGCTCGAAACCAAAGGATGAGGGCAGGGCATGAATACGCTGATCTTCCGCACCGTCGCACCTGTCATCGTCAGCCTCATGGTGCTGTTTTCAATCTTCATTCTGCTGCGCGGACACAATGAGCCCGGCGGCGGTTTCATCGGCGGGTTGATTGCGGTTTCGGCACTGGCAATCTTTGCCGTGGCTTACGGCGTTGCCGCGGTGCGCCGCGCCATTGTCTTCCATCCGCTGTCCATCGCAGGCTTCGGCCTTCTGCTCGCCACGCTGTCAGGCATGGCCTCAGTGTTTACAGGCGTGCCATTCATGACAGGTCTGTGGGTCACTCCAAGCCTGGCGGGTTTCGAGGTGCCGCTGGCAACAGTGATGTCCTTCGATATCGGCGTCTATCTCGTCGTGGTCGGCGGCTTCTCGTCTATTGCTCTGGCACTGGAAGAAAGGGACGATAACTGATGGAAGCCGTGTTTTCCGTTCTCGTCGGCGTGTTCTTTTCCGTGGCGATCTATCTCATGCTGTCGCGCCACAGCGTGCGCGTGCTGCTCGGCGTCGCCATTCTTGGCAATGCCGTTAATCTGCTGCTGTTTGCGGCAGGCAGGCTGACACGCGCAGTGCCGCCCATCATCAGTGCTAACGAGGATGTGCTGGCACCGAGCGCCGCCAACCCGTTGCCTCAAGCGCTCATTCTAACGGCCATCGTCATCTCCTTCTGCTTTTTCTGCTTTCTGCTGGTGCTGGTGTGGCGGGCATTTCGAGAGCTGAAAACAGACGACACCAACGAAATGCGCGCCGCAGAACCGCAGCGCGAGCCGCTTCCGCCGCTTGGATATTGAGAAACGGATAAGACACATATGGCCGCTTCCGCTTCTCCCACACTCGATCTTTCCGCTGCGCTCGTCATGCAGCCGACGGCGTTTGCCGACTGGTTGATCGTGTTGCCCGTGGCGCTCTGCATCAGCGTCGGCGCGGTCCTGGTAATGGTCAGGCACTCCACCCGCCTTCACGCGGCAATCGCCATCCTCGGACTGTTCCTGTTGGTTGTCATAGACGCGGTCCTGTTGTGGAAGGTGGCGATCCATGGCCCCTTCACCATGGTCATGGGCCGTTGGTTACCACCCTTCGGCATCGCTTTCACGGCGGATTTGACCGGCGCGGCTTTGGCGCTGGCAGGCGCCATCGCGGCCCTTGCCTGTGCCATCTATGCTATCAGCGATATCGATGACGTCGGTCAGCGCTACGGCTTCTACCCGTTTCTGATGCTGCTGATGGCAGGTGTGAGCGGCGCGTTTCTGACCGGCGATATCTTCAATCTCTACGTCTGGTTCGAAGTGTTGCTGATTTCGTCCTTCGGCCTCATCGTTCTGGGCTCGACGAAAGAGCAGATCGATGGCGCGTTGAAATATGCCGTTCTCAATCTCATCGGCACCACGCTGTTTCTCATCACCGTCGGTTATCTCTATGCCATCTTCAGCACCCTCAACATGGCCGATATCAGCAGGCGCGTGACAACGGTGGATAGTGAAGCGCCGCTGATGACGCTGGCTGCCCTCTTCACGCTGGCATTTGCCATGAAGGCAGCGGCGTTTCCGGTTAATTTCTGGCTGCCTGCTTCTTATCATACGCCTAAAATCGTCGTGTCCGCTCTGTTCGGTGGTCTCTTGACGAAGGTCGGAATCTACGCGCTGCTGCGCGTCATGATCATGTTGTTTCCGGTGCAGCGTGAAGAACTGAGCTTTGTCATCGCCATCGTGGCGGCACTCACCATGATCCTCGGTGCCATGGGCGCGTTGGCGCAGAACGACATCAGGCGTATGCTGGGCTATGTCGTCATTTCCGGCATCGGCACCCTGCTGGCAGGTGTCGCCATCGGCTCACCATCCGCCATCGGGGGCGTCGTCTTCTATGCGCTGAATTCCGTGGTGGTCATGACGGCGCTCTACCTTGTCATCGGTCACGCCGCGCGCCTCGGCGGGGCATGGACATTGTCCGACCTCAGTGGCCTATACGCCAGGGCACCGTGGTTTTCAGGGCTGGCTCTCGCGTTGTTTTTCGCAGGCTCCGGCCTGCCGCCATTTTCCGGCTTCTGGCCAAAGGCCATGCTGACGAAATCCGCCATCGACATCGGCGCCTGGTGGCTGGCGGCCTCGATCCTCATTTCCGGCTTCCTCTGCACCATCGCTTTCGCCCGCATCTTTCTGCTGTGCTTCTGGCGTCCATCGCCTGCGGGCATGAAGGCCGTGGTAGCTGATACCAATCCGCCAAGCTTCGCGCCGGTGGTGGCGCTGACACTTGTTATCATCGGGGTTGGGCTGTTTCCCGAACAGATCATGAAGCTCAGCCAGCAGGCGGCGGATGGCCTGTCCGATCCATCAGCCTATATCCGTTCCGTCTTCCCAGAAGGGACTGCCAGATGAGCCGATATCCTCTTGGTGCGCTGTTCGTCGTCGTTTGGCTCGCTATTTCCGGCAGTTTTACCATCCCCAATATGCTGCTGGGGGTGCTGGTCGCCGCCCTGTCGCTCGCCCTTGTCCGCGGCCAGTTGAAAGACACCCAAACCTATTGGAGACGCGTTCCCGCCATTCTGGCTCTAGCCTTGCTGTTCTTCAAGGAGCTTGCGCTGTCGGCATGGACGGTGGCCTTGCTGGTCATCAAGCCGAAGATCATGCTCAAGCCCGGAATATTCGCCTATCCCCTGAGGCTCACCAGCGATTTCGAGATCACCCTGTTGGCCAACCTCATCACGCTGACACCCGGCACACTCTCCGTAGATGTCTCCGAAGATCGTGCCATTCTCTACGTCCACGCCCTGGATTGTAGCGATATTGCCGCCACCAAGCGGTCGATCGCCCAAGGTTTCGAGAGGAAGATCATGGAGGCGTTTCGCAAATGACACCGGAATCACTGGTCTCGATGGCGACCATCGCCGCCTCCCTTATTCTTTCCGTGGCCTTCCTGTTGACTGTGTACCGCGTCATCATTGGCCCAACGCTACCGGACAGGGTTATCGCGCTGGATATGCTCGTCGGCATCGCCACGGGCTTTATCGCCGTCATCGCTATCCGCACCGGCTTTGATCTCTATGTCGATATTGCTCTGTCCCTGTGCCTCGTCGGCTTTCTTGCAACGGTTGCATTTGCGCGGTTCGTGCTTTCGCGCAAGGCAACGCCAGGGACATACGGCGCAGGTGGACTTGATGGCACCGAGGGGTTGCCGGCAACTGCCAAGTCCCGACGGAAAAAGTCCGCCAAGACGACAGGCAGGAGACAGAGAAAATGAGTTGGTTCGTTGCTTTACCCGTTGTCGTTTTATTGCTCGGCGGATCGTTGTTCTCATTGGCTGCGGCCGTGGGAATAAACCGCTTTCCCGACCTTTATACTCGCATGCATGCTGCGTCGAAGGCTGGAACTGTTGGTTCGGGTCTTCTTCTTCTCGCGGTCGGTATCAATTCACTTGAAGTTTCTATTCTGGCGCGCTCTCTGGCTGCATTCTGTTTTGTTGTGTTGACTGCCCCAGTATCCGCACATTTGCTTGCCAAAGCTGCTTACCAGATGGGATATCGCTTATCAGCAACGACGGATATCGATGAGTTTAAAGCAGACCGTAAGTTGAATTGACATGTTGCTCTGCGGTTAACTTCGTTGCCGTTCAGACATACATCCTTATTTTGTTACCTGTGATTTCTTATAGATAGAATATCCATTTCTTGCTCTGAAATAGTAATAATAATAATTGGACTTTTTTTGGTTTGGTGCTATCCACAACAGGTAAAGAAGCTAACGTTGATTTGCGTTCTGCGTGATTGATAATCCGGTCGACCATTTTACTGATGGCTAAACTATCTCTTTCGGAGAGTGTCTGGATATCTTTTCCGTTTGACGCAGTTGCTGCAAGAAGTCTCGGCTCTCTCTGTGTAGATCGCAGAAGTAGCTTTGCTTTTAGCGAATGCAGATCAGTGGGCTTGGGGTTAACTTCAGTTTACTGGCAGGCGGCCCGCGCCGATGCCAGGGAAGACATGATTAGGAGACACTTATATGACTGAAACTACATACGGCGGCGCTCAGGATCTGCTGGTCGAGCTGACTGCGGATATCGTTGCTGCCTATGTTAGCCACCACGTCGTTCCGGTCACGGAGCTTCCCGGCCTTATTTCGGATGTTCATACAGCGCTCAGCGGCACCTCCACGCCCGTCGTGCCCGCCGTGAATGTTGAAAAGCAGAAGCCTGCGGTGTCTGTCCGTAAATCGGTTCAGGATGACCAGATCATCTGCCTGGAATGCGGCGGCTCTTTCAAGTCGCTCAAGCGTCACCTTACGACGCATCACAGCATCACACCGGAAGAGTATCGCGAGAAGTGGGACCTGCCGGTGGATTACCCGATGGTCGCCCCCGCCTATGCAGAAGCGCGTTCGCGCCTCGCAAAGGAAATGGGCCTTGGCCAGCGCCGCAAAGCTGCACGCTGAATTCGCCTCATTGGTAAATGTCAAAAGCCGGTCCCTGTGACCGGCTTTTTTTATGGCTACCCGGAGAGTTATATTCGCCCCTCCCGGATTTTAGGAAGTTAGTCCAGTATTCATCCGTATATTTTTACATCTCTGGCTGGATTGCGTACGACTTCATCGTGATATATGAATTAATTCCTATTTTATGAGGAGTGATGTTCATGCCCGTGAGTCTCCAGCCATCAGGACCGATATCGACCGTCGGTCATCGTTTTTTCGCCTGCCACGCCGTTCCGTCATCATCAGTACCCGCGTCGCATCGTATGGCGTGCCAGCAGGTGCGCCAGATAACCTGCACGGTCTTCGCGGACATCGTCGATCGTGAGATGGTCCGCCGCGACCGGCGCCATGCCATGTCCCACATCCGCCAGATCGCGCTCTATGTCAGCCATGTCGCTTTGTCCCTGCCTTTGTGGGAGGTGGCAATCTGCTTCGGTCGGGATCGTTCCACTGCCAGCATCACCTGCCAGCGGGTGGAAGACCGCCGTGATGATCCCGGTTTCGACGCTTTCGTCACAGCCGTCGAGCAGGCGGTACAGCCCGTTCTCGAAACACTTCAGGCAGGTGCAGAATGACAGAGAATGGAGAACGCGGGCTCGTGCGCCTGCTGCGTTTCATCGGGAACGGACCTGCGCAGGTCAGGGATGTCGGCGATGACTTCGAAATCACCATTGAGGGCGCAGCAGCATCTCGGAAAGTCGGAAAAATCGCAATGAAACAAGCGATTTCTACCGGTTTATTGCGGAAGGAAGGGAACACGCTTTACGTTCAGGACACCGCAAGAGCCTTCATCAAACGCGCGATGGTCAAGGAACGGGACGAAATCTTTCAGGAACAGCATCGCCTGTGCGAAGTCGTCTCCGTGGAAATTGAAGGTGAGCGTTACAATGCAAAGCGCAACGAATTGTCATCACCAATGCTTGCACTTTCACGATTGAAAGACCGCGATGGCCAAGGCTTCTTTTCCGCCGATGCGCTTGAGGCAGGTGAACGGCTGGCCAGCGACTTCCACCGCGGCCACCTCAGCCCCCGCATCACCGCATCCTGGGAGCCGCGTCTTGCGAAGCGAGGCAAGGGGCAGTCGAATGGCGCGCAGGACATAAGCGATACCGCGATGTCCGCCCGCATGCGGTTTTCCACGGCAGCAGAGGCGATGGGCCCGGAACTGGCAGGTGTCGCCATCGACGTCTGCTGTTTCGAAAAGGGTCTGGAACTGGTGGAGCGCGAACGTCAATGGCCTGTCCGCTCGGCCAAACTCATGCTGCGCACCGCACTTCTGGCTCTGGCCAGACACTACTCACCACCGCCACCCACCACCCGCAAACGCGAAACGCATCATTGGGGCGCGGAGGGATATCGGCCGGTGGTGTAGCCGCCGTCTGTAACATATCAAGCAGCCAGCACTTGTGCTTCGGCCCTGATACGGTTGACCATGGAGCGAAGGCCGTTGGCGCGTTGGGAGGACAGGTGTTCGACGAGACCGATCTTGCTGAACACGTCGATGGCATCGAGGGCGGCGATGTCGGAGGCTTTTTTGCCGGAATAGACGGCCAGCACGATGGCGACGAGGCCGCGCACGATGTGGGCGTCGGAATCGCCTTCGAAGGTCAGAACAGGATCACTGTCGTTATCGCTATGGCTGACAACCCAGACCTGGCTCGCGCAGCCCTGCACCTTGTTTTCAGCGATCTTCTTTTCGGCGGCCAAATCCGGCAGCTCTTTGCCGAGTTCGATCACATAGCGATAGCGATCCTCCCAGTCATCAAGAAAGGCAAAGTCGTCCATGATCTTGTCGAGAGAGGCCATTTATCCGTTATCCGTTCGTTTCAGGCTGCATGCTTGCTTCCTCATTCCTATGACAGGCACAGGATGAGGTGAGTGAGACCTACCGTCGCTTTAACCTCGATATAGGCCAAACCATCCCCGAATTGAACCGCCATGCTGACGAAAAAAAGCCCTGCGACGAACGTTGTTCATGCAGGGCTTTGAGAGTCGGGCAGTCAGGCGGCTCAGTGATGAGCCGCAAGTTGTGAAAAAAGGAAATCTTCAGAGCGCGGGGCGGCGCTGTGGCAGGGGGACGTAGGGCTGGGATTTGATGGTGCCGGTCTTGATGTCATCGCTCTCCTGCGCAACATCCACAGTGGCTGCGGGGATGGTAACGGCGGGTGCTGCGGCATCCGCAAGCTTTGCAGGCTCTTCGCTGCCAGCCAGTTGCGCGTCTATCAGTTGATAGGCAACCTTTGCGCCTTCACGGGCTCTTTCACCCAGGGCATGAAATGTTTCCGCGCCCTTGACGCAGACATCCGGTTTTTCCACGCAGATGGCACTGACGTAACGATAGGCTTCGCTGGCTGCCGAAACGGCGCCGGCGACGTTCATCTGCGATGTCTGCGAATTGCTGTCGCTCGAACTACCGAAGTAGGACAGCGCCACCAGAACCAGCGAAAAGAAGATCGATGACTTGATCAAAAACCACATTGTGAAACTACCCTGTTTAACCGTCGCCCTTTTCGGGTCATCCGTGTTTGCCCTGTTCTCCGGGCTTGGCATCACCCTATCCCCAACAGACCAACAGCGATTTGCAAAAACCGGCAGAATTTAATTCAAATTGTAGCTATTTGTTCCGTCGCAGGATCGAAGATCGTATTTCGTTAGAGTTTTAACTGTTGATGTTAAGCATAATTGCGGCGGTCCCCAACAAATGCAGGGGATAGCGCCGGTGCAGACTGCCACAAAGATTAACGCAAACAGAAAAATATAACAAAATCCTTTGCTTACCCGTCATTAACCATGAAATGCAAAGTCTGGCCCAAATGCTTCGAAATGAGACTCTGAAGGGTTTTAACGGCCTTTGGCGTCATCGCTTTTAGCCTTTCCTTAAGCCGGTGGCTCCTATTGTCAGGCATGGTTAAGGGCTGTCCGGCCCATATGGATTCGGTGTTCAAGTATTGCGTAATATAACGGAAAAAGCGGTTGCGTTGATCGATCATGCCACGAGCATGTGGCTGTCGCGCATGGAAGAAGACGAAAGCGCGCGAACCGCAACGGTTCAGGCCTTGCGTCGTCTCGTGGCATTCGGCCTCGCTGCATTTTTTGTCGTCCCAGCAGTTTTTTGCCTCATCGTTCCTGTCTCCGTCGCGCTGCCTCTGGGCGTTGCGACCGTTTTTGCCGTGTTTCTTGCCGCCGCCGTATCGCTCCTGGCCCTGCGCAAACCGGTAAAGTCGGAGGTCGCCGCTCCCGCGATCACACAGAATATGGTGCTGGCAACGCAGGTACCCGGCCTGCTGGTGGTGTTTGATGAGCACGGCGTCGTCAAAAGTGTGTCCGGTCGCGATCTCAAGCAATTCCCGGCGCGTTTTCAGAATTGCACTGGCCATTTCTTTGCGGAACTGGTGCATGTCTCGGATCGTATTGGGCTTATGCAGGCCTTTGATGCGCTGCGGCAGGGCGAGGACAATGCCATTGCCGATCTGCGCTTTGAAAACGGCACTGCGGCCCGCCAGACCCAGTTCATTCATGGCCGTATGGACATCACCGCCGAGCGCGATCGCTTCGGCAGGTTGGTTGCCGTCGTCGGGCAACTGCGCGATATCACCGAAAAGGAAATCCTGCGCAAGGAAGTTGCCCGCAAGGTAGCGGAAGCCGAGTCGGCAAATGATGCCAAGTCGCGCTTCCTTGCTGCCGTCAGCCATGAATTGCGCACGCCGCTGAATGCCGTTCTCGGTTTTTCGGATATTCTGGCGGGTGAGTATTTCGGCAAGCTAGAAAACGACCGCCAGCGCGAATATGTCTCGTTGATACGCCAGTCCGGCGCGCATCTTCTGTCGGTGGTCAACACCATGCTGGATATGAGCAAGCTGGAAGCGGGCCATTACGAGTTGATGATGGAGCCGTTCCGCATTTCCGATGCCATCAACACCTGCGAAGGCATGCTGGGCCTTCAGGCCAAGCAGAAGGGTCTGACCCTGACCAGCCGCATCCAGCGTGACATGGGCGAAGTCGTCGCAGATCAACGCGCCATTCAGCAGATTCTCATCAATCTTGCCGGCAATGCCATCAAGTTTACCGAATCGGGTGGTGTGGTCTCCATGGATGCAGCGCTGGAAGGCGGCATGCTGAAGCTGACCGTCAGCGATACCGGCATTGGTATCGCCGCAGACAAGATCGCGCTTCTTGGCCAGCCTTTCATGCAGGTCCAGAACGAATATACCCGCCGCTACGAGGGCACGGGCCTCGGCCTTGCTCTGGTCAAGGGACTGGTAGAGTTGCACGGTGGCACTGTCACTATTACCAGCCGCCCCGGCGAAGGCACGATGGTTACGATCCTGATGCCGGCAGATGGCTCCGGCCAGACAGGCATGGATCGGGAAGATACGAGAGAGCCGGTGGAGTTTCCACCGCGTCTCAAGCCACAGACACCTGTGGTCGAAACGACGAAGGGGGATGTTGCGGATGGCCGCGCCAAAGCGAAAATCGCCTAGGAAAACATCGGTTCGCAAGGAGCCGGGGTTCTTTTCCGTGGCCGCTCTCGCCATGGGAAACCAGCTTCTGCGTCATCCAAAACTCGTCGGCGGCTGCACCGCCTTCATGGTCGTGTTCGGCTTCGTTGCCGCCAATGCGTTGTGGTATCAGCCAGGCCATCACCCGTCGCCATTCCTGCGCACCCGGGATGAGGAAAATCCCAACGGCATTCCCGGATATCGCCTGGCCTCGGGGCTGGGAGAACACGGCAACGTCACCACCTTCCGCATAGAGCGCCAGACCGATACGCCAGTGAACGCCCCGGCTCCGGCCCAGCCTGCTATGCAGCCTGCCGCGAGTGTTGCTCCCTCTGATCCAGCCGTGCACCAACCTTCGGAACTGGTTGCCGAGATCCAGCGGGAGCTTGCCCGCCGTGGCCTTTACGAAGGCGTGGCAGATGGCATGCCCGGACCCCGCACCACGGCTGCCGTGCTGTTCTTTGAAGAAACGGTTGGCATGGAACAGACCGGCGAGCCCACGAGCCGCATTCTCTCTGCGCTGAAAATAGACAGCGCTACCACGGTTGCCGCAATTCCCAAGGCTCTGCCGAAAGACCGTCCTGCTGCGGCCAATTCCGGTGGCGTGGCGATCGATCCCGTGGCGGCTGCCATTCGCAATGCAGAGACCAATCCGCCCAAGGCGCAGCCGGTGTCGCTGACATCAGGACCATCGGCCAAGCCTGCCGAAAAGGACCTTGTAGCAAAAATTCAGCAGGGTCTCGTCAACATCGCCTATGCCTCGGTGAAGGTGGATGGTGTGCCGGGCGAACAGACGCGCACCGCCATCCGCAACTTCGAGAAGCACTACCGCCTGCCGGAAACCGGCGAACCCAATGAAGCGGTGCTGAAAAAGCTGAAATCCATCGGCGCTTTGTGATATCCACAGAGCCTTTCCAGGTTAGATTGAAGCGTTAGGGTGGAGCAGGTTTTCGTCAGGGCAACGGTGATTGGCGAAGAGCGTACTCCAAGGTACGATCGAGACAATCGCCGTTGAGCCTGACGGAAATATGCCCGCCATCACGTTTTAATCTGGCCTGGAAAGGCTCTAATATGCGTCTTAAATCCGAGATTTTCGTTTCAGCCCTCGTTCGTCGCGTGTTCTCCGCAGGCGATTTCGCTGCCATCGAGCGCAAGGGCGCGGACGCCGCTGGCGCAATTTTCATCCGTCAACGCTTGCGCAACGGCCTGGAAAACCTTTATGGCCCGGCACCGCAAAGCTTTTCCGATGACGAAGAGGTGAGGGCGGAACGCCGTTTCGAGCTGCGTCTAAGACAGGCAGATGCGGGGGAGGCGGAGGCGCTTCTGGATAAAGAGAGCCGGTTCGATAGCGATCTATGGGTGGTGGAGCTGGAGACCGAGACGGTGGAAGGGCTGTTTACTGTCGTCTCTGATTAAGAGCACGCGCCGGATAGGCCCGTTCAGACGCTCCGCCTATCGCCTCACCACCATCTGCTCCCGTTCGTCTTCCCGGACAACCGAACCCTCACGAGCCGGATCAACCGTATAGCGGTCGGCACGGCGCCAGCTTTCGATGCGGTCCTCGCACTGGCCGGGGTTCAGCGTGTCGAGCATGGTTTCGGCGCGTGTCATGTCGCCATCGCGCACCTTGAGGTGCGGATAGAAACATTCCAGCACGAAAGCGGCATCGGCGAAGTCCATGCCGAGGCCGATCATGGTGGTGGCCAGTTGCTGGCCGGAAATATCCAGCATCACCCGTTCCGACAGCCAGTGGCTTGCCGAAAGGGAATCCGAAAGCGCCATGGAGAACTGCCGCGCATTGCGTTCACGCGCAAAGCGCACCAGTAGGGCTTCCTGCACATCCGTAAGGCGGCGCGCACCCAGATTGTCGCTGACAGGACGTTGGAGCTGACGTGCCATGGTGCGGAGCTGGCGACGCAGGTCTTCCTCGCGTTCTGCAATCGTCCGCTCCATGGTGCGTGACACGTTGGCGGCATTGGCCTGCCGCTCGTCAGTCGAGTGTTTGGGCGTCTGGTGTGAATGCCGCAGACCCACCAAGGCATCGATGACGGTTGGTGAAAGGTCTTCACGACGAACGATAGCCCGCGCATGCGCACCGCCCTGGGTGCGTGCAACAGCAATCAACGTATCGTCATCCAGGCATTTGGAGGAGACGAGGAACGGTGCAGCGAGGCCGATTGGCTGGCTTGCGATGAAAAAGGCGACCGCCGAGGGGATGTTGGGATTTTGCGACAGGGCTGCCACGGCTTCCCGTTTCGCTTCTGCCGTACATGCCGAAAACAGCGGCATGAACAGTTCTGCAAACTGGCGAAGCTCAGATTTGGACGGATGAGATAGCCCCTCAAAACTCGATACGGTGGCCATGAGCACCACGTCCTTCTTTCTGTCGGCGCTTGGCCTTTCTAGCTCTCGAAACCGGTCGGTCAACGCAATACCCAATGTGACGCAAAACAAAACGATCCGTTCAAGTTATAACAAACGTGTTGACGCCCTGTTAACCAGCGCGGACGCAAAGCGGTTTTTTGCCTCTATGCACAGCAAATTTTAAGACTTGGATTTGGGGGCGAAGGTGAACCTGACAGTGGTTCACGCGCCTGAAGCGCTAGCGGGGACTCGCCCGCCTTGCCGATGACATGGAAAGACGAGCCCCTGACCGCTATCATGGCGGCTGATTGCCCTTAGACATTACGAAAACGACAACCGTCAAACATCTAAGGGTCGAAAGTTTAACCCTCGATTTTCTGGATGTCTGGAATTGGTTATTAAATACAACGGCTTTGCCGAAACGGTCATTAAACAGTTCACACAAGTGTGAGCCTGGGCTTTACGAAACACTGATTTCGTAGAGACAATTTTAATGGCATATGTGTCGATGGAAGAATATTAGTATTAACGAATGATTAACCAATACATGTTTGTAATGCGATAGGCAGTCTGCAGATTCGGTACTAGTTTTCAGAATTGAAATGTAGCGAATACTGCAGCAAGTAATATGCTTGCAACGGCTTCTTGCCTCCCATGCCAGTCTGTGGACTGGAACTGCACAATGTTGTGGTGAATGGCATTCCCGCGCGCTTTCAACGCATTCGCGCGATTGATTCAACAACTAAGCGTCATGCCCCCTGAGAGGAGAAGACTATGACGGAAGTGATTTCGTTTTATGCGGCGTCCCGCCGCCTCGGCAAACCAGCAGACACGCCAAGACCGACAGGCGGCCCTGCGCAGCTTCTGTTTTTTACCGGCGTTCGCTACGAGCGGGCCGCGGTCGACATACAGATTGAAGCGCAGAAGAAGCCACGCAAGCGCAAGGTCATTGCTACCGCGGACGCTGCCGTCGGTTCCTGATCCGATCGAAAACGATGCCGCCTAAGGCCACTGCGTCTGCTCGCATTTTGCTTCGCTGAGAAACCGTGTCGCTTCCTCCGAGAAGCTTGGCTGCGGCACCATGGTTCGCAACACGGCATAACCCTTGCTCTGCCCTGCCTCCACCAGAATGGACTTGGAAAGACCTTCCGGTTGCGCCTTGCGAAGTGCGGCGAGCTGCACCTGATTGGCAACCAGAATATCCATTTCGCCGCCCGCAGACGTGCGATCATTCATGCTGAAGATTTCGTTGGACGCGCTGTCGAAAACCGACACCGACCAGAACGGCACCACGCCGAAAGCCGCCAGCCGCGTCGGTTTCTCAGCCACATCAAACGTGCAGACGGCAACCCGCATGAAGGGATCACCGCTGCTCAGGCTAGTCTTTTCACGGTTCTCGTTCAGCAGATGAAAGAGGTTCGGCGCGCCTTGCGCCAGGGAACGCGTATAGGCGTCGCGGTTGGAAAAATGCGGCGTCGACAGCAGAATGATCAGATGCAGAACAGCGGCACCGACCAAACCGACGAAGACTGCAAAGACGAGCTTAAGCATTTCCGCACCCTGTCTTCTGGATGTCCGGCATCTTGATGTCGATCAGGCCCGTGCTGCCGGCAACCGGCGTATCCAACAGTGTCAGCACCAGTTTGAAATTGGCCCCTGCTGGCACGGCAAGCCAATTATAGGTCTGCGCTACCGCTGCAACGCTGATGTCCATGCCGCCATCGGGGCCGTGCAGAAGCGTGCGGGAATTCAGCGCCATGGGGCGACCAGACCCATCATCCAGCAGATTTCCCTGCTGGTCAGCAGCATAGAGCGTCCAGAAGCGGGAAGGGGGTACCGAGCCGGTCAGCCTGTATCGGCACTCACCCGTCAGACGCTGCCCGCTGCTGTCGTTCGCGGCGGTAAAACTCAGGCCTTCGGCTGTTCCGTACAGCAGCTTACCGGCATCTGCCCGGTGCGATTTTGCATAAGGGTCCGCCTCGGTCGTCTGCGCTTCGGGAAAAGCATCCCACGCACCGATCTTGATCGAACCAAAACCATCGGTCGCCTCCAGAGCCGCAAGCGTGGATAATATTCCGCCGCCAAAGGCGATGATGAGCGAAATGGCAACAAGGAATGGAACTCGGAACACGCTGTTTTCCCGTTTTGGAACAGGTGAGCGTTAGCATTGATTCCGTTTCGGGGAAATGGGCAGAACGACGCCGAGGCGGGCTTTGCATAAATCTCCACGACCTTTGCTGACGATGTGCTGAATTAGCGTTCACACATCGCAAACACGCTTGGACGGTGTCGGCTTGATGACCCCAAGGCGGCTTGGGGGCGAGCCCCCACTACCACCCGTCATTGAACAGGTTGCGTTGTGGCCGGTGCGGATGGCGCGGCCGGTACTGCCGCCGCTACGCCAGACACATCGTCAGTCGCAACAGGTGCTGGTGTCATCTTGCCATCCGCTGCGGCCACACGCCAGACCGTATTCCCGGCATCATCAGCCACCAGCAAAGCCCCGGTACCATCGATGCCGACTCCCACGGGACGGCCTCTCGCTTTGTCGCCCTGAATGAACCCGGTCACCACATCCTGCGTCTTGCCGGATGGTTTGCCGTTTTCGAACGGCACGTAGGTCACGCGGTATCCATTGAAGGCATTGCGGTTCCAGCTTCCGTGTTCGCCGATGAAAGCGCCGTTGGCATAGGCGGTTGGCATGGCGGAGTTCAACGTAAATGTCAGGCCGAGCGCTGCGACATGGCTGGACAGCGCATAATCCGGCTTGGTCGCCTTGGCCACCATATCAGGGCGCGGCGGGTGCACACGGGCATCGACATGGTTGCCATAATAACTCCAAGGCCAGCCATAAAAGCCATCTTCCTTGACGGATGTCATATAGTCGGGAACGAGGTTCGGCCCAAGCTCATCACGCTCGTTGATGACGGCCCAAAGCTCCTTGCTCTCAGGATTGAAGGCCAGACCGTTGGGGTTTCTAAGGCCGGATGCGAACAGCTTGAATGCCCCTGTCTGCCGGTCCACCTGCAAAATCGCGGCGCGGTTCTTTTCCGCTTCCAACCCGTTTTCGACGATATTGGAATTGGAGCCAACCGATGCATACAGGAACTTGCCATCCGGGCTCAGCGCCAGATCCTTGGTCCAGTGGTGGTTGATCGGCCCGCCGGGAAGCTGGGTCAAAACCCGTGGCGGCGCCGTAATCTCGTTCTGTCCGAGTTGGTAGGGGTATGCGAGGATTTGGTTCGATGTTGCCACATAGAGCGTGTTGTCGGCAAAGGCGAGGCCGAAGGGCGAATCCAGTTTTGTCAGCAGATCATGTCGTTCATCGACCGTTCCATCGCGGTTGGTATCGCGCAGAAGCGTGATGATGTTGCTTTCCTTGACCTCGCCGGTTTCACCGTGGGAGATGGCCATGATCCAGCCGCGAATGATATCCTTGGGCCGTGTCGGCGCCTGTCCCTTCGGGCCGCGCGACTGCACCACCAGCACGTCACCGTTCGGCAGCGTATGCACGGTTCTCGGATTGACCAGATCCTTCTGATAGGCGGTAATTTTCAATCCTTCCGGCACGGTCGGCATCTCGCCATCCTTCCAGCCAACCACCTCCGCCACCTTCAGATCGGGCAGAAAGCTGGTTGATGGTTCCGGCAATACGGGGTCTGCGCCGATCTGCTGCGAAAGGTCGAAATTATCGTTCTGATCGCTGCATGCGGGCAGGATAATGGCAACGCTGCCCAGAAGAACGGCAGTACGGAAAAAGCGTGTCGCGACCATCATACTCTCCAAGCCAGTCTTGCATATTTGCGGGTAGAAGCAGCAACCGTCATCAGCGAAACAACAAAGGTAACGAGCGATAGCAGCAGCCCATAAGGCACAACCGCCGTCCATCCATCACCTGCGTGGACAAGACTGTTGGTAAACGCCAGAACCAGCATCACCAGAAACAGAATGATCGCGAAAAACGAAGGCCGCATCGGCCGCGTGCGGACCCGCAACAGATCGATCAACCCCGCCAGCACCGCCAAACCGCCAAACACCAGCCCGGCAAACAGCAACCAAGCCGAAAAATTCTGCCACATCACCTCCGCCGTCTGCCAAAACGCAATATCCGTCCCCAGCGCCAGTGAAAAGCACACGAAAGGAAACGGGACGAAGAGGGATTGAAAGGGATAGGCAGAGGCATCTCTGCGAGGCTCGTCACTCATGGATGGCTCCAGCCGGGGGTATGGAAAGGTGGAAGTGTGGTTTTTGGAAATTTAATACAATAACCAAACGGATGGACCGAGTATTGGTTGCAGACCGTGTGGCCGTCTACTCTTTTGAGCGATAGCGAACCAAAATCGCCGTAATTATAAAACACGCCGTGGTTGAAGAAAAGTGATCAGGAGGCGTCGATGATTCTGGAAATGCCTGAAAAAGTCAGACTCGTTTTCCAAGAGATAAAGTTGGCAAGTGCTGATGATTATGAAGCGTTGTCTGACATCCGAGCCAAATTTCATACGCTTATGGATGATGATCCTTCGCTTATCAAAGCGTTATATGATGTTTATTTTCACTGCCTGCGAATTGCGCTGACACATGAAGCCGACGAAAATATTGAAGAGACGCACGCCTACAAATTCATAATGCTGTTTTCGTCTCCATCAACATCTATGCCAGGCAGAGCGCGTGAAGGGGCTTTCCGGGTGCTTATCGAACGGCATCAGGAGCACAAAGCGCTGCTAGAGGTAGCGCTGACATCGGCTGATCGACTGGTAAGCACAGTCCATAGCCACATGGATACCGGCAATTTAGGTGACATCCCGACAGCGATGTTGGAATTATACTGCTGGCATCGGCCTCACAATGTGCAGACGCCAGAGATCGAGGCAGAGCTTCATCCAATGGTGTTGAGGCTATTCCGAGCATTTCCAGCCCAGAAAAGTTTGGTTCTCGGTGAGATGCTTATGAATAATTCTGAGGGAGCAGTCCTCGTGAGTGATCTCCTACGTTTTTATGCATTGGAGCGACGCAATTTGGGAGAGGGCCCAATACCCCACATTGCCTCGAACATGCTGGGTCACCATGCTTGGAAAACAGATTTTCTCTACGTAAAATCTGCAGATATTCTGGTCCTGACGCTTCGGGACTCAAAGTCCTGGCCGCCGGAAACAGTGGCTGCGTTTGTGGAGAAGCTTATCCTCACGCCTCTTGCCGTGCAAACAACCACGCAAGCCACCGAAATCGCGCGCGCGCGAGATCAGGTTGCTAATGCTGAACAGCGCATAGCATCGAAAAAATACAAAAGTGAACGCTGGGCATCTGCGGAAGATGTGAAAAAGCACGATATCGAGTTTCTGGAAAAATACCGTAAAGAGTTAGCGCTGATAGAAAGCGATTTTGAAAGCTGGAATGAGCAGCGATGGAAACAAGCCGTACGCCGGGTCGCAGTTTCAGCCGTGACACGCAAGGCGCTTAAAGTTTCAAGCCAGCAACTGCCTTTGGGCAGCAGCGAAAAAATAGTGGCGTTGCTACGCGACGCCTTGGACTACAAAAATAAGCCAAAGACATTTCCAATGCCAAAGGCCGCGGACAACAGGTTCAGGGACTTTGGCCTCAAGCTTCTCGTCATAGAGGAGTTGATGTATCGGCGGAAAATACTGACGCCTGTGTTCGACATTCACGAGTTTGCAAAAGAGTACGAAAAGCGTGAAATCGACATAGAGTCGGATGGATATGAAATCATTCCGGAGGCAAAGACATATTTCCAGAACCTCGCGATTCCCGACGACCTTCTGTACCAAGTCGAAACCTTACATCAATCAAGCGGCATCGATGGTGGTTCGCGTTTTCTCGATAACTTGTTCCCCTTCTGGGACCCTGGTGCTGGCGATGAAGTCATAAAAATTACCAACAAGGCAATTGATGACCTCGCCCTTTTACCAAACTTGAAACGCTTAAGCGGTTTGGAAAACAGCAAGTCAGGCCCCAAGCTTCTGAAAGCATTGAAAGACAGAGGCGTCCAACTTCTCGATGAAGAAAGCGCTTGAAAGGGCAGAGGTACAGAATGTGGAATTTGCGTGGCGCGATGCGCGGCTGACACGTTAGTGTCGAGAAGTAGTGTAGGCTGGGAGCGCAGGCTGGCGAAAGGCAGTAAAACTACCGCTTTACGCCGCCATCTCCACCAACCTCGGCCACTTTCTGCACCGTCAAAGAAGGCGCGGAGGCGTCCCTCAACTTCTTGCCAATCGAACGGATAACCCGCGTTGCCTCTGCGGATAGAGACCGGGGGCGGGTGAGGGCTGGTAGGGCGTTGGCGTCTGTGGAGGCTACTTCGGCGCCTGTGGCGGGACGAGGGCGGGAGCCTGATGGCAGCGGGTTCTGGATGCCGGGGATGGGGCGCAGTTCCATGCCCTGGTGGGCGTAGTCCATCAGCCGCTTGAACGTCATGGCGGGCAGCGCGCCGCCGGTCATGTTGTTCATAGAGGTGAAGTCGTCGTTTCCGAACCAGACGGCAGTTGTGTAGTTGCCGGTAAAGCCGACATACCAGGCGTCGCGGTAGGATTGCGACGTGCCGGTCTTGCCACCGGAGACGATGCCGTTATCCAGTGCGCCGCGCCGCGCCGTTCCCTCGACGGGGATGGTCACCAGCATGCGGTTCATCTTGGAATTGGCTTCTTCGGACAGCACGCGCTGGGCGGGCGGTTCGTCACGGTCGAAATCGTAGAGAACCTTGCCTTCGTAATCCAGCACCTGCGCGATACCGTGGCGGCGCGATTGCATGCCGTCGGCCGGGAACACGGCGTAGCCCGTGGCCTGATCCAGCACGGTGACTTCGGAGGTGCCGAGCGGAATGGTCTTGTCGGTGCGCAGCGGTGTGGCAACGCCCATGGCCTTCGCCGTATCGGCAATCACCTGCGTGCCCAGCACATCCTTGGCAAGGCGCACCGGCACGGTGTTGTAGGATTTGGCAAGTGCGGTCTGCAATGTCACCTTGCCCGCATAGGAGCGGCCATAGTTTTGCGGCGACCAGCCGCGCCATGTTACGGGCGCATCTGAAATCAGCGTTTCCGGCTTGTAACCCTTCTCCATGGCGGCGGAGTAGGTGTAGACCTTGAACGAAGAGCCGGGCTGGCGAAGGGCAGCGGTTGCGCGGTTGAACTGGCTTTCACCATAGTCGCGACCACCGACCATGGCGCGGATGCCGCCACCATTTTCGATCATCACCATCGCGCCCTGCTTCACCTTGTAGCCTTCGCCGAACTCGCGAAGACTGCCTTCCATGGCCTGTTCAGCCGCCTGTTGAAGGCCGCTGTCGATGGTAGTGCGAACGACCACCGTGTGGTCCTTGATCTTGCCGTCCTTGGCCAGCTTCTGCACCTCGTCAAAGGCCCAGTCGAGGAAATAGTCCGGCGCTTTCACGTCTTCGCGGTCGATGACGGTGGCCGGGTTGCGGCGTGCGCCGACGACTTGACCCTCCGTCATCAACCCGCCTTGCACGAGGTTTGAGAGCACGGTGTTGGCGCGCGCGCGCGCGGCAGGAAGGTTGACGTGCGGTGCATATTTTGCGGGCGCCTTGAACAGGCCGGCGAGAATGGCGGATTCCGCCAGCGTCACATCCGTCAGGTTCTTGCCGAAATAAAACTGCGCCGCTGCCGCTGCACCAAAGGTGCCACCGCCCATATAGGCGCGGTCGAGGTAAAGGCTGAGGATTTCCTTCTTGGACATGTTGGCTTCCAGCCACAGCGCCAGAAAGGCTTCCTTGATCTTGCGTTCCAGCGAACGTTCATTGGTCAGAAACAGGTTCTTTGCCAATTGCTGCGTCAGCGTCGAGCCGCCCTGCACGACGCCGCCTGCGCGGGCGTTTTCGCTCATGGCGCGGGCAAGGCCGATGAAATCGATGCCGAAATGGTCGAAGAAACGACGGTCTTCGGTCGCCAGAACGGCCTTGATGAAATGATCCGGCATCTGGTCGATCGGCACGGAATCTTCGTGGATAATGCCACGATGGCCGATGGTGTTGCCATAGCGATCCAGAAACGTGACGGCGAAATCACCGCGATAACGCCAGTCCTTCTTGGTTTCCTCGAAGGCGGGAAGTGCCAGCGCCAGCATCAGCACCGTACCGGCGGTCCCCACCGTCAGGGCGTCATCGGCGATGTTGATGAGAAATTTCTTCCAGCCGCGCACGTGCAGCTTGCGGGACGCGACGGTGACGTCTTCCCAGAAGTCGAAAAAGCGGGATGCAGAGGTCCAAAGGCCGGAATCGATCCATGAATCGATGCGCAGCAGAATATGGCGTTTACGGCGCGCCTGTTTCTTGTTCTTATCTTCCTGCACGTAAAACGAATTCCTGTTCGATATTTCGAGCGTCTGCTTGACGCGGCAACCTTGCGCGGGTCATTCCCTCAACACTACTCCGCCAGATTTAAGGATTATCTTATAATCTGGAAGATTGCGACACGACAAAACGGGCCGGGCCATGTTGCCGCCCGATGATGCAAAATGGAACGGAAATGTTAACGATGAGTGACGCGCCATTCTGGAAAACGAAATCGCTGGCGCAAATGAGTAACACCGAATGGGAAAGCCTGTGCGATGGCTGCGGCCTGTGTTGTCTCAACAAGCTGGAAGACTGGGACACCGGCGACGTGGTCTTCACCTCCGTTGCCTGCCAGTTGCTGGATGGCGACAGCTGCCAGTGTTCGGATTACCCCAACCGGTTCGATACGGTGCCTGACTGTATTCAGCTCAACCTCAAGCTGGTCAATGAAATCGGCTGGCTGCCACCGACCTGCGCCTATGCGCTGGTGCGTGATGGCGAAGACCTCTACTGGTGGCATCATCTCATCTCGGGCGACCCTGAGACGGTGCATATCGCAGGCATCTCCGCACGCGGACGGACAGTGAATGAAAAGCAGGTCGATGTGGATGACTTTGAAAATTATGTGGTGGACTGGCCGCTGACGGTGGGGGAGCAACCGAAGGCGCAGCAGAGGTGAGGTCGTCGGAGTGGGTGTCGTCCTATTCCTGCCCCATCTGCCCGTTATTAAAACGGATAATCCATCTCAGACGTCCGCTGCCCGCTGTCATCGCGGTGATACATTCAAGGAAAATGCATGCTGCCCCGCTGCGCCGTTCTTAAAGCTCTGTGCCTAGCCGCTTTCGGCCTGTCGCCCGTTTGGGCTCATGCCGCAACACAGCCTTATGAATGCACCTTCGTGACATCGGTGGAAACCGGTGCCGTCATCACCCAGCAGGGCACCTGCGACAAGCGCGTATCTCCGTCCGCCACCTTCAAGGTGCCACTGGCGCTGATTGGTTATGATTCCGGTATTCTGCTCGATGAGTTCAATCCCGTCTGGGAGTGGCAAAAAGGCATGGAGGCACAGCCGCAGGAGCGCAAGAAGGTTGACCCGACAACGTGGCAGAAAGAATCCATCCGTTGGTATTCGCGTGAAATCACCAGCCGTCTCGGCCAGGAAAAATTTGCCGCCTATGTTAAGCGTCTGGGTTTTGGTAACGCGGATGTGGCGGGCGAGGCTGGCAAGGATAATGGTCTGACGGACGCCTGGGTTGACACGTCGCTTGCCATTTCCCCGGTGGAGCAGATCGGCTTCATGCGCCGATTGCTGGCCAACAATCTACCCTTCTCCCGCGATGCGCAAAACAAGACCAAGGCCATCATTCCCGTCTATGACGGCGCCGAGGCCTGGAGCGCCCACGGCATCACAGGCACCGGTACGCTCAAAGGCGATGACGGCAAAGCAGACCCCAACCGCCCCTATGGCTGGTTCGTGGGCTGGGCAGAACGTGAAGGTCAACACATCGTTTTCGTGCGCTTCCGCGTGGCGGACAAACCATCGGACAAGCCCATGGGGCAGGTGGTGCGCGAGGAGTTTTTGAGGGACATCCCGAAGTTTTCGGTGCATCGGTAAAGGCGAGTGGCGTGACGGCAAAAGCTGGCGAGTAAAACATTCACCTGACCCAAGTCTCAGATAAATAATATGTCTCCCTTGACCTTCCCATCATGGGAAGCATTACATAAAGTCTCGAAAGGGGAAATCCCATGAACGAGACAGTCAAGACAATACCCGTAGCCGAGCCGATTTCGGTGTCCGTGGAAGGCATGACCTGCGCGTCCTGCGTGCGTCGCGTTGAGACCGCCGCGGCCAAGGTGCCGGGGGTGGTGACGAGTTCGGTAAATTTTGCGACGAAGAAGCTGACGGTTGACCGAACTGAAGGCTTTTCCGCGAAAACGCTTGCCGCAGCGGTGAAGAAGATCGGTTATGAGGTCACGCCGCAGATCATCGAACTGGCAGCGCATGGCCTTAGAGGTGCAGATGATGCCGCACGGCTGAAGGGCGTGCTGGAGGCTGTTGCGACGACTGTTGGCGCTGAGGTGAACGCAGAAAGCGGTGCCGTGATCATCGAAAACATCGGTGGCGGTCGTCAGCGTGAAGTGCTGGTGGAAACGGCAAGGCTTGCCGGTTTTACGTTGAACGCCCCTACATCCTCTGCCCACGATCACGCGGCACACAGCCATGAACACATGCACCATGCCGGTGCCGAAACGACGCTGAAACGCGATGTAATGCTCGCCGCCATCTTTACCGCGCCGCTTTTCATATTGGAAATGGGCGGCCATGTTTACGAGCCGATGCACCATTGGCTGATGAGCGTCATCGAGACGCAGACGCTTTATTACGTCTATTTCGCACTGGCGACGGTGGTGATTTTTGGGCCGGGATGGCGCTTTCTGAAATCGGGTTTTCCGGCATTGGCGCAGGGTGCGCCGGAGATGAATTCGCTGGTGGCGCTTGGGGTAAGTGCGGCCTATCTCTATTCGCTGGTCACGACCTTTGCGCCCGGTCTGCTGCTTGACAATGCCCGGCATGTCTATTATGAGGCCGCCGCCGTCATCGTCACGCTCATCCTGACCGGGCGGTTGCTGGAGGCTCGCGCCAGTGGCAAAACAGGCGATGCCATTCGCAAGCTGGCAAGCCTTCAGGCCAAGACGGCCCGGGTGGAGCGGAGCGGGCAGGTGCTGGATATCGCAGCTGACGAGGTTGCCACGGGCGATATCGTCATCATTCGCCCTGGGGAACGCTTGCCCGTAGACGGCGAGATGGTGGAGGGCGCATCCTATATCGATGAATCGATGATATCAGGCGAGCCGGTGCCGGTGGAAAAGACGACGGGCAGCCATGTCACGGGCGGCACCATCAACAAGAATGGCACGCTGAAATTCCGCGCCACCAAGGTCGGGACCGATACCATGCTGGCGCAGATCATCGCTCTGGTGGAGCAGGCCCAAGGCGCAAAGCTGCCCATTCAATTGCTGGTGGACCGGGTTACGGCCCTGTTCGTGCCTGTCGTTATCGCCATTGCCCTGCTGACCTTTGCAGTCTGGTCGGTATTCGGGCCTGAGCCCGCTTATACCTACGCGCTGATCAGTGCAGTCGCCGTGCTTATCATAGCCTGCCCCTGCGCCATGGGACTGGCCACGCCGACATCGATCATGGTCGGCACGGGCAGGGCTGCGGAGCTCGGTGTTCTCTTCCGTAAGGGTGAGGCTTTGCAGGCGCTGCGTTCCGCGGAGATCGTGGTGATGGACAAGACTGGAACGGTCACCAAGGGTAGGCCGGAACTGACCGATCTGGTCGTGGCTGAGGGTTTTGATGAAAGCGAAGTTTTGAGGCTGGTGGCAGTGGTTGAGAGTAGGTCGGAGCATCCGATTGCTGAGGCCATTGTGCGGGCGGCCGCTGCTAAACACATGACGCCCTCTACAGGGCTTGAATATTCCATCACCAACTTCGAAAGCGTCACCGGCTACGGCATCTCTGCCACCGTCGATGATCGCAGGATAGACGTCGGCGCAGACCGCTTCATGGAAAAGCTCGGTCTTTCCGTCGCACCGTTCGCACAAGCCGCCGAGCGGCTGGGCGATGAGGGCAAGACGCCGCTTTACGCCGCCATCGATGGCAAATTGGCGGCGGTGATTGCCGTTTCAGACCCGCTGAAACCGTCGAGCATCGAAGCTATCAGAGCGCTGAAAGCCATGGGCATCGGTGTGGCAATGGTAACGGGCGACAATGCCCGCACAGCAAGGGCCATCGCGCTACAGGTGGGCATTGAAACGGTGGTGGCAGAGGTATTGCCGGAAGGCAAGGTGCAGGCGATCCGTGATCTGCGTGAAGGCGGCAAAAGGCTGGTCTTCGTGGGGGATGGCATCAACGATGCGCCAGCGTTGGCGGAAGCCGATGTCGGCATCGCTGTAGGGACTGGCACCGATGTTGCCATCGAAAGTGCCGATGTGGTGCTGGTGGGTGGTGATCTCATGGGCGTGGTCCATGCGATAGAAATGAGCCGCGCCACAATGCGCAACATACGCCAGAACCTGTTCTGGGCTTTCGGGTACAACGCGGCGCTCATTCCCGTCGCGGCTGGCGCGCTCTACCCCGCTTTCGGCATCATGCTGTCTCCGATGATCGGGGCAGGGGCCATGGCAGTGTCCTCGGTCTTCGTTCTCGGCAACGCGCTGAGACTCAAAACGATAAGGGTGGCTTGATGAATATCGGGGAAGCCTCGCAGGCATCGGGCGTATCGGCCAAGATGATCCGTTATTACGAGCAGATCGGCCTCATCACGCCACCGGCCCGGACGGGCAACAACTACCGTACCTATGGCGATGATGACGTGCACAATCTGCGCTTCATCAAGCGGTCCCGCACGCTGGGTTTTTCGCTGGAAGAGACAGAAACCCTGCTGAAACTCTGGCAGGACAAAACCCGCGAAAGCGCAGCCGTCAAGGACATCGCGCTGGCTCACATCGCCGATCTGGAACGCAAGATCGCAGACATGAAAAGCATGGTGAAAACGCTGTCCCATCTCGCCCATTGCTGCGGCGGCGACCACCGGCCCGACTGCCCCATTCTGGACGATCTGGCAGGTATCGACGCGTCGGTTGCGGGAAAATGAAACGCCTCAGCCTGTTGAAAATAAGAAGGAAATCGAAATGACCACAACCTTCGCAGTACCCGACATGACCTGCGCACACTGCGAGAAAACCATTCGCGGCGCGCTGGCGGATGTGCTTCCCGGCGCGGATGTAAGCGTCGATCTAAGCACCCACCATGTAAGTGTTTCCGGCGACGCTTCGACCGCGGAGGAAGCGATGCGCGAGGTGGGGTATAGCCCGGAACGGGTGGGGTAAAGAAAAAGGTGATCTGGGATCACCCTTTTTGACGATCATACCTCGTCGAACGTTCCGCCTTCGCGGGACGGGTTGCGGTCGATGACTTTTTCTTCGAGGTCATCGGGCAAGGCGTCGTCGCTTTCCTGATAGGGGTCGTCATCGGTTTCGGCTTCTTCGTCTCGCAGTTCCTGCTCGACCTGCTGCGGGAGTTCGCCTTCTTCGGGTAGGTCGCTGACGTCCAGGTCTACGAGTTCCTGATCGAGTGCATCTTCGTTTTCTGTCAGGGGCTTGCGCGGGTCCATGGTGGTTTCCTATCGGGTTTGTGGAAGCGTGTCGGCGTTTGTCGGCTTTATGACTGGGTCGTCATCACCACGACCATCGCCAGATAGATGACGAAGGCCATGATGCCGACACCTGCGATCACGAGGATGATGCCGCGTCCGGCGCGCTTTTTTTGAACTTTGTTTTCGTTTGCCTCAGACGGAAATAGAACGGGATCGGTTTCCTGAGTTTTGGGCACGGAGCTCTCCTCTGGATATTTCTGTTATCCAGAGAACTGGCCAGCGGGAGGAATGTTCCTGCGCGATTACTGTTTTAGCGCCCAGATGGTGGCATGTGCCACCGCTCCATCAATGCTTTTCAGGTGAGCGGCGCGCACCGGCTCGAAGCTCTCTATGCGCTTGGTTCCGACGTAACGGCCATGGTCTGCGAAGACCTCGATGGAGCCGTAATCGAGGAAAATTCGCAGTCGGAAGGGGCGGGCGCCTTCTGAAATATAGCGTGGTGACGGGCTGCCTCGGCCATCTTCGTGACGAATCCACAGGCCGGTGTCATCGCAGACGACGCCGAGTTTGGCGCTGGGGTGGTCCAGTTCCAGTTCGAAGGGAAGGCCAGGTTTGGTCAGTTCGAACAGCAGTTCAACAGCCCCGGTGGAGAACTCCACCCGCTCTCCCGCCGCCAGGCGGGTTCTGTCCAGAATGCGGTGACGAAGGCTTTCCGCCGCCCCGATGGGTGGCGTCAAAAGCGCGCCGTGGGAAAAATGCATGCGGCGGGGCAGCGTCATTGCCGTGGGGAAATCGATTTCCGGCGTTGCATCCGCCCAGTTGGCCAGCCAGCCGATGCCGACGATGGTGTCTCCATCCAGAAACGCCTGGAAGGCGTAATTGTCCGTGCCGAAATCCAGTTCCTGGCCGAATTCCTTGACGAATGTCTTGCCATCGAACCAGCCGACATCTGCCATCGTCAGGTTCTTGCGGCCCGTCGCGGCATCTTCCGAATGCATGAGGCCATAGGTCAGCACCCAGCGCGTGGAGCGCGCATTGGCGGGGCCATCAAGGGGCAGCAGGCAGGGGCATTCGATGGCCGTGGTCTTATAACGCGTTTCTACCCAAAGCTTGCCAACATATGTCCAGCCGGATGCAGCCGTCGGGTCCTGTGTTTCGTAGAGCAAAATGACGCCGCCGCCATCGCTCTGGCTTCCCAACAGCATCTTCCATAGGCCATCCGGGCCGCGCACCACATAAGGATCGCGGAAGTCCGTCGTCAGTCCCTGTCCATCGGGGCGGTTGCCGAGGATCACCTCAGCTTGACCTGCCATGATGAGATCCGACGAAGTTGCGGTCAGTTGAATCTGCTGTTCCGGGACCCGGTCCTGCACCTGCTCGGTAAAGAACACACGAATCCCCGTACCTTCCACCAGTGGAATGGTGGAGCCGGAATAGGCACCACCGCGCTTGTCCGGCCGTGTCGTCAGGTCTTCGGACGGGAAGAGGAAAATCGGCAGATGCCGCCAGCGCAGATAATCCGAAGAGACCGCATGGCCCCAATGCATGGTGTTCCAGCGCAACCCGTGGGAATAATGCTGATAAAACAGATGCGGGCGTCCCTCGAAACGGCCAAAGCCGTTGGGGTCGTTCATCCAGCCAAAGGGCGGGCGGAAATGGTAGCTCTCCGGCAGGTCGGGAGCGGCATTGTCAGGCTTGGTATGGACCACGGTGATGCCGGTTTCCAAGACGTCCGAGGCGATGAACCAGTACATGACCGAAACGGCAGTCGTGACCGTATCATAGCTCAACTCGACGCGACCGCCGCCGAAAACCTGATAGATACGAAAATTATACTCATCCAGATTGGTGCTGGAGACTTCGCCGAATTTGCCGTTGTGGTTCGAAAAGGACACCGAACCCGGCTCGTCGTCTTTTTTTGCCTTGAGCCAGACGTGGAACGTGGCATTGACCGGAAGATCGGTTTGTATGGTGCGAATGGCGCTTTCGATCTCTACGGGCGATGCGGTATCGTTCATTCCACTATCCTTTCATCTCTGTACGGTGACAGGATAACAACGAAAGTGGCAGGTTAAAGTTCAACGCCGACAGAGTGAACTGCACCCCATTTCGACCGGACAGTCGGCATAAGCAGAAAGGCTCAAGCACAGGCTTGAGGACAGGCTTATGT
>NZ_KQ961033.1:0-190273 GCF_001562555.1 Agrobacterium bohemicum
TCCCCGTGGTCGCGTTCGACCTGGGGGACGATGAGCTGTCGGTACACCCGGCGACCAAGCTCCTGGCGGATGCATCGATATGGCGAAGACGTTCAGTCTTTACCTCACGACGCGGCCAGGTCGGGCATCGGGAGAATGACACTGGCCGGTCCGAAACCGGTGTCCTCCTCCTCCCGTTGCCGCCGGGGGGATTGCTGCCGGACCCCGGTGACAGAGAGGATGCGTAACCTCCCTGTCACCAGCGCCGGTCCCGCCTCGCCGCAACGCCTTGCGGTGTATCCGAGGGCGGAACGGGACAATTGTGCGGGTGATTCGCGGGAGGTGGAGAAAAGTGTGGGGGGATTTTTTGCAGTTTCGTGCGGATTTTTGGTAAGGGATTGATTTGGTTGGGAAGTATTTTCATTGTTGCGTTGGCGGGTGTGGCTCACCCCCCTCTGCCCTGCCGGGCATCTCCCCCTCAGGTGGGGAGATTGGCTGGGGGCGGGCTCACCGGACATCTTGAACGTTGCGGCGGGGACGACAGCCTGTTTTGCCGGTGCATCCCTCTGACGGCTACGATTGGAGCAGTCAGCGTGCCTTTTACCAATCTCCCCACCTGAGGGGGAGATGTCCGGCAGGACAGAGGGGGGGTGAGCGGCTTGCTCCAACCTCATGCTGAATTGGCGCACAGCGCCCTTGAAAAGTCTGCCTGCAACCCCGCGCCTCTTCAAAATCAGTCTAGATCGGGAAGAGGCTTGCTCCGCGCACTATCGGCACCGCTCAAGATCGGCGTGAGATTTTAAGCCGGTTTACGTCCACACACGGCGTAGCGATGCTGGATACCGCGGGCAGCGGCTTTGAGGACGTTCCAGTTTTTTGCCTGGGACTTGTGGATGTCACGCATATTCCGATCGATCACCACGTCTTCGAACCCGGCGTCCCGCAACAGACCAGCCACCGCCTCGGCACGGGCGCCTTGAGAGAAGTAGACACGGGAGAGAATGCTGTTGTGCACCCCCGCCATATCGGCGGGCATATGCACCGGTTCCGGTTTCAAAACGCCGAGTTTGATCAGCCGTGCAGCAAGGCTTTTCAGGAACCTCTCGGCAAGGCTGACATTGACGAAATCGCCATCGACAATCAGCACCCTGCCGCCGGGTTTCAGGACCCGAAGCCATTCGTGAAACGCCGCCTTGGGATCAACCAGTGTCCAGACCAGATGGCGGTTGATGATGACGTCATAGGCGCCATCTGGCTCCATGGTGTTTTCCGCATCGCCCATGCGGAAGGAAATGGCCCGATTGCGGGTTTTCGCCTTGGCTTTGGCCCGTTCCAGCATCGGCTCCGCCCAGTCCAGCCCGGTGACCCGGTAGCCGAGATCATCCATCAGATGGGAGATGACGCCGGTGCCTGACGCCAGGTCCAGCGCGCTTTTACCCTCGCCTTGCCCCAGATGTTTTTCGACCAGTCGATGCCAGGCGGCACGCTCTTCTTCGGAGAAAATCTCATGGCCGGGAGACAGGTCGAAGGTGGCGGCGCGGCTGGACCAATAGGCCTTTATTTCATCCCGAAGACCGAAATTACTGCCGTATTCTTTTGCGCCGTCCATGACATCCAACCTTCGCGATCTTTACCTTCGAAATGCTCTAAAAGATAAAACTTGACTTTGATAGTCATAAAACAATAAAGCGCATTTAGTTTTACCGGAGAACAATTTCGATGCGCATTACAGGCAAATCCGCCGCTCTTGCAATGGGTCTTCTCGTTTCCACCGTCTTTCCCGCCTTTGCCGAAAAGGTAACAATCAAGGATGTGACGGGCCGCGATGTGGAGGTCAACGTGCCGGTCAAGCACGTCATTCTCGGCGAAGGCCGACAGATCTATTTCCTTGCCGCGCTCGACAAGAAAAACCCGTTCGAACACGTCGTCGGCTGGCGCGATGACCTGCCAAAGGCAGACCCGGAATCCTACCAGGCCTATCTGGCGAAATATCCTGACATTGCCAAACTGCCGACCTTCGGCGGCATGAAGGACGGCACATTCGATATCGAACAGGCGGTAGCCTTGAAGCCCGACGTCATTCTGATGAACATCGATGCCAAGACCGCGACCGAAGAGGCCGGTTACATCGAGAAGCTCGGCAAGGTCGGCATTCCCCTGGTTTATGTCGACTTCCGCGAAAAGCCTATGGAAAACACCGAGCCGAGCATGCGCGTCATGGGCCAGTTGATGGGCAAGCAGGACATTGCCGAAGAGTTCATCAAGTTCCGCTCTGACAGCATCAAGCGCGTGACCGACGTGCTGGACAAGGACAAGCCGAAACGCCCGGTCGTCTTCGTTGAGCGCGCAGGTGGTTATTCCGACGATTGCTGCATGTCCTTCGGCAACGAGAACTTCGGCAAGATGGTCGAGATTGCCGGTGGCATCAACATGGCCAAGGACATCATTCCCGGCACATTCGGCACCGTGAACCCGGAACAGGTGATCGCTTCCAACCCGGACCAAATCATCATCACCGGCGGCAAGTGGGATGCTTACGTTCCCGGCGGCGACTGGGTTGGTGTCGGTTACGGCGCAGACCTCAAGGAAGCCCGTCGCAAGCTTGAGAACCTGACAAAGCGTCCGGCCTTTACCGGCGTCAAGGCTGTCGCGGACGGCAATGTTCACGCCATCTGGCATCAGTTCTACAACAACCCGTACCAGTTCGTGGCCATTCAGGAAATTGCCAAGTGGCTGCACCCGGAGCTGTTTAAAGACTTGGACCCGGAAGCGACCTTTAGGGAACTGCATGCCCGCTTCCTGCCGCTTGACTACAAGCCCGGCTACTTCGTGTCCCTGAAGGACGACAAGTAAATATCAGAACGGCGAAGGGGGAGCGCCGATCCGACATCTGGCGGAGCCGTATTGACGGCTTCGCCAAAATACATTTTCAGATGGAAAGGACCGCCCGTGCCGCACAGGAATTTAAAACGGATCGCTGCCTTCATACTCGCCCTCATTGCAACGCCTGTCATCATTGCGACGTCGGCGTCGGCAACGGAAATCATCGACTCCGCAGGCCGCAAGGTCGAGATCGACGTACCGGCCAAACGCGTTATCGTGGGTGAAGCGCGCCAAATTCACGTCATCGCGGCCCTGCTTGGTGAAAAGACTTTCGATACCATCGTCGGCTGGCGCGACGATCTCGTGAAGAAAGACCCCGACAGCTATAAGGCCTACATCGAGCGTTTCCCGCAGATCGAAAAGCTACCGCTGTTCGGTTATCTACCGCAGGGCGATTTCAGCCTCGAAGCGGCGATTGCGCTGACACCCGATGTCATCACGCTCAATCTGGAAGTCGAAAAGACCGCCAAGGAAAGCGGCTTCGAGGAGAAGGCGGCGGCGGCTGGCATCAAGGTCGTCTATCTTGATTTCCGTCTCGACCCGGACAAGAACAGCGAAAATTCCATTCGCGTTCTCGGCCAGATTTTCGGCGCGGTGCCGCGCGCAGAAGAATTCATTGCCTATCGTCATGACCAGATCGCGCTGGTGACCGACAGGCTGGCATCCGTCAAGGACCTGACACGGCCGGGTGTCTTCATCGAGCGTGCACCGGGGATTTCGGGCGAAAACAATTGCTGCCGCACCTTCGGTCCCGTCAATTTTGGCGCGATGGTCGAGCAGGCAGGTGGACACAATATCGCGTCTGACGTCATCAAGACCACCTTCGGCGACCTCAATCCCGAACAGCTTATCGTTTCCAACCCGGAGCATGTCATCGTCACCGGCTCCAACTGGGCAGCTGAATCCGACATCAACCAGTTCGTGCCGGTTGGACGTGGTGCCGATATGGACCTATCGCGTGAACGGCTGGCCAAGCTGATGGAACGCACGCCGTTTCCCGAGCTGGACGCCGTGAAGAACGGTAACGTTCACGCCGTGTGGCACCAGTTTTATGGCGCGCCCTACGAGTTCTATCCCATCCAGCAATTTGCCAAGTGGTTTCACCCTGAGCTTTTTGCGGACCTGAACCCGGAACAGAATTTCGAGGAATTTCACCGGAAATTTCTGCCTGTGACCTACAAGCCCGGATACTTTGTTTCACTTGAAAAAGGCTCGAATTGAATGGCATCCATTGTGGAAACCCATGTCGAGAAGACCGGGGGCGCGCAATATCGCGCTCTGGCAGCCCGCCGCATTCTGATACTGGTCGGGCTCGTCGTCGCCCTGTGTCTCAGCCTTGCCACCGATATGGCGCTTGGCCCGGCACGCTACACCCTGTCTCAGGTGATCAGCGCCGTCCTCGATCCCGCCGGCGTGGCCAACCAGCTGCGCGTCGTCATCTGGGACATCCGCATGCCGATAGCGCTGATGGCCGTGACGGTTGGCGCATCGCTGTCGGTTGCGGGCGCGCAGATGCAGACCATTCTCGCCAACCCGCTCGCCAGCCCGTTCACGCTCGGTATTTCGGCCGCCGCCAGCTTTGGCGCAGCGCTTGCGCTGGTTGGCGGTGTCGCGCTTTTTCCCGGTGCCGTCGAATATATGGTGCCGATCAACGCCTTCGTCATGGCGATGGTGGCCGCCCTTTTCATCCACTTCGCCTCCACCATGCGGGGCGTGACGGTCGAGACCATCGTGCTGCTGGGAATCGCTCTCGTCTTCACCTTCAACGCCGCCCTTTCGATGCTGGAATATCTGGCCTCCGAACAGGCGCTGGCCGCCGTCGTGTTCTGGACCATGGGCAGCCTGACCAAGGCGACATGGGCCAAGGTCTATGTGACAGGCGCCATCCTCGTCCTGACCGTGCCGCTGTTCATGAAGAACGCATGGGCTTTGACGGCGCTTCGCCTGGGCGATGACAAGGCAGCCAGCATGGGCATCAATGTGCGCCGCCTGCGCCTGCACACCATGCTGACCGTCAGCCTGCTGGCATCCATTCCCGTTTCCTTCGTCGGCACCATCGGCTTTATCGGCCTCGTCGGCCCGCATATTGCCCGCATGGTGGTGGGTGAAGACCAGCGGTTCTTCCTGCCCGGTTCGATTATTTGTGGCGCGCTGCTGCTGTCGGTGACATCTGTTGTCAGCAAGGTGCTGATACCCGGTGCGATCCTGCCCATCGGCGTCATCACGGCGCTTGTCGGCGTGCCCTTCTTCTTTGTTCTCATCTTCTCCAACAGGAGACGCGCATGGTAGCCCTCGCCCTTCAGGATGTCGGCGCCAAATACGGGCGTGCGACGGTGCTGTCCAATGTCACCATGGACATGCTGGAAGCTGGCAGCATAACCGCCGTCATCGGCCCGAACGCGGCTGGCAAGTCCACCCTGTTCAAACGCATCGCAGGCCTGATCAAAGGCCCCGGCGTCGTGACACTGTCGCAGACAGAGCAAGGACCACGCACCATCTGCTACATGCCGCAGGACACCGGCGCCAATGCCGTTCTGACGGTCTACGAATCCATTCTTCTGTCGGCCAAACAGGGCAGCGGCTGGAAAGTGCATGATGATGAGCTGGCCGAGATCGACGCCATCCTGAAAGCGCTCAACATCCACGATCTGGCATTTCGCGGGCTTGGCGAACTATCCGGCGGCCAACGCCAGCTGGTATCGCTCGCACAAGCGCTGGTGCGCAAACCGGAAGTCCTATTGATGGACGAGCCGACTTCGGCGCTCGACCTTCACCGGCAGGTCGAGGTGCTGGATTTCATCACCAACCTCGCCCGCCGCGAAGGCATGATCGTTCTGATCGCCCTGCACGACCTGAACCATGCGCTGCGCTACTGCGAACATACGATCGTCATCGCCGGTGGCGAGATGGCCGTCAGTGGCCAGACATCTGCCGTGATTACGCCTGATATGCTGCGGAACATCTATAAAGTCGATGCGCGGATCGAGATGTGCTCTCGCGGGCAGCCGTTTATTTTGGTGGACGGGACGGCTTGAGGGATATGTCAGAGGGTGTGGCTTACCCCCCTCTGCCCTGCCGGGCATCTCCCCCTCAGGTGGGGAGATTCGCTGGGCGCGACCTCCCGTCCATCTTCACCGCACCAACCCTTATTCCACAAAAATCCTAACGCTGGACGCCCGTCCATCCGCATCGATCACCGTCAGCGTCGAGAAACCCTGCCCCTCCGGCAACCACTCGCTGCTTCGACGGCGAGAGGGTTCGGGCAAGGGTTTGCCGTTGGCGAGCCAGTGGAAGGGTGCACGTCCCCCTTGCAGCTTGAGGACCAGTGGCGAGAGATCGCCGCTCTGGCTGGAGAGTTCTATCCGCGCGCCTTCCGGGGGATAGACGATCTGCGGTGATGGCTCGCGCCTCGACGCTGAAAGGAGGCCGCTGCTGGTGACGCTGAAGCGTCGCTGGTTGGCGGGCAGATCCTTGTAGGCCAGCCGGGAGGTACCAGCCGGTGCAGGGGGGAATGGCGTTATGGCAACGCCGGATTTCGTGAAGGCTTCGAACAGGATGGGTGCGGCGGAAACATAGCCCGCAAGACCGGGAACCGAGCCGTTATCGGCACGCCCCGCCCATACGCCGATGACATAGCGACCATCAAAACCGACAGACCATGCGTCGCGATAACCATAGCTGGTTCCGGTTTTATAGGCGATGCCGCGCTGCTTCATGCCCAGCGGCGGCAACACGCCGGACAGGACATCGCTGATGTTCCAGATCGCAGCCTTGGAAAACAGCGGGTCGACATCGAGGATCTGCGGTTTACCGCGCACCCCATCTCCCAACTGCACCGGCTGACCGCTGTTGGCCAGCGCTGCGTAGAGCTGGACGAGATCGACGAGAGAGAGACCGGCACCGCCAAGCGCAATGGCCAGCCCCGGCGCTTCCGCCTTCGGCAGCGTGAGTTTAACCGAGGCCCGGCGAAACCGGACCATCAGGGCAGCGGGACTGACGGCATCCAGCAGGCGCACGGCGGGAACGTTGAGGGAGAGCTGCAGGGCCTGGCGAACGCTGACATCACCCTGATATTGCATATCGAAATTGCGTGGCCGGTAGCCGGAAAAATCCGCCGGGCGATCTTCGATCACGGTTTCCTGCGCAATCAAGCCGTTTTCGAAGGCAAGGCCATAAATGAAGGGTTTGAGCGTCGAGCCGGGGGAGCGCACCGCGCGGCTCATTTCCACCCAGCCACGGCGGTTACTATCGAGAAAATCAGACGAACCGACCTCCGCGACGATCTCACCCGTCGTGCTATCGGCCATGACGATGGCGACCGAGACCTTGTCTCCAAGCTTTTTAGCAGAGCGCTGTGCCAGCTCTTCCAGCTCTTTTTGAACGGGCAGACGCAGCGTCGAGCCTATGGTCAAGGACTGCGGAAAACGGACGCGCGCCGCCTGCGCCAGATGCGGCGCGTAGGAAGGGAGATCGATGCGCTTTGCGGGAATGGCCGCGACTGCGGCCCGGGCGGCTTCCCCCTCACCGACCACGCGGGAGACGGCGAGCCGTTGCAACACGCGCTCGCGCGCTTCTTTCGCCGCAGTGGGAAAGCGATCCGGACGTCGCTTTTCCGGCAGTTGTGGCAGGGAAACCAGCAATGCGGCCTCTGTCGTATCGAGACGTTTCGGCTCCTTGCCAAACCAGGCGAGACTTGCTGCGCGCACGCCTTCGAGATTGCCGCCATAGGGAGCGATGTTCAGATAAAGGTCGATGATCTCAGGCTTGGTCAAGCGCCGCTCGATTTGCCATGCCCGCACCATCTGAAGAAATTTGGCACTGAGCGAACGGTCCGTCCGCGGCTCTATCAACCGCGCCACCTGCATGGACAGCGTGGAGGCACCGGAGACAATGCGACCATTGGTCAGCAATTGCCAGGCGGCACGCCCCAAGGCCTGAAAATCCACGCCGCCATGGTCGAAAAACCGCTGATCCTCATAGGCGACCAGCATGTTGATGAATTGCGGATCGACTTCTGTGGCATCGGTGTGAAGCCGCCAGCGCCCCTGCGGGGTAGCGAAAGCGCGCAGCAGCTTACCGTCCCTGTCCAGCACTTCCTGCGAGACGATTCTGGCATTTTGCAGAGGTGGCGGGTAGGCATGGTCCAGACGGTTCAGCGTATAAACACAGGCGGCAGTCAGGACTGCCGCCACGAAGAAACCGCTGATGAACGCTCGCCACCTGATCATTGCTGCGCCGCAAGGACCTCCATGCGACCGGTCGCCGTGCGCGCCGAAAACTGCGGGCGGTACATATCTTCCACCGATGCAGCCGGGTTATCGTAGGTGCCGGGTGTTACGGCCCTGACAACATAGGCCAGCGTAATGTCCGAATTATCGCCCGCAGCCTGATCAAAAGCCGCAACGAAACGGTCGTAGCGGAACTCGGTGTGAGCAGCTTCCGTTTCCGGCAACCAATCGAAATTGGAAAGTGCTGCGCTGTTGACGAGGCTCGGATTATCGATCTCAAAGCCCGAGGGCAGAAGATCGGTCATGATAATGCGCGATTCCCATTGGTTCTTGGGCGTGACAGTCAAGACGACGACATACCGCTCATTCTGAGTGGCCTCGCTGATATTCACCTCTTCGCCATCCATCGAATAATAGGTTTTCTTGATATCGAAGCCTTCACCACCCGCTGCCAGAGGCTGAGCGGGTGGAGCGACGGTGGTGACGACTGCCGTGACCGTATCTTTCGAAGCATTGGTGATCTTGATGGGCGATTGCAGCAGCTCATCGCCGCTCATGCCCTTGCTGTAACCGCCCTGTTCCAAGGAACCGTTGATATCAAGCTTGACGTCCTTGTCCTCACCCTTCAAGGCGCGGGCGGCCAGCAGCATCCAGGCCTGCTCCTGTGTGCTGGTATAGGCTTTGGCGTCCCATGCCTTGGCAACGGCACTGGCCAGTTGCGGTACCACCGCAGGCACCGGGCGGCTTTCGGCGGCAAGAGCAAGCGAGGCCGCGCCATCGCGCAGCACCGATCCGTAATCCGCGCGGGAGAGACTGACCTTGGTGGTCGCCGAGGCCATGCTGAGCGACGCGCCGAAGACCGTCTTGGACCGCGCCACATCGCCATAGAGCGACAGGGCCGAGGCCAGTTGCGCCTTGGCAAGCGGTGTCGGGAAATCGCCCAGGGCAGTGTCGGCATAATATCTCAGATCGTTGACGGCAGCCTTGCGATTGCGGGCAAGAACATAGAGCGAATAGGCAATCTGGTTGCCGCGATCCTTGACGTTGTTGTCATAGGCCAGCCCGTTTTGCAGGTTGGTGAGTGCCTGCACCATGGCCGTCTCAGGCACATCATAGGATTGCTCCCGCGCACGTGTCAGGAAGTCGGTGATGTAGGCATCCAGCCAGAGATCACCTTCGCCGGGACCCCACAGACCGAAGCCGCCGGACGAGGACTGGAACGACAGGACGCGGTAGATTGCATCCTGCACCCGCTTGCGCAGGCCCACATCGTCTGCGCCCCCGCGCTGCTTCATCAGCTCGGAAACATAGAGCAACGGAAGAGCGCGGCTGGTTGTCTGCTCGGCGCAGCCATAGGGATATTTATCCAGCATCATGACCAGACCCGGAACATCAAAGGCCGGTGAACGCGTGACGTTGACCGCGACAGACGACCCCAGCAACATGCTATCAGCCAGCAATGCGCCATCTACCGTGAGACTGCTGTTGGGCGCGATCTTAATGTTTCGACGCGTCGTGACCGGCAGCACCGAGGGCCGCACGGGGATATTGACGGCCTGTTCCAGAGAGACACCGCTGGCGTTGCTGAGCTTGATCATTATCGCGCCATTACCCGGATATTCACCGGTCAAAGGCACCGTCAACGAAGTCTTGCCGCCCTTTTGCAGCGATACGACCTGCGAAACCTCGCCTTGATCGACCGTGAGCGCGGTGTTGCTGGCGATATCCAATGTGTAATCGCCTGCATCTCCGTCTGTATTGGCGATATCGACGCGCATTTGCGAGACATCGCCCGGGCTGAGGAATTTTGGTGCGCTGGCGGTGATGACGACGGGATCACGGATGACGACATCCGACACCGCGTGGCCGACACCGGTCTTGGTCCAGGCGACGGCCATGACGCGGGCCGTGCCGTTGAACTGCGGAATATCGAAACGAATGGTCGCCTTGCCCTCAGCATCCAGTTCCACCGGACCGGCGAAGAACGCCACCAGCTTTTCCTTCGGCGGGCTTCCTTGAAGTGCGACCTGACCACCGTCACCGCCGGTTCTGAGACGACCGGTTGCACCGAGCGAACCATCGATCAGACGGCCATAGATATCGCGGATTTCCAGCCCGAGACGGCGCTGCCCGAAATACCATTCATCCGGTTTGGGCGGCTCATAGCGGGTGAGATTGAGAATGCCGACATCGACGGCAGCGACCGTGACATAGGCTTTGTCACCAGCACCAGCGCCCGACACCTGCACGGGAATTTCGAGCGGCTGACGCGGCAATGTCTGCTTGGGAAGGGTAAGGGCGATGCCCAGCTTGCGCTCACCGGGGTCCACGGCCAGCCATTTGACGCCGATGGCGCGCATGGGCATGCGGCTTTCCTGCGCATCGCCGGGGCGGAACAGGGTAACGGTGACGTAGGAACCGGCACCCCATTCTTCCGTCACGGGAATATCGACTTCGCCGCCGTTTTCACCGATCTCGACGTTTTCAACGGCAATCAGCTTTTCCGAGCCGGAAGCCACCATAAGCTGACCGGCAAAGCGCGACGTTACCTGCAATTTTGCGGTATCGCCGACCTTGTAGCTCTGCTTGTCGAGCGCGATTTCCAGCGCGTCCGGTGTTTCCGTGGAACTTGCAGTGACATACCAGCCGGCATCGAATTCGACGCTGGAAGTGGGGCCGTTATTGTCTGCGGATTCGACCTCGAGACGATACCGTCCCCAGGATGCAGGCACGGAAATTTCGCCACCATTGGCGTCCACGGCCAGGGTGCCGGCCTGAACCTGCTTTGTGTAGACGACGGGTTCATAACGCCAGGAATTGCCCTGACGATACCATTGATAGTTCCGCTCGACCTTGATGAGCTTCCATGTCAGCCCGCTCATGGCCTGTTTGGAACCGTCTGCGGCAAGGCCGATGACGTGGAAACGGCCAATGGAATTTTCCGCGAGATCGCCGGAGAATTCCGGTTTGATACCGATCATGGCGCTATCGGATTTGACCGGCAATGTCAGCGAACGCTCGACCGCGCGGCCACCGGCTTCGCGCATGCGAACGGTGATGTTGGCGGAGAGGAACTGCGTTGTCGACGGGACATCGGCAAGCGTGACATCGAAGGTCGCCTTGCCGTTTTCATCGAGCGCGGGAAGGGCATCCAGCGTGGTGCGGCTTTCCTCCTGACTTTCCTCATCCGCCAAGCCAAACACATAACCATCGAAACCGGCGCGGGTGCGTGTTGCCTTCAGCGCGATTTCGCCTTCGAGTTCCAGCCCGGCAGCGGGGGCGCCATAGAGGTAACGGCCATCGACATCAATGGCAGTCTCGGCGGCGGGATCGATCTCCTTGGCTTTGCTGGACAGATCGAACTCGGTCCTGTCAGGCACGAAGTCATCGACCAGGAAGGACTTTTCGCTGATGGCGGCCGTCTTCGGATCGGTATGGATGCGCAGCGTCCAGGTGCCGCGCATGGCGCTTTCCTGCAAGGCCAGATCGACGGCATAACCGCCCAAGGCCTTGCCATCACTAACGAAACGGCGATCTTCCACGCCATCGGGACGCGAGAAAATAAACGTCAGCGGCAGGTTTTCGACCGCATTGCCTTCGATATCCCGTGCCAGGGCCGCGGCATGCACGGTTTCGCCCGCGCGGTAGATGCCGCGTTCCGTCCAGCTGAAGACATCCAGCGCGCCGGGAGAGGCGCGGCCCGTGACGCCACGGTCGGAAAGGTCGAAACCGGCGCGGGTCATGTCGAGAAAGACGTAATCCTTATCGCCGTTGCGTGCCGTGATGATAGCAGGTGCTTGCCCGGCCGTGCCGCGCATCAGGCCAGCCGAGAAGATCGCGCGTCCTTCGTCATCGGTCGTCGCGGTGCCGAGAATTTCGTTGTTCTTTGCCAGAAGCTGGAGGGCAACGCCCTTCAGCGGTTTGGCCGTGCTGAGCGCGCGCGCAAAAACGTTGAGGCCGTCGGTCCCGGCATAGGTGGTGATGCCCGTATCTGAAACGAGGAACCATTGGGTGGCGCGGGAATCCCAGTTTTCGCCCGGTGTGCCCGGTGGTACGGCGGTGAGCACATAGATACCCGGCTTACGTTCCGGCAAGGCTTCATCGACCGGAAAGCTGGTGACGACGTCCTTGTTCAGCTCGTTCTGGATATCGATGCCGCCCTGCCAGACGAGTTCACCGATCTCGTTTTCAAGCCGCTCCGCGCCGTAGCCATCCATCTGCGTCAGGAATTGCGAATTGGTCAGCAATGTCGCGATGCTGCGGTCACCGACCCGGTAGAGTTTGAGATCGGCCCGTTCGATGTTGACGGACACCAGCGGGATGCCACGGCGGGCAGTGCCGGGAAGCACGAAATTCTCACCAGTGAAACGCACCGAGCCTGATCTGTCACGAACGTAGATGTCGAGATCGACCTGCTTTTCCAGAGGCTCTTCCACCGATGACGGAAGACCGGCGCGCAGCGCAATCTTGTAACGCTGGCCGTGCGTCAGACCTTCCACGCAGATTTCGCTGCCCTTGGCCTCGATGGCCTTGGGTGCCACGCCATCCAGCGTGACGAAGGAGGAATAATCAACGCCGTTCTTCACCAGTGGCTCTGAAAACTGAACGCAGGCGCGCGGGCTGACACTATCGGTATCGACCGTGTTGTTGATGACGCGGAAGCCCTGGCGGGTCTTCAGATCAGCGTAGGCGGCGCGCGTCTGAGGGACATCCGACAGCGCAAGACTGGCCTTGTAACTGTTGAGCGCGGCGCGGTAGTTCTGGGTTTTTTCAAACGCCACCGCAAGCGTATCAAGTATGCTTGTACGGGCAGACACAGTGCGGCTTAGCGAATAGGCGTTGAGAGCGGCCGAAACTGCCTGTGCCGACATCTGGTAATTGTTTTGAATTTTCGCGGCCGCCTGTGAAAATTCGGCCCAGGCCACACCATCATCAAGGCCCAGCGCGAGCGCCAGCTTGTAACTCCCGACAGCGCCGACGAAATCGCCAGCGTCAGATTGCTGTCGCGCCAGTGAAAGCCAATTGTCCATCGACTGGCCATCTCCGGCGGGGGAGAGGCTCGCCTTCAGACGTCGTGCCTCCTGGTAAAGGCTGTCATCGACAAAGGAGAGTTTCTGCGGCGCGCCGATATCGGGCTCCCTCTTGGCAGCGACCTCCACGACCTTGCCTGCGACTGCGCCGGGGAAGGCATTGAGCTGGTTGAAATCCGATTTCAGGAAGCACCATTGCACCTTGGGATTATAGGTGAAGGCCTTGCAGGAAGTGTCCTTGATGCAGATGTCTTCGCATTGCGGCAGGGAGACATTCTGTTCGGTGCGCAGATCAAACCCGAAATAGTCACCGTTTTGCGTGGTGACGACCTTTCGCGACGGTCCTTGCGCCGAGGCGGGCTGGATGGCCAGCGTTGCGACGACAAAGAACAGGCTTTTCAAAACGGCGCGCATGGACATCAGTCTCTCCCCCGGTACGTCTGACCGCGCCGCGACTGTGCTCGCATTCACCACGAAAAGTCAACGTGAACTGCAACTCTGGAGACAGAGCAAATCTCTGGCTCCATACTGTTTGGGATAGGAAGCAAGAAACCTGCCTTACAGGTGCAGACATCAAAAAAACTCATGATTTTCAGGGATTTTACCCGTCATATCTCGCGATGTGACCAGGCTTTAGCAGATTGACATAGGATTTCTTTTGCATATATGTATGACAAGTTAGTTTGACATATGATTGGGAGAACCATGGGCCAGACACAGTACACGAACCGCTTCGCCATCGACCCGAAGACCGCTGCGACATTCGGCACCGAGGAGCTTCGCGAAAACTTCCTGCTGCCACCTCTGTTCGTCAACGACACCGTTCAGCTGCATTACACGAATTACGATCGCATGATCGTCGGCGGTGCCGTGCCGGCGTCTGGATCTCTGGAACTGGAAACCATCAAGCCGACAGGAACGAAGTCGTTTCTCGAGCGACGTGAGCTGATCGTCGTCAACATCGGCGGCAAGGGCACAGTCACCGTCGACGGCACCGCATTTGAAACCGGTACGCGTGACATGGTCTATGCCGGAATGGGATCGAGCGTATCCTTCGCGTCCGCATCATCCGAAACGCCCGCCAAGTTCTACCTGCTGAGCGCGCCAGCGCACTCCGCTTATCCCGCAAAACACATCGGCATCCATGATGCCAAGCGCGTCGATCTCGGATCACAGGCAACGAGCAACGAGCGTTCGATTTTTCAATTCATCCACCCCGAAGGCGTCAAGACCTGCCAGTTGGTTGTCGGCATGACCAGCCTTGCTCCGGGTTCCGTGTGGAACACCATGCCATGCCATATTCATGACCGGCGTATGGAGGCTTATCTCTATTTCGACCTGCCCGAGACAGCCCGCGTCTTCCACTTTCTGGGCGAACCAGGTGAGACGCGCCATCTGGTGATGAAAAACGAAGAAGCAGCACTTTCACCGGGCTGGTCGATCCACTCCGGTGCGGGAACCGCGAATTATTCATTCATCTGGGCCATGGCGGGTGACAATGTCGACTATACCGATGTCGATCTCGTGAGCATGGATGATCTGAAGTAAGGAGCCATATGATGAGCCAGAGCAATGCATTCGTAAACGCCGCTGACGGCCAATGGGCACCGACAGAGCCGGGTGTCTCAAGACGCATCATGGCCTATCTGCCGGAAATGATGATGGTCGAAGTGGTGTTCGAAGCCGGTGCCATCGGCTCGCTTCATTCGCATCCGCATATTCAAGCAAGCTATGTGGTCGAGGGCCGATTTGAAGTAACTATCGATGGCGTAACGCAGGAACTGGCGCAAGGCGGCAGCTTCATCGTCAAGCCCGACCTTATCCATGGAGTGAAAGCACTCGAAAAGGGTCGTCTGATCGACACCTTCACGCCGCATCGGGCGGAATTTCTGTAAAATGACGAAGGCCAGCTTAACGGCTGGCCCTTCAATCCTCTATTTTGCGCGCTTCCGACACCAGCATGATGGGAACGCCATCCCTGATAGGATAGGCAAGCCTTGCGCTTTCGGAGATCAGCTCGTTACGATCGCGGTTATAGGACAGTCGGCCTTTGGTCAGCGGACAGACCAGCAGATCGAGCAGCTTGGGATCAACCTTGCTCAGCTTTTCGTCCATGCCGGCCCCATCACTGCAATATGATTTCGTTGTCGGTTCCGCCTTGGGCCAGAACGATCTCGGTAATCGCAATCAGCGTATCGGCGCGGGCCTTCAGGTCCGGCGCTTCGAGCAAAGCTTGCTTTTCCGCAGGGCCGAACGGCGACATCATCGACAGGGAATTGACCAGCACCCTGTTACCCGCACGCTCCACGCTCTCCCAATCCGCTTCCAGCTGGTTGGCATCGAGGAAAGAACGGAACACCCGCAGCAGATTTTCGCGGTCAACCGCGTCTTCATCCTCTTCACCGGTCAGATCGGCCATGAAGGGCGCATGTTTGAAGCTTCGGTAAGGTTTGCCGGAGGTCACCTCTTCCAGCAGCCGGAAGCGACAAATACCGCTTAACGACACCATATAGCGCCCGTCTCCGGTCTCGGAAAAAGACGTAATGCGACCGAGACACCCAACCTGGCTCAGAGCCCCGGAGCCTGCCGCACTTTCCGGCGCCTGTAGCGCGGGTTGAACCATACCGATCAGGCGGTTGCCAGCAAGCGCTGCGTCGAACATCGCCAGATATCGGGGTTCGAATATGTTGAGCGGAAGTTGTCCTTCCGGCAGCAGCAACGCGCCAGACAGTGGAAACACAGGCACCACATCCGGCAGATCGGTGCTTTTCAGGTATCGTGCATTACCGACATGCATGAATGAGCCCTCGATTTTCTGAGACGGTGCCACGACGCGGGTCTCGCGTCGCAACCTTGATCTCTTGTTATTCTCTTAAATGTGGTCCGAGGCCACCAATCGCAAGGCGGCTTTCAAGAAAACAGGATGGACGACAGCTTGCGACGTGCTGTAACCGACGATGGGTCCTTGAAACCCCAACCTTCCAGAAATTCGACAAGCTGCTTGCGCGCGCCATCATCTTCGAAGGTGCGGTCCTTTCGCATGACCGTCAGCAACTGGTCAGCCGCTTCATCGCGCCTGCCCTGCGCGTTGAGGATTTTGGCAAGCTTTATCCGCGCTTCGTGATTGTCCGGATTGGTGGAAAGCTCGCGTTCCAGCGCCGTGGGATCACCCAGTAGCCGCGCCTCTTCATATTGCGCCAGCTTTTTCAAAACGGCCTCGATTGCCGGATCGGCACGCAGTTCTTCGGGCACCGACGCCAAAAGATCGGTCGCACGCTGATATTCGCCAAGCGCAATCATGCAATCTGCAATGCCGGCCACGGCTGTGGCGTTTTCCGGGTCCACCTGCATGACGAAGCCGAAGAGCTGTGCGGCACCCTGATGATCACCATCCGCCAGCAATTGCTTGGCCTCTGCGAGAGCAGCGTCGATTTCCGCCTGTGGGTCATCGACTGCAGGCCCTGCAATCTTGTCGATGAACTCGCGAATCTGGCTCTCAGGCACGGCGCCCATGAAACCATCGACCGGGCGGCCATCCTGAAAGGCGACGATGGCAGGAATGGACTGGATGCCGAGCTGCCCGGGAATGGACGGGTGATCATCGATGTTGAGCTTGACCAGCTTGACGCGCCCGCCAGCTTCATTGACCACCTTTTCCAGCACCGGCGTCAGCTGTTTGCAGGGGCCACACCACGGAGCCCAGAAATCCACCAGCACCGGCTGATTGCGGGATTCTTCCATGACGTCCTTGCCGAAACCGGCTGTCGTCGTGTCCTTGATATGGGAGGACGCCGCAGCCTCTTCAGGCGCGCTTCCATTTCCATATTGCACGGAGCCGGTCATGTATCCGCCCGAGGACGTTCCGTAAGGGTTGCTGGTACCGCTCATTTAAGGTCTCCGTTGATTGCGCATTCACTGGCCACTCGATCTGGCGCTCTGGCGCAAAGATCGTACTTTACTCCGTCACTTTCAAGACAAGCGGCGTATGACCCGTCGCTTCGAGAAAACGAATGAGATCATTGTTGCCGATGGTGGTGGTGGCGTCGTTGGACAAAGGATGAGCGTTGATCAGTTCATGCTTCATCAGATCGCTGTCGAGCACGAACGTCACCGCGTTCGTCACATCGTTTATGGCACCGAGAACGGTGACAGAGCCGGGAATGACGCCAAGATACTCCATCATCTTTTCAGGCTTGCCGAAAGACACCCGGCTGGAGGCATCGATAACCTTGTGCACCGTCTTCAGATCCACCGTCGCGTTTTCTTCGACCGTCAGAACGAAATACTGATCCTTCTTGTCTTTGACGAAAAGGTTCTTGGTGTGCCCACCCGGAATACGATCGCGCAGGGATTCGGACTCGGCGACGGTGAAAACCGGCTCGTGTTGAAGTGTTTCATGCGCGATGCCGAGCCTATCCAGCAAAGCAAAAAGTTCCTGCGCCGTTTTCGGGGATTGCTCTGTCATGATTGCTTTCTCGTGCCATCGGATTCTGTTTTTGATGACATAGTCGTTAAGCCCTCAGAATGGATTTTGCAATCGCCCTGTGAATTTCAATATCAAAATATCGAATGTTTTCCGTAGCTTGTGTGCTTTTTGAAAAATTTCTACGCCTTTTTGTCATTTCCCTGTTGCATTTAAAAAGCGGTTGAGCGATATAGCCCTCGTCGCCGCAACGCAGCGACCCGCGGTTCAGCGATCTACCCCGAACCAGCGGATTTGAGCGGGTGTAGCTCAGGGGTAGAGCACAACCTTGCCAAGGTTGGGGTCGAGGGTTCAAATCCCTTCGCCCGCTCCAATTTTCCTTAGAAGTCAGAAAATTGATACGGAAGCCCTCAACAAGGGCTCGAAGTATTTGCTTTTATGGTCTCGCCACAGACCTTCCGAGATGGGCGGCTTGATCGAGAAGGTACGACCGCATTGTTGGACGCGGCCGTTCTTTTCCGGTGAATCAGCCAGCCAGACGCTGTTCGGCGAGCTTTACCCAGTAGGATATGCCGTATCCAATGGCTTCGTCGTTGAAGTCATAGCTGGGATTGTGCAGACCGGCGCTTTCGCCATTTCCCAGAAAGATAAATGCGCCTGGCCGTTCCTTCAGCATGTAGGAGAAGTCCTCTCCGGCCATCGACGGATCGACATCAGGATCGACGTTCTTGTCGCCCACGACATCTCGGGCGACACGGATGGCATGGTCCGTTTCGTCGGCATGGTTGACGGTTACAGGACAATAGCGCTCGTAGATGGCTTCGGCTTCCGCGCCATTGGCCTGCGCTATACCTTCTGCCATCTGCTTGATGCGCGCCTGCGCCATATCGCGGACGTTTTCGTCCAGCGTGCGGACCGTGCCTGCAATGAGGGCTTCATTGGGAATGATGTTGTGGCTGGAGCCCGCCTGAAAACGGGTGACGGAAACGACGACAGAGCGAATGGGGTCTGTGTTGCGGGACGCGATCATCTGCAGGTTGGTAACGATCTGCGCGCCGATGGAAATGGGGTCTACCGTGCGATGCGGCTGCGCGGCATGGCCCCCCTGCCCCTTGACCACGATGGAGAATTTGTCCGGTGCCGCCATGATGCCGCCCTTGCGAATGGCGAAGGAACCCAAGGGGATGCCGGGCATATTGTGCATGCCGTAGACTTCATCCATATCGAAACGTGTCATCAGCCCATCTTCGACCATGGCGAGCGCGCCAGCGCCACCTTCTTCGGCGGGCTGGAAGATCAGGGCAACGGAACCGCTGAAATTGCGGGTTTCGGCAAGGTATTTCGCAGCACCCAGCAGCATGGCCATGTGACCATCGTGACCACAGGCATGCATCTTGCCCGGCACCTTCGAGGCCCACAACGCGCCGGTTTCCTCAACGATCGGCAGCGCATCCATATCTGAGCGCAGCCCTATCATGCGGCCTTTGCCGTGCCTGCCGTGGATGACGCCGACCACCCCGCTACGGCCGATACCCGTCACGATTTCGTCAACGCCGAAGGATTTCAGCTTCTCCGCCACGAAGGCAGCAGTCTCATCAACGTCATATAACAGTTCAGGGTTTTCATGGAGGTGACGTCGCCATTCGGTCGCTTCCGCCTGCAATTCCGCAGCTCTGTTCAAAACTGGCATTCACTTATCCCTGATGTTCCATTCTCAACATGATAGTTCACACTCCTCCGCGGTGGATATTGCGCCGCATAATTGACGCAATCAATGTACTTTGCCATTGCTAGGACATATATGGTGAATATTGCAAATCCCGAAACGAAGACGGGAATCCGAGGATACGCCTTGCAAGATACATACAGACCCAACCGCGCCGCGGGGCGGCTCGTAAAAACTGTTGCCGCGATGTCCGCCAGTGTTCTGGCGATGACCTGTGTAGCACAGGCCAACCCCAAGATGGTTATCGATGTGAAGACCGGCAAGGTGATTTCGCATCAGGAAGCATTCCGCAAGTGGTATCCCGCCTCGCTGACAAAGCTGATGACGGCCTATATTGCGTTCAGCGCCATGAAATCCGGCAGGCTGAGCCCTGAAACCGAAGTCGTGATGAGCAAGAAGGCTTCGGATCAGCCTGCCAGCAAGATGTATTTCAAGCCGGGATCGAAACTGACGCTCGATAGTGCCTTGAAGCTTCTGCTGATCAAATCTGCCAATGACATTGCCGTGGCTATTGCCGAAACGGTGGCCGGTACGAACGAGAATTTCGTGGCGCAAATGAATGCGCAGGCGGCCCGCCTCGGCATGTCGTCCACGCATTACGTGAACCCGAACGGTTTGCCGGGCAAGGGCCAATATACCACAGCCCGTGACCTTGCCGTTCTGGCACTTATCCTGAAGCGTGAGTTTCCCGAATATGCGCAATATTTCGCGCTGGAAGGCGTCAGCACCGGCAAGAAGAACTACGCCAATTACAACATGCTCGTCGGTCGCTTCCAGGGCGCTGATGGCATGAAGACCGGCTTCATCTGTGCTTCCGGTTTCAACCAGGTATCGTCGGCCTCACGCAATGGCCGTCAGGTCATCAGCGTCGTTTTGGGCGCAGACAGCCTTGCGGGCCGCACCGACCAGTCGGCTGACCTGTTGCAGATGGGACTGACGTCTTCATCCGGCCAAGGCGTATCGCTTGCGTCGCTTGCGCCTTACGGCGAAACGCAGTTCGTCAACGACATCAGCGCTGATATCTGCAACCCCAAGGCAGCTAAAGTGCGCAGCGAAAGCCGTGACGAAGCCGGTCGTATGATCATCAAATCGCCCTTTGTTCAGGAAATGACGCGCCCACCGGTTTACTCCTATGCGGGCCTTATTCCCGGCAGCGAGACCGTGGTCGCCGCTACCGGTGGCAAGGGTAGCGTGGCCAATGTGCCAATTCCCATTCCGCGCCCGACATTTTGACAGGTTTACGGTCCGCCCAAGACGCGGGCCGGTTCTCTTTTCGTAAATCGGTTTTTCGCCCTTTGCAGGAATTGCACTCAGGCTTAACTTTCAATGTAATGTTCTAACACTACAGGTCGCATCATGGTACAGGATCGCATACCGGTCTCCATCATCACGGGTTTTCTCGGTGCGGGAAAATCGACGCTGCTCAACCAGCTTCTGAAAGACCCTGCGATGCAGGACGCGGCCATCATCATCAACGAGTTCGGTGATGTCAGCATCGACCATCTGCTGGTGGAGCGGTCTGGCGACGGCATCATCGAGCTTGCCGAAGGATGCCTGTGCTGCACCGTGCGCGGTGAATTGGTGGACACGCTGGCCGAACTGATGGACGGCATTCAGACCGGCAAGCTGAAAAAGATCAACCGGGTCGTGATCGAGACGACCGGCCTTGCCGACCCTGCGCCCGTGATGCAGTCAATCATCGGCAACCCGGTCATTGCCCAGAATTTCTCCTTGAATGGCATGGTGACGGTGGTGGATGCCGTGAATGGATTGTCCACGCTCGACCACCACAAGGAAGCGGTCAAGCAGGTTGCAGTCGCGGACCGTCTGGTTTTGACCAAGCAGACGCTTAGTTCGGAGGCGCAGATTGCCGCGCTGACCGAAAGACTAGCCGCCATCAACCCGCGTGCGACCATCGAAGATGGTGATCGCGAAGGCTGGCAGGCTGAGGCGCTTTTGGAAAACGGTCTTTACGATGCGGCAGAAAAGACGGGCGATGTCAGCCGGTGGCTGGGTGAAGAAGCCGGTCACGATCATCATCACCATGGGCATCATCACGATGACCACGGGCAACACCATCACCACCATGATGTGAACCGGCACAATGCCGCGATACGCTCGTTTTCGATTGTGCATGAGCAGCCGATTGACCCGATGGCGATCGAGATGTTCGTTGATCTCTTGCGGTCAGCACACGGCGAGAAGCTGTTGCGCATGAAGGCCATCGTTCAGCTTTCCGATAACCCCGACCGGCCGCTGGTGCTGCACGGCGTACAATCCATTTTTCACCCGCCGCAGCGGCTGGCCGCGTGGCCAGACCCTTCCGACCGGCGGACCCGCATGGTTCTCATCACCGATGATTTGCCGGAAGCCTTCGTCAAGGATCTGTTCGGTGCTTTTACCGGTGCAGTCCGCATCGACAGGCCAGACCGGCAAGCTGTTATGGATAACCCGCTTGCGGTTCCGGGTATGCGGTTCTAGAGCGATTTCACTCGCAGCCCGACAAAATCGAAGCCGAGCACGGCTGCACCGACAAGGCCGGGCTCGATTGTGCATTGCGCCTGCACCACGAGAGGGCGGGAAAACCGACGCAGAATGCGGGCGCGCACGGCTGCATCCAACGCCTCAATCAGTGCCGACGAATTGGAGAGGCCCCCACCCACCGGGATGATGGTTGCGCCGGTAACATTGACCACCAGTGCCAGCGGGCCGGACAGCATGTCGATATAGACGTCCAATGTGCGGGTGGCTTCCGCTTCGCCAGACTGCCAGCTTTTCAAGATATCCTCGGCGGACATGCTTTTTCCTGTGAGATGGCTGTGCAGTTTTTCCATGCCGCGAGCGCTGCAAATGGCGTCGAGACATCCCTCCAGCCCGCAACCGCAGGGAAAGCGCGGCAGGTCCAGCGGCGGATTGCCGGCGCGCGTGGCGGCAACCGGACCATGGCCCCACTCCCCGGCAAAGCCGCCCGCGCTGTTGATGAGCTTTCCGTCAACCACGAGTGCACCACCGACGCCGGTGCCGAGGATGACGCTGAACACCACGTGATGGCCACGCCCTGCGCCGACGCCATATTCAGCCAAGGCGAAGCAATCGGCATCATTGGCGATGATGACAGGCAAGCCGAGCGCTGCCTCCAGATCGGCTTTCAAGGGGCGATCATGGGCGCAGGGTATGTTGGCAATGAAGGACTTGTCGGTATCCGGATCGATGATGCCGGTAATCGACAGCGCGATGCAATCGGGGGAACCGCCGACCTCGGCGATGGCAGATTTCAACACCGAAACGAAGGCATCGAAATCATGGATCGGGGTCTGCCGCCGTGCGAGCGGCCGCACATCATCCAGGCCCCAGGCACCAGCACCCTTGATGGCGGTCCCGCCAATATCGAAACAGACGATCAAATCACAGCTCCCGATGTAAATCGGGGCTCTTATGCCAGATAACGTTCCGCAAGTCTCGCCCACATGGCAGCGCCGACGGTGAGGCTTGCATCGGCAAAATCATATCTCGGGCTGTGCAGGATTGCGGAATTCATGCCATTTCCAAGCCGCAGGAAACTTCCGGGCTTGTGTTCCAGGAAACAGGCGAAGTCTTCGCTACCGGGAATGAGCTGGCAGATCGAGACATTGTCGGCGCCGACGAGTTCTTCCGCAACCATGCGGGCAAACGCGGTTTCCTCTTCCGAGTTGACGACCACGGGATAGCCGCGCTCGTAATCGATCTCTACGGATGCGCTGAAACCATCGACCACGGCGTGCGTCAGCTTGGTAATCCGCTCATGCAGTAGTTCGCGGATAGCAGGATCGAAAGAACGGATGCTGAGCGCAAGCTTGGCGTATTCCGGTATGACATTGACCGCCTCTCCCGCATGGATCGTGCCGACGGTGACGACCGCCGTCTGGGTGGGGTCGATGTTGCGGGCAACGATGGTTTGCAGCGCCACGACCAGATTGCAGGCAACAACGATGGGATCGATGGTGAGATGAGGCCGCGAAGCATGGCCGCCCTTGCCCTTGATGGTGATCTTTGCCGTATCCGAAGACGCCATCATCGGGCCGGACCGCAAAAGAAGCTTGCCTTCAGCGGCACCGGGGTGATTGTGCAGACCGAAAATGGCGTCGATGGGGAAGCGCTCGAACAGGCCGTCATCGATCATCTTCTGCGCGCCGCTCGGCTTGCCACCCTCCTCCGCTGGCTGGAAAATCAGCGTGACCGTGCCGTTGAAACGGCGTGTTCTGGCCAGATGTTGCGCCGCGCCCAGCAACACGGTGGTGTGGCCATCATGGCCGCAAGCGTGCATCTTGCCCGGCACCTTGCTGGCATAGGGCGCTCCGGTTTCCTCTAGAATGGGAAGTGCATCCATGTCGGCGCGGATGCCGATGCTTTTCTTGCTTTCGCCGACCGTCAGCCGTGCCACGACACCATGACCGCCAACGTTGCGCGTGACCTCATAACCCCAGCCTTCCAGCTTTTCTGCGACGTAGCGCGCCGTCTCGGCTTCCTCGAAGGAGAGTTCCGGGTTGGCGTGAAGATATTGCCGCGTCTCTATGAGTTCGGATTCCATATCTGCGAAATCAGACACACGGGTATAGGCATTGTCGAGCACGGTCATGGGAACTCCAGTTCGGAAAAGCATGTGAAGACGCTGACCCGGCCAACTCGTCCGGGGCAGCGCTGACGTCGTTCAGAGAAAGCGCGCCAGAAAAGCCTGCGTACGTGGGTGCTGGGGATTGCCGATCACCTCTTCGGGCGTCCCCATCTCCACGATGTGGCCGCCATCCATGAAGACGACGCGATCCGCCGCTTCCTTGGCAAAGCCGATTTCGTGGGTGACGACGATCATGGTCAGGCCCTGGCGTGCAAGGTCACGCATGGTGGACAGAACTTCGCCGACCAGTTCAGGGTCGAGCGCGGATGTCGGCTCATCGAACAGCATCAGCTTAGGCTTGATGGCAAGCGCGCGGGCAATCGCCACCCGCTGTTGTTGGCCGCCGGAAAGCTGGCGTGGATAGTTGTCCGCTTTGTCGGACAGTCCGACTTTTTGCAACAGCTCCCGTGCATAGGCCATGGCCTGTGCCTTGCTTTCACCGTGCACGCCGACCGGCGCTTCGATGATGTTCTGCAACGCCGTCATATGCGGATAGAGGTTGAACTGCTGGAACACCATGCCGATGTTGCGACGTTGCGCGGCGATGGCATTGCCGGACAGCTTCTCCAGCTTGTTGTTGCGGAAGCGATATCCGATCTGCTCCCCACCCACTTCGATAGAACCGCGATTGATCGATTCCAGATGGTTGATGCAGCGCAGGAAGGTGGATTTACCGGAGCCCGAAGGGCCGAGAACGACCACGACTTCTCCCGGAAACACCTCGAGATCGATGCCTTTGAGGACTTCAAGCTGATCGAAGGCCTTGTGGACATTACGGGCGCGCACGAGTGGCTGTTTTTCATGATTTGCAGCGGTCATGGCGTCGCCTCCTGCTGAACGGCGGGTGCTTGGGCAGTGGCCGTGCGACGGTCGCCTCTGCCATAATAACGCTCGATATAACCCTGGCCAATATTAAGAACGGAGGTGATCAGCAGATACCAGATGACCGCGACCATCAGCATCGGGACGATTTCAAAGGTGCGGTTGTAGATCGACTGGACCGAGTAGAGCAGATCAGCCATGGCGATGACGCTGACCAGCGAGGTCGCCTTGATCATGCTGATCAACTGGTTGCCGGTTGGCGGGACGATGGAGCGCATGGCCTGCGGAATGATGATGCGCCACAAAGCGCGCGCCTTGGTCATGCCGAAGGCTTCCGCCGTTTCTGCCTGACCTCTATCGACGGAGAGAAGGCCGCCGCGGATGATCTCGGCCATATAGGCCGCTTCGTTGAGTGCCAGCCCGACGATGGCAGCCGTCATCGGCGTGATGACCGAGTTGGTTTCCCAGCTGATCAACGTTGGACCGAAGGGAATGGAGATGGAGATTTCTGGAAACAATGTGGAAAGATTATACCAGAAGATAAGCTGGACAAGCAGAGGCGTTCCACGGAAGAACCAGACGAATAGCCCGGACAGCGAGCTTGCCAGAACGTCCTGAGACATGCGCGCGACTGCCAGCAAAAGGCCCAGAACGACGCCGATCAACATAGCCACGACCGTCAGCCCGAGGCTGACGGAGAGACCCTGCATAACGGTAGGGTCAAAAAAATACTGCGCGACAACAGGCCAGCCGAAGTTTTCGTTGTTGGCGACGATCCATGCGAAGTTGGTGGCAATCAGGATGGTGATGAGCCAGAGCGTGACCCGACCCGTTTGAAAAGGGCGATGGGCATTTGCCACATCGCGCGGGTCCGCACCGCCGGGAGGCGATGCGGCGTGAGCCTGAGCCGCACTCATTTCTTTTCAACTCCCACCAGATTGATGCCCGGTGTTTTGATCTCGTTGTTTGCGAGACCCCATTTTTTCATGATGGTGCCATAGGTGCCGTTATCGATGAGGACCTTGACGCCATCCCGCAAAATTTCGCCCAATGGCGAGCCCTTGGGCACGACGGCACCTTGAAACAGGTCATCGAAGCCATTTTTCTCACCCACGCCGGTGAGTTCCAGTTGGCCATTGGCCTGCGAGACAAAATAGGTCAGCGGTGCCTGCGACGAGAAGAAAGCGTCGGCGCGCTTGGAGCGAACCGCCAGAATGGAGCTTGGCTGGTCGGTGTAGGACTTAACCTCGACAGGTTTCTTGCCATCGGCCGTGCATTTTTCGACCTGCGCCTTAATGACTTTTTCGGCCGAGCCGCCAGCCATGACCGCAATGCGGGTGCCGCAGGCCGTGTCCAGCGAGACGATGCCCTTTGGATTGCCCTTCTGTACGGCGAAGACGACGAATTCCTGGACCCAATCCACGAAGTCATTGGCTTCCTGACGGGTCTTGAAATCGCCCACGGGGCCGAATGCGAACTGGTATCGACCGGAATTGACGCCAGACAAAAGTGCTGGAAGACCGCCGACCGTGGCATGTTCGATCTTCACGCCGAGCAATTGACCCAGAGCGTCTGTGAGGTCGGCACTTGCACCGGTCAGTTCAGTTCCCGTGACGATTTCATAGGGAGGAAAAGAACCGTTATTGACGGAAATCATCTTGCCGTCGGTGCGGATTTTCTCCGGCAGGCGGGCATTCAGCTCCTTATTGAGTGTCTGTTGTGGAATGGCTGCATTCTGCGCCAGCACTGGCGTAGCAAGAAGCAAACCCAGAAGAGCGACGGATGTGGTCAATTTCGAGTACATGGCATTCCCCTTTTTTTGTTTAACTCGGAAGATCGTCGTGTTTGAATTCTCGTATCAGCGGCCAGCGGCATGCATTGGAAAAAGGTCCGCAGGCGAAAGCAGGCGTGGCAGGATTTTCTGCTCGTGAAGTTCCAGAGCGAAATCGGCGATCATTTTTTCGTTGGCTTCGAAGCCATTAACGCTCCACGACGGAGAAAGATCGGCAGCACAACGGCGCAACTCATCGATCATCCACGGCGTCGTGTCGGCATATTTCTCGCGCTTTTCCAGCCACATGCGCTGGGACGCATCCAGTAGCTCGCTCAATTCATCCATGATCCACGGATGCTCGTGCACGATTTCGGCCTTGAAACCAATCAAATGCATGCCCGGCACATATCCGACATCATTGAAATAATCGACTTCGGCAGAGCGGTAATCGTCAAGCACCTGCCGCAGGGTCGAGTCCTTATCGAAGAAGCCTTTGGGCATGAAGGGTGTGAACACGGCGTCCAGCCCGCCATCCTCCAGCAGATCGACCATCGGGCGCTCACCGGGCACAGCTTCGATACGACCGGAGCGGCCAAAGCCATCGAGACGATCGGTGATGGGGTGATCTTTCGTCAGACGTCCAGCATACCACATCGCGTCCTCGACGCCGACGCCTTCGCGACGAACGGCTGCACGGGTCCAGGTATTGCCGGAATCCCGCCAGCCGGTAACGCCGATCTTCTTGCCAGCGAGATCCGACAATTGCCTGATGGAACTAGCCTTGCTGGTGATGATGCAGCGATGACGGAAACCGCGCATGATGAAATTGGGAACGCCGACCACGCTTTCATCCCCGTCGTGACGCATTTGCGCATAACGGCTGAACGATGTTTCGGCAGCATCATAGGCAGTCTCGGTCGCGACATTGGAGACGAGCGTTCCCACACGGTCAACTTTGATATCGAGGCGGGGCGAGGACACATCTCCAAGGACCAGCGGGGTCATATAGTCCCAGTCACGGAGTGCAAGGCGAAGCGTCACGGTCATGCTGAATGCTCACAAAAAAATCTCGGTAAGCAAAAGTTAAATGTTCAAATTACAAACATCAAATGTTATTACGTTATTGAACATTTAAAGGCAAAAATTTTGAGCAACACCTTCACGGCATCACGGCTTGCCGAAAAAATAGCCGACAGAACCATTCGCGGTATTGCACTTGAGACGAGCGCCCTCATCCGCGCTGGTGTTCTGCCCGTGGGCACACGGCTGCCGTCCATCCGCGATCTGGCTTATGAGCTGGGCATAAGTCCCGCAACGCTTTCCGAAGCATGGGCGGATTTGCGCCGCCACAAGGTCATAACGGGGCGCGGACGAAACGGCACCTGGGTCAGTGGCGACCGCTTCATTGCCAAGCCGGAACGCTTTGCCAGCGCCGGGAACTATGCCCCCAATGCGCTGGACCTGACCCTTGCCGTTCCCGATACAGCATTTTTGCCGCCATTGGCCGAAGCTCTCGCCCATGCCGCGACGGTGGATAAACTCAACGATTACGAACGCAGCCGCATCATTCCCGAATTGCAATCAGCCGTCAACGAGCGTTGGCCCTATCAGCCGGAGGCCTTTCTGGTGACGAATGGCGGCTATAATGCCGTCTACACCGCCATCCGCGCCCTCGTTTCCCCGGGCTCGGCCGTTGCCATCGAAAATCCGACAGCGATGCGGCTTCTCGACATTCTGGAGGATTTCGGGGTCAAGATTATTCCCGTGATGTGCGATGAACAAGGCCCGACGCCAGCATCCCTGCATGCAGCACTTCGGGAGCGCCCGACCGTGTTCGTTTTTCAGCCGCGCCTGCACTCCGTGACAGGACAGACCGTCAGTGCAGACCGGATGGCGGAACTGGGAGACATTTTGCAAGGGAGTGAAACGCTGATCATCGAAGATGACGGATTGGGCGACATTTCTACAGCCCCCGCCCAGTCCTTGGGCAATCGTTTTCCCGACCGAACCATTCACATTCTGTCCTACTCGAAGACGCTGGGGCCGGATCTGCGCCTTGCGGTGCTGTCCAGCTCAGCATCGATCGTGGAGCAGATTCAGTCGTACCGCGCTTTCAGCGCCGGATGGACGAGCCGCGTGCTACAGGGAGCAACAGCCTGGCTTTTGCGCAATCCGCAAAGCTGGGAGATCGTTGCACAAGCCCGCGCCGCCTATCAGCATCGCCGCGATGGTCTGACGGATGCCCTGACGTCGCGGGGGATCGATATACGTCCCGGCAGCGGCCTTTGCATCTGGCTGCCGGTGGCTTCCGAGCCCTTTGCCACGGTCACGCTGGCGGCCCGCAACATTGCCATCAACCCCGGACGAAAGTTCACACTTCTGCCCGGAGACCATATCCGAATTGCCACATCCACGCTGAGCGAGGAGAAATGGGACAGCGTCGCGGATGCTGTGGCCTTGGCCAGCGCGGTGTGAGTGTAAAGCACATGGCGAACGTCGATTTCGACGATGGAACCAGCTCTCCACAACACAGTTTTCTGTCCGACATAGAAATGAAAAGATCGGAATTGCATTGACATTATTGGGGACGGTCGAGGAAATCTGGCGCTATCCGGTCAGTTCGCTCAGTGGGGAGCAATTGACCTCGGTAGAGATCGAAGCGGACGGAATTCCGAGCGACAGGAACTGGTGTGTCGTTGATGCCCAATCCGGCAACGCCGCTTCTCCCGAAAAAGAAGAGCGCTGGCGGCCCGCGCTGTTCCTGCAATCGCGTCTGGCTGAAACTGTTCCCGAAATTGGCTTCCCGGATGGAAGCTGGCTTGCGGTAACAGACCCGGAAACAGGATTGAAGCTATCGCAGCATTTCGGCTTCGCCGCTGCCGTTTGGCCCTACGAAAAGGGAAAGGCACCAATGCGCGAAGACCATCGCGTTGCCGTCAACAGGTATGAGCCAAGTCCGTTGCATCTGATCACGACCAGCTCTCTTGACCATCTCTCCAACCTCATAGGGACGGAGAAAGTTCACAGCAAACGCTTTCGCCCGACGATCGTGCTGAGAACACATGGTGACGCTGAGTTTCGTGAGAAGGCGTGGATTGGCCAGCGTCTACAAATCGGGGCCCATATTGCTGCTTTGGCATCCGAGGAAACAAAAAGATGCGGATTAACGCTGATCGCCCAGCCGGAAATCACAGAGAACCCTGAAATTCTCCGTACCATTCTTCGCCAGAACCGACGCAATTTCGGCATATACGGGTCTATCGAAACCGCTGGTGTCGTTGCCATCGGTGACAGCGTTCACCTGATCGACACCTGATCAGGCGACTTCGAGTGCCGGAGTTGCGATGGTTTCCAATATGGCCTGCGAGACCGTGTATCCGATATCGCGAGCGCTGGTGATGCCCTGGACGAACGGAAGTTTGTGCAGCAGGAATGCAATCGAACCGCAATAGAGCTGGTTGGTCAGATTGTCATGGAAGATCGGCCTGAACTTATCGTCCAGATCGATACCACCGGTCCGCACGAACTGATCGTCAACACTCACCATTGAAGACGCTGTCGTGGTCGTCGCCTTGAGAACGACACCCTGTTTTTTCAGAGTCGGGAATGGGATATCACGCGCCGACAGCGTGTGCTGGCCGGTGGCATCGATGAAGGCATAGAACTGAAGGCTATTGCCGTTGCTGTGAACGACAGCGCCCCGTTCGACGGCCTTGTTGTCGATATCGCTCTCATTGCCCAGCGCCAGAATGTCGAGTTTACCGGCGCGATGAAGCGCCAGCAGGCGGCGGATCGACGCGTGCGGAACGGTGGCGTAATCGTCAACGAAGACCGTCTTGAAATATGTATGAAAGCGTTCGAGGTCTTTTTCGTTCAGATGCGGGATAGCTAAGGCGATGACTTCATGCATGCGCAAAATGGCATAGCGCCATTCCACCGTATATTTACGCACCTTGTTGGCTTCAGCTTCAGCCAGATTGCGCGCCGCCCATGCGAAAGGCGGTGTGGTTTCGCGATCATGGAAATACGCCTTGGCGATGGTCTCCACGGTCAGCTGCGAAAGGCCGATATGTGAGGCGTACTCAGGATCGCAAAACACCAGCTCGGCCTTGAACAGTTCAAATACCGCATTCAGCAGATCATGACGGCGTGTGGCGATCAGATTCTGGATGGCTGTTTCCGTGCAAAACTGGAGCGGTCTGTAGGGAATTTCGCCATAGAAATCCGCCTCCGGCAAGACGCCCTTTCGCGACATCATCGTTACATGCAGACCTTCCGTGTCAGGAAGAGCGTGATATTGCAGATCACCCTGCTCATCGAGGAGGAATGAGCCATGCGCGGTGGCAACTGTGATCAAAGCGTCGATACCGCTCAAGGACGTGCCTAAAATGCCGACCTTGCAAGGCTTGATCGATTTCAGCACCGGCGCTGGCCAAGGGGATACGTAATAGCCAGGCTTGATCTCGGTCGTCTCAGGAAAATCGTGACCGGTTGCCATGACCACGTGATCGAAAGCAAACTCCAGACTTTCGCCATCCGGTGCTTTCACGCTCAGGCGAATGTCTGTCGGTCTTAGCTCGATGTCGGCTACGCGGTGCGATGCCTTCACCTCAATCGTGTGGCCGTTGGATCTGCCGATATTCAGAAGCTGCAAAAACTGCGCGTACAGGAACTCGCCCAGAACAACGCGTGGATAAAACTCACGCTCGTCTATGCTGGCACGCTCTACGCCAAAACGTTGCAGTTCCTCATCCGTCTGGCGCAAAAGCCATTGCATCAGGGTCTCGCAGACGGGCGGCAACTCGATACTTGCGATATTGGAAAGCATGGCACGGTCGTTGAGCGCCGGATGATAAGGTGTCCCTTTGCCCGGATCCGATTCACTTTCAAAAACAGTGATGGAAAGTGGTTCGGATTTTCCGACCAAGCCCTTCAACGTGTATATTCCCGTTGGGCCAGAGCCGATGATGGCAATTTTAGGTGTCATATGCAGAATAAACCCCGTGACGCAGCGCCGACTGACGCCTGTTACAAACCGGAAGACACCTTCGAAGTTCCCTCGATAGAGGCGATGGACATGAGATAATCTTTATTCGAAAGAGAGGTTGCAATGGTGAACATAGATCGTTCGAACTCGTTTCCTGTTTTATGAGAACATCCAGCGATCCACTCCTCGCGTCCCTGCCTCCCGGTTTTGGCGCGGTCGTCATTGGTGCAAGCGGCGGCATCGGCTCCGCGCTGTGCCAGCATTTGCAACGGGAGCCCCATGTCGGCAAAGTCTTTCCGCTGTCGCGCAGCGAAGGGCAGATCGATCTTCTGGATGAAACCAGCATCGAGAAAGCCGCACAACAGCTCCAGGGCAAATCTATCCAGCTTGTGATCTGCGCAACGGGGGTGCTCGACGTGGACGGACATCCCCCGGAAAAATCTCTGAAGCAGGTGGACCCGGACATCATGCTGCGGGAATTCAGCATCAATGCCGTCGGTCCCGCACTGATCGCCAAACATTTTCTGCCTTTACTGGATCGCAAGGAGCGAAGCATCGTCGCGTTTCTGTCGGCGCGTGTCGGCTCCATCGGGGATAACAGGCTGGGCGGGTGGATTTCCTATCGCGCTTCGAAAGCGGCCCTCAACCAGATCGTCCGCACCACCGCGATTGAATATGCAAGAACGCATCCCGATATGGTGCTGACGGCGATCCATCCGGGGACCGTCAGAACGAATTTGTCGAAGCCTTACGCCGGTGGTCACCGCACTGTTTCGCCAGACGAAGCGGCGGCCTCCATTCTCAGCACGCTGAATACGCTCCGCCCCGACGCATCAGGCGGTTTCATTGCCTATGACGGCAGCGCAATCCCCTGGTAGAAACAGACCTCCGCAATAGCGACAATCTCGAAAAAGCAGGCGAGTAAATTTCAGCATGAACTTCAACAACCTGACCACCGCAGGATTGATCGCGCTGGGGGCTCTGCTCAGCCTACCGATTTTTGCGACGCAGGCAGCAGTGGGTGCAGAGGATGACGAGGCAGCGTGCCTTTATGAGCGAAGCCGGGGCGCGCACAACATCTGCATCCGCAAGAGTTCGTTCAATACCGATCTGTGCCGGACAATGGCGCGTTTTGCCGAAGAAAATAATGTCCCGCCTGCCTTCTTCGCGCGTCTGATCTGGCGCGAAAGCCTCTTTCGTGCAGAGGCCTTGAGCTTCAAGGGCGCGGAAGGCATAGCCCAGTTCATGCCCGCAACCGCCAAAAGCCGCGGTTTGGTCAACAGCTTCGACGTAATCGACGCTCTGGAGGCATCCGCATCCTATTTGAAGGAACTGGAAGGGCGCTTCGGAAACTTCGGTTTTGCTGCAGCAGCTTACAATGCCGGTGAGAACGGGCTTGCCCGTTTCCTCACAAATGGGCGCCTGCCGACAGAAACGCGTGACTATGTGTTTGCCATCACAGGGCATACCATCGAAACATGGCGTGACGCCCCACCGGGGATCGCTGCACCCGAACTTGACGATACCCTGCCGTTTCAGGATGCGTGTCTGGCACTTGCCGAAACGCGGCGCATGCAGGAACCGGTTTTCAGCGGCTCCGCAGACTGGGCTCCCTGGGGTGTCCAGCTTGCGGCGCATTACCGTCCAGCGGTCGTGGAAACATTGTTTACGAGAGCGATCAGCCGGCTGCCGTCTCCCATCAACGAGGAGCGCGCCTTGATCGTTCGGCAGCGCGGCGGCAACTTCGGAAACCGCCCGCGCTACGCGGCAAGGATAGGGCGGGAAACACGCGCCGAAGCCAACCTTCTGTGTGAGCAGATCAGAACTGCAAAGGTTGCCTGCACGGTTTTGCGGAATCGGTAAGCCACCGGCGTCTTGGCCGTTTCAAAAGATTGCACGAACGGAACTTCACCGCCGGACGTTGCTTTTTTCCTATTTAGCAACGCAAGGAGGTATGACCTGCAACCACAGGTCATCAAGACCTGTTTTCGTTACGGAATCTTCTCAAAACTGTCGCAAGGCCGTCATCTGACCGCTTCATACGCGCCTTTGAAAAGGAGCGCAAAATGCAGCCTCAGTCACTTACACTCTCTGGAATTGGTAAGGGTTTCGGAGCCGATGACGTGCTCAAGGGCATCGATCTGTCCATTCGTCCCGGCGAATTTTTGTCGCTGGTCGGCATGTCGGGTTGCGGCAAGTCCACCTTGCTCCGGATCATCGCTGGTCTCGAAGCTGCGGATCGCGGCACTGTTTCAATCGGCAGCCGTGATGTTACGGATGTCGATCCGGCGGATCGAAACCTCGCCATGGTTTTTCAGTCCTACGCGCTTTATCCTCATATGAGTGTCTACGACAATATCGCGACTCCACTGAGAATGCGTCGCCTCTCCTTCTGGGCAAGGTTGCCGCTGGTGGGACGCATGGCCGCAAACGCCGAAACGTTGCGTGACATCGACGCTGCGGTAAAGGATGCAGTCGAGGTGCTTCAGATCGGCCATCTGCTCGACCGTCGCCCGGCACAACTGTCCGGTGGCCAGCGCCAGCGCGTGGCCCTTGCGCGTGCACTGGTGCGTTCGCCGGCTGCATTTCTGATGGATGAGCCGCTATCGAACCTCGATGCCAAGCTGCGCGCGCATATGCGTGGAGAACTGACCAGCCTGCACGACCGCCTTGGCGCGACCTTCGTTTACGTCACGCATGACCAGATCGAGGCGATGACCATGTCCGACCGGATCGCCCTGATGTCGGAAGGCCGCATCGAGCAACTGGGCACGCCGGATGAGCTTTATCAACAGCCCGCGACACTGACGGTTGCCCGCTTCATCGGAACACCGTCGATCAATCTGTTGCCGGTGGAAATCGGAGCATCTGGCGAGATCGTGATGTTTGGACGAAAGCTTGGGCTTGGAGCGCACAGCGTTGCGGCAGGTCCGGCCACTCTCGGCATCCGTGCCGAAGATATCTTCCCATCTGCGGAAGGCATTGAAGCACGTATTGTTCGGACCGAAACGCAAGGGGCTGACCGCTACGTCATTCTTCAACTGATCGACGACACCTCCATCAACCTCATCATGCGCCAGAGGGCCGGTGACACCCTCAATGCCGACGATGACGGCAAGGTTCGGCTGGGATTTACAAAGACACATGTGCATTTGTTCGGCGCTGACGAGAAACGCTGCGAAGTGATGTTGCAAGAGCAGGTGCCGGCGTGAGTGCGGTTGTTCCAGTCTCTGCGGCCCTGTCAGACGAAAAATTGAAAAGCTCATCGACAGCGCGTCGCATGGCGCGGCGTGGTATTTTCTTCGTTCTTCCGGCAGTCCTGTTGCTGCTGGCGATCTATATCATTCCGATGATCGTGCTTGCCGTCTTCTCGGTCACGGATTACCAACTGGGCGCGATTTCTACGAATTTTGTTGGTCTGGCAAATTTCCACAAGGCATTCAGCGACCCCGTCTTTCTGCGCGCCATGGCCAATACCGTGCTCTATGCCGTCATCGTTATTCCCGTTGGTGTCTTCCTCGCTCTCGGCATTGCACTACTGGTTTATAACCGCAAGCGCAGCCGCGCCTTCTGGGAAATCGCCTACTTCCTGCCTGTCACCGCGACACTTGTCGCCATGGCAACCGTGTTTCAGTTCCTGCTGCATCCCTCCCTTGGCCCGGTCAATGCGGCCATCAAATGGATGGGATTTGAGCCCGTGGGCTTTCTTTCAAACCCTTCCCTGCTCATTCCGACGATGGCCATTATCGGCATCTGGCAGGTTCTCGGCTTCAACATGGTTCTGTTTCTGGCCGGTTTGACAGCTATTCCCAAGGACTTGCATGAGGCAATCCGGCTGGACGGCGCAAAGAACCCGATCGACCGCTTTTTCAAGGTGACGTGGCCGATGCTGGGACCAACGACAATGTTCGTCGTCGTCACCACGTCGATTTCCGCCTTCAAGGTTTTCGAGACCGTGGCGGTTCTGACAAAGGGGCGGTCCGGGTCGGAAGTGCTTTTGTTTGCACTTTATCTCGAAGGTTTCGAATACTCCAACACGGGTTACGCAGCAGCCCTGACGCTGATTTTTCTGGCAATCGTTCTGGTTCTTTCAATCGGCCAGACGGTGCATATGGACCGGAAGGTGCATTATTGATGGTCGCTCTTCGCAAATATCTGCCGCACCTCATTCTGGCCGTTGGCGCATTCGTGATGCTGCTACCGTTTTACTGGATGTTCCTGACGTCGATCCGTTCGCCGGCGGAAATCTTCAGCGTATCGCTGTGGCCGATACCGGAGAAATTCGCGGCCATCGATAACTACACGCGCGCGGCCAGCCAGGTGCCGATGTTGCGCTTCATGCTGAACGGCGTGATCGTCTGTTTCGGCATTCTCATCGTTCAGGTGCTGACGGCGGTTCCCGCCGCCTATGCGCTGGCAAAACTTCGTTTTCCCGGTCGCAAACTGTTGCTGACGCTGGTGATTGCGGCACTCTGCGTACCGATCCAGGCGCTCGCCCTGCCGCTGTTCGTCGGTTTGGCGAAGGCGCAATTGCTGAACACCTATTTCGCAATGATGATGCCGTTTCTGCTTTCGGTCTTTGCGATCTTCCTGTTCAACCAGTCCTTCCGCAGCTACCCCAACGAGGTCATAGAAGCGGCCCGCATGGATGGTTTTTCGGAGCTGGAAATCTGCTGGCGTCTGGTGCTGCGCGGCTCTTTGCCATCGCTTGCAGCGTTTTCGGTCTTCTCGCTGGTGGCGCACTGGAACGACCTCTACTGGCCGATGATCGTCGTCACCGATACCAATCTTGCCCCGCCGCCGCTTGGAATGCTGTTTTTTGCCGACGTCGAGTCCGGCGCGAACTACGGCGCGCTGATGGCGGGAGCGACGATCATCACGGCACCCATGGTCATCTGCTTCCTTTTGGCCAGACGGCATTTCATCGCAGGCATCACCATGACCGGCGTGAAGTAACTTCCCTCTCCTTCCTCCCAACAGCACCTCTGGAGAACGACATGAAAATCAACCGACGGACCGCACTTGGCGGCCTGGCCCTTAGCATCGCTCTTGCCGGCGTTTCAACGCCGAGCTTTGCTGCCGACGTAACCCTCAACGTCCTTTACAATCTGCCGGGCTTCACGAAATTCCATCAGCCGCTGGCCGATGAATTCATGAAGAACAACCCAGACATCAAGATCAACTTTCTGGCTCCGGCACCGGGCTATAATGACGGCCAGCAGCAGGTGCTGCGCGCTGCCGTGACCGGCAATCTGCCGGATGTCTATTTCTCCGGTTACAATCTGACGGCAGAACTGGTGCATGCACTCGTTCCGCGCAAGCAGATCACAGACCTGGCGCCGTTCATCGAAGCCGAAGGCGGTCAGTCCTTCCTCGACAAAAACTACACGCCGAACATGGCGGCACTGGGCAAGATCGACGGCAAGCAGTACGGCCTGCCCGTCAACGCCTCATCGCCAATCATCTACGTCAATGCCGAACTGGTGCGCAAAGCAGGTGGTGATCCTGCCAACATGCCGAAGACCTTCGACGGCTTGATTGCGCTTGCCAGCAAAATCCACCAGCAGGATACCAAAGTCTCTGGAATGGGCTACGACATCAACCTGTGGCCGGATGACTGGCTGTGGCAGGCGTTGATCACCCAGCAGGGCGGCAAGCTGGTGGATGAAGCAACCAAGACTGTCGGCTTCAACAACGAAATCGGCCTCAACGCCCTCAAGCTCACCCGTCGTTTCGTCACCGAAGGCGGCCAGAACCTGTTAGATTGGGACCAGTCCCGTCAGCAATTCGGTGCTGGCCTGACAGGCTTCATCTTCTCCACGCCTGCGCATGTTCAAACCATCGAAGCACTGGTTGGCGACCGTTTCGAGCTGAAGACCTCGACCTTCCCGCTCGACAACCCGGAAAAGGGTGGCGTACCGACAGGCGGCAACTCGGCTGTGATGTTGACGCAGGACAAGGCCAAGCAGGATGCTGCCTGGAAATACATGAAGTGGATCACCGGTCCTGAAGCCCAGAACGTTATCGTTCGCATCACCGGCTACCTGCCAACCAACAAGCTCGCCATCGGCCCCGATTTTCTGGCACCGTATTATGCCGAGCATCCAAATGTGAAGACCGCTTCGTTGCAGGCAGAGCGTTCGCTTCCATGGGCTGGATATCCGGGCGGTGACTCCGTTCGCATCTGGCGCACCCAGCGCGACATCATCGGCACCGTGATGCGCGGCGAAGTGACACCGGAAGACGGCCTGAAGCAGATTGTCGAGCAGACCAACGGCTTGATGAAGTAAACGACGACATTGATTAATGGCTGCGGGGAGTGCCCCCGCAGCCAACCCTATTGCCTGAAAGCTCCGCCATGAAAATCATCCAGATCACCGATACGCACCTCATGCTTTCCGGCCAGTCCGTGAACGGCGTCGATCCTGAAAAGCAGTTGCGTGCCGCTGTGACCGACATTCTCGACAAGCACATGGACACGGATCTGCTGGTCATGACGGGTGATCTCTGCAATTTCGGGGACCCGGAGGCCTATGACATTCTTCGCGATATTCTTGCGTCCGTCCCATTCGACGTGCGGCTGATGCTGGGTAACCATGACGACCGACCGAATTTCCGGGTCGCCTTTCCAGAGCATCCCCATGACGAAAACGGCTTCATCCAGTCTTTTATGGATACGGATTTCGGACGTCTGATCTTCCTAGACAGCCACGAAGCTGGCGTCATCGGTGGCATATATGGCGAAGACCGCATGGCGTTTCTTGCAGATGCGCTGGAAAATGCTGGCAATCTGCCGGTAACGGTTTTCATCCATCATCCGCCGATGGACTGCGGCATTGCCCACTTCGAGAAGATCGGGATGCACGATGACGGTGCTGTCATGCGTAAGCTTGCGACCCATAAGGGTGGCATTCGGCATATCGTGTTCGGCCATATTCATGTGCCGTTAGCCGGCACAAGTGCAGAAGGCATCGCCTTCAGTTCGGGCCAGGCATGCGCCCATCGCTTCATTACCGACCTGACCAGCCCTATGCCTTTCTGGACCGGCGGCAATCCATGCTACCGCATCATCACGCTCGATGCACAGGGCTTTCGGGCCTACGGCATTGAAGTGGGTGAGGTGGTGACGGGGCAGGCACCGGTCTGCGACGGGCCTTAACTTAAACCTTGCTGCGCATACTGGCGCGGTACTGCTTAGGCCGCATGGCAAAACGCTCCGAGAATGCTTGATAAAAGCGGGAAATCGAGCCAAATCCGGACTCAAAAGCCACATCCGTAATCGGGAGATCGGTTGCAATCAGCAGGGACTGGGCCGTGTCGAGACGGTGGCGGATAATGGCCTGGTTGATGGTCATGCCGACAGCACGCTTGAACACCGACATGGCGTAGTTGGGGTGCAGCCCCGCATCTCTGCCGACATCTTCGGAGGAAATCTCGCTCAGTGCATTTTCCGCGATGTAGCGCAGCATGCGCTCCACATGCTCCATGCGTTCACTGTCATTGGCGCCGAGGCTCGCTATGGCCGAGCCTTCTTCGCGCAGATCGCGCCAGCCATCACGCTCGATGCGAAGCACGCGCGCGCTCAATTCGTTGCGCACGATCTCAATGAGACCTTCTTCACCAGAGCGCAACTCATCACGCCATCGCTGAAATATATCCTGGTCGTAGGAGCGCAGTTCCAGCGCTTCGATCATGGCGCCACGAAACACCGCATCCCTGAAACGGGTCAGGCTGGCAAGACCAAGAAAGAACGACATGGGAATGTAAAGGCAGACGAAGGCCGTCCCTTCCGCACGCTCGATCACCTGATGTGGAATCATACCCCAGAACAGGCACAGTCGCCCCTTGCCAATGGAAAGCTCGCGCCCGTCGAACCAATAGGTCATCTGCCCTTCGAGAACGAAATTCAGCTCCACTTGACTGTGCATGTGCGGCCCGGCCATGACCTGCACCAATGATGTTTCGCCAGCGCAAAAGCGGTGATCGCCGAAGACAACCAGCGGATGCCGTGGGTCGTGCTCTGGATGCACCGGCACGGATTCATCGCGCCGGGCAAGCTGTATGGACACCATAATCTTAGAATCCTAGAGAAACTATCCGGAATTTCGGTAGCTTATTGCGGGTTTCGGTCAGATGTTCAAGCCGAACTTGGATTTGGCTTGGGAGGGCGTGCTTATGGTTCACATTCTCCACGGCGACATGTCACGGTCATAGGGAGGAAAACATGACCCTTTTTAAAAGCCTCAGCGGAGTTGCCTTGTCGGCAGCGCTGTTCTCATCTGCCTTCGCGGGCGAGATCACCATCAATTCCGACCACTCGGACCCTGTGCCGAAGAAGGCCATGGAAGAGCTGATCGCCGACTTCCAGAAGGCCAATCCTGACGTGACAGTGAAGTGGAACAACTTCGATCACGAAGGCTACAAGTCTGCCATTCGCAATTTCCTGACCGCAGATGCCCCTGACGTCGTTGCATGGTATGCAGGCAACCGCATGGAGCCTTTCGTCAAGGCTGGTCTCTTTGAAGACGTGACGGATGTCTGGACTGCGAACAGTCTGGAAGACCAGTTGAAGTCCGCGTCTCCTTCCATGACAATCGACGGCAAGAAATGGGGCGTTCCCTACACCTACTATCAATGGGGCATCTACTACCGCAAAGACATTTTCCAGAGCCAAAGCATCACGCCGCCCAAGACGTGGGACGAGCTTCTGGCTGCATCGAGGAAGCTGAAAGACGCTGGCATCACGCCGTTCACCATCGGCACCAAGGCACTGTGGCCAACGGCTGGATGGTTCGACTATCTCGACCTGCGCATCAACGGCTATGATTTCCACATGGAGCTGACATCGGGCAAGGTCCCCTATACGGACCCGCGCGTGAAGGCCGTGTTCGAGAAATGGGCCGAGCTGGTCAAGCCGGGCTATTTCATTGAAAACCATGCCGCTATCGACTGGCAGGATGCCGTTCCGCAGTTGGTGCAAGGCAAGGCAGCCATGTATCTGATGGGCAATTTTGCCGTTGCCACATTCAAAAACGGTGGACTGAAAGAAGAGCAGATCGGCTTCCTGCCCTTCCCGGAAATCACCGCTGGTCTTCCCGTGGCCGAGGAAGCGCCAACCGATACGTTCCACATTCCAAAGGGCGCGAACAACAAGGACGATGCGAAGAAATTCCTCGCCTATGTCGCATCACCGCAAGCGCAGACGAAAATGAACGCGACGATGGGTCAGCTGTCCGTCAACAACAAGGCGGAAAAGCCCACGGACCCGTTCCTCGAGGCTGGCTTCGACATGCTCTCCAAGGCAACTGCCATCGCACAGTTCTATGATCGCGATGCGCAGGCGGAAATGGCCAAGGCCGGTATGGAAGGCTTCCAGGAATTCATGGTCAAGCCCGACAAGATCGACGCCATTCTGGCACGTCTCGAAAAAGTCCGCGCCCGCGTCTATAAATAATAACCCTTCCTCCCAGCTCCGGGTGCCGTAAGAGGCACTGCCCAGGCACCCGGCCGCTTTCTTATATATATTTTCCCAAAGGTGCCGCCGTGAGCAACGCCGTTTCACCACCGCCCAGTTTCTGGAAACGCAATCAGCAAAAACTAGCCCCCTGGCTCTTTCTCGCCCCCGGCTTGTTGATGTTTGTCCTTTATGTTCTGGTGCCAATTTTCCAATCCATCTGGATCAGTTTTCATGACTGGGACGGAATGGGTGAGATGAGCTGGGTTGGCTTTGGCAATTATGCCGAGCTGCTTCAGGACGACACATTCTATGTCTCGCTAAAAAACAACATCATCTGGCTGGTGCTGTATCTCCTGTCCATTCCGGCAGGCTTGGCAGTGGCGTTGTTTCTGAACCAGAATGTGCGCGGCATCCGTCTCTATAAATCGCTGTTCTTTTTCCCCTTCGTCATCAGTCAGGTCGTCGTCGGCTTGATGTTCACCTGGTTCTACGCACCGGATTTCGGGCTGTTTTCCAAGCTTCTGGAACGGCTGACCGGCCAGCAGATCGCGATCCTCGCCGACGAAAACTACGTGACCTACGGCATCATCGTTGCTGGCCTCTGGCCCCAGACAGCCTATTGTATGATCCTTTATCTGACGGGCCTCAACAACATCAATCCCGAGCAGGTGGAAGCCGCGCGCATGGATGGCGCCAAGGGTTTCAAACTGTTGTGGAACATCATTCTGCCGCAGCTGGCGCCCGCAACCTTCATCGCCATGGTCGTCACCGTCATCGGCTCGCTGCGCTCCTTCGACCTCGTCTCCGTCATGACCGCTGGCGGTCCCTATGGCTCCAGCTCGGTGCTCTCCTATTTCATGTATGAACAGGCGCTGTCGGAATACGGCTTCCGCATGGGCTATGGCGCAGCCATCGCCGTGGTCCTGTTCCTCATCATGATGATTTTCATTACGCTCTTCATCGTGCGCATGCTGAGCCAGGAAAGGAATTCCTGATGTTCCCCGCACCCATTCAGACAGCCTCACCCCTCATTCGCTGGGGCTACAAGATCATACTGCCGATTGCGCTCATTCTCTGGCTTTTGCCATTGATCGGCGTGGCGATCACATCCGTCAGACCGGCAGGTGATTTTGCCGCCGGCAATTACTTCGGCATTCCCTCGGGCTTTGCCGGCGTTGAGAACTACACGGCAGTCTTCCGGGATTCGCCCATTGGGCTCTATATTCTGAACTCGTTCAAGGTCACGATCCCGACCGTCATCGGCGCTGTTGCACTGTCCTGCCTCACCGGCTTTGCGCTGGCAGTCTACAAGTTCAAGGCCAACCTGCTGCTGTTCTTCATGTTCGTGGCTGGCAACTTCATTCCGTTCCAGATCCTGATGGTGCCGGTGCGTGACATGACGTTGCGGGCCGGTCTTTACGATACGACCATGGGCCTTGTGCTGTTCCACGTCGCGTTCCAGACCGGGTTCTGCACCCTGTTCATGCGCAATTTCATCAAGGGGCTCCCCTTTGCGCTGATCGAATCCGCGCGTGTTGAAGGCGTGTCGGAATGGAAGATTTTCCGCCATATCGTGCTGCCGCTGATGCGCCCGGCCATTGCGGCGCTCTCCGTCCTCGTCTTCACCTTCGTGTGGAATGATTATTTCTGGGCCACGGTTCTGGTGCAGGGACAGCACGCCATGCCGGTGACCGCCGGTCTCTATTCTCTGAACGGACAATGGGTTGCCGCCTGGCATCTGGTTTCGGCAGGCTCGCTGGTTGCGGCTCTGCCGCCCGTTGCCATGTTCTTCATCATGCAAAAGCACTTCATTGCCGGACTGACACTGGGAGCGACCAAGGGATGAGCCATATCATCACAATCGGCAAAGGAAGCTTCACGCTGAACCTTCGCCTGCCCGAACTCGGCATGCCCGAAATCCTGTCCTTTGCAACAGCGGCAACCTCTGTCGATCCGCTGTTTGACATCGAGCGTTCCAGCCGGGTGAACGGCATGGACGTGGCTGTGCCCACCTCGGTGCTGCTGCCAACGGGTGGAATGGGCTTTTTCGGCTGGCCTGCCATTTCAGGCCACCGGCAGGGGCGTGATTTCACGCTGCAGTTCGGCGCGTGGAAGGTGGAAACCGCAGGACATGCGACGATCCTGCGCGGCCATGATGACGTGGTGAAAATCGATATTGCGATCACCCTGACCGAGCATGTGTCCGGCCTGATCTCCATGTCCACATCGCTGACCAACCGTGGAGACACCGACTACCAGCTGGACCGCTGCATGGCGGCCACCTTTGCGTCTTCGGCGGGTGAAACGGAATTGACCACCTTTACCGGCATGTGGGGACGTGAGTTCCAGACCCGCAAGGAAGTTCTCTGCAACGGCATCTGGTCTCAGGAAAGCCGTCGCGGGCGCACATCACATGATCGTTTTCCGATGATCTTTGTCGAAACCGCTGGGCAGCGTTTCGGCGTGACACTCGGATGGAGCGGCAACCACCATGTTGTTATTGACCGCACGGATGATGGCCAGCGGCTGATCCATTTGGGTGAACTGTTCGAGCCGGGTGAAGTCATTCTCCCACCTGGCGAAACCTACCAGAGCCCCGTTGCCTATGCCGGGCCGGATACTGAGGCATTTCACGCCTTCGTGCGCGGTGAGCTTCTGGACTGGCCCGGTGGCAAAATGGCTCCGCGTCCGGTGACGCTGAACACCTGGGAAGGCAACTACTTCGACCACAAGATGGACTCTCTGAAGGCGCAGGCAACAGCTGCGGCAGAGATCGGCATCGAACGCTTCGTGCTGGATGATGGCTGGTTCGGCAAGCGCGATGACGACACCACAAGCCTCGGCGACTGGGATATCGATGCCCGCAAATATCCTAAAGGGCTGAAGCCGCTGGTGGACCACGTGACCGGCCTTGGCATGCAGTTCGGCATCTGGTTCGAGCCTGAAATGATCAACCCGGTATCGGAGCTTTACAAGAAGCACCCGGATTGGGCCTTGCAGATCGATGGTCGTCCGCTGCTGCAATCGCGCACCCAGCTTGTGCTTGATCTGACACGGCAAGAGGTTTCCGACTACCTGTTTGCCAAGATCGACGCTGTCCTTGCCAACCATGCCGTTTCCTATGTGAAGTGGGACATGAACCGCGACCTGACCCATGCGGGCGGGCGTGATGGCAAGGCGAAGATTTCGGCTCAGACCCGCGCCGTCTATGCGCTGATGGACCGCGTGCGCGCGGCGCATCCGACTGTCGAAATCGAAAGCTGCGCCTCCGGCGGTGGCCGCATCGATTTCGGTGCCTTGGCCCGCACCCACCGGGTCTGGACATCGGATTGCACCGACGCTCTGGAACGGCTGGAAATCCAGCGCGGCGCATCGCTGTTCGTGCCGCCGGAAATTCTCGGCAGCCACATTTCCGCGTCGCCCAACCATCAGACGGGCCGCCGCCATACGCTGGCGTTTCGGGGGCTGGTGGCCATGGCTTACCATCTGGGCGTCGAGCTCAATCCGCTGGAATTGACGAACGAGGAACGCAGCGAGCTGAAACTCTACATCGAAACCTACAAGCGGCTTCGTGCCCTGCTGCATGCGCCGGGGGCGAATTTTCAGGCAGAGCCTGTGGACGGACGTTACGTCTGGGGTGCAGCAAGTGCCGACAAGATCGTCGTTATCGTCGCGCAGGGGCCGCAGATGGTGGGCGAGCAACCGGCACCGCTCAAACTGCCTGCCAGCGTGACCAAGCTGGGCGGCACATGGAAAATCACAAATTCACTTCCGGCAAAGCCGGAATTCATTCGCATCTCCGAGGGCCAGACAAAGCTGCTCTCCGGCGATATCAGCTTCGAGCTTTCCAGCGTGGGCCTTACAGGCCTGCCATTGCCGATGCTGAAACCGGAAAGCGCGCTGCTCCTCGAACTGGAACCTGTCAAGGGAGGCAAGATCAATGGCTGACGTAAGCCTGCGCAACGTCAAGAAAGAGTTTGGCGCTCTCAGCGTCATCAAGGGCGTCGATCTCGACGTGAAGGATGGCGAATTCTGCGTCTTTGTTGGCCCCTCCGGCTGCGGGAAATCCACGCTGTTGCGGATGATTGCCGGTCTGGAGCAGATCACCTCCGGTGCCCTTTCCATTGGCGGCAAGGACATGACCAAGATTGGACCCTCGGAACGGGGCGTGGCCATGGTTTTCCAGTCCTATGCACTTTATCCGCATATGACCGTCGCTGAAAACATCGGCTTTGGACTTCGCATGACCGGCCATTCCAAGGAGATGATTGCAGAGCGCACGGCGCATGCGGCCAAACTGTTGCAGCTTGAACCGCTGCTTCAGCGCAAGCCGGGCCAGCTTTCCGGCGGCCAGCGCCAGCGTGTGGCCATTGGCCGTGCCATTGTTCGCAACCCGGAAGTCTTCCTTTTCGATGAGCCGCTGTCCAACCTCGATGCGGCCCTGCGCGTGCAGATGCGCGGCGAGCTTTCTAAGCTGCACAAGGATCTGAAAGCAACGATGATCTATGTGACCCATGACCAGGTGGAAGCCATGACGATGGCCGACAAGATCGTGGTTCTGTCTGCGGGCAAGATCGAGCAGGTTGGAACGCCGCTTGAGCTTTACCACCGTCCGGCAAATCTCTTCGTGGCTGGCTTCATCGGCTCGCCGAAGATGAATGTGCTGAAAGTACCCGCGAAGAGCCAGAGCGGCAAAATCAGTCTGACCCTGCCCGGCAACGTGCCACTTACCCTTGACGGTCCTGCTGGTGCCTCGTTGGCAGGCGCATCTGTTGGCATCCGCCCCGAGCACATGAGTGCCACTGGCGAGGGCGACGTGGTGCTGGAAGGCACGGTGCGGCTTGCGGAATATCTCGGCTCGGAAACGCTGTTCTTCGTGGAACTGGCGGATGGCTCGGAAATCTCCGTCAAGGCGGATGGTCTGGCCAGTGCCAAACCGGGCGATACGCTGAAACTCGGCATCAATGCCAAGGCATGCCACGTCTTTGACGAGCAAGGCCATGCCATCATCAATGGGGATTTGACGCGATAATGCTGGGCGTATGTTATTATCCAGAGCACTGGGACGAAAGCCGTTGGGCTGAAGACGCACGCCGCATGCGCGAGCTTGGCATTTCCTTTGTGCGCATTGGTGAATTTGCCTGGTCGCGGCTTGAGCCTGCGCGTGGGGAATTCGATTTCGGCTGGCTGGACCGGGGGATGGACGTGCTCCATGCCGCTGGCCTCAAGGTTGTGCTGGGAACGCCCACCGCCACGCCACCCAAATGGCTGGTGGATGAGCATCCCGATATTCTGCCCTATGACGAAGACGGCAAGGTGCGCGGCTTTGGCTCGCGTCGGCATTACACCTTTTCGTCTCAAACATGGTGGCGGGAAAGCGCACGCATTGTCGAGATTATTGCGCAGCGTTATGGCGCACATCCCGGCCTCGTCGGCTGGCAGACGGACAACGAATATGGTTGCCACGACACCACCGCATCCTGGGGTCCAGAAGATCTCAAGCATTTCAAGCAATGGCTGCGCCTGCGCTATCAGTCGCCGGAACAGCTGAACGAAGCCTGGGGTTCGGTCTTCTGGTCGATGGAACTGAAGAGTTTCGATGATGTTTCGCTACCGAACCTTACAGTCACCGAAACCAACCCGGCAACCCGCCTCGATTTCTGGCGGTTCCAGTCCGATCAGGTTGCGGCCTATGACAAGATGCAATGCGATATCATTCGGAAGCACTCGCCAAACCGCTGGATCACCCATAATTTCATGGGTTTCGTCTCGGATTTCGACCACTTCAAGGTCGGAGACAATCTCGATCTTGCATCCTGGGACAGCTATCCAATCGGCTTTGTCGAGAAGTTTCCCTTCACCGAAGAAGAGCGCAACTGCTGGGCGCAGACCTCGCATCCCGATATCGCGCCCTACCATCACGACCTCTACCGCAGCGTCGGCAAGGGTCGCTTCTGGGTGATGGAGCAGCAACCCGGCCCGGTGAACTGGGCACCGTGGAACCCGGTGCCGAAGCCCGGCATGGTGAGGCTATGGACATGGGAAGCGCTGGCACACGGGGCTGAGGTCGTCAGCTATTTCCGCTGGCGGCAAGCGCCCTTTGCGCAGGAACAGATGCATGCGGGCCTGAACATGTCAGGTCTGGATGAGCTTTCTCCCGGCGGGCTGGAAGCACAGCAGGTTGGCAAGGAACTCGAGAGCTTCGGCAGCCTGCCGGAAAGCGGCAGGGCGCAGGTCGCACTTGTCTTCGATTACCAGAGCTACTGGACGACAATGATTCAGCCGCAGGCAAAAGACTTCCGTTACGAGGAGCTTTGCTTCCGCTGGTATGAAAGCCTGCGCCGTCTCGGTCTGGATATCGACTTCGTGCGCCCGGGCGATTCGCTCGAAGGCTACGCACTTGTGGTCGTTCCCTGCATGACGGAAGTCGATGTAGCAGCGGAAGCTGCTCTTGCCGGGGCAACAGGGCAAATCCTCATCGGTGCACGCACCGGATCGCGAGACCGCAACTTCGTCATTCCTAAGAATCTGCCGCCGGGACCGTTGGGTGAGCGCACCGGCAACCGTGTCACACAGGTCTCCACCCTGCGACCCGGTCTTTCCGACGCGGTGTCTGGCGAGGTAACCGGCGCTGCCATTCGCTGGCGTGAAACGGTGCAGACGTCTGCCACAGTGGTCGCACGCTTTGCCAATGGCGACCCGGCGCTGACGGAAAAGGGCAATATGCTGTATCTGGCGTGCTGGGCAGACGAGACATTGCTGAGCAACGTGCTGGCGCTGGTGGCTGCAAAGGCTGGTCTTAAAACCATGCCGTTGCCGGATTACATTCGCATACGCCGACGCGGTAATCTGACGTTCGCCTTCAATTACGGTACTGAAACCTGGACCGTGCCGGATGGCGCAAGGCTAGTGCTTGGCAAAAACGTGCTGGAACCACAAGCCGTGTCGGTCTGGAAAGATTAGGCTTCTCCGTCAAAAACGGGGCTGCATTCGATCGTGCAGCCCCTTCTATTTTAAGCTGATTTCAATCGCAGCAGCCTCAAGGCATTGAGCGTTACCAGAACAGTTGCACCCGTGTCGGCCAGAATGGCGGGCCAGAGGCCGGTGAGGCCTATGACTGTCGTCACCAGAAACACCAGCTTCAGGCCCAGCGACATCGCGATATTCTGATGAATATTGCGCATGGTGCGTTTGGACAAATCGACCATATTGGCGATATCGGCGACACGCCCGTGCAGGACGGCGGCGTCTGCCGTTTCCAAGGCGACATCCGTTCCGCCACCCATGGCAATGCCGATATCGGCAGCGGCAAGCGCTGGTGCATCGTTGATACCATCTCCGACCTTGCCGACAACGAAGCCCTGGGCTTTCATCTCTCCGACGATCCGCTGCTTGTCCTCTGGCATCAACTCGGCGCGAACCTCGATGCCGAGGGTTTGACCGATGGCATCCGCGGTGCGTTTGTTATCGCCCGTCAGCATGACGATCTTTATGCCCCTGTCTTTCAGCAAGGACAGGCCGGACATGGCATCGGCACGCGGCTCGTCACGCATGGCGATGGCACCGGCGAGTTTTCCGCCGACCAGCAGAACGGAAACCGTTTTACCCTCATCGTTCAATGCGGCAATTGTCGTGAGATGCCGGTCTGGAATGGCCACTCTCTCGGCGGCAGCGCGGGGGGAGCCCAGAAATATCTCCTGCCCCTCCACGACGGCGGTAACGCCTTTGCCGCCCAGTGCTTTTGCGTCTTGCGCGGCAGGGACGAGGACGCCATCTTTCTCGGCCTTGGCGAGAATGGCGAGTGCAAGCGGGTGGCTCGAACCCGTTTCCAGTGCTGCGGCGAGGCGTAGAACATCCGTTTCAGCTAAATCGAATGGCAGGATATCCGTGACCTTCGGCTTTCCTTCCGTCAACGTCCCGGTCTTGTCCAGCGCAATGGCGGTAAGTTTTCCAAGCCCTTCAAGAACCGCCCCGCCCTTCATCAACAGCCCGCGACGGGCACCAGCAGACAGGGAAGCGGCAATGGCAGCTGGTGTGGAAATGACCAGCGCGCAGGGGCAGCCGATCAACAGAATGGCCAGCCCCTTATAAATCCACTCATTCCAGTCCGCCCCCATGATGACGGGTGGCACAATGGCAACCAACGCTGCGACAAGCACCACTGAAGGAGTGTAATATTTGGAGAAACGGTCGATAAAGCGCTCGGTCGGCGCCTTTTTCTCCTGCGCCTCCTCCACCAGCTTCACGACGCGAGCGATAGTATTGTCTTGCGCTGCCGCCGTGACCCGGACGCGAAGGGCCGCGTTACCATTGACCGTACCGGCAAAGACGACATCGTCCACACCCTTGTTCACCGGCACGCTTTCGCCCGTGACTGGTGCTTCATCGATACTGCTATCACCCGAAACGATCACACCGTCAGCCGAGATACGGTCGCCCGGACGCACGAGGATAATGGCGCCGACGGCAAGCGTTTCGGCCGGCACTTCTCGTGTCTTGCCAGCGTCTTCCAACAATGCCGTCTTGGGAACGAGCGCGGCAAGCGATTTGATGCTGTCTCTGGCTTTCCCGGCAGCCACGCCCTCCAGCAACTCCCCGACAAGAAACAGGAAGACGACGGCGGCCGCTTCTTCGGTTGCATTGATGACGAGAGCGCCAAGCGCCGCAATCGTCATCAGCATTTCTATGGAAAACGGCGTGCCGGCAAATGCAGCCATGATCGCGCGGCGCGCAATCGGCACCAGACCCACGAGCATAGCAAGTGCAAAGGCGTAGATTTGAATAGCGGGAAACAGATGCCCGACACCATAGGCAACGACCAGCGCTACGCCTGCCAGAATAGTCGTTTTACCCTTTTTGCTTTTCCACCAGGCTCCACTGTTCGGCGCGTGGTCATGACCATGCAAACCTTCAACAACCACCGCAGCGCCGACGTCCTGAGAGGTGTGACCGTGACCGTGGTCGTGGTGATGTTCATGGTCATCCGTGCAGCAGGAACCCTGGTGGTGGGATGCTTCCGGTTTGCCGGAAACGCCCGCTGAAAGCTGCGCGGCCTCGTAACCCAGGCTGGTCACCTTTTTCCCGATAGCGATTAGGTCACTTTTCTCATCATGACTGACAGTCATCGTGCCTGCGGTGACGGAGACGGAAACGTCTTCCACTCCTGGCATGCGCCGCACAGCGGTATCGATCTTGGAAGCGCAGGACGCGCAATCCATACCTTCGACGCGAAATCTTGTCTGCAACGACGTTCTCATCTGACATTCCTCTCGGTTATGAGGGATGTCTTACGACCTCTAGCAACTAGAGGTGCAAGGCTAAAAACCTGCTTTTTTTGGTGCTAGGTCATGATGAACCATATGCGCGGCACCACAGCTGGAAATCTGCCGAAAAGCAGATCGCCTGCGTCAAACATCAAACCTTGAAAACGCAAATGCGCCCCGTCAGGGCGCATTTTCTTTTGGTCTGCCTGTAAAAGCGGCGACCAATATCAGTTCGGATAACGCGATGCGTACCATGCCTTGAACAGCGCATACTGGTTTTCAAGCTGGCGGCGCTGGGATGCGCTGAGTTCATCCGTCTCATTGAAGTGCAAGCTGTACTCAGCGTCACCATTCAGCACCATCAGATACTTGTAATGGAGCACCAGATCCGGACCCTCATCATAGGCAGAGAGTACAGTCAGTGCTTCCTCGAGCTCCCGTGCGTCACGGCGCGCCGTAGCGTCACCCTTTGCCGCCTTTTCGCACAGGGAAACGAGGTGCAATACTTCCTTTGGCAGCGCGTTGCCAATGCCCGTGATGGCACCGCCTGCGCCGCAATTTACGAAGCCATGGTAGACGCCGGTATCCACTCCGATCATCAGTGTCAGATCATCATCACCAGCAGTGATGTTTTCGGCAGCATAGGTCATATCCGCCTTGCCACCGAATTCCTTGAAGCCGATGAGGTTCGCGTAACGCGACCGAAGATCGAAAAACAGCTCGGCGCGTGTTGCAAAGCCATAATAGGGGCTGTTGTAGATGACAGCTGGAAGGCCATCAGCGGCCTCCAGAATGGCTGAAAAATGCGCCTTCTGGGCCGAGGACGACGAACCACGAGACAGAACCCGCGGGATGACCATCAGGCCCTTGGCACCAACCTTGGCGGCATGCGCGGCGTGGCTGACAGCAGACTTCGTGTTGATGGCACCGGTGCCGACAATGACGGGAATGCCCGCGTCAGTCAGACGCTTTACGCCTTCCTGGCGCTCTTCATCCGTCAAAAGCGGCCAGTCACCCATCGAACCGCAATAGACGACAGCGGACATGCCAGCCGCGATCAGGTCCTTGCCCTTTTTGACAAGTCCATCAAAATCAGGCGTTCGGTCCGCATTGCATGGCGTCATAAGCGCGGGAATGCAGCCGGTAAAAATCGTATCTGCCATGTCTGAAACCTCATTTTTCTTTAGGGGCGTAATGACCCGTCTCAATCATTGCCCGATGATTATCACGGCGCTTACTACTTGTCGACAAATAAAATACAAGAATTTTCGCGGGTGCGATGTGTGTGACCGTGGGGAGTCGATCCGTGTCGATTAAAACGTCAGAGCGGCAAATCCACGCTCTGGCGGGTATCGGCGGCAATGTATGAGCGAATTTGCTGCACGATCTGATCGGCGTGCGCAACGGCAATCTGGTCCGACTTCCCGACATCCCGCTCAATAATCGCCCGGATCATATCCTCATGTTCGGTAACATAGTGGCGTGGCAAGACATCGTTGAATGACGAATAATAAAGTCGCAGGATGCGGCGTCCCTCATCAAGCAAACGGGTGAAAAGCTCCGTGTAGTGCCGGTTGCGACCAGCCCAGGCGATTGCGAGGTGAAAGTCCCGGTTGGTGGAAATCATGGCAAGAACATCGCGCTCGTTTACCGCCGTCTCGAACGACTTCTGAAACGCCCTGATGGTGACGATATCGTCTTTGGTGTGGTTTGCAGCAGCAAGCCGTGTTGTCACGCGGTACATTAGTGTCAGCGCATCAAAAAATTCGGGAAGACCGAGAAAATCGATTTGCGACACGATGGTTGCGCGGTTTGTCAAAGTGGTGATCAGCCCGTCGGCCGAGAGTTTGACCAGAGCCTCACGGATGGGCGTTCTGGAAAGCTCGAAACGGTCGGAAAGCTGAACTTCATCGATCGGACTTCCGGGCGCAAGCTTGAGTTCGATGATCTCGTTGCGCAAGGTCTCATAGACCGTGGCGACGCCAAATCCTCGGCGATGCGTCTGCTTTTCCCTGTCATCCAGCTTTTGATTTTCAATCATCGCGCACAACCCCACAACCATATCGATATGTTCGTGTACGATATTCAGCGGGATAACGAAATGCCTCTGTAAGGACTGTCGCTCTTGCGGGCTATCAAGCCGCTTCCATACGTTTTATGCGCCTGGAAGTGAATGCTCCGGGGTCAAAACCGGCATGGAAAATGTAAACCGCGTTTCTACGTGGTCGGAGTGAACGGCGATGGCCCCATTATGCGCCTTGGCAATTTCCGAGGCGATGTAGAGCCCGAGACCAAGCCCTTCCATGCTGGGGCGCAGATCACCTCTGCGAAATGGCTGAAACAGCTTATCAAACGTTTCGACAGGAATTGGCGTGCCGACATTGCTGACAGAAATGTGCAGATGGCCATCCCCGACGTAACCTTTGATCGTGACAGGGCCGTCCGTGATGCCGTGTGTCAAGGCATTCGACACGAGATTGGAGAACATCTGGGCTATCCGCAAACGGTCGATGAACAGCGGCTTGGAAATGTCGAAATCGACCTCGATGCTTCTATCGGGATGTGCAACGAGAAGTTCATCAATGACGTGGGACAATGTGGTCGCAACGTCGTGCTCGGCAATATCAAGAGAAATACCGCCGCCCAGCCTCGCCCGTGCCAGATCCATGACGTTGTCGACCAGTCCGCCCATGCGGGCAATGCTGGACCTCATCAGCTTCAGTATCAGCGGGCTGCGCTCGGTCCAGCCTTCTTTCAAGAGGCGGGATGTACCCGCGTCTACAGCAGCAATAGGATTGCGCAGGTCATGGCCGAGAACCGCGATGAACTGCTCGCGAAGCTCCGACACCTGCCGCTCACGCTCAAGCATATCCTGTGTCAGTTTCAGCCTTTCATCTGCATCCAGATGATGGCCGATCAATTCGGCAAAAAGCCGGAAGGCACCCAGAACCTGCGGATTATTGACCTTGGCAGGGTTGGGATCGATCGCACATAACGAGCCAAAGAACTGGCCGTTGGACAGTATGATCGGTACTGAAATATAGCTCCGAAGGCCATAGATCCGCGGCGTATGATGATCTTTGTAAAGAGGATCGGTCGCGGAATCGTCGAAGACGACGGCTTCGCGGTGATCACGGATTTCATTGCACAATGTACTTTCAACCGGCAGTTCATCGCCAGGCTTCAGGCCAAACCCAACGTGATCGAGCGACTGGCAGGTAACCCATCGGTCTTTCGTTACCCTGGTAACAGCGGCAAAACCCATGCCGGTCATACGAAGCACGACGTCCAGAATAGTGGGAACCGCGGCGATGCCGCCTACCCTCTCGATGTCTTTCGAAAAATCGCTTTGGTCGCCTGAAAAATCCGGCAGAAGGCTGCGTGCCTGCGCCAGATCACTCGATAGCGCACCAATCAAATCCACGGTTTCAAAGGCAGACGTGGCGGCACTGGCCAGTGCCTCGAGGACATCGATCTCCCATTGGGTCGGCTCATAGACATAAGACCAGTAAGCGCCGATTGCGCCGATGGGATTGTTTGCGCCCACCGGCGCCATAACCAAAGCCTTGACGAAGGTGTCGGCGTAAAGGTCGTGCGGGATACGTTCATCTTTTACGATGTCCGGAATCACAGCCGTCTTCCGGTTCATCATCGCCCAGCCGCTGATGCATGCGGCAGCCGGAAATCTCTTCCCTTTCCAAAGAGGACCAACGGCATCCTCTTCGACATAGTGGCAGAGGTCGTTATCCCGACGGATAATGGCGATGCCCTGACATCCCATGAGCGCGCGGGCCGATGCGCGAACAGCCTCGATGACGTCGTCCTGTGTCCTTGCGCCTGCAATTCTTGCAGTTGCCTCGGTCAAGCTGGAAAGCGACGTCAACGGGATCGATGAGAAGTCACGCAATGCCATGTCGGTCGTCTTTCCCGGACTATGGCCGTGTTGCAACAGAGATTAGCACCTTTGCACATGTACACGAATAGAGCAAATGCATGATATTGCAGGTCCATTCGTGACAGAGATGCGGCCGTTGCCCTATTGCGTGACAGGCTCCTGCCGTTTGGACTTCCATAACGATTTCAGGAAGTCTGAGAAACGCTCTACCTCCACGAATATCACCGGCGTCATGAAAAGCGTCAAAATCTGGCTGACGATAAGTCCTCCGACCACGGCAATACCGAGCGGTTGACGAAGCTCCGAGCTCGCGCCCGTTCCCAAAGCGATGGGAAGAGCACCGAAAAGCGCGCAGAATGTCGTCATCATGATCGGACGGAGGCGCCGCACGGCTGCTTCGTGGATAGCCTCCAGCGTTGGCATTTTCTCATCGCGTTGCAAGGTCAAGGCAACATCGATCATCATGATCGCATTCTTCTTGACGATACCTATCAGCATCAGCAATCCGATCAGCGCGATGATGGACAGGTCAAAGCCGAACAGCTTGAGGGTGAGCAGCGCGCCAAACGCCGCCGATGGCAGGCCGGACAGGATGGTCAACGGATGCAGGAAGCTTTCATAGAACACGCCCAGCACGATGTAGATGGTAAGGATCGCCGCGCCGATGAGCAGGCCGGTGCTATCACTGGTCTGTTTGAATATCTGCGCGGCACCGGCGAGACTGGTTGTTACAGTCGAGGGAAGCTGTATCTGCTGCTTGATTTGATCCAGCTGCTCCGTCGTGGTGCCCAGCGCTACGCCTGCTGGAAGGTTGAACGACAGGGTAACAGCTGTCAGCTGTCCGGTCTGGTTGACGGTAACTGGACCGGAGACGCGCGTTATTTTTGCGAAGCTCAACAGCGGAACGAGCGTTCCGGATGTCGAGCCGACTTTGAGCGCACCCAGCGTCTGCTCGTTCCATTCCAACGACTGATCATATTCGAGAATGACGTCATAGCTGTTGCCGGTCGTCTGGATTTGCGTTGCGACATAGCTGCCGAACGCTGCTTCCAGCGTCGTGCGCAAGGCCTGTGATGTCACGCCGAGGCTGTTTGCTCTATCGTGATCGACCTCGATGTGGGCCTGAAGCGCACTGTCCTGCAAGTCGGATGCGACATCGACGAAATGCGCGCTATCTGCCCGCATGGCGTCTCCGAGTGTCTGAGACCATTGCCGCGCAGCGGACGCATCGATGGATTGCAGCACGACCTGATAAAGGCTCTGGGTGCTTCTTCCGCCAAACCGCAGACTTTGCTGCGGAGTGATGAATGTTTTCAGACCGGCAATGCTGGATAACGAGTGCCGCAACGTACCCAGCGTCACGTCAAGCGCCGGCCTGTCGTCGGCGGGTTTCAACTGCACCAGAAGCGTACCTGAGTTCAGCGCCGAACCGCCAGGGCCGGAACCCAGCGTGGAGGTGACGTGGGCCACGGCGGGATCGGCCGACAGGATATCTGCGGCCTTCGTCTGAAGCGCGTTCATCGCCTTATAGGATATGTCCTGCCGAGCCTGCGTCGAAACCGTCAACAGGCCAATGTCTTCGGTCGGAAAGAAGCTGCGGGCGAGGCTCGAGAACATCCAGCCGGAACCGATCAAGGTGAGAACGAACAGAATTATGACAACGAAGCGGTGCGCAAGGCACCAGCCGACCGATCGGCCATAGGCATCCGTTGCCCGGTCGAACAACGTCTTTTTCGGGTTCTCTGGCGCCTCGTGGTGTGGCAACCGTGCGGCCAACATGGGCGTAACCGTAAGCGAAACGACAGCAGACGACATGATGGCAAGCGTGACGACCACGCCGAATTCGTTCAGCACGCGTCCAACGATACCGCCCATCAGGAGGATCGGCAAAAAGACGGCGACCAGCGAGATCGACATCGAGATGATAGTGCCGGTGACTTCGCTGCTGCCTTCAATGGCTGCCTGAAACGGCGGCATGCCCTCTTCGACTTTGCGGACGATATTTTCCAGCATCACGATGGCATCATCCACCACCAGACCGACTGAAAGTGTCAATCCGAGCAGGGAGATGTTGTCGATCGAAAATCCGAGCGCATACATCGCACCCAATGTGGCAACCAGAGACAATGGTACGGCAAGGCCTGGAATGAGCGTGGCCCATATCTGACGCAGGAAGAGATAGATGACCAGGATCACCAAGCCGAGTGTCACCATAAGCGTCACTTCGACGTCGGCAACCGCGGCACGGATGGAGACCGACGCATCGTTGACGACATTGATGTGCATATTCCCGGGCAAGCCCGCCTGCAACTCCGGAAGTTTCGCCTTGATGGCATCAACGACGGCCACGGTATTTGCGCCCGGCTGACGCTGCACGGCCAGGACAATGGCTGGCGTACCATCCAGCCAGCTGCCCTGATTGACGACTTCCACACTGTCCTTGACTGTGGCGACATCCTGAAGGCGGACGGCCCGGCCATTTGGATTAGCGATAATCAACGTGCGAAACGCAGCCGCGTTGGTACGTTGTGTGGATGCATCCAACGTCAATGCTTGCGACGAATTTTGCAGGGTGCCAATCGGTGATTGATTGTTCGCGGCAGCCAGCGTCGTTGAAAGACTATCGAGCGACAAGCCACGGCTGGACAGTTTCGACGGATCGACCTCCACGCGCACGGCATAGGTCTTGGCACCGAAAATCTGCGCCTGCGCTACGCCTGAGATAGTGGATAAGGCAGGTGAAATGACATTCTCGGCCAGATCATCCATCTTCGTCAGTTCGGCACCGTCGCTGGTGAGCGCGAGAATGATCACCGCAGCGTCAGCGGGGTTAGCCTTACGATAGCTCGGCGGCGACGTCATATTGTCAGGCAATTGCCTTTGAGCGCGCGCAATGGCCGCCTGGACGTCCGCGGCTGCGGCATCGATGTTTCGTGACAGATTAAACTGGATCGTGATCTGTGTGTTGCCGAGCGAAGAGCTGGCCGTGATCGTATCGATACCAGCAATGGTCTCGAATTGTTTGATAAGGGGCGTCGCGACCGAACTCGCCATGGTGTCAGGCGCTGCGCCCGCAAGCTGTGCGTTCACATTGATAGTCGGGAAGTCTGCCTGAGGTAGTGCTGCAACTGGCAGGTTTTTGTAGGCAGATGCACCGGCGATCAGCACGCCGATGATGAGAAGGATCGTGGCAACCGGCCGACGGATGAAAATCTCGGAAATGTTCATGGCGCAGTACCGGCGATGGCGTCAGCTTTCGGAGCGGCTTCATGTGTTTGTTCAGCGACGGTCACATGACTGCCATTCGTCAGGCTGGCCTGCCCTTCGACAACGACCGCCTCGCCATCTGCCAAGCCTTGCGAGAGACCGGCTATCTTGCCGTCACTGAGGGCCAGCGTCACCTTGCGCAATTCAACCGTATTGTCGGGATGGACGACATAAGAAACATATCCATCGCCACGAGGCTGAAGTGCAACAAGAGGAACCGTCACCAGATTATCGATTTTACCCGCATTGACCGTGACATTCAAAGATTGGCCGGGCCAGAACGTTTCGGCTTCATTGTCTAGACGGACACGCAGTTTGAACGTCCCGGACGCGGAATCGATCGTGTTGTCGATGAAGACGATGTCACCAGACCCGGACATTTTTTCGGTCTGCCCCTGGGTTGGATACACATCTGCCGTCAGACTTTTATTGGAAAGGTTCGTACGAACGAGATCGATATCCGGTTCCGGCAAGGTAAATTCGGCGTAGACCGGCTTCATCTGCGTCAACATCACGACATTGGCGCCAGGAGCCACATATGCGCCTCGCGACAAAAGGACAGCACCCAGTTTGCCATCAAAGGGCGCATGGATTTGGGTTTGCGACAGCACAACATTGTCGGCCGCAAGATTTGCCTTGTCGACGGAAACAGTAGCAGCAGCCTGTTTGGCCGTCGCGGTGGCATCACTGAATTGCTGCTGGGTGTCGACGCCTGATTTACTCAGGCTTTCCACTCGGCCAAGTGTCGCATTCGCAGCATCCAGCACCGATTGATCCTTGGCCAGTTGCGCTTCGTCGCGCTCGATATTCGCCTTGATCGTTCGGTCATCCAGTTGCACCAGCAGATCGCCCGCCTTGACCTCCGCACCATCGCTTGCCAGCACATTTGCAACAATGCCGGAAATAGGGCTCGTCAGTGCGGTCTGCGCTACGGGAACGATCGAGCCGATCGTCTGGCGCAAGACCGGCATCGATGCCGTCCTGGCAACCGCCACCTTTACCGCTGAAACACGCGCGCCAGCCTGTCCGCCACCGCCCCGTTTGCCGCCGCCCTTGGACTGACCCTCTGCCGCAGCATGGGTATCCGACGTCTTGACCGAGGTCTGGCTTGCCCATGCAGGAAGATACGATTCCACTGTTTCGCGATTGATGAACAGCACGGCGGAAATGGCAGCGATCAGCACGACTGTAATGACATATTTCATGCGGAAGTCCTTTGGACAGCTTAGCAAATGCGCGACAGGCTAATCGATACACTTCACGGTCGGAGTATATTCCTGGTAGAACAGCGAATGATAAAGTCAGTGAACGTGTATCTTCAGAGTCGTATTATGCAAACGAAATGGGTTGTATCGATAGGGCTGTAGAGAACGGGTCTCTAGCATCCCTCTAAACCACTTAACGCGCCAAATACTCAAAACGGAAGATGATGGAAGATTAAATTGCTGTAATATTTGAGATATTCGTAAAAAAGCAATGACTGTTCTATCTGACAATTTGCGATTTCATACCAAAAACAGCTCTATTGGGTGAGCTTGAATTCCAGCATGATGTTTCTTTGCAGGAAAGAATGATTGTCGTCCGAAACAAGAATGACGTGTGTCGAGCCATCCGGACCGGCGATGACATCGATACCCTCCATATTGTCGATCTGGTTTGAAAGATCGGCTTTCATGAGAACTTCACCATCAACGACAGCGCCGGGTTTGATGGCATCGACAGAAATACGACGGATGCGCATTCCTATACCCTCGGCCAGATTGAAGCGGCGTTCCAGCAACAGCAGATCGCCGTTGGGCAAAAAGGCTCCGTCTGTTACCGAAAAGGAGCTGTCATGGGCGACGGCAAAAATTCCCTTGCGCGGTCCTTCGAGGACAGCTGCAAAGAGGTGTCCATCCTTGTCGAAGCTCCCCTCCGCGACGATCACCATAGCCCCCTTGAGAGGCCCGTCGATGGGCGAGAGCACAAGCGTCTCTATTCCGGCGTTGCGACGAAACTCCTCAATCGGGATGAGGACCGGCAATTGCCCTACAGGCTTTGCAGTTGCGAGATCTTTTCGGGCGAATATTTCGATCCGCGGCCAACGCTCGTAGCTGACGAAGGCTTGACCGGCGCGGAGCGCCAGTCCTTCCGCGTCCATATCCATCTTGCGTTTCGCCTCGTGGCCATTTTCATCCAGCATGGTGTCGATGCGGACATCTGAAATGCCAGACAACACATCGGATGGGTTGCGATCTATGGCGCCAGTGAGCCAGTGGCCGGTGTCCAGCACCGCAAGAAAATGACGGCCATCCGGTAGAAAACGAATGCTGGAGATTGCGCCAAAAAGCGGTTCGGGAGAATGCATGATCAGCCCGCCGACGAATTCCAGCTTGCCGAACCGTTTCTCTTCTGAACCGACTTTGAACGTGGGTATCTGACGCGCGCTGACAGGCACATCGACTGTGGACGCAGCCATGGTGGAGGGCGCTAGTGTGCCCGTCAGAACGAGCGCTGCACCAAGAGCCCGTTTCATGATCCGAATGGCAGCAGCAAAAAACTGCCTAGCTGGCACGGCGTGCCCTGCCGGAACGGCGTGGCGCGCTGCTGGTGTCCTCGAAAAGGGCTGCCAGTTGTTCGGTCATCGCGCCCGCCAGTTCGTCAGCGTCCACGATTGTCACGGCGCGACGATAATAGCGCGTCACATCGTGGCCGATGCCGATGGCAAGCAGTTCGACCGATGACTTCGTTTCGATCTGCTCGATGACGGCGCGCAGATGCCGCTCCAGATAATTGCCGGGATTGACCGAAAGCGTGGAATCATCCACCGGCGCACCGTCGGAGATCATCATCATGATCTTGCGCTGTTCGGGACGATTGATGAGGCGATTATGCGCCCACATCAGCGCTTCACCGTCGATATTTTCTTTCAGCAGGCCTTCACGCATCATCAGGCCGAGGTTCCGGCGCGAGCGACGCCATGGGGCGTCTGCCGATTTGTAGATGATGTGGCGCAGATCATTGAGGCGCCCCGGAGATGGTGGCTTGCCACCGGCCAGCCACTGCTCGCGCGATTGCCCACCCTTCCAGGCCTTCGTCGTAAAGCCGAGAATCTCCACCTTCACGCCAGAACGCTCCAGCGTGCGCGCAAGAATATCGGCGCAGGTGGCGGCAACGGTAATCGGGCGGCCGCGCATGGAGCCGGAATTATCGATGACCAACGAAACGACCGTATCGCGGAACTTGGTGTCACGCTCCTTCTTGAAGGACAATGGCTGCATCGGATCGATGACGAGGCGCACAAGACGTGCCGGGTCGAGGTATCCCTCCTCCAGATCGAAATCCCAGGAACGGTTCTGCTGCGCCATCAGGCGGCGTTGCAGCCGGTTGGCCAAGCGTCCGACCGCACCCTGCAAGTGAGCAAGCTGCTTGTCGAGGAAGGCGCGGAGACGGTCCAGTTCGGCTTCGTCGCAAAGCTCCTCGGCCGAAATTTCTTCGTCGAACTCCTGTGTGAAGATGCGGTAATCCACCTTCTCATTGAAGTCATCGAAAGGGCTGTTGGGACGGCGGGTTTCGCCGGGAGTTTCGGAGTCCTCATCGAGATCGTCGGACATTTCGTCTTCAGACATCTCGGCGCCGTCCATCTCGCCGTCTTCCATCTGCTCCTGAGAAGCTTCGCTCTCTTCGGCAGGGGCGGCATCTGAACCGGCCTCTTCCTCGATCTGCTCTTCCTGCGTCTCGTTGCTGGCAGGCTGATCTTCTTCGGAATCCGTCTCCTGGCTTTCGTCCTGATCCTCGTCGTCGCCAAAATCCTCCGCCATCTGCATGGAAGTCAGCATCTTACGGACGAGCCTGGAAAATGCCTTTTGGTCGTCCATGACCTTCGACAGGTCCTGAAGATCGGCAGATGCCTTTTCCTCGATGAAAGAACGCCACAAATCCAGAACCTTGCCGGCACTCTGGGGCGGCTTTTCACCCGTCAGCCTTTCGCGCACCATCATCGCCACCGCTTCGGAAAGCGGTGCGTCTTCCTGCGTATCGATGTTGACGAAATTCGCCTTGGCATATTTCTCGGTGTTCATCGCCCGGATGTTGGACGCCATGCCGGCCATGCGCCGTGCGCCGATGGATTCGACGCGGGCCTGTTCCACCGCATCGAAGATGAGACGGGCATCCGGCTCTTGAGGCGACATGGTGGCGTGGACATCGCTATTGTGACAGGCAAGCCGCAATGCCATGGAATCACCCAGACCACGGGTGACAGCAATTTCCTGTGCGGTCGGCTTCCTGGAAATTTCCGGCAGGCGCATACGCTCACCGGTAAGGCCCGGCCGCTCATTGGCGAACACGACTTCGACCTGCGCATCGCCTGCAACGGAGCGCACGCATCCTGTGATGGCCTGACGCAAAGGTTCGGAATCGATTACCGCCCCGGATTTGGGTCTCACATTGTCGCCACGGCCTGCCATTGTCTTTCCTGTCGATCCTGAACGCCACCCTTATCACCAAGGCTAAAGGGTGGCTTTTTCAACGCGTCGGTGATGCCTTCCGGAAAAACCGGAAAATATCAGGCGCTGAGAACGATGTTCGCAGCACTTTCTTTCAACTCAACGCCGAATGCGCGCTGATAATGTTCGGCCACCAGCGTCCGCTCAAGCTCATCGCACTTGTTGAGGAAGGTAACGCGGAAAGCAAAAGCGATATCGCCGAAGATATCGGCATTTTCTGCCCAGGTGATGACTGTGCGCGGGCTCATGACCGTAGAGAGATCACCGTTGACGAAGGCCGAACGAGTCAGGTCGGCCACACGCACCATCTTCGATGCTGTTTCGCGGCCCTTGGCGTTATCGAGGCTCTTCACCTTGGCGACGACGATGGCAACTTCCTGCTCGTGTGGTAGATAGTTCAGCGTTGTCACGACAGACCAACGGTCCATCTGCGCCTGGTTGATCTGCTGCGTGCCATGGTAAAGACCGGTCGTATCACCAAGACCAACCGTATTGGCAGTCGCGAAAATACGGAAGGCAGGGTGCGGGCGGATGACGCGGCTCTGGTCAAGCAAAGTCAAACGGCCGGAGGATTCCAGCACACGCTGAATAACGAACATCACGTCCGGGCGACCGGCATCATACTCATCGAAAACCAATGCCACATTGTGCTGGTAAGCCCAGGGCAGAATGCCGTCCTTGAATTCCGTGACCTGTTTGCCGTCTTTCAGAACGATGGCGTCCTTGCCGACGAGGTCGATACGGCTGACGTGGCTGTCGAGATTGACGCGCACGCAAGGCCAGTTCAGCCGCGCGGCCACCTGTTCGATATGGGTAGATTTGCCGGTGCCGTGGAAGCCGGACACCATGACGCGTCGGTTGTGAGCAAAGCCGGCTAGAATGGCGAGCGTGGTGTCACGGTCAAACAGGTAGTCGGGGTCTAGGTCCGGCACATAAGCGTCGCCCTGCGAATAGGCGGGCACACGAAGGTCCGCATCGATACCGAAAACATCGCGCACAGACACAGTCGTATCCGGCAGGTTGGTAATATCCAGGTCAATTTTGCTCATAACGTCTCCAAGGCGGGTAGCAGCCACCCGGCCACATATCTATCAGGCGATCACAGGAAAGGGCTTAGCAGAAACCAGATTGCTTTAACAATTGGTACGCTTGAATAACAGCACGAAAACGCTCTTCCGAACCACGATCACCACCATTAGCATCAGGATGATGTTTTTTGACAAGCTCTTTATAGCTCTTTTTGATCTCTTCTTGCTTGGCATTTGCAGAAAGTCCGAGCGTATCGAAAGCTTTTTGTTCCAGCGTCTTCAGCTTGCGGCTCTGCGCATAACGCGGGCCGCCGCTACGTCCCTGACCTGTAAAGCCGAAAGGATCACGGATGCGCGCATTGGTCGCGCCAGCAGAACCCGAGCGCAATGTGGAGTGCAACGGACTGTCGCCAGCGGTCTTGTTCACCCCGACCGTCCATGTTGGGCGGTGGCCGGTAATGGCTTCTTTCTGATACCGGGCAATCTCGCTATCTGAGAGACCCAAGAAATAATTATAGCCTTTGTTATAGTCTTTCACATGCTCGAAACAAAACATGAAGAACTGCCCCTCGGCGTTACGGCCGACAGGTGCGCGGTGAACGCCCGGTTTTTCGCATCCGTCCCACTGGCAGGCTGGAGCTTTGATCTCCGGCTCCGGCTCCCTTTTGCGACGCGTGCGAATACGGTCGAAATATTTCGAATCCAATTTCATGGTAACCTGATTATGGTGCGCGAGAATGCGCACGACAAGAATTGACAAATCGGAATGTTACAGGCTCTTAGAGAGCCCTTTTTCAGAGGCAATAACGATTTGGAGACCGAACAGATGTCCTTGCGCCAGAGCATTGAAAACAAGCTCAAAGAGACGTTTTTACCGGTCAGGTTGAACGTTATCGACGAGAGTCATTTACACGCTGGCCATCAGCCCGACATGACCGGAACGGATGAGACGCACATGCGTGTTCAGATAGTGTCGGAAAGCTTTTCCGGCAAGTCACGAGTGGATCGTCACCGCGCGATCAATGCCCTGTTGAAGCCGGAACTGGATGCCGGACTTCACGCGCTCGCAATAGATGTCGCAGCACCGGGCGAAGCCACACGTTTCTGACCTGATCCAGTTAGCCGGGGTGTTTTTCGGTCAGGAAGGACTGCACCTCGGAGGAGGCAACGTCATCGGCGACGAATGATTGCCCGATGCCGTGGGTCAGGATGAAGGTAAGTTTGCCGCCCTTTACCTTCTTGTCCTGCGCAATCGCCGCCATCAATGTTTCCACCGGTGGCAATTCGCCGGGAATGTCTTTCATCGTCGTCGGCAGGCCCACGGCCCTCAGATGCGCCTCGACACGGGCGGCATCATCTGGGCTCGCTAGATTGAGGCGGGCTGAAAACTGGTGCGCCAACACCATGCCGATAGCCACGCCTTCGCCATGCACCAGACGCTTGCTGTCATATTCCGTTGCTGCTTCCAGCGCGTGACCGAATGTGTGGCCAAGATTGAGAAGCGCACGAACACCATGCTCTTTCTCGTCCGCGACGACCACATCCGCTTTCGCCTGACAACTGGTGGCAATGGCTTTGATACGGGCAGGGCCGCCCTTGACGACATCCGGCCAATTGTTTTCCAGCCACTCGAAAAACTCCGGCTTGTCGATAAGTCCGTATTTGACGACTTCAGCATAACCGGCACGAAATTCGCGTGGGCTCAAAGTATCCAGCACTGCGGTATCTGCCAGAACGAGATCGGCCTGGTGAAAAACGCCGAGAAGATTTTTGCCGTATCGCGAGTTGATGCCGGTCTTGCCGCCGACGGATGAATCCACCTGTGCTAGAAGCGATGTCGGTATCTGCACAAAGCGAACACCGCGGCGCACGATCCCCGCCGCAAAGCCTGCGAGATCGCCAATCACACCGCCACCCAGCGCAATCACGGCATCGTTACGCTCTACGCGGGCAGCCAGAACGGTGTCGCAAACCGTCATCAGATGTTCGAAGCTCTTGGTCTTTTCACCGGCAGGAAGGGTGAGAGACACAGCCTCGATACCGTCGGTCTGAAGGCCGTCCATCAGGGCTTCTAGGTAAAGAGGTGCCACATGCTCATCTGTTATGATGGCGGCGCGCTTGCCCTTGAGACGGGAGGAAATCTCACCGCCGGCACGCGCCACCAGACCGGGGCCGATCAGAATATCATAGGCACGATCACCAAGCGGCACATGGACGAGGTGTTCTTCGGTCTGGCTGGGAAGAGATGTCATAAGATCAGGCCTTCTGTTCCGCACCAACGATGGCTTCGAGTACCTCGTTCACGATGATTTCCTTGCGGACATCGCGTGACTCGATCGTTATGTCGGCTTCTTCATAAATCGGATGACGACGCTCCATCAGTTCCATCAACGTCGCCTTCGGGTTCTCGGTTTTCAGCAAAGGACGGTTGTCGCGCTTGTTGACGCGCTCCCACAGCACCTCGATGTCGGCTTTCAGCCACATGGAGAGACCGCCACGCTTAATGTGCCGACGTGTGCTTTCGTTCACGAAGGCGCCGCCGCCTGTGGAGACCACCTTCGGTCCGCCGCGAAGCAGGCGCTTGATCACCCGCTTTTCCAGCGCGCGAAACTCGTCTTCGCCATAGGACGCGAAAAGCTCTGGAATCGTCATGCGCGATACGCGCTCGATTTCGATATCCGTATCAACAAAAGGAATTTTAAGGTGTTGCGCGACCAGCCTGCCGATTGCGGACTTGCCCGCACCCATCAATCCCACGAAAACGAGGTTTCGTCGTCCAAGCTTTGCCCGCGCTCTTTCACCGATCGTTTTTTCACCCAATCCAGGATGAAAATTTGTGTTGGTTTCACTCATGAATGATGGCCCGTTTGGGATCGGTATCTGCAAATGTTTACGAAGCGTCAAGCCAAATTGCGGCTTATAGAAAGAGAATCGCCCGAAAGACGCGCCTTACGTTTAAAGCAGCAGCCTTGTCCTTGCTTCAAGCGCGTCTCATATAAGACCTGAGACGTGTACCGGAGTTTCCATGCCAACCCTTTTTCGCTTCATCTTTGTCCTGGCGGCCATTGCGGGTATCATTTATGGCAGCATGGTTTCGCTCGTGTCGCTGGTCCAGCCGAGAGAGCGGGAGGTCACCGTGCGCATTCCCTCCGAGCGTCTGAACCCCACCCCCTGATCTAACGAAAGCGCATCGATGGCTGGTCAGGACGCCGCAAGGCTGGAAAGTTTTCTGGAAATGATGAGCGCCGAACGCGGCGCTGCGGAAAACACACTGTCGTCCTATGAGCGCGATCTGACCGACCTGACGGACTTCCTGCGAGAACGCAATACCGCGATATCGGAGGCGACGACGGAAGACCTTTCAGCCTATCTTGGGCATCTCTCAACGCAAGGATTTGCAGCGTCCTCGCAAGCGCGGCGCCTGTCCTCAACACGCCAATTCTACAAGTTTCTCTACACCGAAGGGCTGCGAGGCGACGACCCCACCGGCATACTGGACGCACCGAAAAAAGGTCGCTCCCTTCCCAAAATCATGAGCGTGTCAGATGTCACGAAGCTTCTGGCACAGGCGCAGACGGAAGCCGAAACGGAAGGGGCCGGGCAAGTTGCCCGCATCCGAATGCATCTGTTGCTGGAGCTCCTCTACGCCACCGGCATGCGTGTCAGCGAACTGGTTTCGCTTCCGGCCACGGTTTTACGCCATGAAGGCCGCTTCCTGATGATCCGTGGCAAGGGCAACAAGGACCGGATGGTTCTGCTTTCGCGGGCCGCCATGGAAGCTATGGAGACCTATGACAAAGCCAGAAAAGCGCTCGTCCGGGGGCAGTCAGAAAGCCCATGGTTGTTTCCTTCCAATGGCAAGGAAGGACATCTGCCGCGTCAGGTTTTTGCCCGCGACCTGAAAGATATCGCGATCAGGGCGGGTCTTTCACCTTCGGCAATTTCACCGCACATCATGCGTCATGCCTTTGCCAGCCACCTGTTACAAAATGGTGCCGACCTGCGTGCGGTGCAGGAACTGCTTGGTCATTCGGACATTTCCACGACACAAATCTATACACATGTGCTGGAAGAAAGGCTTCAAGAGCTGGTACAAACGCACCACCCTCTTGCCAAACAGGCCAAAAACCTTGAATAGAGCGATCGGAACCGCCGGGACCACCCGGTCAAACCTTGCGCAAAACGATCGGAAACGGATCTCATGCACAACTACCTCGACTTCGAAAAACCTATCTCGGACCTTGAAGGCAAGATTCTGGAGCTAAAGAAGCTCGCCGCCGAAGACGAGAGCATAGATACCTCGGAGGAGATTTCGCGTCTTGAATCCCGCGTCAGGGACTCGATGCAGGACATTTACTCCAAGCTGAACGCCTGGCAAAAAACGCAGGTCGCGCGTCACCCGCAGCGTCCGCATTTCGTTGATTATGCCAAACAGCTGTTCACAGACTTCACACCGCTGGCTGGCGACCGCAAGTTTGCCGAAGATGCTGCAATCCAGGCGGGTCTCGGCCGGTTCAACGGACAGCCTGTCGCCATCATCGGCCAGGAAAAGGGTAGCGATACCAAGTCGCGCCTGAAGCACAATTTCGGCAGTCCGCGTCCAGAAGGATACCGCAAGGCGATCCGCGTTCTGGAACTGGCCGATCGTTTCTCGCTGCCCGTTATTACACTGATCGACACCGCTGGCGCCTATCCCGGCGTCGGAGCCGAAGAACGTGGCCAGGCGGAAGCTATCGCCCGTTCGACGGAAATGTGCCTCAATGCCAAGGTTCCGATTATATCCGTCGTGATCGGTGAGGGCGGTTCAGGCGGCGCTATCGCTATCGCCACCGGCAACCGCGTCTACATGCTGGAACATGCCATTTACTCTGTGATCTCACCGGAAGGTGCGGCTTCCATTCTGTGGCGCGATTCGACACGCGCCAAGGAAGCAGCCACCAATATGCGCATCACCTCCGACGATCTTAAGTCACTTGGCGTTATCGATGCGATCATTCCGGAACCTCTCGGCGGTGCGCATCGCGACCCGGCAACGGTGATCGAGGCGACCGGCAAGACTATTGAAGCGGCGATGAAAGAACTCGTTCCGCTGTCTGGCAGCCAATTGCGCGCTGAACGACGTCAAAAATTCCTCGACATCGGTCGCAGCCTTTAAAAAAAGCCAGCAGCAAAATAAGGAAGCCCACCAGTGACATGCCGGTGGGCTTTTTCTTGGCCGATACCGAGCGCTACGGTTCGCGCGGATCGCCTCGCGTCTTCAGCGCTTTCTGCGATTAAAGTGAACAACTTAACCAATAACACCACAACATCTTGCATATAGCCGTGATGCTCGAGTACTTACGAAATAACTTAAAAGCTACGGGGTCTGGGGTGGCGAAACTATCTTCGTTCGTTCGTCGAACAATGATCATGTTCGGTTTGGGTATCGCAGTGCTTCTTGGCATGGTTGCGACCTCCCTTTGGCTCGTCCAGGCAAACAACAAATATTCGCAGGAAACAGCTGAGCTGCGCCGTTTAAGGGCATCGATCCTCGACGTCCTAACCACTATTCAGGATGCCGAAACCGGACAGCGTGGTTACCTTCTGACCAGCGACGAGCGTTATCTGGTTCCCTACCGGGAAGCACTGAAAGCGCTCGGTGACATCAAGCTACAGCTGGTTGAGCGCATTGGCAGCCGCCCGGAATATGTCGCCGACCTGCCAAAGCTGCAATCCAATCTCGATGCCAAGATGGCCGAACTCGGTCGCGCCGTTCAGTTGATGAACGACAATCGTGCACCAGAAGCAATCGAACTTGTGCGTAGCGATACCGGCCTTACCTATATGCGAGAGATACGCGACACGCTCGCTCGCTATCAGGAAACAACCGACAGCCGGTTGCGCATCATCGTGGCCGACCAGCTATCGGCTGCGGAAAATCTGCGCTGGGTTACGATTTGCGGTGCGATTGCTATCTTGGCGGTGCTGGGTGGCGCGCTGGCACTGATCGGGAAATATATTCAAGAGCTCATGCGGTCTCGCGAAGAGGTGGACGAGCTGAACAAGGGGCTGGAAGAACGCGTTGACGAGCGCACCAGAGATCTTGTCCGCGCCAATCAGGAAATCCAGAAGTTTGCCTATATCGTAACCCATGATTTGCGTGCGCCTCTCGTCAATATCATGGGGTTCTTGTCGGAGTTCGACACATCGCTGAAACCTGTGCAGGCTTTCGTACTGGCGGACGGCAAGCCCCTGTCCGAAAACGAAGTGCGTGAGGCCAAGCTGGCAGTGGAAGAAGATTTGCCCGAGGCCATGCGCTTCATTCGGTCTTCGACCCGCAAGATGGACCAGCTGATCAACGCCATTCTCAAAATCTCGCGTGACGGACGCCGGAAGCTGCAGGCCGAAAAAGTCGATCTCAAGGACCTCCTCATGACGGCTGGCGCCAGCGTCCAGCATCAGGTCAGCGCTGTCGATGGCAAGATCGATCTCGATGTTCAGAGTTTCACGATCATTACCGACCGTATCTCGCTCGACCAGATCCTCGGCAATCTCTTCGACAATGCCGTCAAGTACCAGATGCCGGGAAGACCGCTGGAACTGACCGCCCGTATTCTGCCGCAAGGACGTGGCATCGTACGCGTCGATGTCAGCGATAACGGACGCGGCATTGCCGCAGATGATCTGGAGCGTATTTTTGAACTGTTCCGCCGCGCGGGAGAACAGGACCAGCAGGGCGAAGGCATAGGTCTTGCCCATGTGCGGTCGCTCATCAGGAATCTAGGTGGAGATATTACGGTTGCGTCTGAACTTGGGAAAGGAAGCACCTTTCACCTGACACTGCCGACCGATCTGCGGAAAATCACACGAGGGAACGACGTATGAAAGCAACAGGACAAGAAGTCACGATCGTCATGATCGAAGACGACGAAGGCCATGCGCGCCTGATAGAAAAGAACGTGCGTCGTGCCGGCGTCAACAATGAAATCGTTCCTTTCACCCTTGGTCACAAGGCTCTGGATTTCATCCTCGGACCTGAGCGGGACGGGCTTGTCAGCAAAGACCGCTATCTCTTGATCTTGCTGGACCTCAATCTGCCGGACACCTCAGGCATAAAGATTCTCGAACAGATCAAGAGCAATGAATACACAAAACGTCTTCCAGTTGTGGTATTGACGACAACCGACGACGAAACCGAGATCCAGAAATGCTACGATCTCGGCGCAAATGTTTATATTACCAAGCCGGTGGACTATGAGGGTTTTGCTACGGCCATTCGAAACCTTGGCCTTTTCTTTTCCGTAATACAGGTTCCATGAAAGCTTAATGACGTTGCGAATACTTTATGTTGATGACGACCCAACGCTCGCAAAGCTTGCGCAGCGCGTGCTTGGTCGGCATGACATGACGGTGGTTCACGCCGCCTCCGTGGCTGTAGGTCTTGAAGAATTCAAGGCGAACAGCTTCGATGCGGTGGTTCTCGATCATTATTTTCAAAATGGTACCGGTCTGCAGTTTTTATCCGGCATCGGCGAAGCGCATCGAAACATACCCGTTCTCTATGTGACCGGCGCTAGCGAAGCGCAGGTCGCCATCGACGCTCTGAAGGCGGGTGCTGCCGATTACGTTATCAAGAATGTTGGCGACGACTTCTTTCCGCTTTTGCTCAATTCTATCCAGCAGGCCCTCGACAATTTCCAGCTTCGGCGGGAAAAAGAAGAGGCCGAGCGGCAATTGTTGCAGGCAAAAGAACGCGCAGAGCTGATGGCAAAGGAGATGAACCACCGGATCGCCAACAGCCTGTCGCTTGTCTCTGCCATGATCCGCATGCAGTTGAATGCCGTGGCAACCGAGGAAGCCCGCACCGCCCTCCTCGAAACACAAAGCCGGATTTCCGCGATTGCTGGCGTCCATCGCAGTTTGTACACAGCCTATAATGTCGGGGAAGTCGAACTCGATTCCTATCTTTCGTCCATCATTCACGACCTTGCCCGATCCGCGCGCGACAGCGAAAAACTGCGCATTTCGACGGACATGGATACCATAAAGGCCTCTCCGGATCAGGCCGTCGCATTGGGGGTTATCGTCACCGAACTGACCACCAATGCGCTGAAATACGCCTATCCCGGCGGCGCGGGCGACATTCGTATTTCATTGAAAACACACGACAACATCGTTCGACTTATCGTTGAAGACGATGGCATCGGCATCGATGGAGCCACCTCGCCGAAGGGAACCGGGCTCGGTACACGACTGATCACCGCCATGGCGCAAAGCCTACGAGCAACCGTCAGCCAGTCCGCCACACCATCATCGCAGGGCGCATCCATCTGCGTGCAATGGGAAGAAGACGGCTCTCCCCAATAAGCCTCCAAGCGCTTTATTCGTCGCTGACTGTAATCAAATTGTCATGGACGAGGGGCATTTTGCCGACCGTTGACGCCGTCTTTTTCACAAACTCACTTTTGCACCAAAATGAATGAGGATGCTGCCATGACCAATCCGGGCGCTCGTTTTCCATTGCTCCGCTCCACCCTGCTGGCATCTCTGACAGCATTTGGCATGACCTCACATGCGCAGGCTTTCGATACACCGGAACCCTCGGGCATTGGCTTCAAGATCGGAGTACCGGCCCCGCCCGCCCCATATCCGTTACCCGTTACGCAAAACTATCACAACCAGACCAGCAAGAATGCCAAGGGTGAAGCCGTCAATGCTTATGATGACAAAGACAATCCGGTCATCGAAATTCTCTCCGGCTTTAAACGCATCTGGACGCTGGGTGATGAAAAATGGGCGGGTGGCGGCGCCAACGGCGATGGCCCGACGGATTACAGCAAGGTCAAAATCCTCAATCCAGACATCTGGACTGAGAACATGCGCTATGTTCTGTCCGTCACCGGCAGGAACCGCACTGATGCTGACGCTCTCAATGCCTATTTGAACGACCGTCGCTCGCAGGGTTATAGCGTGATCGAAGGTCTGGGACCATTGGCGGCATGGTACCGCGAAGGCGCTGGCGCAACCACGACCATCAACCACACGCTTGAAGACTTCAACGTCAATGACGTCATCACCAAGCGAGAGGACGACAAGGGTACAGACTCAGGCTCGTCGGATTCCGAATTAAAGGACTTTGTTGCCTTCATGAAATTGATGCGTGGTCCCGAAGGCTCGACCTCGCCATCGAAATATTTCTATTCGACGCCACGTCCCTGGCGCATGAGCGCGAAGGGCGAAGTTATCGAAACCGGCACCGAAACCATTGGCGACAAGACATTTGAACGTTACGAAACCGAGCCAGATGTCACCGTGCCCGCCTTGAGATATGCGCGTGAAAATCGCGGCCGCGGCAAGGATGGCGGCTTTCCAAGTGGCCACACCAATGCAGCCTATCTTGCCGCTATCGCCTATGCTTACGCCGTGCCCGAGCGCTTCTCGGAACTGCTGACAAAAGCATCGGAGCTTGGCGACACACGGATCGTGGCGGGCATGCACTCGCCGCTCGATGTAATCGGCGGACGGATCACCGCCACGGCCATAGCTGCTGCCGTCCTGCAAGACCCCAAGGTAGCCGATGCGAAGAGGGCGGCGCATGAAGAGGTACAGGCCTATTTGACCCGACGCTTACCACAGGGACAGACATTGCAGGCTTTTGCCCATAGCGCAGACAAGTCTACCGACCGCTTTGCCGACGCGGCGACGAACAGAGCTGATTTCCGCACGCGCATGACCTATTCGTTCAGCAGGGACATGGCTGCACCACGCGCTGCGATGGTGGTGCCTGACGGTGCCGAGGTGTTGCTTGAAACCCGCCTGCCCTATCTCGATGCCTCACAACGACGTGCGGTCCTCTTCTCCACCGGTATCGAATCCGGCTATCCCCTGCTGGATGACAGCCAGGGCTGGGGCCGGATCAATCTCGTTGCGGCCGCAGCAGGTTACGGCGCCTTCGACGGCGATGTGACTGTGACGATGGATGCTGCCGCTGGCGGATTCAATGCGCGTGACCGCTGGGCAAACGACATTTCCGGACCGGGCCGTCTTGCAAAAGCGGGTAGCGGTGTTCTGGAACTCGTCGGCGCAAACAGCTACTCCGGCGGTACCGCGATAAGGGATGGGATGCTCGTCGCAGCTTCGAGCACGGCACTTGGCACCGGCAGCGTCTTGGTTTCCGGCGGCACCCTGCATCTTGCCGCGCAGCAAGGCATCAATATCGATGGAGACTATAGCCAGACGGGTGGCATTCTTCTTGTCGATGCGAAAAATGGTCCGCTTCACATCAAAGGCAAAGCTGCGATCAAGGGTGCGGTCTTAAAGTTGACCTTCGGCGGCCAAACTCCGGCTTCGGGTTCGAAAATCGAGGTTTTGACGGCGAACAGCATCAACGGCTCTTTTGCCTCGATTGAAACCGATGGTGTGAAGGTGCGACCAGTCTACACCGGCACCGCACTTTCGGTAATCGTGGAGTAACACATATCACCTTCTGCGAAGGCGCGGCCTAATGTGCCCGCGCCCCTTCACAATGGTCCCGACTTGCGTTAGAAGCCGCAACCGTAATCCGGTCGCAGCCCACCCGGTCAAAACAAGGGATCCAAAATATGAAAACCATCGTCATCTGCTCCGGCGGATTGGACTCCGTTTCGCTTGCGCATAAAATTGCAGCCGAAAACGAACTCGTTGCTCTGGTCTCCTTCGATTACGGCCAGCGCCACAAGAAGGAACTGGACTTTGCAGCCCTCTGTGCAAGCCGCCTTGCGGTGCCGCACCACATTATCGATATCAGGACTATCGGTGCACATCTGACAGGGTCAGCACTGACAGATGATGTCGCGGTGCCGGATGGCCATTATGCGGAAGAAACGATGCGCTCGACCGTCGTGCCGAACCGCAACGCCATCATGCTGACGATCGCATTCGGGCTGGCCGCCGCACAGCAGGCGGATGCCGTGGCCATTGCCGTTCATGGTGGTGATCACTTCATCTATCCCGACTGCCGACCAGGTTTCATAGACAGTTTCAACGATATGCAGCGCCACGCTCTGGATGGTTATGCCAGCGTCAAACTCTATGCCCCCTATGTCGCGGGCTCCAAAGCCGACATCGTGACTGATGGTGCCAGCCACGATACGCCCTTTGCCGAAACATGGTCCTGCTACAAGGGTGGAATGCGCCACTGTGGACGCTGCGGTACCTGCGTGGAGCGCCGCGAGGCGTTTCATCTGGCAGGGGTCAACGACCCCACGGACTATGAAGACCCGGACTTCTGGCTTGCAGCCACCAGCGCCTACGCTGCGCAGGAGGTGAACTGATGTTTCGCATCACCAAGGAATTCCATTTCTCGGCATCGCACCAGTTGACGGGACTTCCCGCAGATCATCAATGCGCGCGGCTACATGGTCATAATTATATCGTTGAAGTCGAGCTTTCCGGCGAGACGTTGAACGAGCACGGCTTTGTGCGCGACTATCAGGAGCTATCGCCGCTGAAGCACTACATCGATGATCGCTTCGACCATCGGCACCTCAATGATGTGCTGGGACACGACATGGTCACGGCTGAACGTCTTGCCAAGCATTTCTATGACTGGTGCAAGGAACGTCTGCCAGAAACCAGCGCGGTCCGTGTCAGCGAGACGGCGAAGACATGGGCCGAATATCGGCCCCTGCGCCAGCCATGAGCAGCACGAAGGACATACCCATCCGCATCAGCGAAATCTTCGGTCCGACCATTCAGGGTGAGGGTCTGCTGATCGGCGTTCCCACGGTTTTCGTGCGTACCGGGGGCTGCGACTATCGCTGCTCGTGGTGCGATACGCTCCACGCGGTGGACAGCCAATATCGCGATGACTGGAAGCCGATGTCCGTCGATGCCATCTGGCAGGATGTCACAGCGCTCTCGGGCGGCAAGCCTCTGACCGTGTCCCTGTCCGGCGGCAATCCAGCCATACAGCCGCTGGGCGGATTGATCGATAAAGGGCATGCCGAGGGCTATCGTTTCGCGCTGGAAACTCAAGGCAGCATTGCCAAGCGCTGGTTTGCCGATCTCGACTACCTTATCCTCAGCCCCAAGCCACCGTCCAGCGGGATGCAGACGGACTGGGAAGCCTTTGAAAGCTGTCTTGCGGCAGCAGGGAAAGGTCCGCATATTGCTCTGAAGGTCGTGATTTTTGACGATGCGGATTACGCCTATGCGAAGAATGCCGCCGCGCGCTTTCCCGATTTGCCGGTCTATCTCCAGCCAGGCAACCATACGCCTCCGCCACCGGATGATGACGATGCTGTCGTTGATATCGACGGCGTGATGAACCGAATGTTATGGCTGGTGGATAAGGTCAGCGCCGATCACTGGTTTAATGTTCGCGTGCTGCCGCAACTACACGTGTTGCTGTGGGGCAATAAACGCGGCGTCTGAGAACGCATTACACTTTGCGAATATGAAACTTGTGCCCAGTGTCCGTTGCGACGGCTGACAGCAGAACATGTCCGTCCTGTCTGCACATGTGCGAAATATCGATGAAGGCCAGAGGGTCGGTGGTTTCGACCCAGAGTTCCTCGCCCGCTTTCATGCTCGATAATTTCTTGCGACTTTTCAAAACAGGAAGGGGGCATTTCAGCCCCCTCAGATCGTAGATATCGGCGACGGGCAAGGTCATTGCTTGGCCCAGAACTTCCAGAACGGTTTCTTCTGGGCATCGTCAGGCTGTGGTGGCGCGGAGAAGGCCAGCGGGTTAAGCGCTGGAACAGGAATGCTCTGTGCGGCGGCAGTCTGTTGCTGGTTGGGAGCCACCGGCGCTGCCACGACCATAACCGTCGGCGCTACACGGGCAGCAGCCGGTTGTTGCGTTCCAACCGTCGCCGCAGTCGTCGCGCCGGGGTTCGATGCAGATGCCATGGCCGTCGCTGCCTGTCCGGAAATACCCTTGGCCGCCTTCTTTTCCATCAGGGCGGCAAATTCGGTTTCCTTCATCAGCTTGCCAGCCTTGAGAGCAGACCCTGTCGGCGCATAGGCAGGCTCACGGCCCTTGCGCTTTGCCGCAACCAGCGCTTTGCGCTCGGCTTCGCTTGGGTCGTACCAGACCATTCCATCCAGCTTATTGGTCGCCTTGGCATAAGCGACATCATAGGTCTTGGCGTAGCTTTGAAGCGCGCTGGCAAGCGCCGGCGGCGTACTCATTTTCGGACATGCAGCGCCAGCATTGAACTGACCGCCTTCAGCCTGCTGATTGAAGACGTATTTCTTTTCGCAGACATTGACCTCTGGTGGGCGCTTGGTGACTTCGAAATTGTCGTAGCCAACCTTCAGCATCTTCCAGAATTCAGAATGCTCGCTTTTACGGTGGCGTGCCATGTTTTCCGCCGACATGCGGAACGGCAGCGCCTGAAGCTGCACCGTCTTTTGACCGCCCTTAAAGGCATCGCGCGCAAAGCCGTAAATCTCCAGCACCTGCGCGTCGGTCATCGAGTAGCAACCCGACGACGAGCATGCACCATGGATCATCAGATTGGTGCCGCTGCGGCCGTTGGCCTGATCATAACGGTTGGGAAAGCCGGTGTTGATGGCAAGGTAGTAGTTGGAATTCGGGTTCAGATGCCCCGGCGTCAGATTATAGAAACCCTCGGGCGCCTGCCGATCGCCTTCCTTGACCTTTGGGCCCAGCTTTCCAGACCATGCACAGATGTCATAAGACGCGATGACATCGAAGCGATTGTCGCGCTTGGCCTTCCAGATTTCGAGCTTACCCTCTTCCTTGAAAATACGGATCATGATCGGCGCATTGCGATCCATATTCTTCTTGTCCATCTCAGCCAGAATGGACGCGGAAAGCGGGTAATCAACCTTGTTCTTGACATGCGAAACATCACGCTCGACTGTCTCGAGCGTATCGTTGCAGCCTGCGAGCATAAATGCGGTGCAGGCAAGAAGCGCAATATGTCTCAAACGCATGGCGTTTCACCGGTTTGCAGGAAGTGACACGGTGGTAAAATATTTCCGGTTTGAATACAAGTCTGGCGACTTGGGATCAAAAGGCTATTTTCGGCAGAGATTTCCCGGCAAGCGTCCATCGTGTCATCGGCTTCATCAAAAATTCTTGGCGCCTGTTATAGCTTACAAAGCCTTAATACATCGCTACCTGGGCTATAAAGGAAGCGGCTTGCGGCACGCTGGAACTCCATTATATTCTCTATATGTTTGATCTCTTTACCACTTATTGGCCGCATATACTGGCGACACTGTCGATTATCATGGGAGCAAGTGCTGCTATCCACGCGACCATGACCAAACAGGAAGTGCGCACTGCACTGGGTTGGGTCGGTGTCATTCTGCTTTCGCCTTTCGTGGGTGCCGCAATCTATGCCGTTGCCGGTATAAACCGTATCCGCCGCAGTTCTCTTGGCCAACAGCGCTCTTTGATGCACGGAACCATCATGGACCGCGTCGCCCTTTTCGATACCGATGATGATCTGGTGATCGCCCGGTTCGGCCGTCGTTTCCTAGCCATGAAAAACGTAGGCGATCGGGTGACACGCAATGCCTTGACCACAGGAAACACCATTGAGCCACTATCCTCTGGCGACGAAGCTTACACGGCGATGGTTGAGGCCATATCCAATGCCAAGCGATCCATTGTTCTGGAGACCTATATCTTCGATCAGGACATGATCGGACAGCGCTTCGTGGAGGCTTTGTCAGACGCGCAAAACCGCGGTGTCGAGGTACGCGTGCTGGTCGATGCAGTCGGAGCCCGCTACTCTGTTCCCAGCATCCTGCCGGCCCTCAAAAAGGTTGGCATCAAGGCGGCCGTCTTCAATGGCAATGTTATCGTCGGCCTGCGCTTGCCCTACGCGAACTTGCGCACACACCGCAAGATTTTGGTTGTCGATGGCCGAACAGCCTTTACCGGTGGCATGAATATTCGCGAAGGCTTTACGCAGGAGTTTTCCGGCGACAGACACTCACGCGATACGCATTTCAGGGTAACCGGCCCGCTCGTTGCCGACCTTTTCACAGTTGCCGCCGAAGACTGGCGATTTACGACGCGTGAGTTGCTGGATGGCCCTGTCTGGGATGTTACGCTACCCGAAGGTGACCCCGGCTCTCCGGTACTTGGCCGCGTGGTGCCATCCGGGCCGGACAACAGCATCGAAACCAGCCATAAAATGCTGATGGGGGCGTTTTCCATCGCACGGTCGTCCATCCGCATCATGTCCCCCTATTTCCTGCCAGACAGAGAGCTGATTTCAGCACTGACGACGGCTGCCAGACGCGGGGTGCAGGTCGATATTATCGTGCCCGCAAACAACAATCTGACCCTTGTCGACCACGCAATGACGGCGCAATTCGACCAGATGCTGAAAAGCTATTGTCGGATCTGGCGGGCGACAGGCCCTTTCAATCACTCGAAGCTGCTGGTGATCGATGACCGCTGGTCCTATGTCGGCTCGTCCAATCTCGATCCCCGCTCATTGAGATTGAACTTTGAGGTGGACATAGAAGTTATCGATGAAGGCTTTGCAAATTCCATATCCGAACGCTTCGCGGCGGCGATGGAAACTGCAAGGCAAGTGAAGCTGGAAGAGTTGCGCGCGCGGCCATTCCTGCTACGGCTTTTCGAAAGGGTCCTATGGCTTGCGTCGCCATATCTATAACATGCGTTACAAGACGTCTGGATGCGGCAGCGCCGACGACTAAGCAAATTGGAATTGGGTTCGGTGATGCCAGATAAAAAAACGATACGAGCGAAGCCCGAGAGCCTGTCGTCCGTTCTGGTGAACTCTTTTCGCAACCGCAAAAAACGTCCAACCGGTAGTGACCCGTGCGGGGAAAACGGCTTTCCTGTCATTGCTTCCTATAATGTTCACAAATGTGTGGGTCGAGACCGCAAATTCGACCCGGATCGCACAAGCCATGTCATTCAGGAAATCGGCGCGGACATAATCGCCCTCCAGGAAGCAGACAGCCGTTTTGGAGAACGCACAGGCTTGCTCGACCTGATCCGGCTGGAGCGGGAGTGTGGTCTGTCACCTGTTCCCGTCGCCGCCGGTACAAAGGCGCATGGCTGGCACGGCAACGTCGTTTTGTTCAAGGAAGGTGCCGTTCGTGATGTGCATCCGCTGAAGCTACCGGGGCTTGAGCCACGCGGCGCGTTGGTGGTTGAGCTGGAATTGAAACAGGGTGGCACGCTGCGCATCATCGCCGCCCATTTCGGACTGCTGCGGCACTCGCGGGCGCAACAGGCAAAGGCTCTGGTAGAACTACTGGATGAAAGAGACAAACAGCCGACCATTCTGCTGGGAGATCTCAATGAATGGCGGCTGGGCAATGGCTCTTCGCTCAATACGTTTCGCGATGCCTTTGGAACATTGCCGCCCGCCGTTCCCAGCTTTCCCGCAGGTATGCCTGTGTTGGCCCTCGATCGGATTATCTCCAACCGCACGGGGTTGATCGACAATGTCACAGCGCATAACAGCGCCTTGTCTCGCGTCGCCTCAGATCATCTGCCGCTGAAGGCCACCGTGAGGACGGATATTCTGACACATGAGCCTGCAGCCTGAAATGGCGGACACCTTGGGAGTATCCGCCATTTTTTGTTTAACGTAGCAGCGCCTGCGCTTCCTCAATACCCAAAGCCGCTGGCTGGGTGCAGGTTGTGCTCAACTCGATGAAGCGGCCTTCTTCACCAGATTTCAGGATGGCCGTCATGACATCGATACCGTGTAGCGAGCGATCCAGCGAGCAACGGGCGTCGCGGCCCTCGATCAGCGCGAGTGCCATGTCGGCAAGACCGGCGGTGCGATAATTCGCGCGCGGGCCCTGCGGGCTTTCCTGATTGGCAATGCCAAATGGATGCTCCCAGTTTTCCAGCGGCTTGATATCCTTGTCTCGACCACTGGCTTCCACGACACCGCCGAAGAAGTTGGGATCCGGCACATAGATCGAGCCATCGGTGCCATAAAGCTCCATATTGGCGTGGCGGTGCGACCATACATCCCAGCTGGCCGACAACGTGATCGTCGCCCCGTTTACGAATTCCAGCAAAGCATGGATGTTCGTCGGTGTTTCCACGGGGATCGTCTGGCCGTTCAGCGGCTGGCTGGTCACTGTACGGGTGGGGTTTGCCATGGAGGTCAAAGCGCCAACGCGTTTGACCGGGCCGATGAGGTTGATGAGATTGGCGATGTAGTACGGCCCCAAATCCAGGATTGGTCCGCCACCTTCAAGGAAGAAGAAGCCGGGATTGGGATGCCACATTTCCATTCCGGGGCTCATAACGTGGCATGTGCCTGATGTGATACGCCCGATGCCGCCTTCATCGATGTATTTGCGGGCGAGTTGGTGCGCACCGCCCAGGAACGTATCAGGCGCGCAACCGACAGCCAGATTTTTTTTCGTGGCGAGACGCCGCAGTTCCTCGCCCTCCTCAAGGGTCAGGACAAGGGGTTTTTCCGAGTAGACGTGTTTACCAGCCTCGAGAATGGCTTTCGAAACGGAAAAATGCGCTGCCGGAATGGTGAGGTTCACAACCACATCGATTTCGTCGTTTTGAAGCAACTCTTCGATGGACTGAGCTTTTACATCATACTCTTCGGCTCTCAATTCCGCCGCGCTGCGGTTGAGATCGGCGCAGGCGAGAACTTTCAATCCTCTGAAGAGCGGTGAGAGGGAAAAATAGGTCGTTGAAATATTGCCGCATCCAATGATGCCGACGCCAAGTTCCTTGGCCATGTCTGAAACTCCAGATTGGTGAATTAATACGTATTGAAGGATGCGATGGAACGCGTGATCAGTTGGTCTACATCTTTGGGATTATCGTGCTCGACCACGTAATATTTGACGGCAGTCTTCTTCAGCACGTCCACAAGCCCCTTCCAATCCACGGTTCCTTGACCGACATCTGCCCAACCGTCCTCGTCGGTATTTTCACCCGCTGGTGCGATATCCTTGACATGCACTGCGGTGATGCGGCTGGCATAGCGCTCGATCCACTCGAACGGATCAGCTTTTCCGCGGATGATCCAGGCGATGTCTGCTTCCCATTCCAGCTCAGGTCCACCGGCAAAAATCTGATCCTGCGGCGTGGAGCCGTCGTCCAGCTTTACGAATTCGAAATCATGGTTGTGCCAACCAAATGCAAGGCCCGCATCACGAAAAGGCTTGGCAGCGTCTTGTAGGCGCTTGCCGAAGGAAAGCCAGCCCGCGGCATCGCTTGGACGCTGATCGGGCAAGAGATAGGGGCAATAGATCGCCTGAATGCCCAGAATTTTCGCGATGTTGAGCGCTTTCTGTGGCTCTCCTTCCAGCATATCGAGACCGAAATGTCCTGTCGGCATGGTCAGATTGTTCGCATCGAGATCGCTGCGCAGTGCCTTCAAGGCTGCATCGTCCATCGCGCCATAAATGCCGCCGAACCCTTCGACGTGGGCATATCCCGCCGCCGATAATTTCTTTAAAACATCCGAAAGGGGCGGAAAATTGCGGGCGCTATAGAGTTGGAAACCGAGTTTCGTCATGTGTCTCTCCTGACATTGGGACTGTGTCCGGTGGAAATGTGTTTGTGTTCAGATGCGATCTTCTGTTGCCGCATCGAAAAGCGAGGCCATCGACATATCGAAGGCGAGTTTGACCTTGGTGCCAGGTGCAAAGCGTCTATGGCCGCCGACACGAACTGACAGTGTATGTCCGGCAAGCTTCAGCCAGATCAGGTTATCCGCACCCATCGGTTCTTCGATATCGACGACAGCATCGTGGATTTCGCCGCTGGTGATATCGCTATCGACCCGCACATGTTCCGGCCTTACGCCAAGCACAGCCGAGGTGCCCGGATTGAGTGCAGACGAAGCGTCATATCCATCCAGCGTGAAGCTGACGCCGTTGGTGACGAAAAGAACTTTACCGTCCTTTTCAACCAGTTCGCCGCGCAGGAAGTTCATCGAAGGTGAACCGATGAAACCCGCCACAAAAAGGTTTTTCGGCTTGTTGTAGATCGAGATCGGATCATCCAACTGCTGAATGACACCGCTTTTCATGATCGCGATCCGGTCTGCCAGCGTCAGCGCCTCGATCTGGTCGTGCGTGACATAGATCATTGTGTTTTTCAGCGCCTGATGAAGCCGCTTGATTTCCACGCGCAGTTCAGAACGCAACTTGGCGTCGAGGTTGGAGAGGGGTTCATCGAACAGGAATACATCGACGTCTCGTACCAGCGCACGTCCAATGGCCACACGCTGCCGTTGGCCGCCGGAAAGTTCTGCGGGTTTGCGTTTCAACAGCGGTTCGATCTGGAGAATACCGGCGGCGCGCTTGACGCGCTTGTCGATTTCTTCCTTCGGAACTTTGGCGACCTGCAAACCGAAGGACAGGTTCTTTTCCACCGTCATCTGTGGGTAGAGGGCGTAAGACTGGAACACCATGCCGATGCCGCGATCTTTCGGCTCTTCCCAGGTGACGTTTCTGTCCTTGATGAAGATTTGTCCGTCGGTCGGTTCCAGCAAACCGGCGATGCAATTGAGCAAAGTGGACTTCCCACAACCGGACGAGCCGAGAAGGACGAGGAACTCCCCTTCATAAATATCGAGGTTGAGGTCTGAGAGCACGTTGACCGCGCCAAATGACAGGGACAGGTCGCGAATGGAGACGCTTTTATTCATGAAGCTTAACCCTTGACTGCGCCTGCGGCGATGCCGCGGACAAAAAGTCTACCTGAAACGAAATAGACGAACAGCGGAACGGCACCGGTCAGTAGGGTGGCCGCCATATTGACGTTGTATTCCTTCACGCCCTGAACCGAGTTGACGATATTGTTGAGCTGAACCGTCATCGGATAATATTCCGGTCTTGTGAACACGACGCCGAAGAGAAAGTCGTTCCAGATGCCCGTGACCTGCAGGATCATCGCCACCACGAAAATCGGTAGCGACATGGGCGCCATGATGCGGAAATAGATTTGCCAGAAATTCGCACCATCGATACGCGCCGCTTTGAACAACTCCTCCGGCAGTCCGGCGAAGTAGTTACGAAACAGCAGGGTAAGAATCGGCATGCCGAAAATGGTGTGAACGATGATGAGGCCGGTCAATGTTCCGTAGACACCCAATTCGCGCAGCACGATCACGATCGGATAAATCATGACCTGATAGGGAATGAAGGCTCCGATGATGAGAATGGAAAAGAAAAACTCAGAGCCTTTGAACTTCCAGTTGGCCAGCGCATAGCCGCTGACGGAAGCAATCAGGATCGACACGAAGGTCGATGGGATCATGATGCGCACCGAGTTCCAGAAACCGCGAGAAAGACCATCGCAGTTCAAACCCGTGCAGGCATTGGACCACGCCTTGACCCAAGGCTCGAAGGTAATTTCCATCGGCGGGGCAAAAATGTTGCCCATGCGAATTTCGGGCATGCCTTTCAGCGATGTCACTATCATCACGTAAAGCGGCAGCAGGTAATAGAGCGCGGCGACGAACAGGCTGCCGTAGAGGATGATATTACGTCGGGATATGCGCTTGCGCGGCTTGCGTCCGCGTGGGCCGCCAAGTTGAGAGGACACGGGGTCCACTCCGGCAGCGACCGTATTGAGCGTCGAAATATTAGCCACGTTTGCGCCCTCCGAATTCGAGATAGGCCCATGGGACGACGATGATGGCGACGGTGAGCAACATCATCGTGGACGCTGCAAAGCCCTGCCCCAGATTCTGTGCCTGAAACATGTAGTCATAGACATATTTCGCAGGGACTTCGGAGGCGATGCCGGGTCCACCGCTGGTCTGTGCCACGACCAGATCGTAGACCTTGACGATACCACTGGCGATAATCACGAGCGTGGTGATGAAAACCGGGCGCATCATGGGAATGACGATGAGAATATAGGTCTTCCACATCGGGATACCGTCAACCCGCGAGGCCTTCCAGATGTCCTCATCGATACCGCGCAGACCCGCGAGCATAAGGCACATGACGAGACCCGTTCCCTGCCAGAGTGCCGCAATCAGGATGCCATAAATGACGAAATCCGAATTATAGAGCGGGTCGAATGTAAAGCTTTCCCAGCCAAGGGACCGAACGACGGCTTGGATGCCGAATTCCGGGTTCAACAGCCACTGCCAAACAAGGCCGGTAACGATGAAAGACAAAGCGAAAGGATAAAGGAAAATGGTTCTGAAGGTATTTTCAAAACGGATTTTCTGATCCATCAGCGCTGCCAGCACAAAGCCGATCACTAGGCTGAAAATCAGAGAAAGAATGCCGTATATGGCCAGATTCTGGATCGAGATGATCCAGCGAGGCGCGGCCCAAAGGCGCTCATATTGCTCGAAACCGATGAAGGTTGCACGCGGCAAGAGCTTCGAATTGGTGAAGGAATAAACGACTGTCCAGATCGTTCCGCCCATGAAGATGACCATCGCGGTCAGGATCATAGGGATAGATGCAATCTTTGAATTCAGATTGCGGAATAGCTGGTTTGGACGACCAGAATGGCTTTTCACTGCCATGCCCCACTCCTTATCAATCGTAGAGGTTGATCGTGCCGCGGGTAGCCTTGAAAGCATATCCCGCCGCACAGTTTCCAGACGCGCCAATGCGCTCCATGTCTGGCAAGGAGGTGCCTGCGGCGGCATGTTAAACCACCGCACACAGGCAAGCTATCAGTCAGCGGAACCGATGATATCAGCGAAGCGCTTCTGCGCAGCTTCAGCCGTCAGAGATGAATTGGCGAAGAATTCCGCCATCAAATCTTCCTTCTGCTTTTGCGTATCGGCGGAAATGAGCTGATCCGTGCTTGTCAGGGCGTTGCCCTTGGCGAGAATCGCCAGACCCTTTTTCATGCAGTCATTAGCCGTGCCTAAGTCGACATCGCCTCTGATGGGAAGCGAGCCCTTCTTCAGGTTGAATGCAAGCTGGGTTTTGGGATCAACGATCACTTCGGCAAGAACTTCCTGCGCCTTCGACTTCGCATCGTCTTTCAGCAGTGGGAAATAAAACGCATCACCGCCCGTGGTCAGATATTCGTTCAGACCCAGGCCCGGAAGGCAGGTGTAGTCGGTTCCTGCTTTCATGTTGGCAAGCTGAAACTCGCCTTGCGCCCAGTCACCCATGACCTGACCACCCGCCTTGCCGGTGATGACCATGTTGGTCGCCTGGTTCCAGTCCTGAACATTCGAGCCCTTGGCAAGCTTGCGCGCTTCATCGGCAGCAGCGAAAATCTTCTGCATGTCAGGGCCCGCCGCAACCTCGGCGTCCTTGTCCTTATAGACCTTTTCGTAAAGGTCCTTGCCGCCCATCGAAATGACCAGCGTATCGAACAGACCATTCGCCTGCCATGCTTGCCCACCGAGAGCCAAAGGCTGTATTCCGGCTTTCTGAAGCGCTGGGCCAGCCGCGATGAACTCGGTCCAGTTTTTCGGAACTTCTACGCCAGCGGTCTTGAAAGCGGCGTTGGAAAGCCACAGCCATTGCCATGAGTGAATATTGACGGGCGCACAGTATATTTTACCGTCTATTGTGCAGCTGTCGAGCAAGCTTGCTGGCTTGATGACGTCTTTCCATTTGCCTTTTTCAGCGACATCCGTGAGATCCCGCATCAATCCAGATTGCGCAAGCTCTTCTGCTTGACGACCGTGATTGAACTGCGTGGCGCCCATCGGGTCACCACCGGTTATGCGGCTGATCATGATTGGGCGGGCAGTGCCGCCTGAGCCAGCTATCGCACCATCCACCCACTTATTTCCGGTTGCATCAAACGCCTTGGCTAGCTCTCCCACCGCAGCAGCTTCACTGCCCGATGTCCACCAGTGCGTCACTTCCAAGTCAGTGGCCCCCGCAATACCTGCAGGTAACATGACACCGGCCGCCAAGGCAGCCAAAATAGAACGTATGCGCATGAGTCTCCTCCCTCACTGAAACGTTGCCGTAAAAGCCTATGCGAAACATCCTGGTTCTGCAACAGCATCAGCCAAAAAAAATAAAAATCAAAATAAACCTTTTATTTCAATGATTTGTCCGATTTAAAAATTACGGCGTGAGGGGCATTACCGTAAAATACAATCTGTCGGCACCAAGACAGCCGTTTAATGGTTTCAACCACCTACAATCAGGGAAAATATGCTTCAGAGTCATGTGGCGGTATGATCATGACACACAAGTGTTCCAACGTTCATGGCGCAGCGAACTCGACCAAAATCAAACGTAGACACCTGCAACATGAACATAAAATATGTATCTAAGGTAGTAAAAATATTGTCATTGCAGAAAAACAGCATATTACCACAGTTTAATCACAACTCTTAAAATACCACCACTAATCGCAACCGTGATTAACCGTGCCTTAACCACTACACCCCTACAAATAGTCGAATATGATGAACAGCTACGAGACATAACGATTAATCGTTGGATTGTACCGTTATCGTGCCGGGTCGCATGAAGCCTGCCCGAACTTCAAAAAATGAATGGATTTGGATCGCTTTCTTGCTTTTGCAAAGACGGCGTTGTCATGGCTGTGTCTGAACACCACGGAAGTTCGAAAGCTGTTCGTGCAGCAATCGACAAACACCTTGGTGTTTTCAGCGGCAACGCCGTGCTCGTGCGCCGCAACATAGCCAGACAGGCACAAATCTCCAAAACATACATCGATGCGGAAATGTCAGACAGCACTGGCGGATTCAGCGTCGCAAGACACGTGACGGGCGATTTTCGCTGGCCAGAATTCAAGACAGCCGGGAAGTAGGAACTGATGACGCCAGAAATACTCAATTTGCCTCCCTCGCTCTCCATACGCGGAATCGCGACCGTGCATGAGAGCCTGCTTGACGCGCTTCAGATGCATAAAGCCGTCACTATCGACATTCCCTCAGATGCCCATACCGATTTGAGCTTCATCCAGCTCATCGAAGCCTCGAGGGTCTATGCACGTGCGAACGGCAAGTACATCACCCTCACGAAACCAGCCTCACCAGGTGTCGTCGATACCCTTCGCCGGGGCGGGTTTCTCACGAATATGGACGAGGCCTCTCGCCTCTTCTGGCTGCATGGAAAGGAAATTCAATGAGCGCCAATATTCTTACCGTCGATGACTCTGCCAGCATCAGAATGACGACCAAAATCGCACTGACAAATGCAGGTTATCACGTGACGGAAGCGGTCGATGGCGCGGATGGACTGACGAAGGCGAAGGCCGGTTCTTTCGATATTATCGTCACCGATCTGAACATGCCGAACATGAACGGCCTGGAAATGATCGAAGCCTTGAGGCAGTCGCCAGCCCATACCGGCATACCCATCATATTCCTGACCACGGAATCAGACGCGGACATGAAGGCTCGGGCGAAAGCCGCAGGCGCGACGGGTTGGGTCACCAAGCCTTTCGATCCTGAAAACCTCGTCAAAATCGTTAAAAAGGTTCTTGGTAGATGAACATACTGGACCCCATTCAGGTTTTCAGAACAGAGGCAGCCGAGCTTTTCGAACAGATCGAAAGCGGCTTGCTGGACCTGTTGCATGACCTGTCCAACCAAGGACAGATCGACGCCGTGTTTCGCGGCCTGCATACCCTCAAGGGGTCCGGAGCCATGTTTGGTTTCGAAGCCTTGGCCGCCTTCACCCACCACTGTGAAACCGCGTTCGACCGCGTCCGCAAGGGTGAAGTTCCCGCCAGTAGCGAACTGATCGCGGCAGTGCTCGAGGCGCAGGACCACATGCGCCGCCTCGTTGATAATCCGGCCACGGCTTTTCCAGAAACAGGCGATCGCCTGCTGGCAAAATTACAAGCCGCAGTCGGTTCAGACGGCGCAGCCGTCCCTCACAAGGGCCAAACTGTCGCCGCGACAAAAGCGGATGAGCCCTCTACCGCAACGTGGCAAATCAATTTCAGCCTGCCTGCAAACTCCATGGCAAACGGCACGAACCCATTGGGGCTTCTGGATGAGTTGGCGGAACTTGGCGATTGCGCCATTACCGTGAATACGAGCGCGATTCCCTCGCTTGATCTCATCGACCCAACCAATCTGTACCTTTCCTGGGCGATCACGCTGACGACGGATCAACCACGCTCGGCCATCGATGACGTTTTCATCTTCGTCATGGACGACATGGAAATAGACGTCAAAAAAATCTCGAGCGAGCCAGCGCCCGCAACCGAAATCGTCCAGCCGCTGGCACCGGTCGAGGAAGCAGCCAAGGCAAATACCGCAGCCCAGGCAAATACCGATGGCAAACAGAACAGGAGTGCGGAAAATGTTCGCGTTCCTGCCGAGCGTCTTGACGAATTGATGGATCGTGTCGGAGAGCTGGTGATCGCTCAATCGCGGCTTTCCCAGTTGGCCAATACGAGTGTCGATATCCAGCTTCGCTCGGTTTCTGAAGATGTTGAGCGCCTTTCCGGTGAACTTCGCGACACCATGATGGTGCTTCGCATGGTGCCGATCTCGCAATTGTTCAGTCGTTTTCGCCGCCTCGTCCACGACCTTGCCCGCGAAACCGGAAAGCAGATCGAACTTCTGACCGAAGGGGAAAGCACCGAGGTCGACAAGGTCGTGATCGAACGTCTGGCCGACCCTCTCGTGCACCTCGTCCGAAATTCCTGCGACCACGGGCTGGAAACGCCCGAAGAACGTGTCGCCGCTGGCAAAAATCCAGCGGGTCAGGTCACACTGGTGGCCCGCCAGTCTGGCGGCGACGTCACCATTACCATCCGTGATGACGGTCGTGGCATCGACCGCGACAGGGTGCGAGCGAAGGCTGAATCATCAGGTCTTGTTGCTGCTGGCGCAACCTTGTCCGATCAGGAACTTCTACAGATGATTTTCGAGCCGGGTTTCTCCACGGCAGCGCAGGTCACAAACCTCTCAGGCCGAGGCGTCGGCATGGATGTCGTGAAAAAGACGATAGAGGGATTGCGCGGCACCATCAACGTCAGCAGCACACCTGGTGCCGGTTCCGAGATAACGCTAGCCATCCCGCTGACACTGGCCATCATCGATGGTCTTTTGGTGCGGGTCGGTTCTGGCTGCTATGTCATTCCCCTGTCGGCAGTGGAAGAATGCCTTGAGCTGACGCCTGAAAACGACATGAAATCCCGCGGCCGCTCTTTCATCTCGCTGCGCGAAAGTCTCGTTCCCTTTATTCGCCTTCGTGAGCTGTTCCATACCGGCACGACGCCTGACCAGTTCCAGAAAGTCGTCGTTATTTCAACGGGTTCAGAGCGCGTTGGCCTCGTTGTCGATCAGATCATCGGAGACCACCAGACGGTGATCAAGGCGATGTCGAAACTGCATCACGACGTTGCAACATTCTCCGGTGCGACCATTCTCGGTGACGGCAGTGTCGCCCTCATCCTCGATGTCGGACACCTCGTGACCGCAGGACAGCAGCAGGAGGCGCAGATGCGTATTGCCGGATGAACCAGCCTAGATTGAAACAGCCAGAAGAGCTCTGGGGCTCTCAAGAGGATCTCGAGGTTCTCACCTTCAGCATCGAGGGCGAAACCTTTGCCATCGAAGCCGTTCAGGTTCAGGAAATCCTGGATCTTTTGCCAGAAACCGCGGTGCCTGGCAGCAAGCCATTTGTGGCCAGTGTCATCAACTTTCGCGGCAAAGTCATTCCGTTGGCGGATATTCGCCTGGCCTTTGGCATGGGTGCTGCGGAAAAAACAATCGATAGCCGCATCATCGTCATCGAGCTTCCGCTTGATGGTGAGCGAACATTGGTCGGCCTTCGCACCGATAAGGTCTACGAGGTTACAACCTTTTCCAGAACGGCGAGCGAGCAGCCTCCGAGCGTTGGAATGCGGTGGCGTCCCGACTACATCAAATGCCTCGTCAAACGCGGCAGCGAGTTCGTCATTCTTCCGAATCTCAATGCAATCTTCACCTCACAGCCGGACACATCCGTGAAAGGCACTTCCCGCAACAACGTCATCGACCTCTCTAAGGAATTCTAAAATGCGATTTACCATTAAAATGAAGCTAGCTGTCGCATTCGGATTCCTGATCTTGATGCTTGCAGGAACAGCCGGATACGGCATTTACAGCCTCGGCTTGGCCAAGGACGCAATGGACGAGGTGGTGGACGGCACCGTTGTTCGTCTGGACAAGACACACCAGATAAATGCGCTGTCACTTTCGACCGTACGCTCCCAGAAAAACCTCATTCTGGCGACGTCGCCCCAGGAAGTTCAAAAGCACATCGCCGCCAGCGACGAAACGCGGACGGAAATGAACAAGATGATCGCCGACATGGCGGCCACAGCCAGCCCCCAGACGCGCAACTACTGGATAGAGCTACAGGCAATTACCAAAGCGTTCGAAAACAGTGACGACCGCGTTCGCGAATATATCCAAGAAGGCAACGCATCTGCCGCGTCCACCTATTCGTCGGGAGACGGTCGCGTGTCCGCAAATGCTCTGACGCAGAAGCTCGATCAGGGCGTCGAGATGAACCGCGCACGTCTTGAAGAAGCCAAAGTCTCCACCACTGCCGACTACGAGCAAACGCGCATGCTGCTGGTTTGCGCATCGATCGCCTCAGTTGTCATTGCCGTGTTCACGGCTCTTTGGATTGCTCTCGGCATCAGCAGCGGCTTGCGTAAGATCTTGGTCGTTGCGGAAGCCGTTTCGATCGGTGACCTCAACCAGGATGTCGAGATCAAAACGAACGACGAAATCAAGGACCTGGTGACGCGCATCAACGTCATGACTGGAAACCTGCGCAACACCGCAGGCGTGGCGAACGAAATTGCCGATGGTAATCTGACAATCACGCCGACGCCACTATCCGACAAGGATACGCTGGGTATTGCCTTGCAGCGCATGGTCGAGCGTCTTCGCGGCGTTGTTGCCGATGCGCTGACCGCCGCCGATAATGTCTCTTCCGGTAGCCAGGAACTGTCCGCAAGCTCGGAACAGCTTTCGCAAGGTGCCACCGAGCAGGCCTCTTCTGCCGAAGAAGCATCTGCTTCGATGGAACAGATGGCAGCCAACATCAAGCAGAACGCCGATAACGCCGCACAGACCGAAAAAATCGCACGCCAGTCCTCCAAGGATGCGGAAGCCAGTGGCGAGGCTGTCGGTCGTGCAGTTACCGCCATGCGGACCATCGCCGAGAAGATTTCTATTGTTCAGGAAATCGCTCGCCAGACAGACCTTCTCGCATTGAACGCCGCCGTTGAAGCCGCCCGCGCGGGTGAACATGGCAAGGGCTTCGCCGTCGTCGCATCTGAAGTTCGCAAACTTGCAGAACGTAGCCAGGCTGCGGCAGCCGAAATCTCGTCTCTGTCGGGTGTTACGGTACAGGTTGCGACCGAAGCTGGCGAAATGTTGAACCGCCTCGTTCCAGATATCCGCAAGACAGCGGAACTGGTTTCGGAAATCTCTGCCGCATGCCGTGAGCAGGATATTGGCGCCAGCCAGATCAATGAGGCGATCCAGCAACTGGACCTCGTGACCCAGCAGAACTCAGGCGCTTCCGAAGAGATGTCGGCCACCTCCGAGGAATTGGCAGCCCAGGCTGAAGAGCTTCAGGCGAGCATCGCCTTCTTTAGAGTGGAGCGCGGCAATACAAGCCCAGGACCGAGAGCCCAGGCTCAAACACGGGCGCCCGCCCCTGCACCTCGACCTGCTGCAAAACCAGCTGCTCCAGTGCGCCGCCCGACACAGGACCACTCCATTCATTCACAACAGGCACGCGCAAAGGGTTTCGCGCTTGATATGTCGATGGGTGGCCCGGATGCCAACGACGCGGACTTCCGCGAAAGCGCCTAACAATCAAAAGACATAGGCTTGGGGAAGATTTTCCCCAAGCCCGTCATATGGATGCGACGATGATTGTCCCGCATTTTATCGCGAAAAGTGAATGCATCACTCCAAGCGCGATTCAGGGGTAGCGAATACCCTTAACGCCCATCACTTCGAGCGCTATTCTTAAAGGACATATCATGCGGTTCACGATCAAACTGAAACTTGGCCTGATCTTTGGTCTACTTGTCCTCCTCATGGCGGCATGTGCTGTCTTCGGCATTAATGGCTTGCGGGAAATGGATGGACTGAAGGACAGCATGATTAGCGGTCCCATCCATCAGGACGATGTTGCCAATGACATCGCCGGCGCATTCGACGGTCTTGGTTTGGCCGAGAGTGACCTGCTTCTTTCGACATCGCCTGAGCGTATGCAAAATGCGTTGGTAATGATCGAAACCGAGCGTAAGAACTTCACAGAAGCCCTCGCAACTGGCGAGCAAAGTGCGTCGGAAGAGTTCAAACCAAAGTGGGCAGAAATTCGCAGTTTTTGGGGTAATTTTATAGCCCTTCAGGATCGCGTCATCAATCTGGTGAAATCCAATAATCGTGAGCAGGCGCTAGAACTCAATCAGAACGACGGAACAGTCGCATCTGAAAAGCTCGATGCTATGACGGAAAACCTCGCCGTCTTGACGGAAGAGGGTATCGGGGCTTCCGACAAGGCCAGCGAAGCTGCTTATAACAGCACGTTCACGACGCTGTTGAGCCTAGCTATTGTGGCCGCCATTATCTCTTTGATTTCTGCCGTTTTGATTTCGATCTCCATCAGCCGTGGCCTCAACAAGGCAATCGTTTCCGTTCGAAATGTCTCCGAAGGCAATCTGACGACCATGGCCGCTGTCACGACGCGCGACGAAATCGGCACACTTCTCGAGCATGTGAACACGATGATCGAACGCCTTCGCGGCGTGGTGTCGGACTCGATTTCCGCTGCAGAAAACGTCTCGTCGGGAAGCCAGGAACTGTCCGCCAGTTCCGAGCAGGTCTCACAGGGTGCGACGGAACAGGCATCTTCGACAGAAGAAGCATCCGCTTCGATGGAACAGATGGCTGCAAACATCCGCCAGAACGCTGAAAATGCCGCACAGACGGAAAAGATCGCCCGCCAGTCTTCTACCGATGCCGAAGCCAGTGGCGCTGCCGTTGGCCGGGCTGTGATTGCCATGCGCACCATTGCCGAAAAGATTTCCATCGTTCAGGAAATCGCACGTCAGACAGACCTTCTCGCCCTCAACGCCGCTGTCGAAGCAGCCCGTGCAGGCGAACATGGCAAGGGCTTTGCGGTGGTCGCATCTGAAGTGCGCAAACTTGCCGAACGCAGCCAGTCCGCTGCGGCTGAAATCAGCTCCATGTCCAGCGAAACCGTAAAGGCCGCCGCCGATGCGGGCGAAATGTTGAACCGCCTGGTCCCCGATATCCGAAAGACGGCAGAACTGGTGGCCGAAATTTCAGCCGCTTGCCGCGAGCAGGATATCGGCGCCAACCAGATCAACGAAGCTATCCAGCAGCTCGACAAGGTGACGCAGCAGAATACCAGCGCATCCGAGGAAATGTCTGCAACGTCGGAAGAGCTGGCAGCACAGGCTGAAGAGTTGCAGGCAAGCATCGCCTTCTTCAAGGTTGACCGCCCCTCGATTGCGTCCCGCGCGCAGCCACAGCCTCAAAATTCGCACCGTCCAATCCATAAACCCGCGCCAGCATCAAGAACGGCGAACCGCAAACAGAGCGACAATTCGATCGGTGGCCAGCAGGCACGTGCAAAAGGCTTCACACTTGATCTTTCCATGGGTGGACCGGACGCGGACGACCAGGATTTCCGTCATTCCGCATGATGTCCACACGCTATCCGGCGCGGGAGGGTTTTATGCCCATCCGCGCCGGATCATTCCGGCACGGCAATTGAACAGCGCAACTTGACGAATATGCCCAGGACTTTGGAGAAAACGTAAATGGCGAGCCCATCCACTCAAACTCAATACGTAACTTTTAGTCTTGGTGAGGAAGTCTTCGCCGTGCCCGTGGATGTCGTCCGCGAAATTCTCGATCACGAAGACGCATTTAAAATTCCTCACGGGCCAGACTATCTTCTCGGTCTGCGCGACGTTCGCGGTCAGGGCGTTCCCGTCATCGATCTTCGTCTGCGTCTGGGCATGTCCAAAACGATCAAGACGCCCCACACCCGGATACTGGTTCTCGACATTCCGTTCGGTGAAAAGGCGCTAGCCTTGGGCTTGGTTGCCGACAAGGTTTTCGAGGTGACGCCGTTCAATCTCGACCAAATCGAAACCGCACCTGATATCGGCATACGCTGGAATTCCAGCTACATCGCAGGCGTCGTTCGTCGTGAGGGAGACTTTGTCGTCATTATCGATCTTGCACAGCTGTTTTCAGGCGAAGCAAGCGATCTTGCCAAGGTCAATGCCGGACCGATGCGCGCCGCGTGAAAGGAATCCAAGAGTTGAGTACTGCTGTAAGCGTAAATTTCGACGACAGCCTGAACACACGCGATTTTCGGGAACTCTCCAGTTTCATCTACGACTACTGCGGCATCAAAATGCCGGAAACAAAGCGGTCCATGCTGGAGGGCAGGTTGCGCAAGCGTTTACGTGCGACAGGGCACCCGACATTCGGTTCCTATTGCGACTATCTGTTTCGCCACGGCGGAATCGAAACGGAAGCGATATTTCTGATTGACGTTGTCACCACCAACAAGACCGACTTCTTTCGGGAGCCTAACCACTTCGATTTCATGGCCAAATCCGCCCTTCCTGCCTTGGCGAAAAAAGGCTTTGGACGCGTTCGCGCATGGAGCTCGGCATGCTCGACAGGTGCAGAGCCTTACACTATGGCGATGATCATGGCCGACGCCGCTGAAAAAGGCGTGATTTCCGATTTCAACATTCTTGCAACTGACCTGTCCACCGAAGTTCTGGCGAAAGCGCATAGCGGTATCTATCCCCGGGACCTCGTGGACCCCGTGCCGCCGGAATTCAAGCGTAAATATGTGATGCAAGCCAAAGAAAAGCACCGGAACGATGTGCGCATTGCCGCCAAGCTTCGTTCCAAGGTCGGTTTTGCGAGAATGAATCTGATGAACCCGACCTACGAAATCGGCGATCCGGTTCACATTCTGTTTTGCCGAAACGTTCTGATCTATTTCGACAAGAAAACGCAGACCCACGTTTTGAGCCAGCTTTGTAAATGCCTTGTGCCCGGCGGCTATCTTTTGATAGGCCATTCGGAGACGGTGACCGGAATTGACCTGCCCATCAAACAGGTTGCCAACACAATTTTCATGAAACAATAGTCACATATATGACCAAGAAAACACGTGTTCTTATCGTCGATGATTCCGCCAGCGTCCGGCAAACGCTGACCGCGATTCTTCAGGCAGACCCAGACATCGAAGTGATAGGCGCGGCTTCCGATCCCTTCATGGCCGCTCGCAAGATACAGGAAGACCTGCCCGACGTCATAACACTCGATGTTGAAATGCCGCGGATGGATGGCATTACGTTCCTGCGCAAAATCATGTCGCAGCACCCCATTCCGGTGGTCATGTGTTCATCACTCACAGAGGCTGGCTCGGAAACCTTGCTTCAGGCGCTCGAGGCGGGTGCTGTCGACATTATCCTCAAGCCGCGCATTGGCGCTGCCGACCATCTGGCAGAATCCGCCCAACGGATTTGCGAAGTCGTCAAAAGTGCTGCCCACGCCCGCGTCAAAGGCATGAAGACACCTTCGCGCCACGCAATTCCCAACGCGCCACAGGCAAAGTTGACCGCAGACGTCATTCTGCCGCCCCCTTCTGGCAGGGCAATGGCGCGCACGACGGAAATGGTGGTTTGCGTTGGCGCATCGACTGGTGGCACCGAGGCCTTACGTGAGATGCTGGAACGGCTACCGGCCAACGCGCCGGGCATGGTCATCGTGCAGCATATGCCGGAGAAATTCACGGCGGCTTTTGCACGGCGTCTCAACTCGCTCTGCGATGTTGAGATCAAGGAAGCAGAAGACGGTGATACCGTCTTGCGCGGGCATGTGCTGATCGCCCCCGGTGACAAGCACACGCTGCTGGAGCGTCAGGGCGCACGATATTATGTTTCTGTCCGCACCGGCCCCCTCGTCTCCCGTCACCGTCCGTCCGTCGACGTGTTGTTTCGTTCGGCAGCACGTGCGGCGGGATCAAATGCCATGGGTGTGATTATGACCGGAATGGGCGACGATGGTGCGCGCGGAATGCTGGAAATGCATCAGGCTGGCGCATTGACAATCGCTCAGGACGAGGCCTCTTCCGTCGTCTTCGGCATGCCCAAAGAGGCCATTGCCCATGGTGGCGTCGATAAGACAGTGCCGTTGGACCAGATTGCCCGTGAAATCCTGAACGAAGACCGCCGTCGCTAGGAGCGAAATCGCCTGACATCTTTAAGAAAGCATTAATCATAATGGTTAATGATTGGCACGCGCCATGATCTCGGCGTATCGAGCAGACGATGACCGTCTCAGCTTTTATCGGATCAATCATGGCGGTCATCACATTCGCAAACACCAAAGGCGGCGCGGGCAAGACGACAGCAGTTCTGTTGCTCGCATCGGAACTGGTGCGGCGCGGATTGACGGTGTGCGTGATCGATACGGATCCTCAGCGCTGGCTTTCCAAGTGGCGCGAAGCCGCCGATCATCGTGTCGATCTATCCGTCATCACCTATGTTTCGGCATCCAGCTTGCAGCAGCATGTGCTGAACAATCGCTGCAAGTTCGACCACGTCATCATTGATCTACCGGGCGCCCAATCACCGCTTCTGGCAACGGCCGTCGGGCTTTCAAATCATGTCATGATACCTGTGCAGGGCAGCACCATGGATGCGCAGGGTGCTGCGCAGGTCCTCGAACTGCTGCGCTATCTGGATGATCGGGCATCCATCAAAATCCCTCATTCCGTCGTGCTTTCACGTGTCAATTCCATGGTGACGACGCGTGCACTGCTGGCTGCCAAAGCCCTTCTGGCAAAACGCAATGTGCATGTGCTGGATACGCCGATCATCGAACGCGCCGCCTTCCGCGACATGTTCGATTTCGGTGGTTATCTGCACATGATGAACCCGTCGCAGGTCAGCAATCTGGATAAGGCTTTGCAAAATGCGAACGTATATGCCGACGAAGTTCTAAGGCTTTTGCCAGCGCAGTCCGTCGCAAGATATTCAACGGCCGCTTAAAGTACGGACGACAACATCCCCGTCTTCCACTCGGATACCGGGGATGTCATTTGCAACACAGAACACACGTTCAACCGGATCATGGTCTCAGTTTGCGAGCCATATCCTCTAGTGGGCCATGCGGTGGGGGACCATGCCGCGGGCCAAGCGATTCAGTCTGCCCATCCTGGCGAACGAGATAGCTGGCATGCACGAAACCATCGTCAAAGCGCCCCTGTATGGTAACGGCCTCATTGGTGGTGACCAGCTTGCCATCTTCGCCACCTGGACCTGTCTCGATCAGGGCTTTTCCACTGTCGTCCTGCAGCACGAACTTGTTGCCGTAAATCTCGGCGACCGTGCCTTTGATCGTGACAAGGCTGGACGGTGGCATGGCCGAGATCGCAACCGGTGTGATCGGTGCCATCTCCGGCGTTGGCCGCACCAGCTTCATGGCACCGGCGCCACCTGCTGCACCGACCGCAAGTGCAACGACTGCCGCGAGAACCGGCAGCGCAAAACGGCGGCGGTGCTTGTGTGGTGGATGGGCCGGTGCCGAAGCAGGATCGGTGTGCTCGTGGGTCTGATTTTCAGTATTCATTTCAGTGCTCCTTTTGAATGACAAGCACAAACTAACTCAACCATACCCACACCCTGCTGAACCTTCCTGTTCAGTTTGAGTTAAGCTGATATCCATAAGTTTCTGGCATTTCTTCCATTTGAAAGTCCCCTCATGCGCGTGTTGCTCGTAGAAGATGATGCAGATCTCGGCAGCAGGATAGCCAGCGCACTTCGGCTCGAAAACTTCGTCGTCGATATAGCCCGCGACGGCGAAGATGCCCTGCACGCCGGACTGACGGAGTTGTTCGACGTTGCCATTCTCGACCTCGGTCTGCCGAAAATCGACGGCATCTCGGTTCTGAAAGGCTGGCGAGAGAGCGAGCGCAACCTGCCCGTTCTGGTTCTGACAGCCCGCGATGGATGGCCGGACAAGGTCGCAAGCTTCAAGGCGGGTGCGGATGATTTTCTGCCCAAGCCATTCAAGGTCGAAGAACTGGTGCTCAGGCTTCGGGCGCTGGTGCGCCGCGCTGCTGGCTACGCCTCGGCAAGGCTGAATTGCGGGCCTCTTGTTTTCGATGCGCAACTGGGCACGTTTGAACTTGATGGTCTTCCCTTGAAGCTGACGGCTCTGGAATGGCGCGTTCTGTCCTGCTTGATCCTGCGAAAGGAAACCGTGGTGGACCGGCGCGAACTCAACGAACGCGTTTATGAAGGAGACGCGGAAGTGGACTCCAATTCCATGGAGGTCATCATCGCCCGGCTGCGCAAAAAGATAGGAGCCGAGCGGATCGAAACCGTTAGAGGGCGTGGCTATATGCTAACGGCTGCGGTGACGTCGTGAAGCCGATGAAACTGCGCGCCCCGAAATCGCTGGCGAGACGACTGCTATTGTTTTCAGGGTTCTTCGTCACCGCAGCGCTTGTTGTCGCGTCCGTCATCCTTTGGCTGGCGCTTAAGAATGTCGTGCGTGAACAAATAGACCAGCGTCTGGACACGCAAATAGGCGCACTCGCAAATGCCGTGCAGCCACTTGCGAGTGGCCAGCTTTCACTTTCCACACCGATGGATGCTCCTCCGTTTGATCGGAGCGGATCAGGATGGTACTGGCAGATCGATTCAAATGGACACCGTCTGACGTCTGGCTCACTCGCGCAAAGCGCCATAGACGCTCCGCCCCCCCGTCAGAGCTTGAAGCACATGCTGACGGGCATGGCGTCACCCGGAGAAGCCCGAGATGAACACGGGAAAACGCTCTATACCCGCCAGATAACACGCAGCATCAACGGCACCATGATGACCATCACAGCAACGGCACCCTCCGGCGCGTTGATCGACCCGGCGGTCAGAGCATTGTCATGGCTGATACCCTGCATGCTGTTACTGGGCATCGTTCTATTGTTCGGGACGCTGTGGCAAATTCGGTTTGGCTTGCGCCCACTTGGAACGATGGTCGCGGATATCGATGCCATCAACCGTGGCGAACTGGCGCGCCTGCCACCACAACTCTCTCCAGAGCTTTCTCCGCTATCGACCAAGACGAACGCTCTCCTCGCGGCAAACGAAGAGCGCCTTATCGCCACGCGCATGCAATTTGCCAATCTCGCACACGGGCTTAAAACCCCGGTCGCGAGCCTTTTACTGGCCTTGAATGATAGCAATGATCCAGACGGCACTTTGCGAGATCTCGGCCAACGTATCGATCACAGGATCAAGCACCACCTAAGCTCAACGCGCCAGGCCATGGCGACGAGCGGGAGCACGGCAAGCGCCAACGTAGCCGATACCGTCACGAATTTGCACTTGGCAATCAGCTCCATCCATGCGGAAAAGACTGTCCGGTTCGAGACCGTCATCGACAGCGAATTGAGGGTCGCCTGCGACGATAACGACCTTGAAGAAATGTTGGGAAACCTGATCGAAAACGCCTTCAAGTGGACATCCTCCACCGTAAAGGTGACTGCTGTAAGAGACAAAGCGACCCTGCGCATTACTATCGAGGACGACGGACCGGGCATCCCTGTCGATCGGATGGAGGCGGTTTTGCTTCCGGGCGTCAGAGAAGACGAGCGCATCTCTGGCACTGGCTTCGGACTGACCATCACCAACGAACTCGCCGAACTCGATAGCGGTTCTCTCACACTGGAACGCAATTCTCCGCAGGGCTTAAGAGCGATCCTCGTTCTGCCTGCGGCGATACCCTCTCGGTCATCGACGGCTTGAACCAGCGTTCAGAATTCACCGCTTCCGTTTCAACTCGTCCTGCTGAATACCGAAGTGATCTATAATCATATCGACGTTCCGGCGGTGTGACTTGAAATAGACGTCGAACAGATCCCCGACGAGCGGCACGCTGCCGACGACAGCATCCAGGCCAATATTACCCACCATGCGCGCAAGCTTGTCACGCGGAACGCCAAGGCGGCGGGCTTCGTTGACGATATACAAACCAACCATCGCCCCAGCACCATCTCCAACAAGCGGCATCAGACCTAGGATGGAGTCGGCACCAAAACGGATGCGCGTACCCGGTATTCCGATAGCCGTATCCATCAGGCGAGCAATGCCGGACAGCCGACGCAATCTCCGAATGCGCTCCGCACTATCGGTGAAATCGCTTGCTGTCCCTGTTGCAGCGCCATCTGCATTCCAAGTTTTTGCGGCCATGATGCACTCCAACCCGAGAGATAAAAGTATTTACGCTATAAATGAATGGGGACGCGGACGGTTGCGTTCAAGGGATACCGCGCAGATGGTAGGGGACCAATGAATGCACACGGCCCGTCAACTGGGGCCGTGTTAACAGAAACCCCACAGCATTTCAGCCTGCTGAAACGCGGATCGCGCCCGCCTCGCCCAGACTGCGTTGTACAGCCGCGACATCGTTGGCGGAAATATCGGCGGACACTTCGATTTCGCCAGCAAGCGGTGCGTCTTGCCGCGCATTATCGTTGGCGGACACATCACCTCCAGACTGCGAAACACCAACTGTGTTCTCAGCCGTTGTGGATTGGATGAAGATGTCAGATCGCGATATCCCGTGTTGCTGAACCAGATGCTCAACCGCAAGGTCTGCCGCCGCACGCGTTTCGAAAAGCGCTTTCATTGTCGTTGTGCTGTCGTCGGCCATAGGTTTCTCCTGTTTTGAGTATCAATATAGGCATACTCACTCGAGACCGGAGAGTTCCGTTCGACGCCGCACGAAAGAGCGACAGCACTGGAAATTTGCATAAAAGCTGGTATGTTCTCTTTTTGTTTCGATTTCACCTTGAGGGGAGGCGTTAGGAGATGGATGTCATGGCCCAGCCTCCGGTTCGAAAAATTATTCACGTTGATATGGATGCCTTCTACGCATCGGTGGAACAGCGGGATAATCCTGCCCTTCGAGGCCTGCCGTTGGCCGTTGGCGGGTCGGCAGCGCGCGGTGTCGTGGCTGCGGCAAGTTACGAGGCCAGAACTTTCGGTGTGCATTCGGCAATGCCTTCAGTGACTGCAAAGCGCAAGTGCCCAGATTTGATTTTCGTGCCGCCTCGCTTCGACGTCTACCGGCAGGTTTCGCATCAAATCCGTGAAATCTTTGCCGAATATACGCCATTGATCGAACCGCTTTCGCTGGACGAGGCTTATCTTGATGTGACTGAAAACCTGAAAGGCATGGAAATCGCGACCGAGATCGCGCTTGAAATTCGTGCAAAGATCAAGGTCGTCACAGGTCTCAATGCCTCAGCTGGCATCTCCTACAACAAGTTTCTTGCCAAGATGGCGAGCGACCTGAACAAGCCTAACGGTCAGGCTGTTATTACGCCTAAAAACGGGCCAGGCTTTGTCGAGTCTCTTGCCGTCAAGAAATTCCATGGCGTTGGGCCAGCGACGGCTGAGCGGATGAAAAATCACGGCATCGAAACCGGCCTTGATCTGAAGTCGAAACCATTGAGCTTTTTGCAGCAGCATTTCGGCAAGTCTGGCGCATATTTCTACGGCATCGCCCGTGGCATCGACGAACGACAGGTGAAAGCCGACCGTATCCGCAAATCGGTGGGCGCCGAAGACACGTTCGCTGAGGATATCGGTGATCTCGATCGAGCCAAAGCGGAGCTAAAACCACTGGTAGAAAAAGTGCGGCGCTATTGCGAGGCGCATGATATCGCCGCAAAAACGGTCACCGTTAAAATCAAATACTCCGATTTCAGCCAGGCGACACGCAGCAAGACAGTATCCGAACCGATTTCCGATGCCGGGATTATCACGGAGATCGCAGAGGTTCTGCTGGCGTCCGTGTTTCCATTCAAGCGTTCAGTGAGGCTTCTGGGCGTTACCCTTTCCTCACTCAACAGCCAGCAAACATTCCAAGAGCCGCAGCTTGCTCTCAAACTATGATTATTTTTTCGGGAACAACAGGTGTCACTTGCTGTTCGCTCAGGAGTGCAGACAAATCCTCGCGAAACAGCTCAAAGGAGACACGTGATGACACCGCAAAAAGACGTTAAGGGTTCTGTGGAAGACATTCACGACGATGCCAAAGGGCAATATACCAAAGGTTTGAAGCACAGCGATAATAATGGAGTGGACAGCGCCAAGCCGCGGGTGATTACCGGATCAGACGATGCGACCATGCATAAAACGCCTCCCGGAAAGAAACCGATCAAGAAAGAATGGGATGTGAATTATGATGAGCGGGAGACGAACGAGGGAGATTTTCGCGGATAACTCGCTAAATCTCCCTGTTTCCCAATCGCTGAATCAATGCCTGCGCGTCGATCCAAACGCGAATCCGAGCAAAGCAGCGAGGCCGAGTGATGCAATTGGGTGTTGATCTATGAGACGCCGCGCTGATCGAACAGTCTTTTCGGGCGCTGCCACAAGGTTGGTCGAGAGCGTGTCGCCTGCACGGTATGAAAGGCTTTCCACTTCTCCGCGTATGGCCTTCAGTTCATCAGTCACAGAACTGCCAAACCCGGCGTCCCTCTCCGCCACATACCTCAAAGCATCCTCGACCAGCGGCGCATCGGGCTTGGACGCAAAATCCGTTTCATCAGCCGGAACAACACCTGGATCGGTGTAAAGCGATGTCTCTGGATCGGCGAAGGGAGTGCTTGGTGTCTGGGGACCGGTCATGTTCTTGATGAGCTCCTTGGTTTTCCATACTAACCTGGGTCTAGCTCGTATGTTCCTGCCCAGTGAAGATTACTCAAAATAAAAGATATAAATGACATAATGTTATATCTTTTGAATTGCACCTCTCGCGTTGCTGTGAGATGGTCGATCGGGAGCGGGGCCGCCCTTAACAGGATCTTAGATGTTATACTTGGAGGCTGAGGCTCGTCCCCTGCATGACATAATCCGATTTCTCGTTATGGAATTCCTTGATCGATGCCTGAAGTCCGCTCACCTACCCCGCTTTATCATAGGATTTATGCGGTCATGCGCGAACGCATCGTAAAGGGTTATTATCCCAGCGACGCACCGGTCCCCAGCGAAGCGGAATTGGCAGAAAGCTTTTCGGTCAGCCGGATTACCATTCGCAAGGCGATGGAGATGTTGACGGCGGAAGGGCTGGTGACACGAACGCGGGGACGAGGCACCTATATCACCGACCGCACCAAAGAAAACAAATTGAACCGTGTCGTCGTTTCCAACATCAACAGCCTGTTCAGCTACCTCAATGCAGTGGGGAAGAGCACACGGCTGAAGGTTGTCAGCCTTGATGTTGGAGAAGCACCGCCACGGATTTGCGAACAGATGGGCGTGTTGCCCACCACGGAACTGGTTCGCGCCGTTCGGGTGCGTTCACTGGACCGCCGCCCCTATTCGCTATCGACAGCCTATCTGCTGCCGGAAATCGGCGAGACGTTGAACCGGCAGGATTTGGCAACGACCAATATGATCGATCTTGTGCAAAAAGCTGGTGCAGTCGTTGAAAAGGTAGAACAAACATTGACGGCGACGCTTGCCGACGACTATGCCGCCAAACACTTGGAAATACCCATCGGCGCTCCATTGATGCTGGTTAACCGTTTGTTTTTCAACTCAGAATTAAAGCCTTTTTACGCGGCTGAAATCTTTTATCGTGCTGATCGTTACGAATACCGTGTCTCGCTAAAGCGCGAAGACGGAAAAGATTTCTCGCTGGGTAATTGAGGCTTTTTGTTCGGAGCAGTGACCTAGTTACCTTTCGATGCCCCTTCTGCAAGAGCTCCTGCTTTCATCATCGCGTGTAACATATCCAAGCGTGGCTCCACCGGTGGTGGATAGACATCTCTGCCATGGGTCAAGCCGAGAGCGAGGAAGGTCTCGACCAGCTTGTATGTCAGCGGACCGGGATTGACGACCGGAACCGGCAGGTTTGCGGCGAGATATTCGCCAGCCTGATGCATGGTCGTTGATCCCAGGCAGATGACCTCCGCGCCATCCTCCTCGATGCAGCGCATGGCTAAATCGCGCATACGGGGGAACACGCTGTCTTCCTTGCCGCCCAGCAGGTTGGAGAAATCCGGCGGCTGATCGAAGCTGCGCACAGAGGCGCACTGGCGGTCGAAACCATATTCACGGATGGCCTTGCGGTATCGCGGCAGTGCCGGGTCCCATTGCGCCAGCACCGAGAATTTTCCACCAAGCGTCAGCGCATAGAGCATTGAGGCCTTGCCCGCACCGATGACGGGGACGGAGAGGACAGAGCGGAGCATGACCATGCCGCTATCCGACATCGTGTCGATGCAGACAGCATCGAAACCCTCGTCTTGCGCGTTGCACCCGGCCTCGAAAATGGCGAGATCCATCAGTCCCCAATCATGCGGCGACATGAAGGACGTCGGGCCGCAGGTCACGGGGCGATAGGTTAGTTCCCAGTCCGCAGGCAGCGGCACATATTGCGACTGCGCTTGGCGATTGCGCACGCCTTCTTCGTCCAGTGCGAAGGGAACGATGACGAGAATGCGGGTCATTGATTACCCTCCAGATAGGCCGCACCGGCAGCGCCGATGGCGCGGATCATGTCGTGCTTTGGCGTAAGCGGTGTTAGCCATGTCGCCTTGCTGTGGGTGAGATTCAGATCGAGTGCGATGGACGCAAGCTTGTAGGTGAGTGGACCAGGGTTGATGACGGGAACGCCGATGCGAGCAGAGAGCCAGGAATGCGCTTCATGCATGGTGGTGGAGCCGAGGATCAGAACCTGCGCACCGTCCTCCTCAACGCATTTTTTCGCGGCGCCCAGCAGAAGTGGAAATACCTCGTCTTCCTTGCCGGAAAGCAGGCTCATATTATCAGGGGTGACGCCAATCGAGCGCATAGACGCGCATTTATGTTCCATGCCAAGCTCGCCCAGCGTCTTGGTGTAGAGCATTTTCCAGCGATCCCACATCATCAGGATCGAGAACTTGTCACCCAGCATCTGCGCCAGCAGCATGGAATGGCGGCCCGGCGCAATCACTGGGATGATGAGGACGGAGCGCAGCATCGACATGCCGCTATCGGACATTGTGTCGATGCAGACGGCATCAAAGCCTTCCTTCTCAGCATCGAGACCGGCATCGAGGATCGAGAAGTCGGCGAGCGCCATGTCGTGCTGGCTGGAATAGTTCTTTGGCCCAACCCGCACCGAGCGATAGTGAAACGCGACGCCGGGACCAAGATCGACCGCCTTCATCTGCGCTTGTCGGCGGGCGATATCGTCTTCGCCCATGGGAAACGGTACGATGACCATAACCTTCTTCATGACGTCCTCCTCTTGTTTTTCAGCTTTCAGCAGCAATTCGGGCAGCCGTGATGCCAGCCAACCGGCCAAAGCTGGTCGCTGTCAAAAGACCGTTTCCGGAGAGATAGCCGTAATTGGAATCGCCAGAGACGCCGCGCGCAGCACCGCCGCCTGCCAGCAGGTTTGGTAAGGGCGTTCCATCTTCGCGCAGCACACGGGCCTCGGCATCAATGACCAGACCACCTTGAGTGTGGAACAGCGCGCCGTTGACCTTCACCGCATAATAGGGCGCAACCAGAACCTGATCCTGGGTAAAGCTGCGACCGAAACGGTCTGGCTCGCCGGTGCGTGCGCAGCTTTCGATGGCCTCCAACTCCTCACGGATGGCGGCAAGCGGAAGACCCGTGACAGATGCCAGTTCCTCTAGATTATTGGCCGTTTTGACGGCACCCAACTTGCGGATCTCGCGGTAGTCGTAAAAGCCGATTGCGGCCTCTTCACCCCTGGCATCATAAATGTCCCAGGCAATATTGTGGGGCTGGGCGGCGACTTCTGCGGCGTGTTCGGAATAACCGCGAATCTCGTTGGAAAAGCGCTGGCCTTGCGTGTTGAGAAGAATGCCACCCATCGTGATGACGGCCCATGTCAACGGCAAGGCATGCGGATGAGCGACCGATCCATGGCCCTGATAGGCTGCCATGTCGGCGACTGCAGCGCCGATCTCCAGCCCCCACTTTACTGCGTCCCCGGTGTTGGAGAGGTGGCCGCAACACTCGGCATCGGCAATTTCCGGAATGTATTTCTGCACCAGCGCGACGTCTCCTGCAAAGCCACAGGAAGCGAGAACAAGCGCTTTGCAGCCCAGCATTTCCAGTGCACCATCAGGCCGGCGGAAGCGAACGCCGGTGACGCGGCCGCTGGCATCCACATAAAGGTCTTCTACAGACGCGCCGGTCATCAAATCGATATCGGAGTTAGACAAGGCGGCGAGAAGAGACTGCTCCAGATCGGCACCAGTTCGGCTTCTCGGTCCATGCATGCGAAGCCGCGAATGGCCGGGATAGATGAACCCCGTGACCAGTTCGAACTCCACCTTATGCGTGTCCATCAACCAGTCGATCATCGGACCTGCGGCTTTTGCAGCAACCAGCGCCATATCATGGGGTGTGTGGTCATGGGTTTTGGCGACGATGTCTTGAGCGAAGAGTTCGGGGCTGTCCTCGATGCCCGCTTCCTTCTGCAAACGGGTGCACGGTGCCGGAATGAGACCGGCAGACAGCGAGGTAGAGCCCGTCGGGTTCTCGTCACGTTCCAGCACCATGACATCTTGACCCGCATCATGGGCGGCAAGGGCTGCGACCAGACCGCAGGCCCCTGCCCCGACGACCACGACAGGTACTTCAAAATCGAACGTCACGCCTTCGGCTTGTAGCACTGCCATGGCTCAAATCTCCTGCTCAATAGGTGGTACGGTTTGCGTCCGGTGTGCCGTAGCGGGCTTCCAGCTCCTGAATTTCAGGCATCCGCGCCATATCGAAAAACTCCTTGAAGTTCATGACGTTGGGCGCGACAGACGCGATGGTCTCTTCGGTCTTTAAAACCTGAAGCGTCTTGCGCGCCGCTTCGCAGGCAGAAAGCAGCAGCCAGTTAGGGTAAATGATAAGCTTGAAGCCCAACGCTTCGATTTCAGAGCGGGTCAGGAAGGGTGTCTTGCCCGAGGTCGCCATGTTGTAGAGCAGCGGAATGCCGGGAAAGCGCGGTGCAATATGGGCCAAGTCATCTGGGACGGGGCTTTCGATGAAGATGACATCGGCGCCTGCCTCACGATACATTTCCGCACGGTCAAATGCAGCGTTTCGGCCATGCAGCGCAAGCGCATCCGTGCGGGCAATGACAACGAAGTTCTCGTCAACACGGGCATCCACTGCAGCCTTGACCTTGGCCACCATATCTTCGGCTGACACAATCTGTTTGCCCGCGAGGTGCCCGCAGCGCTTCGGCAAGACCTGATCTTCAAGATGGACCGCAGCCACACCGCCACGTTCGTAGAGCTGAATGGCACGCCGCACATTGAGTGGGCCGCCAAAGCCATTATCGGCATCGGCAATCAGGGGGATGTCGGAGGCGTCGGCGATGCGGGTGGCGTTATCGACCATCTCGGTCATGGTCAGAAGACCCACATCCGGATAGCCAAGGCGTGTGGCAGAGGTGCCAGCACCCGTCATATACATGGCGTCGAAACCGGCTTCTGTGACAAGGCGGGCGTACATAGCATCGACGACACCGGGAGCCATGAGGGCTCGTTCGCCTGCGAGCAACTGCCGCAGACGTTGGGTACGTGTTAGGGACATTGTATTCTCCATTCTCCGTAAATTGGCTGCGCCCTGGCGCGTGTTGTCCAGGGCGACTTTTCACATTCCGAGATAGGCCTGGCGCAACTGCGGATCGGCCAGCAACGTTGCGGCTTCTCCCTGCATGACGAAGCGGCCCTGCTCAATGACATAGGCGCGCTTGGCAACACTCAACGACTGCATGACGTTCTGCTCGACCAGCAGCACGGCAACGCCGTCTGCATTGATCTTTGTGATCAGCCCGAACATCTCCTCCACCATGATCGGCGAAAGGCCGAGAGACGGCTCATCGAGAATGAGCAGTTCCGGCTCCGACATAAGCCCACGCCCAATCGCCAACATCTGCTGTTCACCGCCAGACAGAGTTCCCGCCAGTTGGTTCATTCTTTCCCGCAATCTTGGAAAAATCTCGCAGATCTTCTCGAAGTTCTGCCTGGTGTTTTTGCCTGCACGGCGAAACGCGCCAAGTTTGAGATTTTCGCCCACCGAGAGGTTCGGGAAAACCTTTCGCCCCTCGGGCACATGGGCAATGCCGAGCGCTACGATATCGCGTGCATTCTTACCGGTTATCGTCACGCCCTTGAAGGAGATAGATCCGGCGCTGGGCTTGATGAAGCCGGAAATGACATTGTTGAGCGTGGTCTTGCCCACGCCGTTCGAACCAAGGAGAGCGACGATTTCGCCATTGTTGACGCTCATGTCGATGCCTTGTAGGACGCTCATCGATCCGTAGCCTGCGCGGATACCCTTGATATCAAGCATGGTTTTCCTCCTGCAAGTGCGCGGCCGCACCGTGGCCGAGATAGGCTTCCACCACGGACGGATCCTTGACGAGTTCGCGTGGTGTTCCGTGGGCAATCATCTTGCCCTGGTTCAGCACATAGGCCGTTTCGGCAAGCTGCATGACGGCCTGCATGACATGTTCGATCATGAGGAACGTGTGACCCTCTTCGCGGATTGTTCTGATGATGCCGACGATCTCGGTGATCTCTGATGGGATCAGCCCCGCCATGACCTCATCTAGCAGCAGAAATTTCGCACCGGTTGCAAGCGCACGCGCAAGCTCCAGCCTCTTGCGTCCCGCAATGGTGAGCGAGGAAGCGGGACGATCAAGCATTGCGCCCATGCCCAGCCGCTTGCCCACATCCCGTGCCACGGCCATGGCTTCGCGCCGATCGTGGTGGTGAAGATAGGCACCCACCGCGATGTTTTCCTGCACCGTCAGCCCGGCAAAGGGCTGGACGATCTGGAACGTACGGATCATTCCGAGCGCACAGATGCTATGCGGCGCCAGGCCGGTAATATCCTTGCCCTGAAAGCGGACTGTGCCTTCATCCGCCTTAGTGAAACCGGCAATCATGGTGAAGCAAGTTGTCTTGCCCGCACCATTCGGCCCAAGCAGGCCAACGATTGAACCCTCGGGCACATCGAGCGAGGCGTCTGTGACGGCTCTCAAGCCGCCGAAGCTTTTGGAAAGATTACGAACTTCAAGCATTGTCGTCCTCCTTCTTTTTGAAGGTGCCGAGCTTGCTAGTAAGCCCAACAAGACCGTTTGGCAGGAAGCGCAGGGCGCAGATCAGCACAATCGCATAAAGCACGAAGTTCAGGCCGGGCGCGTTGGGCAGCAGATGTTTCGCGCCTTCGCCGAGAAGATGCAGACCGAGTGTGCCGAGAAGCGGACCCCAGATGGTGCCAGCACCGCCAATAATCGGCCCGATCAGAGCTTCGATAGAGACCGCGCTGCCATAGACAACGTTGCTATCGATGAAGAGCCAGAGCTGGAGATAAAGCACACCGGCCAGACCACCGAAGGCGCCTGATATCGCCATGGCCTGCACCTTGATCTTGTAGGTGTCGATACCAAGCGCGCGTGCGGCATCTTCATTTTCCCTGACAGCAATGAGATAGGCACCGAAACGTGAGTATTTGATGAGGGCCGTTAGCGCCATGACCAGTGCCACCACAACGAGAAGGGCGGTGTAGGCGATGGCACGGTCGTTGAATTGCAGATTGGCCACGCCGGGGTCCAGCTTCAATTGCAGCCCGCTACCGCCGCCCGTAAAATCGAAGGACGATGCGCAGATGCGCAGCACTTCAGCAAAGGCCAGGGTGACGAGCGCGAAATAGGAGCCCTTCAGGCCATAGCGGAACGCCAAGGCTCCGATGAAGGCACCCATGGCGGCACCTGCAAGAATGCCCACGCCGAAGCCAACCCAGGCGTTTACACCATACTGAACTTGAAGGATCGCGGACGCATAGGCCCCGGTACCGTAAAGTGCGGCATGACCGAAGGACGAAAGGCCACCGAAACCACCGGTGATGTTCCAGGAGAGAGCGACGACCGCGACGATTAGCGCGTTAATAGTAAAGCCCATCCAGACTGGCGACGACGCGAAATAGACCCCGAAGAGATAAGCGAGAGCAGCGGCAATAAGGGCAATCTGCCCGATAGATTGAGGTCTCATGTCTTTGCCCTCCCAAGAAGCCCTGATGGTTTGAAGAGAAGGATGAAGATGAAGGCGAGAAAGATGCCGATCTGGCCGAGGCTTTCGCCCAGAAAGAGTCCGCACAGCGATTCGATGACGCCGAGCAGCAGGCCCGCGACCAAGGCACCCAGAAGGCTACCCATTCCGCCCAGCACCACCGTCGTGAAGGCGACCAGCACGAAGGTGTAGCCGACCTGCGGGGTGATGTAGAAGGTTGGCAACAACAGGCAGGCGGCAAGTGCTACGCAGGCGGTGCCGATGCCAAAACAGACGGCATAGGTATGATTGACGTCGATACCGACGAGTTCGGCCCCGCGCTTTTCGATGGCAACGGCGCGAATGGCAGAGCCGGTGCGGGTATAGGCCATGAAACACCACAGCAGCGGCGCGACGGTAAGGGCTGCACCAAAGGCGATGACGCGACCAAGCGGCAGATAAGCGCCCAGCACCTCAACGGTGTCATAGGCATAGGCGATATCTGCCGTGCGCGTATTGGACGTCCAGAAGTAGAGTGCCAGATTGTCGATAATCATCGATACGGCAAGCGTAATGAGAAGCACGTTCTGTTCCGAGCCGCTGCTCATCGGCGCAATCAGAAAACGCTGCAACAAGTATCCCAGCGCGAAAAAGGCCGGAAGAACAAGGGGAATGGCGAGATACGGATCAACGCCGAAATAGGAGTACAGGAAATAGACGGCGTAGAGCGCCAGCATCAACAGGCTGCCATGCGCAAAGTTGATGATGTGGAGCACGCCATAGATGAGGGTCAGGCCCAGCGCCACAAGCGCATAGATGGCTCCCATCATCAGGCCGCTCAACACGGCAGGTAAGATCAGACTTGACATCAGGGCTCGCCTCTCTGTCGTTTGAAGAGCGCCCCCAGGACCATGGGGTCATGGGGGCGAGGCCGTGTCAGTTCTTGGCAGGGATCGGGAAGACCGCCTCTGCGGTGGCGTATTCTTTCGGGAAGACCAGCTCGATCTTTTCGCCACGGATTTGGGTGTTGACGGGCCGTGAATTGACATTGTCCCCATTGACGAACTTCGTCGGTCCATAGGGCATGATCGACTGGTCAAAGGTGGAGGCCGACAAGGCTTCGATCATCTTCTGACGATCGGCAGACCCGCTGCGCTCCAGGGCATCGGCGATGACCTGTATCGTCGCGTAGGAAACCATAACGTCGTAGGTCATATCGAGCTTTGCAGCGGCTACGCTGGCGGCCAGTGCTTTGGACAGTTCCTTGGAAGGATCGTACCAATGATTGCAATCCATGACATATTGCGCGACCGCATTGTTTTCACGAACGAACTTGATGTTGGATGCGGCGCCGCCAAGGATGGAATAGATCGCCTTCAGCTCCACACGCTGCTGGTTCAGCGCACGTGCCATCAGCGTGTATTCATTGATGTAGTTGGAAGGAATGAGGATATCGGCCTTGGATGCCTTCACGCGCAGCGCGATGTTGGAAAAGTCGCGCTGGGGCGTCGGATGTGAGATCGTCTCGACAACCTCGATACCCTGCTTAGGCAGTTGCTCGGCAAGGATTTTCGCCATGTTGGAGCCGAAAGGCCCATCTTCATGAACAATGGCTGCGGTCTTGACCGCGTTGCCGGTGCCTTCATTGAGAAGCTTGAGGTTTTCAAGCGCGACACTGGTGCATTTGTTGACGCCCGGCGTGAAGCGGAACACATTTGGCAAACCGCGCTGGACAACGGTTTCGGCCGTGCCGATGGAGAAGACCTGAGCCAGTTTATACTTTGCAGCCGCCTGCGAAGAGGCAAGTCCAAGCGCAGATGCTGTCGCGCCTGTGAAGGCGCAGGCATCGGCCTGAATGAGGGTATCGACGGCGGAAGCGGCGGCTTCCGGGCGGCTTTGTGCGTCGACCACCACGAGTTCAATCTTGGCGCCGCCCATGCTCTTGATGCCGCCTGCTGCATTGATCGCTTCTGCGGCGAACTTTGCACCGGCCGCACTCTGTGTACCGTTATAGGCAAGATTGCCGGTCAGCGGCTCGATGACGCCGACCTTTACGGTTGGCGGCGTCTGCGCACGCAGGATGGAGGGTGCGGCCAGGCCGACCGCCAGCGCTCCCGATACTTTTAAAAGGTCACGTCTTTCGATTTTGAATGTCATTTTTTATGCTCCCAGTTTTTTATGAGACGGCAAAAGAAACTCGCTGGTCCGCCCGTCAACGGTCCAGCCAGGAATGCGACGCCATTCGATCTTTTTCGAAGGCGGTGATCTGCTCCATGAAGGTGAATGTCATTTCGATCTCATCGAGACCGCCTAGGATGCAGTCGCGCGCGAAGTGATCAATGGCGATGGGATGGATGCCAAGATGACCCGGCAAGACAAGCTCCGCAGCTTCCAGATCAACTGAGACCTCGGCGGCGGGGAAGCGCGTGAGATAGTCCGCCAGCGCTTCGCAGTGTTCCGCGGCCAAACGGACTGGCACTAACCCGTTTTTCAGTGCGTTGTTGAAGAAAATATCACCAAAACTAGGGCCGATGACCGCCCTTACGCCGTGATCCACCAGAGCGTAAACGGCACCCTCGCGAGATGAACCGCAGCCGAAATTGTCTTCGACAAGCAGGATCGTCGCGGCATCGGCACCGGGTCTGTTCAGCGGAAATGAAGGGTCGATTTCCCCATGCTCATCACGACGGATGTCATGAAACAGGAACTGGCCGTAGCCCTGCGCGCGGTCAGCTTTCAAGAAGCGTCCGGGAATAATCTGATCCGTGTCGCAGTTGACGCCGGGGATCGCAATTGCCGTGGATGTTTCACGTGTGAATGCTTTCATCATCCCGCCCTCACATCTTTCTGACATCGGTCAGACAGCCGCTGATGGCAGCGGCAGCCGCCATGGCTGGGCTGACCAGATGGGTGCGTGCGCCCGGACCCTGACGGCCGACGAAATTGCGGTTTGAGGTGGATGCGCAACGCTCACCGGGGCCAACCACATCGCCGTTCATTGCCGCACACATGGAACAGCCGGACTCGCGCCATTCGAAGCCTGCCTCACGGAAGATACGCGCAATGCCCTCGGCTTCCGCCTGCTCTTTCACCCGTGTCGAGCCTGGCACGACGATGGCCGGGATCACGGCCTTGCGGCCCTTGAGTATGGAGGCCGCAGCCCGTAAATCCTCGATCCGGCTGTTGGTGCAGGAACCGATGAAAACCTTGTCCAGTTTCAAGCCATCCAGAGGCGTGCCGGGGGCGATCTCCATATATTCCAGTGATTTCGTCGCGGCCTTGCGCCTGTCGGAGCTTTCGAAACTTGCAGGATCGGGAACGCGGCCATTGATGGAAACGGCATCTTCCGGGCTAGTACCCCACGTCACCATGGGCGCGATATCCGCACCATCCATTCTCACTTCCACGTCGAAGAACGCGTCACTATCGCTGGCGAGCGTGCGCCAGTGGGCGACCGCACCGTCCCATTCTTGTTCCGATGGCGCGAAATGACGGCCTCGGACATAGGTAAATGTCGTTTCATCCGCTGCGACCATGCCGAAGCGGGCTGCGGCTTCAATCGACATGTTGCACAGCGTCAGCCGCCCTTCGATGGAGAGATCCCTCACCACTTGTCCGGCAAATTCGATGGCATGACCACCGGCACCGGCGGCACCGATTTTCGCAATAAGTACCAGCATCACGTCTTTGGCCGTCACGCCCTGCCCCAGCACGCCATCGATCGTGACCCGCATTGTCTTGGGGCGCGACTGCCACAGCGTTTGCGTGGCCAGCACATGGGCATTTTCGGATTGGCCGATGCCGAATGCAATAGCACCAAGCGCCCCTTGCGTAGACGTATGGCTATCAGAACAGACGATGGTCAGCCCTGGCAGCGTAATGCCCTGTTCCGGCGCCACAACATGGACAATACCCTGCTCACGGCTGGACAGGCCGAAATGGCGCATCCCGCCCCACTCCATGTTCTGATCGAAAGTATCGATCATGTGAGCGATAGCAGGGCTTGCCGCATCGCTCGACGTGCGGCCGAGCGTCGGCACGTAATGATCGGCCACACCGAAAATCTGTTGCGGACGCCGCGGCTTCAGGCCGCGCCGCTTTAGATCAGCGAAGGCATGAAAGCTGCCTTCGTGGATCATGTCGCGATCAATGTAGAGCAGCGACGGGCCTGCAGGATGGCGCAATATTTCATGCTCATCCCAGATCTTGCCCAACATTGTGCGCGGTGCGACTGCTTGCGCCATGACCTTGTCTTTCTGTTGTCAGTTCCACGTTCGGCTTTAGCCAGCAGCACGAAAGGCCGCGCAGATGTCCCCCGCGGGCGCGTTCCACACGCCTTCATGCGACAGAATGTAGTCGAGTGCTTCGCGCAGGTATTCGACGCGGTACGGCATGCCCGACACCCAGCTATGCAGCGGCAGGCTCATGACGCGACCGCCATATTCCGCGCTCTCGCGGTAAAGAACGTCGAACCGGTCCTTGACCTGCTGCACCCATTCCGCTTCCGAGTGGAAATACTCGTCGGCAACCACGCGGTCGTCCGTTTCGTAGGCCATAGGCATGGCCAGCAACGAACCGTTGCGGGTTTGCATCTCGTAAGGAAGGTCGTCATTTGCCCAATCAAGGCTGTAGGCGATGCCGTTCTTCGCCAGAAGATCAGGCGTATTAAAGCCCTGTGCACGGCCAGGCGAGAGCCAGCCTTCAACCTTCTGCCCGCTTGCGTTGCGCAGCAGGCTCAAGGCCTCGGCAATGATGGCGTTTTCTTCCTCCTCACCCAGCCCGGAGTGATGGACCTTGCCCATATCCAGTCCATGGGCGATGATTTCATGGCCGCCTCTGACCACAGCCTCGATCAGCGCCGGATAACGCGCGGCAATCACGCCATTGATCGCGAAGCTGGTTTCTAGTTCTTTTTCGGCAAGAAGCTTGAGGACGCGGAAAATGCCGATGCGATTGCCGTAGTCGCGGTTCGTGTAATAGCGAAAATCCGGGTAAGGCATGGACAATGCGCCCGGCGCCTTGAAAGGCTTGGACGGCATATCCAGTGGAAAATGTTGGACATGGGTGACGATGGACAGCGCAATGCGCGCACCATCTGGCCAGGCAATCGGCTTGCGAGAGAAAAGATCGCTCCACTCATAGCGGTCATGGTCCATGCCGTAACGACGGGCGGGATAGTTGAGATAGTCTTCAGGCATAGACATCAGCGCGCACCCTTCCCGGAATTGTGGGTAGCCATCGCGGCACTCATGGCGTCATAAGCGCCGGCGGCGTGATAGGCGGCGGCGATTTCGCGGCCAGTCGTCTGCCACACGCCGTCGTGCCCCGCGATGTATTCGATGGCTTCGGCAAAAGCGTCGATACGATGCGGTTGGCCGACGAGGTAAGGGTGCAGTGGAATGCACATGACCGTGCCGCTGTCATCGCCTTCCTTGTAAAGCTGATCGAACTGCCGCTTGATAATTTCGCCGTAATGGCGCGGCGTGACCTTCTGGCTGTTGTAAACGATGACGTCATTCATCTCGAGCGAGTACGGCATGGAGATGAGCTTGCCTGTGTTGACCTTGACCGGCATTGGCTGGTCGTCGTGGAACATGTCGCAGGTATATTGAATGCCCGCTTCCGACAGGATATCCATCGTCCAGAAATTGTTGGACAATGCTGGTGAGAGCCATCCCGCCAGTTCCTGCCCTGTGTGTTTGCGCACCGTATCGAAGGCATCACGGATAACAGCGCGCTCCTGCTCGATGTCGAGATTATAGACATAGCGTGTGTTGTAGATGCCGTGGGAAAAGAACTCCCATCCGCGATCGGCACAGGCCTTGATGATTTCCGGATGGTGATCGCACAGCGCAACATTAAGCGAGACGGAACCACGAAACCCAGCCTTGTCCATCGCTGCCATCATCCGCTGCCAACCGGCACGGTTGCCGTAATCGCGGTGGGAATATTGCAAAACATCCGGGTTTGGCCGCGCCCACGGCGTGCGGGTTGGATTGTTGGGCGGATTGTATTCGTAAAACTCGATATTCGGCGCGATCCAGACGGCGATCTTCTTGTTGCCGGGCCAGACAATCTTGGGGCGGTTGGGCCAGGGCAGGTAATCGTACAGCCCCATATCCGACTTCATCGCGGCATCTTCAGCGGCCATCTCAGCGAACCTCCGGCTGATAGGCCTCGTACCAGGCAATCGCATCCGCAACCGGGATCACATCGCCATACTTGACCGAAATATCGTAGAGATTGGCGAAATGCGGGCTCTCATGCTTGTCCGCCACACATTCCTCGGGAACGATGACCCGGTAGCCGCGCGAGATTGCATCCACTACGCAAGCGCGAACACAGCCGGATGTTGAACCACCGGTCAAAACAACCGTGTCGCATTGGTGCCAAACCATCAGCGACTGGAGGTTGGTTTCATGGAACGGGGACGCCATGCGCTTGTTCATGACAATGTCCTTGACATGATCGATCTCTAAGCGCGGATCGAACTCGGCCCTGCGAGAACCGACCTTGATGTTTTGCAGGGAGTCCGGCGTGTTGGTACGTGTACCCCAAACACCGCAGTCCTCGCCCGATTCCATGTAGGCCACATAGGTCCACGTCACCGGCAGACCCTTGCTGCGAGCTAGATTGGACAGCGTGTTTATGTACTCGAGCTGCCGAGGATCGGTTTCGTAAGCGGAGACGAACTCGCCGAGCGACGTGTAGGCGCATTGCAGGTCGATGTTGATCAGCATCGGCCTGCTGCCGAACCCAAATCGTTTGCGCGTGGGATTAGCCTTGGCCAGCTCGTACAGTTGACGGGCGGTAAGCGATGACATTTCCATAGACAACCTCCTGTACACCCCGCCACTTCGCACGGCCCGACTTACAGGCCGCTTCCTCAGCAAAGAGGACGCTTTATTCTTTCTATTGTTATCACTTTATATCATTTGTAAAGCCACTTTTCGAAGGCCACAGGCCTCTTTTTAGGAAGCGCTTTTTGCGTGGGCAGATGCCTCTTATTCAGCAGAATAAGTGCCGATAAATTCAGCATTCACAGACAGATAGACGGAAGCACGTCCGACGCCCTCTTAGCTCCAGCCACGGGTCGACGATACAGAATTGCCCATTTGCTTGCGAACGAAACAGTGCCGCCACCGCTTTTCGGGCGGTGGCGGCAGAAAGATTGCATGACTATTTCAGATGAAAAATTCCGGTGTCTTTTTGGTGGAAAACACCCTCAAATATCCTTAAGGTTGATCCCGCCATTGAGGCTACCAATCAAAGTCGCGCTGGCATCATTGACACCAATTACTGTCACCGGGATGTCGTGCGCGTTGAAACGATCGACCACCTTGTCGAGCGCGGCAACGGCGGTGATGTCCCAGAAATGGGCTTGCGTCACGTCGATCAGGACGTTCATGCCGTTAGCCTCTTCAATATCAAAGGCCTCCACGAAAACATCTGCCGATGCGAAGAATACCTGTCCCGAAACCCGGTACGTCAAACACCGCGTATCGTCGTTTCTTTCCATCTTGACCTGCAATAAGCGAGCAACCTTGAAGGTGAAGAACACGCCGCTGAGAAGGACGCCGACCGCAACACCGAGAGCAAGATTGGCGCTCAATACGGTGACGAGAACTGTGACAAGCATGACAACGCTCGACATCTTGGGATGAATGACGAGTGTTTTTAGGGATGACCAGTCGAACGTATCGATTGACACCATAACCATGATAGCAACCAGCGCTGCCACAGGAACCTGCGAAACCCAGGGTTTCAAGAGAACCATCAGAACGAGAAGGAAGGCGCCCGCAAAAAGGGTCGAAAAGCGACCGCGACCGCCATATTTGACGTTGCTAACCGTCTGGCCAATCATGCCGCAACCGGCGATTCCTCCAAACAGGCTTGCGGCAGTATTGGCGATACCGAGACCGGTACATTCCCGGTTCTTGGAGCTGGGTGTTCCCGTGAGATCGTCAACCACGCTCGCCGTCATCATGGATTCGAGCAGGCCGACCATTGCGATGGCAAGCGCTGGTCCCGCAATGATTTTAAGCGTTTCCAAGGTCAGCGGTACGGCCGGCCAACCGAAGATCGGAAGGCTATCCGGCAGCTTTCCCAGATCTGCGATTGTCATGACCGGGAGTTGCAGCGATATGGATGCGGCCGTCAGAACAAGAATGCAGATCAAGGGTGAAGGGATAGCCTTGGTCAGCAAAGGGAGGACATAGATGATGACGAGCCCGGCAGCCAGCATGCCGTAGGCCAGCCAATCGCCGCCAATGATATGTGGAAGCTGAGCCCCAAAAATAAGGATCGCCAAGGCATTGACGAAACCTGTCCGGACGGACTTTGAAACAAAACGCATCAGAACCCCGAGACGGAGCAGTCCGAACAGGATTTGCAGTATGCCAGCAAGCAAACCCGCAGCGAACAGATACGCCAGCCCGTGCGCGTGAACCAGCGGGGCAGCGACAAGCGCGACGGAACCGGCAGCAGCCGAGATCATCGCAGGGCGACCGCCCGTGAAAGCGATGACAATGCCAATGATAAAGGAGGCGAACAGACCGACCTGTGGATCGACACCTGCGACGAAAGAAAAGGCGATGACTTCCGGTATCAGCGCGAATGTTGCGACCGCTCCGGCGAGCATTTCTCGAGTTGGGTTGGCGGACCAATCCCGGCGAATAGAATTAAATTGCATATGATGAAGTCCCGCAAGGCATGCGAATGCGCTTTTAAAAGCGATCATTTGAAAAGGCATGCAGTTATTGCGTTGTCTGGCGGATCGGCGGCCAGAAGAGCCACCCGGAATCTCACCGGGTCCGTGGTGATGCCCCTTAAATATCGAATATATTCGGGGATGCAATATCTTATCGACAAAGACCCCGCCCAATTATTCATCCGATAGGCGCTTAACGCAAATTGCTACAAACCAAGTGAAACGAAAATACAATGAAAACTCTTATGCGGTCAGGAACCTCGATAATGGTACAGATCAAAGAACGGCGAGAGGAGTTAAAATTGACACATGGGGAGCACTCCGCCCACGATGACATGGATGCCGGGATCTATATCTGGTCCCTTTCAGACGATCATCCTTCAACTATTAAAACTGGTGGTTGATTTACGTCAGGGAAACCGCCAACCCCTCCTCACATGACACTGGACACAAGCTGCGGGTCGTTTGCGACCTCTAGCGAGCGGTCGAACCAGGCCCAGTTGTCTTTGTCGTTGCGTTTCATGCGATAGAGCGCCTGATCTGCCGCGTGTAGCAGCATCTCCAGATCTTCCGCATGATGCGGGTATAGGCTGGCACCTACCGTTGCACCCACCTTGATCGTCTGACCGTGAACCATGAAAGGCGCGGTGAACGCATCCGATATTCTCTGACATATCTTCTCGGCAGCGGTCTGATCTTCTAGGTCGGTGAGCAGAATGGCGAACTCGTCTCCGCCCATTCTCACCACAGTATCGTCGTAACGAACGGATTGGCGAAGCCGGGTCGCTACTTTTTTCAGTATCTCATCACCGGCGGCATGACCAAAGTAATCATTCACAGGTTTGAAGTTATCGAGATCTATCATTAAAAGCGCGGCCATGACGGGTGGACGCCGCGTATCTTTTTTCGCCACCTCTGCATCCCATTTTTCCTGAAGAACGCGTCTGTTGGCTAGTCCCGTCAACGGGTCTTCATAGGCGATGCAACGGAGTGCGTTTTCGGCAAGCTTTTGTGACGACAGGTTTTCGAACGTTGCGATGCACAATTGAAAATCATGCAGGACAATTCCCCTGTGAAGCACAGGCACGGTCTCGCCGTCATCATGCCTGACCTTTATCTCGAACGGCTCGATTTCCGTTATTCCACTGCCTTCGGGACTCCTGAGCTGCTCCCAACGCTGCCGCGCCTGCTTGCGTTCTGCTTCGTCGATATAGGTCTCGTCGATCCAGTCATCCACGGTAGCAAAGCGGCCATTCTGATAGCCGAACGTCCTTGTGAAGGCGCGATTGACGAACCGTATATCACCATCGGGCAGCGAGGCCCACGACAGCGGTATAGGCAATGCATCAAGGATCATCAGAAGTTCGTCGTCAAGCCTGTGCGTGCCGCTGACCATCCGCTCAAAAACATGTTTCATTTCATCGCCCTTTCTTAGGGGTCAATCCAAGAGACTTCGCGAAACAACAAATTGCATCAAACGGAGATTTATCCGGCCAATAGAACCACAGGACGCTGGCGCGCGATCAACCAATCCAACAGTGCTTCACTTCGGACGGGGCGCGATAGCCAATAACCCTGGATTTCGTCACATCCTAATACCTCCAGCAGGTTTGCAGCCTCCTGGGTCTCCACGCCCTCGGCGACAACGCGGTACCCCAGGCTGTGGGAAAGATCGATCATCGAGCGCACAAGCACGCGCTCACGATTTCCGTTTTCCATCTCGGCCACGAAGGAACGGTCGATCTTGACAACGTCTGCCGGTAGTTTCTGCAGATAGGCAAGGCTGCTGTAGCCGGTTCCGAAATCATCGATGGCGAGTTGCACGCCCGCCGTCTTCAACTGATTGAGGAGACCAAATGCACCTTCGGTCTCTTTCATCATCACCGTTTCCGTCAGTTCCAGTTCGATCTGGTTAGGCTCGACATCAAACAGTACAAGCTTTGACATCAGTCTCTCGAAAAAGTCGCCTTCCTCCAGATTGAGGGCCAAGAGGTTGAGAGAAAGCTTGAAGCGCAGACCTCTCTTACCCCATACCGAAATGTGCGATATCGCTTTGTGCATGACCCAATCGGTCAATTCGCGGGCGAAAGCAGACGCCTCAACAACGGGAATGAATTCGACCGGCGAGATTGGACCCAAGACGGGATGGTCCCATCGCAGCAGGGCTTCCGCGCTGCGGATTTCACCGGTTGCGACATCCAAACGAGGTTGGAATACCAACGATAATTGATCCGACGCGGCCAGTGCCGAGCGAAAATCCTGCAGGATTCTGAAATTGCGTCTGTGACGCAAATCCATCGCCGGGGAAAACAGCTCGATTTTCGCTGAACTTTCGCGCGCGTCCTGAACCGCACTTTGCAGGGATCTGAGGATATCTTCCGGCAACATCGTTTGCGGATCGTAGGAGACCATGCCTATCGCTGGCGTCATCGAAATTTGAGTATCGCTGTCGCCTTCGATTTCGCACAGCAAACCCTTGAGCAAAATCATATAGCTTTCGACATCCGAATTGTCAGGGGCAAAGAACGCAAACTGCGTTGGCCCTACATGATAGGGCGTAGCGTTGGGTCCGACATGCTCTGTCAAAAGACTGGAAACGGCATGGATGACAGTATCGAAATGTGATGGGCCGAGGACCCGTGACAGTCGCTCAAATTGCTCTGTCTGCGCGAGATCCAGCAAGCTGATGATGCGTTCGCCGACATCAGCACGCAAAGCGGAATCAGTAAGATCATTCATGAGCTGGAAACGGTTGGGAAGGCCGCTGCAAGGTTCGATGCGTCCGAGTGCGTGCGTCAATTCCACCTGGTCCATGACCATTGCGGCAAGATCGCACAATGTTGCCATTTCTTTATCGGTGACGTCGCGCGGTTCCGTTCCCAGCACGCAGAGCGCACCCAACGCATAACCATCCGCCGTCACCAAAGGAGCACCCGCGTAAAACCGGATGCCGGCACAGCCGAGGGTACTGTCGACATAACAGTCATCCTGCTGAAAATCGCGGATGACGAATGGTTTTTTCGTCTCCGCGACATTAGCGCAAGGCGCCTTTTCTCGGGGAATTTCGTTATGATCGACACCGACCTTGGACTTGAACCACTGCCGGTTGACATCGGTCAGCGACACCGCCGCAATCGGAAGTCCAAAAATGTCGGCTGCAAGCCGTGTGATCCGATCAAAATTTTCACTTGGGAGTGTATCGAGCAACCGCAAACTCTTAAGGCTTGAAAGGCGTGCTATCTCGTTATGCATAGTAAAATCCATGACCACGCACTCGTACGTTCGCGGCACACAAGTTCGGGTTCGGGTCATTTTCAATGCAGCGGTGTCGATGGCTTGGAACCCACTCCGGGGTAAACGCAACCTGACAGTGTTAAGGCATCATGCCCAAGCCATTTCACGGTTCTTCTTGAAATTGTTCTACGCGATAATAATTGAATCATACATAAATCGTTCCCTGAGAGTTCTTTGCATGGTTAGGGAACCGTAACCGCAATCGGGAAAATGCCGATGGTACATTTTGCCTTGATCCCGGGTCTGCTCGCTGAACACCAAACGAGCAGACCGGTTGTGAACGAATTGATGTCAGGCGACTTCCGGTAACCCGCTAATCAGCTTGTCCAGCGTTATCGGGTAGTCTCGCACACGGACGCCGGAGGCGTTGTAGATAGCATTCGCAATAGCGGCAGAGACACCACATAGGCCAAGCTCACCGACACCCTTGGACTTCATGGGCGACGACATCGGATCGGTCTCGTCCAGAAAGATGACGTCCTGGTGTGGAATATCGGCATGAACGGGCACCTCATAGCCTGCGAGATCGTGATTGACGAAGAAGCCCCGTTTTTTATCCACCGCCAACTCTTCTGACAGCGCGCCACCGGCCCCCATGGTCATCGCACCGATAACTTGGCTTCGCGCGGTAATGGGGTTGAGGATTCGCCCTGCCGCGCAGACCGCCAACATTCGGCGGATGCGCGTTTCGCCAGTCGCGATATCGACACCCACCTCTACAAAATGCGCGCCGAAGGTGGATTGCTGATGGGTCTTGGCGAGATCGCCCCACTCCATCTTGTCTTCACCGACCAGACCATCTGCACCCGCGGCTTCGGCCAGAGGAACGCTTCGGTTTCCTGACTTGACCACACCATCCTCGAAAACGGCGTCTTCGGAATTGAACCCGACTTTTTGGGCAATTGCTTCCCGGAGTTTGACGCAAGCGGCATAAACACCCGACGTGGAAGAGTTTGCTCCAAACTGCCCGCCCGACCCCGCAGAGATCGGGAAACGGGAATCGCCAAGTTCAACGGCGACCTTGTCGACGGTCACGCCCATCATTTCGGCGGCGGTTTGCGCAATGATCGTATAGCTTCCCGTGCCAATGTCCGTCATATCCGTCTGCACCGTGATAATGCCATCCTTGCCAAGAACGACGCGTGCAGCCGATGGAAGCACGAGGTTGTCACGGAACGCTGCGCCAACCCCCATGCCGATGAGCCAGTTGCCTTCGCGTTTGGAAGCAACCTTCGGCCGGTTGCTCCAGCCGAAACGTTCTGCGCCCAGTTTGAGACAGCCAATGAGATCACGATGGGAAAAGGGGCGATCACGATTTTCGGGATCGACTTGGGTATCATTGAGGATACGGAATTCGATGGGGTCGATACCGAGCTTTTCTGCCATCTCGTCCACGGCAATCTCAAGTGCCATCAAACCTGGAGCTTCGCCGGGAGCACGCATCGCGTTACCTTCGGGCAAGTCCAGTTTTGCCAGACGCATAGCAGTCATGCGGTTGGCACCCGCATATAGCAGGCGTGTCTGGTTGACGGCGGTTTCCGGCGCTCCATCCGGAAGATTGCCAGACCAGCTTTCATGCGCAATTGCGGTGATCTTGCCGTCCTTGCCACAGCCAATACGAATACGCTGGATGGTGGCTGGCCGGTGCGTCGTATTGTTGATCATCAGCGGACGAGGCAGTGCTACCTTGACCGGACGGTGAACCTGCTTCGCGCCAAGCGCGGCAAGCACCGCATCGACACGAAGAAACAGCTTACCGCCAAATCCCCCGCCGATGAATGGCGACATAAGGTGGATCTTATCCTTATCGACACCAAGGGTTGTCGCAAGGTCGGAGCGCCACCAGTCGATCATCTGGCTGGACGTCCATACCGTCACCTCGTCTCCGTTCCACGCAGCGATGGAAGCATGCGGCTCCATCATCGCGTGTGACTGATCCGGCGTGGTGTAGGTCTGGTCCAAGGTGACTGGAGCCGCACGGAACGCGCTGTCGAAATCTCCCGCAGAGCTGTCAGGCTTTTGGGATTCGTCCGGTTTTTCCGCCGATCCCTTCTCTGCCGCCAAATCGAAAACACCTTTTTCTTCCGTGTATTCGACCCTGACGAGAGAAGACGCAGCACGTGCCTGCTCGAACGTCTCAGCGATCACAAGAGCGATAGCCTGATGGTAATGCTGGATTTCATCACCACCGAACAAGTTGGCGGTATTATACTCGCCTTTTTCGAGCTTGCCCGCATCCAGAGTCGTGATGACACCGAGAACGCCGGGTGCCGCCTTGGCGGTGGATACGTCCATGGACTTGATCTTGCCTTTGGCAATCGCAGAACCGATCGGATAACCGTAAGCATATTTGTTATCCGGGTCGTGCCATTCATATGCATAGATTGCGCGGCCCGTCGTCTTGAGTTCACCGTCGATGCGGTGAATGGGCTTGCCAACGACTTTGAGACGATCGATGGGGTTGGTGGTGGCTGGCTTATCGAACTTCATCGTTCAACCCCTTGCTTCTGAAAGGACGGCACCGAGCGTACGCTCGACAAGTGCGACCTTGAACCGGTTCTGTTCCGTCGGATGGGCATCTGCGAGAATGCCATTTGCTGCAGCACGCGCGCCTTTTGGAAGGTCCGCTTCTGCCGCTTCAACACGCCATGGCTTGTGCGCAACACCACCCACTGCAACATGGCCGGTGCCATCAGGCTGAATAATCGCACCAACCGAAATCAACGCAAACGCATAGGAAGCTCTATCCCTCACCTTTCGGTAGATTTGCTTTCCACCAACGGGTGGGGGAAGAACAACCGCAGTGATAAACTCACCGGGTTCGAGAACGGTTTCGATATGAGGGGTGTCGCCGGGTAGGCGATAGAAATCGGCAATAGGTATCGATCGACGCTTCGCATCTGACTTTACTGTCTCAACCGTGGCGTCGAGCGCACGCATGGCAATTGCCATATCGCTTGGATGGGTGGCTATGCAGGTTTCACTAACGCCGACAATAGCATGTTGTCTGCTGAACCCGCCAATTGCAGAGCAGCCACTGCCAGGTTGTCGCTTGTTGCAGGGTTGATTGGTGTCGTAAAAGTATGGACAGCGCGTGCGTTGCAAAAGATTTCCAGCCGTCGTTGCCTTATTGCGAAGCTGGCCGGAAGCGCCAGCGACAAGGGCGCGGGACAGCAGACCGTAATCTTTCCGCACAGTAGTGTGCGCGGCAAGGTCCGTATTTCTTACCATTGCACCGATACGCAAGCCGCCATCGGACGTGGCTTCGATTGTGTCCAGGCCTAAGCCGTTGACGTCAATCAGATGTGTCGGCGTCTCGATCTCGAGTTTCATAAGGTCCAGTAGATTGGTGCCGCCAGCGATAAATTTCGCCTGTGCATTCGTTGCTGCGGTGCTGGCTGCGGCTTCAACCGATGATGCACGTTCATAAGTGAAGGCCTTCATGCTCTGATCCCCCCGACTTCGGAAATGGCATCGAGAATGTTGGAATAGGCTCCGCATCGACAGAGGTTACCGCTCATACGTTCACGGACTTCTGTTGCCGTGAGTTGTGCGTGAGAATTGAGATCTTTGGTAACGTGGCTTGGGATGTTGGCTTTGATCTCTTCGAGCACGGCCACGGACGAACAGATTTGTCCCGGCGTGCAATAACCGCACTGAAATCCGTCATGTTTGACGAAAGCCGCCTGCATAGGATGAAGTTTGCCGGGCTGGCCTAGACCCTCAATGGTCGTGACGTCGTCACCATCGTGCATGACAGCAAGAGACAGACAAGAATTGATGCGGCGCCCATCCACCATAACCGTACAGGCACCGCACTGGCCATGATCACAGCCCTTTTTCGTGCCTGTGAGGTGGAGATGTTCGCGCAATGCGTCGAGCAAGGTGGTGCGATTGTCTATCTCAAGGTGGTGGTTTTCACCGTTCACGGTGAGTTCAATTTTTGAGGTATACGTCATTTGGCTCCCCGGGGACTGCGCTGCCGCGCTGCTAGCGGCACCTGTGGCTGCGATTGTTGCAACCGAGGTGATAAGTAAATTTCGTCTAGAAAGTTCCAGCTGGCCACTATCGTGCATATTTGGCTCCACTTGTGTGGTTGAGGTGCCAAGCTAACCATGTGAACGGGGAAAAGTGCCGTGACGAACGAAAAGTTGATAGTCTAGTATTCACTGCGCTCTCAGGATACGCGGTCCGGCTACATAAATTCTTGTGTGTTGAGAGTGGCATGTCGTCTTGTGCATCCCGCCCAACAGAGTACACTCTGCATCCGCACGGATGGCCTTCGAACAGCATGCTCACCTCCTATATTTTTTCATTATTTCTTGTTGGCGTCGTGGCCCAACCCGGCACGAACGTTGACATCCTGGGCCGTGAAGCAGGGGGGGACTACGTCCAGTCGCAGGCAACTCTTAGCTTGACACCTAAGTTTGCCGCTTTTCAATGTAGCAGTATTGCCGACTTATCCGCATCCAGCAGGCCTGTATTTACCGAGACGAACAATGGCGAGTGGGAGTGTAGTTCCATGCTCGAATATTCGGAAACAGGCCATACTCCTTCTCTTTTCATTCAGATACGCGGCATTGAACCGGGTGTGTGGAGCAGCTTTAGAGTGAAGCTGAATTTCGGATCGCTGCTTTCGCGACAGGTTCTTGGCGCGCGCGCCGCAAACCTCATTCATCTTTTGGTCGGAACGAACACCCCTCTCCGGGACTTAGAGGGTGTGCTGGCGAGCGGACGCGAGTTGGAGATCACATTCGACGATGTGACGTTAAAATACCGACAGGAACGCCTTGACCCCAATCGCTTCAACCTCTTCGGAAGTAAAAAATTGAGCCCGCAGAAAAGCGCGCCAAATCCGGAGTGAACGCAATCGGCGCTGCCAGTAAAAACCTGCCGCAATCGAGAAATGGAGATGAGTTTGAAAACGACCGGTCACGATCAAACGAATGATCCCTTGAGCCGCGCTGAGCACTGGAAAAAAAGTGGCCGCAAGGTCGCTGTCGCAACGGTTATCGAGACTTGGGGATCGGCACCGAGGCCCGTTGGCAGCCATCTGGTCATAGACTCGGATGGTCACTTCGAAGGCTCTGTTTCAGGAGGATGCGTTGAAGGTGCGGTTCTCTCTGCCGCAATCGATGTCATCGAAAACGGTGTGCCACAGATGCTTGAATTTGGCGTGGCAGACGCAACGGCGTGGTCTGTGGGCCTGTCATGCGGTGGTCGCATTCGCATCTACGTCGAAAGACTTCAGTAATGGATACTGCGAGCCTCGAGAAACTAAACCATTTCCGTCTCGCACGGGTACCGGTAGCGCTGGTTACCGATATTCAAAGCGGCATCAGCATTGTCGTTTCAGACAAAACTTCAGTTCACGGCGATCTCGGCGAAGCGATCGCCGCCGCGCTTCATTCTGGAAAGTCCGGCAACGTCACAATCGAAGATATCACGTACTTCATCAACGTATATCTCCCCCGGCCGCGCATCCTCATCATCGGTGCCGTTCATATCAGTCAGGCACTTCTGCCCATGGCAAAACTCGCTGGCTTCGACGTCACCATCATCGATCCACGCACGGCATTCGCGACAGCAGAACGTTTTGCGAATGCCGATCTGATCGCGGATTGGCCCGAAGACGTTTTGCAAATCAGGCCGCTGGACCCGCATACCGCGCTTGTTGCTCTGACGCATGATCCGAAGATAGACGATTTCCCCTTGACTGAAGCTTTGCGATCGCGGTGCTTTTATGTCGGTGCGCTCGGCAGTCGAAAATCCCATCAAGCGCGTCTGCAGCGCTTGCAAGATCAGGGCATCGATGAGGCTCAGCTTGCGCTCATTCACGGACCAATCGGACTTAATATCGGTGCAGCAAGCCCCGCCGAAATTGCCGTTTCCATTCTGGCAGAGATCATCAGCACGATGCGGTCTGGTGCCCGCGTTCGGTCCCTGTCAAGTGGTTGACGCGCTGACAAACACGCCACCCGCCGCTGCCACCTCTTCCAGCGTATCGACATCAAGTTCGGCAGCGCGTCCAATTTCAATATTTATGACGGGCAAGGTAGAGGACTTGATCAAGTGGCGTGCTCCGACATCTCCCTGCACTTCCAAAACAGCATCTCGCAACGAACGTGGCAAGATAACAGGGTTTCCAGGTTTCCCATCGGACACGGCCCGCACGATTGAAATCGCACCGGCGTCTTGGAACGCCTTGATCATCCGATCCAAATGCTCAGTCGTGATATCGGGCATGTCCGCCAACATCACCATAATCCCGTCAGCATCTTGAGCCTCGGTTGCGACAAAGCCTACCCCGATTGAACTTGCCATCCCCAAAGCAAAGTCTGGATTTACAACCATCTGGACTTCAATGCCGGACAAGATGTTGCGCTGCTCTGCATGCCCGTGCCCCAAGACGACCGTGACAGATATGGCCTCACTGTCTACCGCAGCCGTCACCATTCGGCGCAGAAGCGGCACCCCGTCAAACTCTGCAAGGAGCTTGTGAAAGCCATCCTTGCCGGTGCGGCTGGACATCCCAGCCGCCAATAGAATGATCGCAACGGTCATCAGGTCTTCCCATTCTTGGAGGCAGACTGCGTTGGCAGCTCAAAGGGTCGCCAACAGTCGGTTGTTCAGAACGCCCGCTGAGGCCTGCTGCATAGCAACTTTCTTCTCGATAGCCTCAATCACCGTCTCAGTGAAATCTACCTTTGTAAGATCACGAATGTGGGCCAAACCACCAGGTGAAAAGACGTTCACTTCCAAAATTTTATCGCCGACGATGTCCAGACCGACGAGAAACATGCCGTCCTCGACAAGCTTGGGGCGCATCATCTCCGCTAGTGCTAGCACCTCGTCAGAAACCTCAACTGCCTCCGCTGTACCACTGGCATGAATATTGGAGCGCAAATCTCCCTCTGCCGGAACGCGACGAAGCGCAGCATAACTACCGTCGCGCATCAATGGCTCACCGTTCATCATGAAAAAGCGGATGTCACCGCCTTTCGCAGCAGGGAGATAAGCCTGGGCGATGAGGTAGCCCTCTACGCTGATGGCCTCAAAAATCTGGTTGAGATTGGCTTCCTTGCTGGAACTGATTTTAAAGACGTTCTTTCCGCCAGATCCCTGCAAAGGCTTGACGATGACGCCCTTGGGGTGACCATCTGCGAAAGCTCTGATCTCCTCGACATTGCGCGAGATCAACGTCGTTGGACGAACGATTTCGGGAAAACCCTGGAAATATAGCTTGTTTTGCGCCAGAGCCAGACCTTCCGGATCGTTCAAGACGACAACGCCGCGCTGTTCTGCAAGGCGACCGAACAATATCCCCGAGTGAACAGCCCATGGCCGTGCAGTTTGATCCAGCGAAGGATCATTGCGCAGCATCAGCGCGTCGATATCTTCGACATCCATCGTTTTCCGCTCGGCTTTCTTATCCTGCAAGACCGCATGGAAATTCTCGATCTTCTTGTACTTCTGGCGTGGCAATACCAAGCCATGAACCACAAGACTGTCATCTTGCCTTAGTGTGAAATCCCCCGGAGTAAGATAGACCACCTCATGACCGCGATTCAGTGCGGCCATTGCCAGCAACCCCGTCGCAAAGGTCGGTTGCTCGCCCTCGATTGAATTGACGAAAAATGCAAGACGCATGCGTCCCTCCCTTATAACGTTGCCATTTCTGCTATCGATAAACCTGATCTTATTTTTTCCAGCCGCTCACTTGCCTTCGCTGGCGAAAGAAATGCTGGGCGTATCCCAGGGGGGTGAAGAAGGCCGCGAAGCGCAAGCTCCTGCATGACAGGGAAATGTGCCGCAGAAATTTTGCCCATCCAGAACGGATCGAGCGCACCACCTTTTCTTAAATGACTTTGAATCTCGACAAGGCCGCGAAGATAGATCGCATCCTTGGATAACCCTCCGCCCCTGTATATGCGCAGCACCATATTGAACGCATTGGCGTCCTCAAAACCGTGTTTGTGCGTCATTATACGAAACGTATCGACGAAACTCGCTCCGTCCAGCATGGCGGCACAGCCAACCACACGGGCTGCGATAAGACGCAACCTGTCTCTCGTCATGCCGCCGGAAAGATGCTCTGCCAGCACCGCCAGACCTTCCTGAACACCTTCGTAGCCAGAAAGGCCAGTGCGAAAGAGACGAAGACCCTGCGCGGAGCCATTGAAATATGTCAGCAAATGGACGCCTATCTCGTGATGCAAAAGCGCATCGAGGCGTCTACGTTCCATAACAGTGTGGCGGGATACCAATAGCTTTTCACCCGTCACCATCAAACCTGGTGGAAGGTCGTCTCTAATTTCGACCCGCGCCTTGAATTCGGGATTTTCTTCGCGGTAGGCATCCACCATTTCCCGCGCCTTCTTCGTCACCTCGTAACAATCCACCATGGCGATTTCACCAGCTTCATCGTGACGGGTGCAGCGGGCCAAGACATCTTCTGCAAGCGATATCAGCGGTGGCTCCACCGAGCCATACAAGGCACGGCTGAAGTCCGTGAACTGGCGCAGATGCAGATGCGCCAGCATCGTCAGTTGAAGGTCGATCTCCTGCTGTTTTTCACGGTAAAGATGATAGAGAACCGGATCTTCAAGATGATCGAAGGCAACGGAATAAAGCTTCCGCTTCTGCTCCTCAACATCGACGCCAAGCGGTCGATAAAGGAAATGTGGTGCATATTGCGAATTGCCTTCATTGAATTCAGCAAAGGCTTTTCGTGCATTTATCGGCGTAACGGACAACAAAAAGTCGAACGAGGCTGCAATCTCGTCTATCGAACGATCGGCACGACGCACAGCATCCACGAATGCTTTTCGACCGAGCGCACGGTGAGACGTAATTTTGAACGCATCGGACTGACTTGAGAACGCCGAAAAGGCACGCAATCCAGCATCGAACAGATCGGCGATCATCGTTTCGCGAAGGCCTGGATAGTCCGCCCCAGATTCAGGTTGACGGTAGATCGGCGCGAAACGCACGCTGATGCATGGGAACTCTAGCCCTGCTGCTTTCAGTTTGGCAACATGATCATCAGTTTCATCAGGACGGGTAATGCGCGGTGTGCGGAACCTGATGTCCGCATCGCAAATTGCTTTGATAAATACCCGTTTTGCGTCCTGCGTCGCGGGTTCCGAGGTTGCCGAAACAGCAACTTCGTAATGCGGCAGAAACGGAGAATCGTCAGCAAGAAGAACATCATGCTCAAGCTCTCCAACATCGAGCACGATAAAGGTCCCGAAGCGTTTTTGCATCTCCGAACCGACCACCTTCAGGATTGGCACAGCTTCCGAAATGTTGGACGCGATGAGATAGGAAGCATGAGCTGAAGCAATATCTCGGGCAGCCAGCTTTTTAGAACCGTTGGTCAAATGCAGGCAAAGGAATGGCAGTGAACGATCCACATGAAGGCGGCCATCAGCCCCTATATCCTGGCGGATTGCTTTGCCCTCCGCCAAACAATCCTTAATATCTTCCAATACATCAAACAGAATTGAAGGCTTTCTAGCATCAGACGCTGTCATTGTCGGGTCCTCAGCAATTCTTCCAGCACCGGCTCCAACGCCGTAATCGAATCGCGGATATCCTGAATGACTTTTGTGTCCGGTTGCCCCGTCCACTCATCCATGAAGATTTTTTTGAACTCGATGGCTATCGCACAGCCGTTTTTAGGGAAATGCTCATGGATGAACCGGGTCTGCTCTCCCTTGCCCTGAAACGCCACATTCTCGCGCACGTCCAACCGCCGACCTCCAATGCTTGCATGACTGAAGTGATCGATAACGGTATCAACGACATCCGCCCAACGGCCTCTGTCCATTGATGATGTCCCAATGTTGATATCCGGAGCCTTGTGTTGTTCCGTCGGTGAAGCGTCGGCACCGCCTCGTCTGTGGTTATAGCTGTGCACATCCAAAACAATAAAGGCGCCATGGCGTTGTTCGATCGCCGCCAGCATTTGCCGCAACATCGCATAATAATCATCGTGAAAAGCAAGCGAACCATGTAGCACCGGCTCGGGCGGACGCTTGATCCAAACGTCCAGTCCCCACGATTGTTCGGGCACAAGATAAATCGCTTGATTCCTTGCACGATTAAGATCGATCTCGAAGCGAGATTGATGCACCACGATCTGATTAGCGAGGCCCGCAATCATTTCCGCCGTGAAAGGGTCTTCTTCCCGCAATCTCTCTTCATCTGACAGAGCCATGAGCGGTAGCACGTCGTCACGAGTGGCGTGGCCGTCATGAATGGCCGTTCCAACAACGGCAGACAATCCGCGCTCCACAGACCAGAACCGCCTGTTCATGTCATTATTCGCAGCCGCCACGCTCGGTCCCGCCGGTTATTCGTAAACCGCAAACAGCGGAACTGTAAATTTTGTTCCGATTTGATTACCCGTGTGAAAAAGCACCCAGGTGCCAGCATGGATGTCGCATCGAGAAAATCGAAAACTTGTGCAAGCACTACCTCATCAGACATTTAACCCTTGCAAACCAAAGGATTGCTGGTTATGAGAACGCCCGCACGATCCTCACAGTTCGTGCCCGCGGAGAGGTGGCAGAGTGGTCGAATGCACCGCACTCGAAATGCGGCATACCTGCAAGGGTATCGTGGGTTCAAATCCCACCCTCTCCGCCATCGTGAACCTTGGGTGACAAGGCTTCATCATACAGAGGTTATTAGTCATCCCCCGGCACTTCCTCCTATGAGCCGGTTTTCCTCTTAATATCTGTATCATGCACTTTCTTCGCCGCTACCTTTACAACCGATCAAGTAGTTCTGTCTTTTTCGCTGCAAATTCTTCGTCCGAAATTATACCTTTCGAGCGCAGACCTGCGAGCCGTTCAATCTTGCTGATGATATCGTCTTGATCAAAAGCTGTCGGACCGGAGACAACACTCATGCTTGGAGGCGTCATAGACGGAACTGGTATCGGTTGAACCTGAATGGGAACCGGTCTCTGCGTGTCTTGCGGCGTCTCAGGGCTGTCGGCTGTGGTTATTATATCGAGATCAGCCACACGGACGAGACCGTGCTGAGATGTAAAGGTTAGTGACTGGTCGCCGCTCTGCTGTTGGGAAAAGCCGCCAATGTTGTGGTCCTTAGTATCGTAAACGGTGATCTGTCCGTTTACATCGATGGCCAGCCGACGGCTTGCGGGAAAGAACGCGTAACGAAGATTGTTCTGGGCACCAGTCGACGAAGCCTGTCCGAGATGTTGTGGCCAAGAACTGCTGTGCGAACTTGACTGGTAGAAAAAGCTGCTACCGTCTCCCTGGCTCTGGGACTGATGAGACCGATCTATTTTCGGGCCGGACAGTTTGCCCGACCTTATGTAATCGGCTATCTCGGAGCAGACCATATCAACCCGGTGCTTCAGGCCATTGTTGAACATGTCGCCGACCATGATCATGCCGCCGCTCGACCATTGCCCCATTCCACCAAGTTCGGGGTGATTGAACTGTGCCTGATTGGTATGGCCTGCAATCAACGCCATTGTGAGATGTTCGATGACGCCTTGGCTGACGCCGTGTCGCTGGGATAAGCCATCGACAATGCTCTGTTCCTTAGTATCCCTGATCACAAGCTGCGCTCCATTGGTTCGGAATTGTCTTATTACATTTGCGAAGCCATGAAGATAGGCGCTGCACAACTCTGTGCGACATCGATAGACATAGTTGGTGCAAGCCTCTCGAGTCTAAAAGCGCCGGAGTAATCCTTGGTATCCCTCGCGTGAGCTCCAATATCTATTGGAGATCCAGATGGCACAATCAGAAATCAAAAGACGCTGGCAAGGGCAGGTTCGCCTCCGTGGAATGAAGCCGCGTTGCAAATCACTCGATAGCAAGCTCGAAGCCGAGAAATGGGGGCGCAATCCTGAGTCACGTCCTTGAGGTCGCAATCCGCGATTGCGGCCTGCCGCTGTCAAAGAATGTCGTAGATCACGTTCGGGCGCTGAACAGAGTACAGATTGCCCATTTTCAGACGATCACTGGTACGCAAACGTGGTTATGTAATCTACAACCGCTGCCTCGAGAACACTGACCGCCACTGACGTAGGTTTAATACAAATTTGCAATCGGCTAGACGCAACACCCCCATGTGCCGGTTGGCTTCGGGCACACTGCAAGTCGCGGTTCGCTATCAACCCACACATATGAGAGAATGATCAGCAGTTCTAAACCTCACAAAACAAACGTGCGGCCTGAGGATCGAAATTTAGGCGAATGTGATCTCCACGACTGAGACCTGAAATGGCTTCATTTCCGAATGGTAGTCGGACAGCCAATTTTTTACCTGATGTCGTTTCGGTCATGACATGGATGTTGCTGCCGAGAAACGTGATATCACTGACCGTGGCCGCGATGCCGGTTGTTTGCTCGTTATCCTTTGAAAGGCGAATGCGTTCCGGCCGCAGCATCAAAGATGCCCTGCTACCCGAAACGGCATCACCGTGCACGGGGATGTTATCGAATACCATGCCATCTCCAAGTGAGACCGTCGCCTGCCCATCAGACGCTGACAAAAGATCGCAGGCGATGAAATCGCTATCTCCGATAAACTCTGCAACGAAGCGTGTGCGAGGATTGGCGTAGAGTTGCGACCCTGTACCGATCTGATCAATCACACCTTTCGAGAATACGGCGATCCGATCGGAGAGGCGCAGGGCTTCCTCCTGGTCATGAGTCACATACAGAATTGTGACCTCGGTCTGCTGGTGAATGCGGCGTATCTCATACTGAATTTCCTCGCGCAGTTTTTTGTCGAGCGCAGAAAGCGGTTCGTCCATCAACAAAACGGGCGGATCGTAAGCCAGAGCGCGCGCAAGTGCGACGCGCTGCTGCTGTCCGCCGGACATTTGGGCCGGTTTGCGATCCTCGAAACCTTCCAGCCGCACCAGCCGCAGCATTTCCTTGACCTTGGCATCGATCGTAGCTTTCGGCAGACGGCGGACTTTCAAAGGGAAAGCAATATTTTCACCGACGGAGAGATGCGGAAACAGGGTGTAGCGTTGAAACACCATACCGATGTTGCGCTTGTGCGAGGGCGTGGACAGGAGGGACTTGCCGTCCAGTAAAATGTCGCCGGCCGTTGGGTCTTCAAAGCCTGCCAGAATATACAGCGTGGTGCTCTTGCCGGATCCGGAAGGTCCGAGAAAGGTCAGGAACTCGCCACGCTCGACCTGTAAATCGACGTTCTGTACGGCCGTGACGGGCCCGTACTGCTTCTTGATTCCTTTGATCTCCAGGAACGGTCTCGTCATGATTTCAGTCCCTTGCGCACAAGCGCAAACAGCGCCATCAAAATTACGGTGAGAAGAATAAGAAGTGTGGAGGCAGCCGCCACGACGGGGGTCAGGTCCTGCCGCAGCGTCGACCAGACCTTGACCGGCAAGGTTTGCAGCGTCGGACTGGACATAAAGATCGCCACCACGACCTCATCCCACGAGGTCAGAAACGAGAAGATCGCTGCCGAAAAGAAACCATGGCTGATCGAGGGAAGCGTGACCCTGATCTTTGCTTCAAGCGGCGAGGCACCGCACAGAACGGCCGCATCTTCGATCGACTTATCGAAACCCTCAAGCGCCTTGGTGATCGACAGAATGGAGAATGGCAGTGCTAGAACAAGATGCGATATGAGGAACCCGAGCGTCGTGCCGTTAAGGCCGATCTGCAGAAAGAATGCGTAGAGAGCGACGGCCAGCACCACGACCGGCAGGATCATAGGCGTGAGGAACAAAGCTCTCAACGCCTCTCGGAACATGAACTTGCCACGCACAAGACCGAAGGAGGTGACGAGGCCGAGCAGCACTGACAGGACTGTGACCATGGCGGCGATCTTGAAGCTGGTCCAAGCGGACTCGAGCCAACGCGGATCGGCGAAGAAATTGGCATACCATTTCAGCGTCCAACCCGGCGGCGGAAAGATCAGCCATTGCGAGGAACCGAACGATAAGGCCGCAATGAACAGGATAGGGAGCAACAGAAATGCTGCTGTGAGCAGCGTTACGCCGAGCAACGCATATTTCCACCAGCCGAGCCGTGAGAAATTCAGAAGCATCAGCGATCTCCCGAGCGTTGATCACCGAAGAAGCGAAGCTGCACAGCGTAGAGCGCGAGCGTTACCACCAGCAGCACCAGTGCCGCCGCGCCACCCATGCCCCAGTTGACCAGGGACTGCACGAATTGCGCGATGAGTTCCGCCAGCATCATGTTGGACGTGCCACCAAGCAAAGCGGGCGTGACGAAATAGCCCAGCGACATGACGAAAACCATCAATGCGCCTGCGGCCATTCCGGGTATTGTCAGCGGGAAAAGCACCCGCACCAAGGCCTGGCCGCGTGTCGCCCCGCAAAGGGCGGCGGCCTGCAAGATCGCCGGATCGATTTTGCGGATGACGCCGTAAAGCGGTAGAATGATGAAGGGCAGCATGATGTAGGTCATGCCGATGGTGACACCGACCAGATTATTGACCAAAGCCAAGGGCTTGTCGATCAACCCCATGCCGATCAACATCTTGTTGATAAGACCCGTTCGCTGCAGCAGGACCATCCACGCATAGGTACGGGCCAGAAGGTTGGTCCACATCGATAAAAGTAAAATGGCAAAAATGACCGAGGCGAGCCTGCTGGGCATGATTGCCAGCGCCCACGCCACCGGAAAGCCGATGAGCAACGATATGAATGTCACCACCGCCGACACGAGGAAGGTGTTGACGAAGATTTTAAGGTAAGTGGACGATCCCAGCAGCGCGACATAATTCGAGAGACCAAGCTGTGGCTCTGTGACACTGCGCAGCAACAGGGCGACAACAGGCACGACGAAGAACAGCATGAGGAAGACGAGCGCAGGCAACGTCCATCGCATGCCGCTCGGCCTCCTATATTGCGCAGGCGCATTCATCGTTGAAGGCTCTGTCGATGATGACATGAAATTTTTCCCTCAGGCTCTGAAAGGATCGCAGGAACGAGATGCGATGCTGCAACCGTCACTTAGCCGGCTGCAGCATTTCACAAAGCCAATCTTATTTGGCCTGCCATGCGTACCAGCGCTCGCCAATGGCGTCGCGGTTATCGGCCCAGTATTTCATATCGGCATTGACCTGACTTGCCTTCTGTTGATCAGGCAGCGTCTTGGCAACCTCCGGGTCCATCAGCTTGGCAGCGTCCACATTGATCGGAGCGTAACCGGTGGCCGTGGCCATATCGGCCTGCGCCTGTGCGGATGTGGCCAGCGCGATGAATTGCATGGCTGCATCCTTGTTCTTGGCGCCTTTCGGTACAACGAGCGAATCCGCTGCGGTGATGTTTTGCTCCCAGGATGTCTCGGCGTTGACGCCGCTGCTCTTGAGTGCCGTCATACGCCCGTTCCAGACACTGCCAAATGGGGCTTCAGCGGATGCCAGAAGCTGCTGCGACTGCGCGCCGCCGGACCACCAGACGATATCCAACTTGATGGTGTCGAGCTTCTTGAATGCGCGGTCAAGATCAAGCGGATAGAGCTTGTCAGCGGGAACGCCATCCGCCAGAAGCGCGGCTTCGATAACGCCAGGGGCCGACCACTTGTAGAATGTCCGCTTGCCGGGGAATTTTGCCGTATCGAACAGGTCCGCCCACGTCTTGGGGCAAGTATCGACTGCATCGGCGTTGCACCCGATGACGAAGGAATAATAGAAGCTGCCGACGGAATAATCTGTGACGAAGCGTGGATCGAGCTTGGATTTGTCGATGACGGAGAAGTCGAGCTTTTCGAGCATGCCGCCTTTTCCTGCCTGGGCGGCATAATCGCCCTCGACATCGACCACATCCCAGGTCACGCCTTTGGCTTCCACCATGGCTTTGATCTTGCCATAATCCGTCGGTCCGTCCTGCAGCACCTTGATGCCGGTTTTTTCGGTGAATTTATCGGCCCAAGCGGACTTCTGCGCATCCTGCGTCGTTCCGCCCCAGCTGGAAAAGACGATATCAGCGGCGAAAACCGGTGCCGATGCGGACACCGTTGCGGTAAAAGCCGCTAATGCGAATGTGATTTTCATGTTCCCGTACTCCTTGTTTTAATAGAGCTTTTTATGCGTTGCTTGTTTTTATGCTTATGCCTTTGGCGCGCTGCCTCCAAAGGGAGAAAAACGGGCTGGTTTCATGATCTTGTTTTCCCCGACCTCGATCAAATCGCGAATTCTAGAACCTCAAAATAGGCGGGTATTGCCCCGTTCTTCGGTCTGTAGGTGCGGATTTCATAAAACATCGGGGTCACCGCATCACGAAGGGATCGGGGATTGGATCATCCGACGTCCGCAGCCAGATGGTTTTGGTGCGGGTATAATCCATAACCGCCGCCATACCGCCTTCGCGCCCGTGTCCAGACAGGCCAAACCCGCCGAACGGCGCAATGGGAGAAACGGCGCGGTAGGTGTTGACCCAGACGACACCAGCGCGAATACCCTTCATCAGACGATGCGCACGGGTCAGGTTCTGCGTGAAGATGCCGGATGCGAGACCAAAAACTGTATCGTTGGCAAGGCGCAGAGCTTCTTGCTCCGTCTCGAAGGACACCACCGAAAGAACCGGGCCAAAAAACTCGTTGACCAGCGATGGCGAAGCAACGCCGTCACAATCGAGGATCGTCGGTTGGTAATAAAACCCATCACCATCGAGCGCTTTGCCCCCTGTCACAAGAACAGCACCGGCGTCGAGCGAGCGAGCAACGAGATCAATGATGCCTTTGCGCTGACGACTTGTGGCAAGAGGCCCAACTTCGGTCGCCATATCCAGTGGGGCACCAATACGGATGGCCTCAGCCTTTTGCTTCAGCAAAGCGACAAAACGGTCCTTGATGCTTCTCTCGACGATCAATCGCGAACCGGCAACGCAGCTTTGCCCGGTCGCCGCGAAAATACCGGCAACTTGCGCATTGGCCGCACTTTCAAGATCGGCATCGGCAAAGACGATGAAGGGCGATTTGCCACCCAGTTCCAGCGAGGTCGAGGCGAGGTTTTCAGCTGAGTTGCGCACCACATGGCGCGCCGTTTCCGGGCCACCAGTGAAGGCAACATGCGCGACCTTCGGATGACGCCCAAGCGCCGAACCGCAAGATGGGCCAAAGCCGTTCAGAATGTTGACGACACCCGCAGGAAACCCTGCCTCATGAATGAGCCGCGCCAGTTCCAGAAGCGGTGCCGGGCCATCCTCGGACGCCTTGACCACCATGGTGCAACCGGCTGCCAGTGCCGGACCAATTTTGACCGCCGACAGAAACAACTGGCTGTTCCATGGCACGACCATGGCGACCACACCCACCGGTTCGCGCCGCAGCCAGACATCCATGTCCGGCTTGTCGATCGGCAGATAGGAGCCTTCGATCTTGTCAGCAAGGCCCGCATAATAACGATAATAATCAGCCACGTAAGCGATCTGGGCCGAGGTCTCGCGGATGATTTTTCCGGTGTCGCGTGTTTCCAGCTCTGCCAGTTTCTGCGCATTGGCAGCCACCAGATCAGCCAGCTTATACAGCAGCTTGCCGCGTTGCGTGGCGGTAAGTTTAGGCCAGGGGCCGTCGTAAAGCGCAGTGTATGCGGCAGAAACGGCGCGGTCGACATCTGCTTCGCGGGCCTCCGGCATTGTTGCCCATGGCTTTCCCGTCGAAGGGTCAAGACTATCGAAGCGTGCCTCGCCTTCGAGAAACTGTCCATCGATGTAATACTGGAAGTGCTGCATGGTCTACTCCGCGAACGCTGGCATGACCTCAGCCATGAAGCGCTCAAGCGATGCTTTCTTTCGCTCAAAGCTCATGCCGGTGTCGATCCAGAAGGAATATTCGTCGTAACCCATGGCCTCATAGGTCTTCAAACGCGCAATGACATCATCGGCATTGCCGACGACATTGTTCTGGCGCATCGAGTTTGCGGATATCATCTCGTTTGCGGCGATCACGTCATCTGGAATGCGCTCGATCAGACCCTGGGTGACAGGCTTTTCGTTTTTAAACCAGGCGAAGAAGTAATTGTAATAGACGCTCAATTCATGGGCCGCGAGCGCAATGTCTTCCTCATCCGAACCCACATATGTGTGCCGCAACAGCATGATCTTTGGACGTTTGATGTCGGGATGCGCGGCGCAGGCGTCGTTGAAACGTGACATCAGCGTAGTGACTTCATCGTCACCCTGCCACAGCGGCGTCACCTGCACATTGCAGCCATTGGCGATGGCAAATTCATGGGAGTTAGGATCACGCGCTGCAACCCAAATTGGTGGGTAAGGCTCCTGCAGGGGCTTTGGTGCGGAAGTCGTGGCCGGAAACTTGAAGAACTCGCCGTCATGGGCATAGTCGCCATCCCATATGCCTTTGACGGCGGGGATCAGTTCACGCATGCGCTGGCCAGCGCCCCAGGCATCCAGACCCGGCGACAAGCGCTCATATTCAAAGGAATAGGCACCACGCGCAATACCGATATCCAGCCTGCCATCGCAGATGATGTCGGTCATGGCGGCTTCGCCAGCCAGCTTGATCGGGTGCCAGAAGGGCGCGATCACAGTGCCTGTACCGAGCCTGACATTCTTCGTACGACGCGCCAGATCGGCAATCGTGACGAATGGATTTGGAGCAATGGTAAAGTCCATGCCGTGATGCTCGCCGGTCCAGATGGCATGCATGCCGCCCTTATCGGCAATTTCGCAAAGCGCCACGAATTCTTCGTAGAGAGCCTTGTGGTTTTGGCTTGGATCAAGGCGTTCCATATGGACGAAAAGGGAAAATTTCACGGTTAGACGCCCTTCATGTTGATGGAGTGAACGCGTCCAACCGTTTCGTTGCCGACATAGACCCCGAAGTTACCCAGCGAACTTTCCATCGCGAAACGATTGACGATATCGGCCGTGGCGGCCGTGTTGAATGTCAGGCCCGACAGGCTGGAGGGCGAAAAGAACCGTCCTTCGTTCGGTACGCCTTCGGAAGCAAAAGCACGGTAGACAATATGCTGGCGACGTTCGGCCTTGTCTTCAAAAACGGAATATAGAAAGCCGATTGTGATGCTGAGACCCGTTAGTTCTTTGAGATAGGCGGCCAGCACGAGCGTCGGATCACCATCCGTGCTGTGGCAGGTTGGCAGTGACAGTGTTTCGGTGCCTAGCAATAATACGTCGCCATCGCTTTCGAGAACGGCACTAATTTCCAATGCGCCCTCGCTTGCCGCTGAAACTGCCTTGCCCGCCAGTTGCGGCGTGAAATAGCCCCCGCGTGCATAACCCAAACCGTTGCGGCCACTGTTGGTGAAGGCTGTAATCTGCCCAAGAAGAATGACGTGGTCGCCCGCTTCCAGCACGTTTTCCATCGTGCACTCGAACCACGCCGCCACATCATCGAAAACAGGGCAACCTTTGGGGCCATCGCTCCACGACACCGCCGCGAAACGATCCTCGACAGGCCGGGCGAAGGTGTTGGAAACATCCTTCTGCGTTTCAGAGAGAATGTTGACGGCGAAAGTTTTCGTATTTGTCATAACTGCGAAATTGCGGGAGGTGCGTGCAAGACAGACGAGCAGCATCGGCGGATCTAGCGAGACCGACGTGAACGAGTTGGCCGTAAAACCGATCGGCTTGCCATCCGAATTTCGGGTGGTAACAACCGTAACGCCGGTTGGAAAAGCGCCGAAAGCATCTCTCAATGCGCGGGGATCAATGGTATCCGGCATCATTTCGGCTCCTCTGTTTCAAGCCACTCTGCAAGCAGGCCATTCACGGCATGGGGTGCAGTCAGATTGACCATATGCCGATGCCCCTCCACGATCTTCGCCCAACCATTCGGCGTTATCTCCGCCATCTGATGCGCCATGTCTGGTGTCGAATTCGGATCGTGAGAGCCGGTCAAAAACAGCGCCGGGCAGCGAACATCGCGCCAATGGTCTGCATAAGTCTCGTCGCCGCCCGCAAAGGCGGTATAGGCAACGCCGTAACCTTGCGGATCAACCTGGCTTAACCAGTTGCGCGTGAGTTCACGCGCATGCAAGCTCTCGGCATCGTCGCCAAACCAGCGCTTCAGCGGCCCTTCGCGATCAATACCAACAGTGCCGATCGATGCAGCCCGCGCCATGACAGCAGCTTTCGCTTCCGGGTCCCGTCGATAGACACCGTTGAGGTAGGCAACCCGCTTGATGCGCTGACTGAGCGTGGCGGCAGCACCTCCGGCGATCAACGCGCCCATGGAGTGACCGGCAACGTTGGCTTTCTCGATTTTCATCTCGTCCAGAAACCGGCCAAACCAAACAACGAAGTCTTCAAGTGTGCTTCCGTCAGGCAGTCTTTCGCTTTCGCCATGGCCGGGCATATCAACCGCGATCACGCGGTGCGTCTTCGCAAAAATCCCAATCTGCGGAGCCCATGCCTCCAACCGCATACCCACGCCGTGGATCAGGACCAACGGCTCGCCAGAACCCGCCTCGACATAAGAGACGCCGCCATCGGTATGCAAACGCTGAAACTGTGGCGGCTGCGATATGTTGTCAGGCGAAACGGTGGGGCTGGTGTGCATGGCGGCGACCGATCTCAAACGCCTGCGGGATTGGCGACATCGTTACCCAGATCTTTCAGATCCTGATAACGGTCTCCGATGCGATGATGCGGGCGTCCACCGACAGATGCCCCCAGAGCAACGACGATCTCGTCTGCGGCTGGCGCATCGGGAATGGCGGTGTGAATAGTCAGGTAGTGGGAGCGACGACCCTCATCATTCTTGTCCATCAGCGGGATCATGATCGGCGCATTGGCGGGACCGCGCGTGTTGCAGAAGGCAAGATAGGATTTGGCCCCGACTGCATTGCGGTAATGATTGCCGAAGCGCAGCGTGTGAATGAGCGCCGAGGCATGTTCGATTTCACCATCGAGACCAACAACCGCCGCCTTGCCGTAACCTTCTACCGCTTCGCCCGAACCAACAGCGTCGATAATCATGCGCGTCAACAACTCGCCAAGCACCGGCGCGAGTGCGTGAATTTCGGGTTTCAGGTCCTCGACAAAGCCACGACCAGCCCATGGGTTCTTCACGACGGCGAAGGCGGAATAGAGTTTCAACGGGATCGGCGCCGCCTTCCCACCCTCGATCAAGGCGGTCTCAACCTGCAAAATCGTCTTGCGGATTTGAATGGTCATGCTCGGCCCTCAATTGAATATGAGGTTATGGTATGCCATAATATAGAGCTGTCAATAGACTTTCTGCCAACGATATATGATCGTCAGTAGATCATTATTTAATCGAATTAAATCAACTGCTTAAAGGGATAACATAAGCCGGAAACGTGGACACACACGTCACCGGTCGCATCTCGGCGTCGCGCGTAAAAATGCGTTTGGTAAGCTTATCTGAATTGAACGGACGAGGAGATTATACGCGAGGAACGGGTGACTGCGCGGAAAGGACAGCTTCGGCAATGGCCGATGCGCTGGCAACATGCTTCATTGCTGCCTGGTAAGCCGCCTCTCCATCACCCTTGCGGATGGCCTCGATGATCTTTTCCATCTGCGCGGGGCCATCGATATTGCGGCTCTCCGTCTTAATTGTCATTGAGCGCAGATGGTTGATACGGACCGTCAGCAGATTGACGATGCCCCACGCCACCGTGCGCTCCACACTGCTGAACAGTGTCTGATAGAATGCAGATGTATGCGTGAGAACGCCCTGCATGTCCTTGTCATGATAAGACTGGCGGATGCCGTGCAGCGATTTTTCCAGCGCAGCGACGATGGCGGGGTCGTTACGTTCGGCGCACAAACGTGCGGCCATGCCTTCCAGCGCACCGCGGATTTCATAGATTTGACGCGCCTCGTTCAGGTCCAGTTGCGCGACGATCGGCCCTTTGTTTGGAAGGTTGGCAACCAGCCCTTCGGATTCCAGATGTCGCAAGACTTCGCGCACGATGGTTCTGCTGACGCCAAGCTGGGCGCAGAGATCACGCTCCACCAAACGATCCCCCGGACGGAAGTGACCGCTGACGATAGCTTCCCGTACCTTCTCGAGTGCTAGTTCGCGCAACGTTTTTGCCGGACGCTCCACCTTGATTGTCGAGCCCTGCAAAATCGTATTCATTACCCGCTCCCTGTACTGAGACGCCTTCTGACGCACAACCGAATTGCTAAATAGCGACTCAGATAGGCAGCATAATATTATGGCGTACCAAATACATATCGGCGGGACATCTGTTTTGCAACTCCCTCAGACATGTGTACAGAGCCGCGGGCTACCCCATACGCTCTGAAGCATAGGAGCCAGGGCTCGGGGGAAAGACGATGGTTCGGTTGCCATTGATGAAGGTACGACGGTGAATATGCGCATGAATGGCACGCGCCAGCACCTGCGCCTCCACATCCCGGCCAAGCGACACATAATCATCAGGGCTTTGCGCGTGGGTAACGCGCACCGTATCCTGCTCGATGATCGGCCCCTCATCTAGATCGGCAGTTACGTAATGCGCTGTCGCACCAATCAGCTTTACGCCGCGTTGATACGCCTGCTTGTAGGGGTTTGCGCCCTTGAAGCTGGGCAGGAAGGAATGGTGGATGTTGATGATCTTGCCGGACATTTCGGTGCACATGCGGTCCGAGAGGATCTGCATGTAACGTGCCAGCACGATCAGTTCGGTGCCGGTGCTTTCCACCAGATCCATGATCTTTGCTTCGGCTTGCGGCTTGTTCTCCTTTGTCACGGGAATATGGTAGAAAGGAATATCGTGATTGACCACGACTTTCTGGTAGTCAAAATGGTTGGACACGACACCGACAATATCTATCGGCAGTGCACCGATCTTCCAGCGGTATAGCAGATCGTTGAGGCAATGGCCGAAGCGCGAGACCATCAACAACACTTTCATACGCTGCGTCGCGTCGTGGATCTCTGCATCCATCTGAAACTCTTGCGAGATCGGCTTCAAGCCTTCAGCGAGTTGCTTGAGAGTGGCGCCGGTCTGCGACAAAAAACTGATGCGCATGAAGAAGCGATTTGTATCCAGATCATCGAACTGGGAGCTGTCAATGATGTTGCAACCGAGCTTCGCCAGATAACCGGACAGTGCTGCAACAATACCGCGTGTCGATGTGCAGGTGACTGTCAGAATGAATTTCGTCATCGGGCGATCTCTTTTGGAAAGGCGATAAAAAGCCCCGGACGATAGCGCGGGGCTGAGCTATAAGGCGGCACCTAGACATCCAGCGTCGTGTCATGTTCCCATGATGTGAACTGGGAACAATATGTATTCCACTCGCCCTGTTTGAGTTTCAGATAAGCGCTCGAGAACTCTGTTCCCATGGCCTGCTGCAACTCGGTGTCCTTCTCGTATTCGCGAAGGGCGTCCAGCAGGTTCAAAGGCAACTTGGGCGCATCGGTAATCGTATGACCGTCGCGGTACATATCGATGTTGTGATGCGGCCCGGGATCGGCGCTGGTGCGAATGCCGGACAGGCCTGCGGCAATGATGATTGCCTGCAACAGATAAGGATTGACCGCGCCATCCGGCAGACGAAGTTCGAAACGACCAGGACCCGGCACGCGCACCATGTGGGTGCGGTTATTACCTGTCCAGGTCACCGTGTTCGGTGCCCATGTCGCCCCCGAGATCGTGCGCGGTGCATTGATGCGCTTGTAGGAATTGACGGTGGGATTGGTGACAGCCGCCAAAGCAGACGCGTGTTTCATGATCCCGCCGAGGAACGTGCGGCCCTGCGCCGAGAGGCCGAAATCCATCCCCTTGTCAGCGAATGCGTTGACCTTGCCATCCGTATCCCACACAGAGATATGGGCGTGGCAGCCATTGCCGGTCAGGCCTTTGAAGGGCTTGGGCATGAAGGTGGCGCGCAACCCGTGTTTTTCGGCAACGGATTTGACCATGAACTTGAAGAAGGAATGCTTATCGGCGGTTTGAAGCGCGTCGTCATATTCCCAGTTCATCTCGAACTGGCCGTTGGCATCCTCATGGTCGTTCTGGTAGGGCTTCCAGCCAAGCTCCAGCATGTAATCGCAGATTTCGGCGATGACATCATAGCGGCGCATCACCGCCTGTTGGTCGTAGCAAGGCTTTTCTGCGGTATCGAACTCGTCTGATATTTTCGAGCCATCCTGCGAAATCAGGAAGAATTCAGGTTCGACGCCGGTTTTAACGCGCAGCCCTTTTCCAGCCGCTTCTGCGATCAGTTTCTTCAAGAGAACGCGCGGGGCCTGTTCGACCGGCTTGTCTTCCATCACACAATCGGCAGCGACCCAGGCAACGTCTTTTTTCCACGGCAGTTGGATGACGGAGGATGGATCTGGAACGGCGAAAAGATCGGGATGGGCGGGCGTCAGATCAAGCCAGGTGGCAAAACCCGCAAAACCGGCACCGTTTTCCTGCATATCGGCAATGGCTTCGGCCGGAACCAGCTTTGCCCGCTGGCCACCGAAGAGGTCGGTAAAACTGATCATAAAATATTTGACGCCGTTTTCGGAGGCATATTGCGAGAGATCCAGTGTCACTTTGTTCCCCTTTTTGGATATCAGACACTCATCGTCAACAAGCCGCATCCTCCCAAACGCGGCCTGCTATTGCGTAAGGGGGCTTAAAAGCCACCCTTGCCAGGGTACCAGTTGGTGCCAGCCAACGGAATTTGCGCCATTGCGGCGGCTTCCATGGTCAGCGCGCAGAGGTCTTCCGGCTCCAGATTATGCAGATGGTTCTTGCCGCAGGCGCGCGCGATTGTCTGGGCTTCCAGCGTCATGACCTTGAGATAGTTGGCAAGACGCCGACCGGCAGCGATAGGCTCCAGACGCGCAGCAAGTTCCGGATCCTGCGTGGTGATGCCAGCCGGGTCTTTGCCTTCGTGCCAGTCATCATACGCGCCAGCCGTGGTGCCAAGCTTCTGGTATTCTTCTTCCCACTTCGGGTCATTATCACCCAGCGCCACAAGTGCAGCCGTTCCGATGGCAACCGCATCTGCACCCAGCGCCAGAGCTTTCGCCACATCCGCACCGGAGCGGATGCCGCCTGAAACAATCAGTTGCACCTTGCGGTGCATACCCAGATCTTGAAGCGCCTGAACGGCAGGGCGAATACAGGCAAGTGTCGGCATGCCGACATTTTCGATGAACACATCCTGCGTTGCAGCCGTGCCGCCCTGCATACCATCCAGCACCACCACATCGGCACCGGCTTTGACGGCGAGGGCTGTGTCGTAATAAGGGCGAGCGCCGCCGACCTTGATGTAGATCGGCTTTTCCCAATCGGTGATTTCGCGCAGTTCGAGTATTTTGATTTCCAGATCGTCCGGGCCGGTCCAATCCGGGTGACGGCAGGCCGAGCGCTGGTCGATGCCCTTCGGCAGGTTGCGCATATTGGCGACACGGTCGGAAATCTTCTGACCCAGAAGCATGCCGCCGCCGCCCGGTTTAGCACCTTGGCCGACCACCACTTCAATAGCATCGGCGCGGCGCAAATCCTTCGGGTTCATGCCGTAACGCGATGGCAGATACTGGTAGACCAGCGTCTGGCTGTGACCGCGCTCCTCATCCGTCATGCCGCCATCGCCCGTGGTGGTGGATGTGCCCGCCAGCGTCGCGCCGCGACCCAGCGCTTCCTTGGCATTACCCGAGAGAGCGCCGAAGGACATGCCAGCGATGGTGATGGGTGTTTTCAGGTGGATTGGCTTCTTGGCAAAACGCGTGCCGAGAACGACGGAGGTATCGCATTTTTCGCGGTAACCTTCGAGCGGATAGCGCGAGATCGAGGCCCCGAGAAACAGCAGATCATCGAAGTGCGGAACCTTCCGCTTGGTGCCACCTCCCCGGATATCATAGATGCCGGTGGCGGCGGCACGGCGGATTTCGGCCAGCGTCGCATCATCGAATGTCGCGGATTTGCGCGGCGGGGTGTGGGGATTGTGATAGCTCATGAAATGTCCCTCGCCTTAATACGCGTCGGCGTTATCGATGTTGAAATTGTAGAGCGTGCGGGCAGAGCCATACCGTTTGAACTCTTCGGGCTTCACATCTGTGACACCAGCCTTTTCCAAAAGCTCCGCCAGCTTCGCCAGATGCTTGGGCTTCATCTGCTTTTCGATGCAATCGGACCCAAGGCTCTTGACGGTACCGCGCACAAAGAGCTTGGCCTCATACAGGCTGTCGCCCAGCGCATCGCCCGCATCGCCAAGAACGACGAGGTTGCCTGACTGACCCATGAAGGCTGACATATGGCCAACATTCCCGTGCACGACGATATCGATGCCTTTCATCGAAATGGCGCAACGCGACGCCGCATTGCCCTTTATGACCAAGAGACCGCCACGACCCGTGGCCCCGGCATATTGGCTGGCATCGCCTTCGATGATGACAGTGCCGGACATCATATTTTCGGCAACGCCGGGACCAGCAGAGCCATGAACGGTGACGGTGCCGCCATCATTCATACCGGCGCAATAATAACCGACCGAACCACGCACTTCGACGGTGACGGGTGCGTCGATACCAACAGCGACCGAATGGCTGCCACGCGGATTGATGACTTCAAATTCTGTGTCATTCGCGCCTTTGGACAAGGCATGCAGCGCACTGTTGAGTTCACGCAAGGGCGTGGTGGAGAGATCGAAAACTGGCATGGTGTGAACTTTCTCGATATGGGCTTGTCTCAGGCGGCCTTGTCGTGATCCCAGAAATAGACGGTGGCCGGTTCCGGCTCCCAGACGCGCGCGGTTTCGATGCCCGGCAGATTGACCAGTGCGCGATATTCCGAACCGAAGGCGACATATTGATCCGTCTCGGCCATGACCGCAGGCTTGCAGGCGATGGGATCTCGCACAACACCGAAGCCGGATTTGGTGCCGACGACGAAGGTGAAGAAACCATCCAGATCCTCCAGAGCACCGGTCAGCGCCTCACCCAGATCCTTGCCCTTGGCCATTTCTGCCGTCAGGTACGCGGCGGCAACTTCCGAGTCGTTCTGCGTCTCGAAAGTCATGCCTTCACGCACCAGCTCGCGGCGCAGATTGTTGTGGTTGGACAGCGAACCATTGTGCACCAGGCACTGGTCAGCACCGGTCGAAAACGGATGCGCGCCAAGCGTAGTGACGGCAGATTCGGTCGCCATGCGGGTGTGGCCGATACCATGCGTCCCGCCCATGGAGCGCACGTCGAAGCGAGCAACAACATCCTTCGGCAGACCGGTTTCCTTATAGATTTCGACACTATCACCAGAACCCATGATGCGGATATTAGGCCGTATTTCAGACAGCACTGAGCGGACGGATGAAAGTTTGGCGGCGGCAATCTCGACCACAGCGTGGGTGCTCTTCACGATAACCGTGGCATCAATGCCAGCCGCGGCAAGATCGGCGTCCAGACCGCCAAAATCCACATCCGGCTGCGCTGACTGCAACGTCACCTTGGCCTTGCCAGATGCCGGTGCGCCATAGATCGCGATGCCAGCTGAGTCCGGCCCACGGTCCGTCATGGTGATGAGCATATCCGACAGCAATTCCCCAAGCTGCGGCTCGAGGCTTTTGTCTTTCAGAAACAATCCAACAATACCACACATGGCCAGCGTCTCCATTCTTCGATGGAGGAATTGCTAGCATAGAGCATTTCACATATCAACTATGAAGAATAATATTTTCTTCTAAGGCAATTTATTTCGCTTTGTTCTGCGGATAGGAAATGATTGAGATGTAACGCGCGGGCAGTTTCACAAGCTGTTCCGGGCCATGCGGCGCGTCGGCATCGAAGAACAGGCTATCGCCGGGTTGCATGGCGTAGAGACTTTCCGAGTGGCGATAGACCACCTCTCCCTCCAGCATGTAGAGAAACTCCATGCCCTCGTGCTGGAACGTAGGAAAGACATCCGAATCCGTCGTCAGCGTGATCAGATAGGGTTCGACGGTGACGCCGCTGCTGTTGTTATCGATATGGCCCAACAGGCTGTATTGATGGCCCGCACGCGTGCCGCGCCGCTCCAGATTAACGCCTTCGCCTGCCTTTACAAAAGTCGCACTGCGCGCTTCTTCGAAGCCGCGAAAAAATGCCGTCAGCGGTACACCGAGCGCGCGAGACAGCGTCTGAAGCGTTGTCAGCGATGGCGAGATATTGCCGTTTTCGATCTTGGACAGCATGCCGACAGACACGCCTGTTGCGGCGGCAAGATCTGTCACTGTGATGCCGAGCTTCTTGCGATAGGTACGCACCTCGTGGCCTATTGCCATTTCAAGATTGTTTCCGCGTGGCTCTTTTACGGCGTGCGGGTCCTGTGACAACGCCGCTCCTGAATCATCATTCGCTTCGATTTTCGCCATATTCACCTCTCGAAATTATCCTGAGAGGAATATTCCATTAATCAGCAGGAAACTTCAAACGAAAAGCACCCGGTGATTTGCCGAGCACATCTTTGCAAGCACGCGATAAATGGCTAGCACTCGAAAAGCCGGTAGCGAAGGCGATTTCCGAAATGGAAAGAGCGCTTTGCTCCAACAGGTTCTGGGCATGACGCAGGCGAATGAGGCGATAGGTTTCCAGAAAGCTTTTGCCAAGATGTTCGGTGAAGAGCCTGTCAAGATGACGGACGCTGACGCCTGCCAATTGCGCAAGCGTAGCGCGGTCCATAGGTTGCTCGATGGTCGCTTCCATTTTTTCCAGCACGGTCAACAAGGCAGGATGGTGGGTGCCGAAGCGTTGCGCTGTCGATCCACGCTGTGGCGCACCTGGTTCGGCAATGGCCGTATGCAGATACCAGTCGCTGACCCGGCGCGCAAAATGCGAGCCCATACGTTGTGAAATCATGGCATGCATCATATCGAGAGGCGCGATGCCGCCGCCGCAGGTGACCCTGTCGCCATCGATGAAGTAACGCGCTTGACGCGGGTTAAGATGTGGGAACGCCTCTTTGAAGACGCCCGCGTGTTCCCAGTGAATTGTAAAATCGCGGTTTTCCAGCAAACCGGCAGCGGCCAGAACATACGCACCGCTGGAAATTGCCCCGATCCGTACGCCTTGCCGCGCAAGCTTTCGCAAAGCGGCATAGAGACCACCACGATCGTCCCAATCCGCACGGTCACCACCCGCGCAAACGAACACCGTGTGACAGGCACTGCCATGCGCCATCAGATCATGACATTCGACACTTAGACCTGATGAACAGTGCACGGGTTGCCCGTTGGCAGACAAGGCTATTGGCTCGTAGAGCGTTAATGCTGCGATCAAATTAGCGGCTCGTAAAGGTTCGGTTGCGGATGCGAAGGACATCAGCGCGAAATTCGGCATCAATACGAAACCGATGCGTTGCAGCGTGGGAGTATCAGACCGTGACATGGCCTATATCTATCTGAAAACGTCTCTTTTGTGCAATCCGTATTGGTAATCGGAGCCTACACTTGCGGCAACATTTTCGAGAGATGCGGCAATCACATGCGTTATTCGGCTCTTTCCCTGTTTTTAAACGGACTTCGCGGCAACAAGACATGGTCGCCCGCGTGGCGGCAACCGGAACCGAAACCGCATTACGACGTCGTCATCGTTGGCGGCGGCGGGCATGGTCTGGCGACAGCCTATTATCTTGCCAAGGAATTCGGCATCACCAATGTCGCGGTTCTGGAAAAGGGCTATATCGGCTCTGGCAATGTCGGGCGCAACACCACGATCATTCGCTCCAACTACCTGCTGCAAGGCAACAACCCGTTCTACGAGTTATCGATGAAGCTTTGGGAAGGTCTCGAGCAGGATTTCAATTTCAACGCAATGGTCAGCCAACGCGGCGTGTTGAACCTGTTCCATTCGGACGCGCAGCGCGATGCCTATACCAGACGTGGCAATGCCATGCGGCTACACGGTGTCGACGCCGATCTGCTGGACAAGGCGGCGGTGCAAAAGATGCTGCCTTTTCTCGATTATAATAACGCCCGATTCCCGATACAGGGCGGCCTGCTGCAAAAGCGTGGTGGCACGGTACGCCACGATGCGGTCGCCTGGGGCTATGCCCGCGGGGCCGACATGCGCGGTGTCGACATCATCCAGAATTGCGAAGTCACCGGTATCCGCCGCGAAAATGGCAAAGTCACCGGCGTCGAAACCACGAAGGGCTTTATCGGCTGCGGCAAGTTGGGCCTTGCGGCCGCTGGCAACTCATCCCGCGTGGCTGAAATGGCGGGACTAAAGCTTCCGATTGAGAGCCATGTGCTTCAGGCGTTCGTCTCCGAAGGGCTGAAGCCGTTCATCAATGGCGTCGTGACCTTTGGTGCTGGCCACTTCTACGTATCGCAGTCCGACAAGGGCGGCCTCGTTTTCGGTGGCGATATCGATGGCTACAATTCCTATGCCCAGCGCGGCAATCTGGCGACCGTGGAACATGTGGCGGAAGCCGGAAAAGCCATGATCCCGTCTCTTTCGCGCGTGCGCGTTCTGCGGTCCTGGGGCGGCATCATGGATATGTCGATGGATGGATCACCGATCATCGACCGCACGCATCTCGATAATCTCTATCTCAATGCGGGCTGGTGCTATGGCGGGTTCAAGGCGACACCAGCTTCCGGGTTCTGTTTCGCCCATCTTCTGGCGCGCGGAACCCCGCAGGAAACAGCCACGGCGTTCCGGCTGGATCGTTTCGCCCGCGGTTTCATGCTGGATGAAAAAGGCCAGGGTGCCCAGCCCAATCTTCACTGACAGTGCAGCACAAGGAATAGCCTGATATGGCCAGTCTCGTCCCCTGCCCGCATTGCGGTGCAAGACCCAAGGAAGAATTCACCATCAAGGGTGCAGCCCTTGCCCGCCCGGCCCCAGATGCCGGAACGGATGTGTGGATGGATTACGTCTATTTACGCGACAACCCGCGTGGTGCTTATGAGGAGTACTGGCACCACACATCAGGCTGCCGCCGCTGGCTGGTGGTAACGCGTAACACGGCGACCCATGACATCGAAAATAGCCGCGACGTGGCACTCGCCCAGGCAACGGATATCCGCCCATGACATCCTATCGTTTGCAGACCGGCGGGCTGATCGACCGCCAGACCACCGTGTCGTTTACCTTCGACGGCAAGCGCATGCTGGGTCTCGAAGGCGATAGCCTCGCCTCTGCCCTGCTGGCCAACGGGCGGCAACTGGTTGGCCGCAGTTTCAAATATCACCGCCCACGCGGCATCCTGACGGCAGGGTCCGCAGAGCCGAATGCGTTGATGACAATCGGTCGCGGCGGTCGTACCGAAGCCAACACCCGCGCCACGATGCAGGAACTTTATCAAGGACTGGAAGCTAAAAGCCAAAGCCGCTGGCCATCGCTTGACTACGACATCGGCGCGTTGAACAGTCTGCTCTCACCTTTCCTCGGTGCAGGTTTCTACTACAAGACGTTCATGTGGCCAGCGCCACTTTGGGAAAAGCTCTACGAACCCTTCATCCGCAAGGCGGCGGGCTTGGGAAAAGCAACGTACGAAGCAGACCCGGACACATACGAGAAATGCTGGGCCCATTGCGATCTACTGATTATCGGCTCCGGTCCCACAGGCATCGCGGCGGCGCTGACCGCCGGTCGCTCCGGAGCGCGCGTCATTCTGGTAGACGAGCATTCCTTGGCTGGCGGCTCGCTTCTGTCTGAAACTGCCACAATTGGCAATGCGGCAGCGCCCACCTTCGTTAAGCAATCTATGGACGAACTCAATTCGCTGCCCAACGTTCAGGTTCTCACACGCACAACGGCCTTCGGCTGGTATGACGGCAACGTCTTCGGCGCGGTGGAACGGGTTCAGAAGCATATCTCTTTTCCGAATCCAGCGTTGCCCATAGAGCGCCTCTGGCGCATCGTTACGAAAAAAGCCCTACTTGTCAGCGGTGCGGAGGAACGCCCGCTGGTCTTTGGCGGCAACGATACACCCGGCGTGATGATGGCGACAGCCATGCGCACCTATCTCAACCGCTATGGTGTTGCGCCCGGCAAAGAGATCGCGATCTTCACCACCAATGACAGCGGCTACGCGCTGGCGAATGATCTTGAAACGTGCGGAATTTTGCCCGTCGCTATCATCGATTCAAGGCCGGAGGGACACTGTGCCTATGCGGGCAAAGCGCGTCTCATCAAGGGTGCCTATGTGTCCGATGCCCATGGCGGCAAGGCACTTTCCTCCATCAGTGTTTTCAAGAATGGCATCGCAGAGACGATCAAGGTGGACGCGTTGGCTATGTCAGGTGGTTTTTCGCCCATTATCCATCTCGCCTGCCATCGTGGCGGCAAACCTATCTGGTCGGACCAACAGCCAGCCTTTCTCGCACCGCAGGGCCTGAAAGGTATTGAGCTTGCAGGTGCCGTCGCCACCACTGCCGGCATCGCCGCTTGCTTTGAAGAGGGCACAAATCGCGCAGCTTCACTTGTCGAGGAACTCGGCTTCAAGACGTCACCCGTATCATTCGGCACAATCGAAGGCGATACCGTTTCGCCTGCGGCCAAACCCGTCTGGAACATTCCCGGCATCAAAGGCAAAGCCTTCGTCGATTATCAGAACGATGTGCACCGCAAGGATTTGGGCCTCGCCGTTCAGGAAGGTTACGGCCATGTGGAACTGGCCAAGCGTTATACCACCAACGGTATGGCGACGGATCAGGGTAAGCTTTCAAACGTCAACGCCATCGGCCTTCTGGCTGAAGCCCAGGGTGTCTCCCCGGCAGAGGTTGGCACGACAACATTCAGGCCGTTCTACACGCCGGTATCATTCGGCGCGCTAACCGGCGTGTACCATGGCGAACATTTTCAGCCCGTGCGCAAATCGCCGTTGCATGGCTGGGCGAAGAAGAATGGTGCAACCTTTGTCGAGACAGGTTTGTGGTACCGCTCTTCCTGGTTCCCGCGCCATGGTGAAACGACCTGGCGGGAAAGCGTCGATCGCGAAGTGCGTAATGTGCGCCTGAACGCTGGCTTGTGTGATGTGTCCATGCTGGGCAAGATTGAGATCTGCGGCAAGGATGCGGCGGAATTCCTCAACCGTGTCTATTCGAATGCCTTCCTGAAGCTACCAGTTGGCAAAGCACGCTATGGCCTCATGCTGCGCGAAGACGGCGTGATCTATGATGATGGCACGACAAGCCGTCTTTCGGAAGAACGCTTTTTCATGACGACCACCACCGCTTACGCCGCCGGCGTCATGAACCACCTTGAATTCTGCGCACAAGCCCTCTGGCCAAACCTCGACGTCCACTTGGCGTCATCGACGGACCAGTGGGCGCAAATGGCCATCGCCGGACCCAAAGCCCGTCTCATTCTCCAGACCATTGTCGATGAAGACATTTCCAACGACGCTTTCCCGTTCTTGGGTGCACGGGACGTGTCTCTGTTTAGCGGCCAGCTTCACGGGCGCTTGTTCCGGATTTCCTTCTCAGGTGAACTGGCGTTCGAACTCGCCGTCCCGGCAGGTTACGGTGAAAGTGTGGCAGATGCGCTGATGGAAGCAGGTGGCGAACATGGTATCCAGCCATATGGCGTCGAGGCGCTGAGTGTGTTGCGTATCGAAAAAGGCCATGTCACCCACAATGAAATTAATGGAACGGTGGTGCCTGCCGATCTCGGTTTCGGCAAAATGGTCTCCTCCACCAAGGCGGATTTCATCGGCAAGGCAATGGTCGAGCGCGAGGGCCTCACATCACCGGAGCGACCGGAGCTCGTCGGCGTTATCCCGCTTGATCCGAATACATCATTCCGCAGCGGCTCACACATTCTGGAAGAGAATGCAGCTGCAACGCTTGAAAATGACCAGGGTTATGTCACCTCCAGCGCGTTCTCTCCGCATGTAGGATGCACGATCGGCCTTGCACTCGTTAAGCGCGGTTCTAAGCGCCACGGCGAGGAGGTGATGATCTGGAACGGTATCCGCAACGAATTCACACCCGGACGCCTGTGCAACCCTGTCTTTGTCGATCCAAAAAACGAGAAGCTTCATGTCTGACTTTCGCCTCGTCTCAAAGCCAGCACTTGCAGATCGCAAGCCGATAGTTGGTGAACGTATCTCAATGGAGGTGCTTCCTGAAGGTCACGTCATTCTCGTCATGGGAAAACCAGGTACCACCAACGCTGAGACCCAGCTGGCCTCTCTTTCAGAACGCCAGCCAAACGCCGTGCGCGCAGCTGGGCCGGGCCAATGGTTTATTGTTGGCGACCACCCCAAGACCCAGAGGGAAATCGAAGCGCTCTTCACAGGACTAGGCGCGGATATTTACGGCGTCGATCAAAGTGCTGGCCGTGTGCGTATTCTTGTGCAAGGCACAATGGTCGAGCGCGTTCTCAGCAAGGGAACATCGGTCGATCTGGCCCCAACCAGCTTTCCAGTTGGCAGTGCAACCGTCACCTTGATGGGACACATCGCCACGCATATGACAAGGACCAGCATGTTCGCCTTTGAACTCATGGTACTCAGAGGCTTCGCAGAAAGTCTTTGGGATGACCTTGTGGCGATGTGCAGAGAATTCGCTTAACTCTGCGCTAATGGATTCGAGTCGGCACGCGCATGCGATGTCGGAGACCGACGATAAACAACGTCCAGACATCAACCACCTTTTCGTTGCTGTGCTATATCGCCACGACAGAACCCACTTCGCTTTGCATGCGCCAAGTGATCCCAGTAAAGTTCTTTGTGCACGAAACCACAGTCAGTACTGGGTCAATCCGAAGGTCTGTCTTTCACTGAATGACGAACGTTGATCGGGAAAAGCACCCGGTATCAAAAGTGATACCGGGTGCTTTGAGAACTCAATCGAGACGGTGCGAGTCTCAGGCGGCCTTGATCAGGTCCCCATGAGGATCAAGCACATATTTGGTCGCCGCTCCCTGATCGAAACTGTCATACCCCTGTGCGGCCTCATCCAGCGGGATGATCTTGGCGTTGACGATGTCGGCAATCGGAAGACGGTCGTGCAGTATGGCTTGCATCAGTTGACGATTGTACTTGAGGACTGGCGTCTGACCGGTATGGAACGACTGTGCCTTCGCCCAGCCAAGGCCAAAGCGTAGCGACAAGCTTCCCTGCTTGGCAGCGGCGTCCACGGCGCCTGGATCTTCGGTGACGTAAAGGCCGGGAATTCCGATAGAGCCAGCAGCTCTCGTGATTTCCATCATCTGGTTCAGCACGATAGCCGGCTGCTCACCGCCACCGTGTCCTCGGGCCTCGAAGCCAACGGCATCGATCGCGCTATCCACCTCGTTTGTACCGACCACCTGCGCGATCATGTCGCCCAAACGGTCGCTCTGCGACAAGTCGATAGGCTCGAAACCGACCTTGGCTGCATGCGCAAGGCGATCCTTGTTGAAATCGCCAATCATAACAACCGCAGCACCGAGGATGCGTGCAGACGCTGCGGCGGCAAGACCAACGGGGCCAGCACCAGCGACATAGACGGTTGACCCGACCCCGACACCTGCTTTGACTGCGCCATGGAAGCCAGTCGGCAGGATATCGGAAAGCATGGTAAGATCACGTATCTTCGACATTGCCCGATCGCGGTCGGGAAATTTCAGAAGATTGAAATCCGCATAGGGGATGGTGACATAGCGGGCCTGCCCGCCGATCCAGCCGCCCATATCGACATAGCCATACGCACCGCCAGCCCGCGACGGATTAACGGTCAGGCAAACACCGGTGTCCTGGGACTTGCAGCAACGGCATCGCCCGCATGCGACGTTGAAGGGAACCGAAACGATGTCACCGATCTCGAGCATCTCGACGTCGAGGCCCTTCTCGATCACCTCGCCGGTAATCTCGTGGCCAAGAACAAGGCCCGGCATCGCGGTGGTGCGACCGCGGACCATGTGCTGGTCAGATCCGCAGATATTGGTCGAAATAACCTTAAGGATGACGCCGTGCTCGATACGGCGACCATCGGGCGCCTCAAGCTTCGGATCATCGATATCGCGGACTTCCACTTTTCCCGGCTTCAGATAAACGACGCCACGGTTCCTGCTCATTTCAATCTCCTCCTTGTCGATGCTGCGGTCACGATGATCAACTGGCTTGACCAAACCTCGCCACTCCTCTGACAATGTTTGATCTTCACTTCTTCCCATGCACATTGATGGGCATACGCATCCCATTCAGAAGACCAGAGTGAGACATCAGATGTGGCAGGGATTGCGACAGATTCAATGTGCTACACGACATGCGATCGTTGATACGCCACATCCTGCAAAGTGGGCAGACAACTTCTGTAACTATCCTCAGCAGAGGACCTCCGCTCAACTTGGATATTCTACACCAATAACGGCGAGCGCTGGCAGTCATTCAGCGATACGGAGCCTGCAACATGATTTGTTCGGATATCGTGATGAATGATTGACAATAAAGCGTTTTTTGCAATTATAAAGATAACAACTTTATAAGGTAAAAATTATGTTGGCCATTCTTGCGGACGATTTGACCGGCGCGCTTGATTCGGCAGCCCCTTTCGCTTCGCGTGGCCTTCATGCATACATCGCGCTGGATTTAAAGACTGTTCCCGACATCGTCGCAGATAAGCCGGATGTGATTTCGATAAATCTTAACACCCGTGAGATCGGCGCCGACGATGCAAGGATAGCAACCGCGGCCGCAATTCGTTTGTTGCCGACCGGGACGCGCCTGTTCAAGAAGGTCGACTCGCGACTTAAGGGTAATATTGTTGCTGAACTCGATGCTATCCCCTACTCCCGCGCACTCGCCGCACCCGCTATTCCGGCGTTCGACCGTATTGTCGAGGCAGGTCACGTCACAGGTCACGGTATTGAAAAGCCGATATCGATAGCAGATCGCTTCGGTTCGCATTTCGCCCGTATCAATGCGCCTGACACGGGGACGCAGGCCGACATGGAAGAGGCGCTCGCTGCCGCCGAACGCGATGGCATAGACCTTTTGATCGGCGCGCGCGGCCTTGCCGATGCCCTTGCCTGCCGCATGACCAAGGGCGCGTCTTCGCAACTGGTGATGATCCCCGCCGGCCGCGCTACATTTGTCATTGGTTCACGCGATCCGATTACACTTGTCCAGATAGACGCACTTCGCTCTGCCATGAACTTGCATTACGTGGCCGCGCCGAATGGTCATTCAGAAGATGCGATAGGCCCGGACGTCGCGCTGACCTTGATACAAGCAACACCGGGTACTCGGGACGTAAACCCGCTAGCGGTCGCAGAGGCTCTTGGCGATAGCCTTAGAGACAGCCTGTCGCGGCACTTCGACACGTTGCTTCTTTCGGGTGGCGCCACGGCTGATGCCGTTATGCGCAGCCTTGGTGTGTCACGGCTTCATCTGCACGGTGAATGCCTGCCGGGGCTCGGCGTCGCCTCGGCAAATGGGCGCACCATCATTGCCAAATCAGGCGGGTTCGGGCATCCAGATACCCTCAAGATAGTTGCAGACATGGTTCTGCGAAAGGCAAGTTGATATATGGGACTGGAAGCCGGAATCGCTCGTAAAGGCCTTGCCGACATCGTGTTCGAGCGCATGCTGCGCGCTATTAAATCAGGCGCCTATAATTCTGACGAACGTCTGCCCACCGAACACGAACTCGCCGCTGAGTTTGAGGTCTCGCGCCCTGTTATTCGCGAAGCGCTCAAGCGTCTGCGCGATCAGGGCCTGATCTATTCGCGCCGCGGCGCGGGTAGTTTTGTGCGCTCCGTCGGACTTCGGCAGCCACTTGGCTTCGGCCAGTTGGAAAATGTCGCCGATCTGTTGAATTGCTACGAGTTTCGCCTGACGCTTGAGCCTGCAGCAGCAGCGGCAGCAGCCAGCCGCCATGACGCCGACAGCCTGAAAGCCATCAGGCAGGCACTTGAACTGCTCCGCGATGCCACGAATAGGCAATCGCACCGTGAGGACGCCGACTTTCAGTTTCACCTGGCCATAGCCCGCGCTGCCCAGAACACTTATTTCTCCACTGCAATGGAAGCACTGAAAGACCACATTGCGGTCGGCATGAAATTCCACGGTGCGTCTATCCGTCGTGAAGCCACAGGCCTGACCCGTGTCTTCGCTGAACATGAGGCTATTGCCAAAGCAATTGCCGATGGCCAAGAGGACGATGCGAGAAGGCTAATGTTCGAGCATCTTCAGGGATCGCGCGGACGGCTTTTTCAAGCCTCGCAGAAATAGGCCGATCAAACCAAAAAGGCAGCACATATGCGCTGCCTTTTCCTGCTGTACTGACGTTGCTTAGAAACTGGCCTTGTAGACGTCGAGGACGTCATCGACGCTCATATCTGCCGGATTATTGTCCATCAAACGACGGATGGCATGCGCATCGGCAGCGTAGCGCGACAAATCAGCCTCGGTCGCACCATGTTTCGCAAGTGACATCTCGATCCCGAGATCGGAACAGAAGCCACGAGCGCTGTCTTGCAACTGTGTCTGCGACAGACCAGCCCCAAGACCGAGCGCTTCGGCAACTTCCGCCGTTTTGGCCGAAACGACGGGCTGATTGAAAGCAAGCACATGCGGGAACACGATTGCATTGGCCAATCCGTGTGGGAGGTGCAGCAGCGTTCCAAGCGGATAGGCGATGGCATGACCTGCCGCCGTGTTGACGGGTCCAAGGCAGATCCCGCCGTAATAGGAAGCCAGCATCAACCCTTCGCGTGCTTCCCGATCCGACCCGTCACGCACCGCGCGACCCAGAAATTTACCGACGAGGTGAAACCCCATGCGGGCAAAGCCATCGATCATCGGATGCGAGCGTTTGCTGGTGAAGGATTCGACGCAATGCGCCATGGCATCCACGCCCGTTGCGGCCGTTACCGCAGGAGGTACCGAATAGGTCAGTTCGGGATCGAGCACGGCGAGATCGGCAATCAGATGCGGGCTTTCGACCGCGATCTTGTTGCCCTTGACTGGATCGGTGATCAGCGAGCGGATGCCCGCTTCCGAGCCGGTGCCAGCCGTGGTGGCAATCTGCGCCAGCCGGGTTCGGCGGCCCGCCACTTTGTTAGGGCCTGCGACATCGGCAAGCGTCTGTTCGCCATCCCACAGGGCGGCGACCAGCTTGGCCACATCCATCACCGAACCGCCGCCGAGACCGATGACGAGATCAGGTTTGGCCACGCGTGCCGCTGCCAGCGCTGCATCGAGCGTGGATATCTCAGGCTCGCCCGGAATGGCGTCGAACAAGGCGACTTTGCCAGGCAGTTTCATACGGTCAACGAAGCTGCCGGTGATCGGCGAGGCAATGACCAGCGTCGAGGAGACCTCTCCGACCCAGTTGGCGACGTCGCCGATTGTTCCGGCACCGACGATCAGCCGCTTTGGCTGATGCAGGGTGATGATGGGAGTGCTCGTCATGCCTGCGCTCCCTTGGAAGCGCCGCCAGCCACGAGCTTGCGGGCGTATGCAATGGCGGACAGCATGTTGCCGTGATTGGCGATGCCCTTGCCAGCGATGTCGAAGGCCGTTCCGTGATCGACAGAGGTGCGGTCGATGGTGAGATCCACGGAAACGTTCACCGCCGTATCGAAGGCGACAAGCTTGATCGGGATATGCCCCTGATCGTGATACTGTGCTACGACGAGATCGAAGCCACCGGAATAGGCGCGGTGGAACACCGTGTCGGCGGAAATCGGACCATAAGCATCAATGCCTTCGGCGCGAGCGGCGGCAACGGCGGGCGCGATCTGATCGTCATCCTCCGTGCCGAAAAGGCCGTTTTCACCGCAATGCGGGTTAATCCCGGCAACCGCAATGCGCGGGCGCTCGTAACCGGTGCGTTTCAGGTGGTCGTTGCCAGCCTTGATGGTCGCCAGAACCCGCTCGGTCGTGGCGCGACGGATTGCTTCCTGCAATGACACATGGGTGGAAACATGGATGACCTTCAGTTTTTCCGAGGCCAGCAGCATATAGGCCGCGGCTGATTTGGTCAGGCTGCGCAGCATGCCGGTGTGGCCATCATAGTGGTGGCCAGCAAGATTAAGCGCCTCCTTGTTGATCGGCGCAGTCACGATGCAGCCGATCGATCCAGCCTCAGCATCGCGCACTGCTTTTTCGATAAAGCGGAAAGCCGCATCACCGGCAACAGGCGACAGTTGACCCCAGGCCAACGGCGCACCTTCGATCGGCAGATCGACCACATAGGGCGCCAGATCAATATCGACATTCAGCGCCTTGCGTGCCGCTTCCAGTGTTGGCAGGTTACCGTAGATGCGCGTGGCGGCGCGATCCGCCTCATCCATTTCGGCCAGCGCCCGCACCGTGATTTCCGGTCCGACACCGCAGGGGTCACCCATGGTGATACCAATGATATTGCTCATGATTTATCTCCCGTCTTCCGCACGTGCCCAGCCCGGAGCCAGACGAACATATTTGATAGCGCGCCGATAATAGGTGTAGGCTATGTGGAGACTGCCATCGGCTCCCTCAAGCAGCCACGGATAGGACATTTCCTTGTTGTGACCGTCAATGGAGTTATTCGAAAGGCAGGTACCGGGACCATCTTCGATGGTGATCCGCTGCGGAAAGCTTTTTGCGCCATCTTCTGAAATGCAGACCGTGATTGGTGCACGCGGCACACCCCAGATCGGCACGCAGCCACCATCGGGGTTGGCATCAGGCCGGTCGTCATCCTCGCCCAACTCATCATAGAGTGAGGCGCGGCGGTCGCTCGACACGGCGGCATTGGTTGGATTGCAGATCATCGCGATACGGCCATCGTTTAAACGGATCGCGGCAATGGACGAATTGTTGTTGGGCACATCGGTCGCCTGGGGCGCCGACCATGTGCGACCGCCATCGGCACTTTCCGTGCGATAGACGAAATCGGCCTGACGACGGCGGAACACCGCAGCCAGCTTTTCGTCGCCAATCACCAAGGGACTCATATGCACGCAGCCTGTGGACTGGTCGATATCCTCCAGACGCCAGGTCTTGCCGCCATCTTCGGAAATGCCGACCGCAGCGCGGTCATGGCTGCCGTTCCATTTCTGGCCCGGACGCTGGATGCAACGGAAGATCGGCAAAAGCCATGCGCCGTCCGCCCGAACTATCAGTGGCGCACGAACGAAGCAGCCACGCGGCAGGTCGAGATAACGTCCCTCACCCGCCGTCAGTCTGGTCGGGTCCGAGGCGTGGCGCGAAACCTCCGCCATCCGGATACAGCATTCATCCTGATTGCCTGATGGCTGCGACGTATGGAACAGCAACAGCGTGTTGCCGGGCGCTGCAAACAGCACCGGGTTCTGCTCGGAATGATCAGGATCGAAACTCAGCCGCTGCGGCTCGCCCCATTTATTGGACCCCGCTGCCAGAACCGACGCGAAGATGGAAATATCCGATTTTCCCTCCAGCGTACCGCCAAACCAAGCGCAGATGAGCGCGCCATCATCGGTCAGGTGCAGGAAGGATGCGTGGTTCTGAATCATCGGCGAGGCCAGCACGGCCTCATGTCGTCCTTTTCCGGCAGCTTCAACTTTGCCGGTCATGACGGTTGCAATCTGCTCAGGCGTCATCACGGTCTCCTCTTACAGCTACGAAAATCACAAAAATCATAAAGTTGTCAAGTTTGAAAAGTATGGAAACTTGCTATTTTTGACGTAATCAATATCAATATCTATATGAAATATAACATATTTATCCGTATGAATTTTTCACAAAATGACGGCAATGAATATTTAATTTGACAAACTTGCAAGGAAATCCGATGGTCTGCGCCAGCCCACTTATGGCGACATCAAGAGAACGAGGTATCTCTGGTGGCGCATAGGGCTTCAAGGAGGAATGCATTCAAACCGCGTCGCATCGATGCCGTCGCGAGGTGAGTAATAAGCGGTGCGATCTGCACCTATAGGGAGGAGAATGACATGAAAACCTCACATCTTTTCGGAGCCATTCTGGGTTCCGTTCTCGTACTCAGCACCGGCATCGCACCGGTCAAGGCCGCGTCGACGGATATCAAGATCGTTCTGCCTGAAGAGGCCGACCTGCTCGAGCCCTGCATGGCGACACGCTCCAATATCGGGCGCGTCATCATGGAAAATGTCAGCGAAACGCTGACCGAGCTCGACGTGCGTGGCAAACAGGGTGTCATGCCCCGCCTTGCCGAAAAATGGGAACAGACCGGCGATGGCGCCTGGCGTTTTCACCTGCGTCAGGGCGTCAAATTCTCCGACGGCAAGACCTTTGGTGCCAAGGATGTCAAATACAGCTTCGACCGCATTTTCAGCGACAAGAACATCTGCGAGTCGCGCCGTTATTTCGGCGGCATGAAGTTTGACGTTAAAGTCGTTGACGACAACACCATCGATTTCAAGGTCGATCCGGTTCAGCCGATCCTGCCGCTGCTGCTCTCCCTCGTCACCATTGTTCCGGATGGAACGCCGCTGGCATTCGTGCGCGAGCCTATCGGCACCGGCCCCTACAAGCTGTCCAACTGGACGCCGGGCCAGCAGATCGTTCTCGATGCCCGTGACGATTATTGGGGCAAGAAGCCCGCCGTCACCAAGGCCACATATCTATTCCGTGCCGATCCAGCCGTTCGCGCCGCCATGGTTCAAGCCGGTGAAGCTGGTCTCGCTCCGTCGATTTCCCAGGTGGATGCGACCAACGACAAGACGGACTTCTCCTATCTCGACAGCGAAACGGTGTATCTGCGCCTCGATGGCAATATCGCGCCGCTCAACGATGTCCGCGTTCGCAAGGCGCTGAACCTTGCCATCGACCGGCAGGCGTTTATCGGCACGCTCGTTCCGCAGGACGCCGTTCTCGCAACTGCCTTGGTGCCGCCGACGACGCTTGGATGGAACCCGGACGTCAAGGTTTTCCCTTACGATCCCGATCAGGCAAAGAAGCTGCTTGAAGAAGCCAAGGCCGCTGGCGTTCCGGTCGACACCCCGATCACCATCATTGCGCGCACAGCCAATTTCCCGAATGTGACGGAAATCATGGAAGCCGTGCAGGCGCAGTTGCAGGACGTTGGTTTCAAGGTCGAGCTGCGCTTCGTCGAAGTCGCCGAGCATGAGGTCTATTACTCGAAGCCGTTCAAGGAAGGCCGTGGTCCGCAGATCGTTGCTGCCATGCACGACAATTCCAAGGGCGACCCATCGTTTACGATGTTCTTCAAGTACGATACCAACGGCACACAGTCGGGCTTTTCCGACAAGACCGTGGATGACCTGATCGCCCGCGCATCTGCCGCGACCGGTGACGAACGCGCAAAACTCTGGTCACAGCTGATCGCCTATGTCCATGACGATCTGGTTGCCGATGTCCTCCTGTTCCACATGGTCGGTTACTCCCGTGTGTCGGAACGTCTGGACTTCAAGCCCACCATCGCCACCAACTCCATGCTGCAGCTCTCGGAGATTGGCTTCAAAAAGTAAGCCCTGAAGACACCATCCTGCCAGCCTTGATCGGGTCACGGTCATGTGGGCAGGATGGAAATTCCTCCTTGAACAGAGGTCAGAGCGGCACGTCATCATTTGCCGCTCTGCCGATCCAACCAGAGGGCGTTTGATCGTCCTGTCGACGTGAAGTGGACGGCGAAACCTTTGCCGGCCATTCCAGCTAGATCGAGGTCTCAATGCTCAGATTCATCCGCAAACGCGCCCTCGCCAGCCTTATCTCGCTGATAGGGCTTCTGGTCATGGTGTTTTTTCTGTCCCGTCTGACCGGTGACCCTGCGTCATTGTTTCTTCCCGTCGAAGCCTCCGCTCAGATGAAAGCCGAGTTTCGTGCCCTGCACGGGCTGGACCAGCCGCTTCTTGTGCAGTTCGTCCAATACGTCGGCAATGTCATGACGGGCGATCTCGGCGAGAGCTTGCGTAAGGCCCGCCCTGCCCTAGACGTGGTGCTCGAGGCTTTCACTTGGACGTTGTGGCTTGCCGTCATCACCATGACCTTGGTGACCATCTGCGCCATCGTCGTCGGGTCGCTCGCCGCATTCCGCACCGGCGGTTTCTTCGACCGCTTCTCCTCGATGGTCTCGCTGATCGGCGCATCGGTGCCTGACTTCTGGCTGGCCATCGTCGCCATCGTCGTGTTCGCCATCCAGCTTTCCTGGCTGCCCACCTCCGGTACCGGCACGTTGTCCCACTGGATTTTGCCGATCGGCGTGCTGTTCGTGCGCCCCTTCGGCATCATCGTGCAGGTCGTACGCGGATCGATGATCTCGGCGCTGTCGTCTGCTTACGTCAAGACAGCGTGCGCCAAGGGCGTGAAATCCGGCCCGATCATCTTCATTCACGCGCTGCGCAATGCGATGCTGCCCGTCATCACCGTCATCGGAGACCAGGCCGCGAGCCTTCTCAATGGCGCTGTCGTTATCGAGACGATCTTCGGTTTCCCCGGCGTTGGCAAGCTGATGATCGACAGCATTCTGCAGCGTGACTTCAACGTCGTGCTGGCGGCAATCCTCCTCACCGCTTTCGCCATCTTCCTCATGAACCTCGTGATCGACCTTGCCTATGCGCTGCTCGATCCGCGCATCCGCTACTGAGGATCGATATGACCATGGCCATTCAATCCCCCAACACCGCCGATAACAGCAGCGCAAAAGAACCCGTCACTGAAGAAGCCAGCGCCATCGTGCGCATGGCACGCATGCTCTGGGCAGACAAGTTTGCGCTCTGTGCCGCGATCTTTCTCATCCTTGTGATCATCCTCGCAATTATCGGCCCGACCCTGCTCAACGAACTCGCGACCAAACAGAACCTGCGTGGCCGTAACCTCGCGCCGTTCGATTTCAGCCGCGAATGGTTCATGTGGCTCGGTGCCGATGCGCTGGGGCGGCCGCTGTGGCCACGCATCATTGTTGCAACGCAGAACACCATCATGGTCGCCGCCGGGGCAGTCTTCATATCTGCCGTCGTTGGCACGCTGCTGGGCCTGATCGCAGGCTTTTCGTCACAGCGCACCAGCCAGATCATCATGCGCCTTGCCGACGTCATCATGTCGTTCCCCTCGCTGCTTGTCGCAGTAATCGTGCTCTACATTCTGGGTTCTTCGATCCTCAACCTGATGCTGGTTCTGTCGATTACGCGTATCCCCGTCTATCTCCGTACCACGCGCGCCGAGGTGATGGAGATCCGCAGTCGTATGTTCGTGCAGGCGGCACGTGTCATGGGCGCGTCGTCCAAGCGCATCCTGTTCCGCCACATCCTGCCCGTCGTTCTGCCAACGCTCACGACCCTGGCGACGCTGGATTTCGCCTATGTCATGCTGGCGGAAAGTGCCTTATCCTTCCTCGGCATCGGCATTCAGCCGCCTGAGATCACCTGGGGTCTGATGATCAGTCAGGGCCGTCAGTATCTCACCAATGCCTGGTGGCTGTCCTTCTGGCCGGGTCTGGCAATCATCCTCACCACGCTATCACTCAACCTTCTGTCCAACTGGCTGCGTATTGCGCTCGACCCCGTCCAGCGTTGGCGCCTGGAAATGAAAGGACCGAAAAATGGCTGATCATTTGCTGGAGGTCTGCAACCTCTCGGTGGACTTCTATACCGCTACCGGAACTGTCAAAGCTGTGCGCAACATCTCGTACCATCTGGACCGTGGCGAAACGCTCGCCATTCTGGGTGAGAGCGGTTCTGGCAAGTCGGTTTCATCCTCTGCGATCATGAACCTGATCGACATGCCGCCCGGCAAGATTTCGTCTGGCGAAATCCTGCTCAACGGCAAGGACCTTTTGAAGATGAGTGCGGAGGACCGCCGGGCCGTCAATGGCCGCCTCATCGCCATGATTTTTCAGGACCCGCTCAGCCACTTGAACCCGGTCTACACGGTCGGCTGGCAGATGCGCGAAGCGCTAAGAACGCACGGTATCGATAACCGCCAAGCCCAGGCCGAAGCCTTGCGTCTGTTCAAACGGGTGGCCCTACCGGAGCCTGAAAAGGCGCTCGACAAATATCCACACGAATTTTCCGGTGGCCAGCGACAGCGCGTGATGATCGCCATGGCGCTGGCGTTGAAACCCGACCTGCTGATCGCGGACGAACCGACCACAGCGCTCGACGTCACGGTGCAAGCGGAGGTTCTGGCGCTGCTCAAGGAACTGCAACGCGAAACCGGCATGGGTGTTCTGATCATCACCCACGATCTCGGCGTCGTGTCGGAAGTCGCTGACCGTGTGGTCGTCATGGAAAAAGGCGTGCTGGTCGAAAGTGGCACCGTTCGCGAAGTCTACCGCAATCCACAGCACCCCTATACCAAGAAACTGATCGCAGCAGCCCCCGGCAAGGGTCAATTGCACGAGCCTTCTACCGATGGCGAGCCGATCCTGAAGGTTCGGGATGCCCGCAAGTCCTATGGCGGTTTCGAAGCACTGAAGGGCATTTCCTTTGATCTGAAGGCCGGCGAAACGGTTGCTGTCGTCGGTGAAAGCGGTTCTGGAAAATCCACCCTCGCCCGCATTCTGTTGCGCCTCGATGACCCGGATAGCGGCACGGCGCATTGGAAAGGCCAAGACCTTTTTGCGCTTTCGCCGGGCGATCTCTTCAAACTGCGCCGCGACCTGCAAATGGTGTTTCAGGACCCGACCCAATCGCTCAATCCGCGCATGACGGTTTACCAGTTGATATCCGAGGCCTGGGTCATTCACCCGGAGATTCTGCCCAAGGCGAACTGGCGCGCACGCGCCGCAGAATTGCTAGATCAAGTCGGGCTGTCGCCCGAACATATGGGCCGCTACCCGCATCAGTTCTCCGGTGGCCAGCGTCAGCGTATCGCCATTGCTCGCGCGCTTGCGCTGGAGCCGCAACTGATCGTTTGTGACGAGGCCGTTTCGGCGCTCGACGTATCGGTGCAGGCGCAGGTGGTGAGGCTGCTCGACAAGCTGAGCCGAGAGATGGGAATTGCCTTCATCTTCATCGCTCACGACCTGCCTCTGGTGCGCGATTTTGCAGACTACGTCATGGTCATGCAGAAAGGTGAGGTGGTCGAGTTCGGCACAGTTGCGCAAGTCTTCAACAATCCACAGCAGCGCTACACACGAGCCCTGATTTCCGCCACCCTCGACCCTGACCCGGACGTCCAGGCGGCCAACCGGAATGCTCGCCTCGCCAGCGTTTCCTGATTGAATGACCGGAGTATAGATGATGACCAGAAAAGCGTCCGTCGCGATCGTGACCTGCTTTAACGATGACGAGACTATCAATTACGACGCCACCCGCGCGCAGGTTCGCCGTCAAGTGGTTGCCGGCAACAACATCATGTGCGCTGGCACCAATGGCGATTTCACCGCGCTCACTCATTCCGAAAAAATCCGGCTTTTGGAAGAAGTGGTCGATGAAGTCGACGGTAAGGTCGATGTCATCGTCAATGCCGGTATGCCCGCGACTTTCGAGACGCTGCAGCTTGCCAAGGAATTCGACCGCATCGGCGTCAAGGGCATTGCCGTCATCACACCATTCTTCATAGCCTGCACGCAGGATGGTCTGGTTCGCCACTTTTCGACGGTGGCAGATGCGGTGAACACGCCGGTCTATCTCTATGACATTCCAGCGCGCACCCAGAACCACATCGAACCCGAAACGGCGCGAAAACTGGCGGCCCATGGCAATATTGCCGGGATCAAGGATTCCGGCGGGGCGCAGGAGACATTGGAGGCTTACTTGCAGGTCTCAAAGGAGGTCAATGGATTCGAGGTCTATTCCGGCCCTGATCATCTCGTCCTCTGGGCACTGCAAAATGGAGCCGCGGGCTGCATCTCCGGTCTCGGCAACGCGATGCCCGACGTTCTTGCCGGTATCGTCAATGGTTTCAATTCTGGAGACATTGCGGAAGCGGAACGTCAACAGTCCGTTTACACCGCCTTCCGCACGGACCTCTATGCCCACGGTTTTCCTCCGGCGATGGTCAAACGCGCGCTCTATTTGCAGGACGCGTCTGTCGGCGCAAGTCGCCAGCCCGCATTGATGCCCAATACCGAACAGGACGATAAGATCAGAGACATCCTCAGAAAATACGATCTTTTGACCGTACGTGCCGCTTGAGTATTGCTTGACGGGGGTAATGGATCAACCGTGTGCGGGAGCCATGCACCCCCTGCCGCGGGGATGCGGGTGCCGCAATTGAGGGGGCGACCGGGCCGGTGGAGGCAACGCCCAATACCTTGATGACTTGTCGTTTTGCAGTTGATGGTAAGGCCCTGATTGATCACCTTGAGCAGCGCGGTTCACGATTGGCCACTATCTGATGTCTAGTTTTTTTACAAAATCAGCAGTCTCATGGGCGTGAATGCATGTGAAACGGATCAGTTCATCGAAGTGGCACTGCATCTTGCGGATGGCTTCCGCGTTGTTGAGAACAAGATACATGCCGCCCACGAAAAGCGCTGCCCGTTGCGAGCCAAAGATGGTGTAGGGCACGGAAAAACGTTCTTTTTCATTGAACAGAAACAGTCTGAATGACGGATAGAGTTCGCTGATCAATGCAGACATGTGCTGGAGTTGCTCTGCACGTATGTGGGGATCCAATCCGCTCCACATGCCGTGCCCATGTGCAAATGCCTCCAGAGTTTCGCGAGGCATGCACACTTCCATGTCGGTGCCAGGCTGCCGGTTGTAGTCGAGACGAAAGGCCGTTTCGCTGACCTGCGCCATAACACTTTGATGCGCACCCATCGCTTCGAAAGCGATAATCTCAGGCGTGCGCAGAAGATCAGGAATGCGTGCAGGCACATAGCGGATTTTAGAGCCTGTCGCTTCCGCATGCCATTTCATCAAAAGCGTATCGGTGTAATCCGCCCCGCCTTCCTCGATCTCGAAGCTTGGTCGCAGTTCACCCATCAAGCCCTGATCGTGGGAAAGGCCAAGCAGCCAGTCGAGCGAAACCGAGTGGCGCTCGGCAATATTCAGGAGCGTTTCTACGCGCGGAAGCCGTGCGGAATCACCGGAGAGCAGCTGCGAAAGCGCTGATCGATCGATGCCAATCGCAGCAGCAAAGGATGACTGGCTTTCCCCGGCCCGCTCCACCAACTGAATCAGGCGGGCCCGGAACAGGTCCGCAAGGGTTCTTTTGTCCACTTTTCACCTGTTTGTTTATAATTATCATCATATTCCTTAAATTGTGATCAGAATCAACAATTGGTCATCATAAACTCGTTGTGCATAGCAAAAGCGGATGCGACTCTGCCTGTATCGGGGCATCAAGAGCATGAAATGACAGACATATTTCCAAATCCGGCTGCGCCAGCAATCCGCTTGCGCGGCGCAAAAAAACGTTACCGAATTGAATGGCCGACAATAGCGCTCCTAGCCGCCTGTTATGGTTTGTGGATCTGCGCAGGGTATCTGCTATACCCGACACTTCCCTTCATTTCACTCATGCTGATGGGCATAGCGGTGGCGCTGCACTCCTCGCTTCAACATGAAGTTCTGCACGGACACCCAACTCGTAATGCTCGCCTCAACGAAGCATTCGTATTTTTGCCCATTGGTATTTTTTACCCCTACCGCAGCTACAAGCGCACGCATCTGCAGCACCACGCCGATGAGCGTTTGACCGATCCTTTCGACGATCCAGAAAGCTATTACCGGGCGATGGGCGATTGGAAGAAGATGCCATCGTTTCTGAAAATTCTTCTTGGCTGGAACAACACCTTCATCGGCCGTTTGATCATCGGCCCGCCGCTGATGGTGGTTGGTTTCACGCTCGCCGAATGGCGCAAAATTACACATGGGGACCGCCGGGTCATCCATGCCTGGACCTTGCATCTGGCCGGCCTGATCCCGACATTGCTGGTCATATCTTTTGTTTTCGGTATTCCGATCTGGCTTTATGTGAGCGTCGCCGCCTATCTCGGTGTCTCCATCATCGCCATCCGCTCCTATTGCGAACATCAATGGTCCGAGCAGCCGGATGGGCGAACGATCATCGTCGAAAATTCCATTCTGGCGCCGCTGTTCCTCTACAACAACCTGCATTTCGTACATCACAAAATGCCCAATGCCGCATGGTACAAATTGCCATCGCTTTACAGCGCAAGACGGGCCGAGTGGCAAAAGATGAACGACGGATACGTGTTTCATAATTATTTCGAGGTTTTCCGTGCCTTTGCTTTTAATGCCAAGGAGCCGGTGGCGCACCCGGCATTGAGACTGACTGACGCGGTTTCACGAACGTCACCCATATTACCTGTGGCTGACGATATTCCGGCCTATGTAGCTCGAGAATAGAACGAAACGGGATATTCTAACGTGACATGGATTGCCGCACTGCCGATGTATGACTGGCCTGAACTGCGCAACGAAACCGATGCGCTTTGGGAAGATATGCGCAGCCGATTTCTCCACAACGGTATCGATGCGCCTCAAAATCTCATCAGACGCAATGGCGATATGCCGCCCGTTCCCGGCGGCATTTGTGGAGTGGACGGAACCGTCATCGCCGCAGATCCTGCAACGCTTGATCCCGATGACTTTGATCTGGCCGTTCTGTGGCGTCATCCCGACCTGCTGATTTCAAGTACCTGCTGGGGACCAATGGGACATGGCCTGCAAGATCATGTTCAGGTGATCGGACAGAGCGATTATGATGGCATTGAAGGTGGCGAAGGTGAGTTCTACTCCAGCGCCGTCATTGCCCGTAAAGCTGATGGCGGAGAGGCTACTGCCCCTTCACTGGATGGCAAGGCATTGCTGCCACTGGATTTCTTTCACCAGAAAACAATGGCATTCAACGAGCGCCAGTCCTTGTCCGGTTACCTCAGCCTCAAGCGCGATCTCGAGACAGCGGGCGAAAGCCTTGGTTTGTTTGGTAGTCTGCTGGAAACAGGCGCACACCGTTGCTCGATGATATCGCTGGCTGAAGGCCGGGCCGATGTTGCTGCCATCGATTGCAAATCCTGGATGCTCGCGCAGAAATATGAACCTGCCGCGCAAGATCTTCAGGTCATTGGTTGGACTGCTCAACGCAAAGGATTGCCTTTCATCCGCGCCAAGGGACTTGATCTCCCATTCGATATGTAACGTCCATGCCGCGTGAATCCTGATCGCATCAAGCCGGTGGAGCATGCTCACGTAGCAACATCCTGGCTATCTCGATATCCAAGGAAAGTGGTCTGTCGTCCGCGTAAGTCTGGAGGTGTTTTCGAAGCGCATCGTAGAGCGCATTCGTTCCAGCCGCCCGCTCTGCAACGCTTTCGAGGAAATCATGTGCCTGCACTCCGGCCATCCATTCGATGGCCAGAATATATTCGGCATTGTCGAGAAGCGCGAGTAGCTTGTTGGCCGCGGCGGTGGGATGAGCCAGAAAATCCTCTTGCAAACCCGATGTCAGACCGCCATCGGTGGAAGCTGGCGAGGCGAGGCGTCGGTTGTCTGCGACAAGGGCTGCGGCTGTGTACTGCGCGATCATGAAACCGGAATGGCTTCCGGCATCGGTGGCAAGAAAGGGCGGCAAGCCACTCACAAGAGGATTGATCAACCTGTCTATGCGGCGTTCACTCATTGCGGCAATCTGCGCTATAGCGATTGCGAGACTATCCGCTGCCTGACCAAGTGCAGGCGCAACAGCATGGGCCTCCGACGCGACAATGGGATGCTCAGGTGTCCCGAGGATCGCGGGATTGTCTGTAACGGAGGCAAGTTCGCGGTCAACGATGGATGCGCAGACATCGAAGACATCGCGCGCGGCACCATGTGCATGCGGAACTGCCCGCAAGCTCAACGCATCCTGCGTTCGCCTGCCCTGTGCCACCGCAATCAAACCGCTACCATGAAGGCGGGACCGAATTGATGCACCGACGGTCGCGATACCCTTCGAAGGGCGCAGTGCCAAAATGGTCTCATCAAAAGCCCCAATCTGACAACCCGCCGCTTCAAGCGTCAACGCCGCAATAGCGTCCGCCCAGTCGAGCAGATGGATGGCGCGAGCGAGCGCCACGCTCGATAGGCCCGTAGCACAGGCGGTCCCGTTGACTAGGCTCAACCCCTCCTTGGCACCCAACACCAGCGGTTTAAGACCCATCGCGTCCAAGGCCTCTCGACCACTGAGCGTGCGACCACTGAGTTGAGCGCGGCCCTCGCCGATCAGGACAAGTGCGATATGTGCGTTATGCGTCAAATAGCCTGCCGAGCCGCGCGACGGCACGTGGGGAATGCAGTCGTGCTCCAGCAGCATTGTCAGATGCGAAACGATTTCGCGCCGGACGCCAGAATGGCCGTGGGCAAAATTGGCAACCTGCGCGGCGATGATAGCTCGTACTTCACGAGCGTCCAGCAGTGGACCGACACCGCAGGCATGACTGAGGACGATGGAGTGTGAAAGTTGGCCTTGAACCGTGCGATCAACCACCGTATCCGATAAAGCGCCCACACCGGTATTGATACCGTAGGCACGGACACCGCTCGCAATGATGTTGTCCACGATTAGGCTTGCCAGATCGATTCTTGAATAGGCTGCCTCCGAGAGGGAAAGCACCTCACCTTCGCTGATGCGCGCAACGGCGCGCCAGTCCAGCCCGTTATCCAGAAGAACGGTCATGAGGTTTTCCTAGCGGATGCTGACGGCAATGCGAGAGGCGGCAGGACGTTTTCCATTTTTGAAACCTGTGAGATCGGCGGGTGTTAGCCCAAGCATCAATTGCTGCTGTAAAGTCGATAACGACTGCCAGGATAAAGGAGACGAACGGAGGAGACGACGCCCTTGGCCGACCACGTGCGACGACGCACGAGCAGGCAGGGTTCCGTTTTGGAGATCGCCAGAAGCTTGCATTCCCAAGCCTGCGCGCCAACTGCCTCGATATGCTGCTCCGCCCTGACGAAGGGTGCTACTTCGGTCAGATATCCGTTCGGCGTAACGTGGCTGAAATCCTGATTTATGTAATCGGGCACGCAGTCGGGATTGACAAAACGATCTTCGATTTGCACCGGAATGCCATCTTCGGCATGCACGATGATGGAATGCACGGCAAGACTGCTGGCTGGCAGGGCAAGCGCGTCGGCCAAGTCAGCATTACAGGTCTCTGTCTGAAGAAGAATGACTCGTGCGCTGTAAACACCGCCGTTCCGGCGGATCTCGTCGGCAATATTGGGAACACTTTGAAACTGCGATGTCAGTTTTTTTGTGGCGACGAACGAGCCTTTACCCCGCACTCGCACCACAAGCCCTTCATCGGCGAGTTCACGCAAAGCCCGGTTGGCCGTCATCCGGCTGACACCAAGAATTTCAACCAGTTCGTTCTCGGAGGCAACGCGCTGGCCAATCTTCCACTCACCAGTTTCGATGCGGCTACGGACATAGTCTTTCAGTTTGACATAAAGCGGCGCAGCGTAACCTTCCTCGCCCTGCCCGTCATCGGCATTCTTATGTACCAGTGGCATCATTTCCTCGGAGAGTTTCTGTGCCGCGATCCATCGTCATGAGCTCACCCATATTCAAAATCAGTGGACAAGGGCGCGGCGAGTGTCGCGCCCTTGTCTATGATCAATTCAGTTTGTGTTCGGTAAGCCAGTCACCAGCCACGACATCGAAGCTGTCATGGTTGGCCAGACGACCGTTCATGACGACGAGATCCTTGGTTGTCAGCGCGGCAGAAACAGCATCGAGCGTCTTTGTCACGACGTCGCTGACTTTCGGTGTGGCAATGACAGGAACGATGTTCTGAGCAGGAAAGAGGTTCTTGACGTCATCCAAAACGACGAGATCGTTTGCGGCGATGGCAGGATCGGTCGAGAACAGGTTTGCTGCCTGCACCTGACCGTTAACCAGTGCAGATAATGTCAGCGGACCGCCAACGTCGAGCGACTTGAACGACTGGAATTCAAGACCGTATAGTTCCTTCAGGCCAATGATACCTTCCTTGCGTGTCTTCCATTCCGGCGGGCCGCCAAGCACCAGTTCCGAAGCAACGGGCGCGAGATCGGCAATCGTCTTCAGCTTGTATTTCTCGGCTGTAGCACGCGTCACGGCAACGCTGTCAGAATCCTGTGCGGCGGACGGTGTAAGCATCGACACACCCTTCGGCAAGGCTGCCTTAAGGGCCGCCGCCACATCGGCTGGCGAATGGGCTGTCGCATTCTTGTCGAGATAGCTCATTGTCGCACCGGCATATTCCGGTAGAAGATCGATCGATCCGTCAAGCAGCGCCGGAATGTAAACCTCGCGGCTACCGATGTTTAACTTCGTCTCGACCGCAATCCCCTTGGCGACCAGCGCCTTGGCGTAAATCGTTGCCAGAAGCTGGCTCTCCGGGAAGTCGGCGGAACCGACGATAATTGTCTTCGTATCGGTTCGCGCAGCGGTGGGTTCTGCCAGCGGATTACTTTGGGCAAACACCGAAGCGGCAGAAAGGGCCATGAGCGCGAACGCGCCAGCGGCGGTGGAAATCTTGAATGCCATGCGAGCTTCTCCTTTGAGGTTGAATAATCGTTGGGCTAGAAAAACATGCTATTCTAAGAATGATTCCGTTTAAGACGGCGCGTCAGACCGGGCGAAACGGTGAACCGCGATATGATTCCGATTACGAGATCGACGGTCAGCGCCAGAACCCCAACGAGAACAGCACCGGCTGCCATCTGGTAATAATCGTTCTGCGCCCGTCCATCGATGATCAACCGACCAAGCCCACCGAGGGAGACATAAGCGGCAATCGTGGCTGTCGAAATGATCTGGAGCGTGGCGCTGCGCAGGCCGGAGAAGATCAGCGGCAGCGCGCACGGTAGCTCGACGTCGAACAGGATATCCAGAGGACGTTTTCCCATGCCGCGTGCAGCATCTACCGCTGCCGGGTCGACAGCCGCAATACCGGCATAACTCCCGGTCATGATCGGCGGCACGGACAGAAGGACAAGGACGATCAGGCTCGGTACGATAAAGGCCATATCAGACGCGAAGACAGGACCGAACAGGATCACGAGTAAAGCGATAAGGCCGAGGCTTGGAAGCGAGCGCAAGACATTTGCCAGACCGGCGATGAAAACGACGCCACGCCGGGTGTGCCCGACATAAAGCCCGACCGGTAAGCCGATCAGACAGGCCAACAGGAGTGCGGCAGAACTGTAAGCCAGGTGCTGGACGACCAGAACGATAATACCATCCGATCCCGTCCAGTGTGCAGGGTCTGTGAACCAGTCAATCATCGCTCCGCACTCCTCGGCTGCCAGGGTGTCAGGCGGTGCGCGATGAACAAAACCAGCCCATCCAGAACAGCTGCTAGAACAATGCAAAGAACGATGCCTGCAATGATGGGCGTCAGGAACCGCAACTGAAGCCCTTGCGTAAAGAGGAGGCCAAGCTGCGGCGTACCGACGAGCGCCGCCACGGAGACGATACTGACATTGGACACAACGGCGACACGCAGTCCGGCGGCAATGACCGGAACCGCGAGCGGCAGTTCCACGAGCAGCAAGCGCGCCGCGCGGCGATAACCCATGGCATTGGCTGCCTGAAGGACATCTGGAGATACCGAATCCAGGCCATCGTTTACAGTGCGCACGAGAAGCGCCAGCGCGTAGACCGTCAAAGCGACGACGACATTCAACGGATCGAGGATTCGCGTTCCAAGGACAAGCGGCAGGAGAACGAACAGCGCGAGCGACGGAACTGTATAAAGAAGCCCGGCGGCACCCAACAGTGTAGAGCGAAACAAACCGGCGCGCTGCGCAAGCCAGCCGAGCGGCAACGCGAGAAGGAGACCGATAACAACCGGGATGACGGAGAGGCCGAGATGCCAGACGAAGAGTTCGAAAATCCGTCCGGATTCACGGTAGAGCCAATCGAACCTCATGGCTGCCCTCCGAATCGCCCGACGCGCGCAGCATCGATGGCGGCAACCACGTCGGCGAGTGTCACTGTGCCTATAAATTCACCCGATGATCCCACGACTACGCCCCGGCCGGAAGGGGAACTGAGCGCGGCGTCGAGCACATGCCGTAAACTGCTGCCTTCCGGCGCCAGAGTTCCACTGAGATTGATGTCTCCATCCCGCAGCGGCTGCTTCAAACCCTGTGCATCGGCCCATCCGATGGGACGCTTTTCGGTATCTGTCACCAGAACCCAGCGATCAATCGCAACGCTGCGAAGGGCTTCCGGCGTCGTACCGAGCAACGCTGTCGGTTCCGCGCCAAGGGGGACTGTCGCGTGGAATTCGGCGAAACTCAGAAAGCGATAACCCCTATCCCGACCTATAAAATCTGCAACAAAGGCATCGGCCGGACGCGCCAGAAGCTCCTGAGGCGTGGCGATCTGCGCAAGCGTACCGCCCGAGCGCAACACCGCCACCTTATCGCCCAGCTTCAAGGCTTCGTCGATGTCATGGGTTACCATGATGATCGTCTTGCCCATCTCACGCTGCAAACGAAGAAACTCGTCCTGCAATTGAGAGCGAACGACCGGATCAACCGCGCTAAACGGTTCATCCATCAGCATGAACTTGGGATCTGAGGCAAGTGCGCGTGCAACGCCGACACGTTGCTGCTGGCCGCCAGAGAGCTGCCATGGATAGCGATCAGCGAAAGCGGACGTCAGCCCGACGCGCTCAAGAAGCTCATGCGCCGTGCGAAGAGCTTTCTGCTTAGGCGCACCGTTGAGGCGTGCAGTGGTCGCGATATTCTGTACGACTGTTCGATGCGGGAACAGGCCTGCGTGCTGGATAACATAGCCAATCCGACGCCGCAGCACGGCAACATCCATGCTCTCGGTCGGTTCTCCGTCAAGAAGGATGTACCCGGAGGTTTGTGTGATCAACCTGTTGATCATCCGCAACGACGTCGTCTTGCCACAGCCTGAAGGACCAACGAATACAGTCAGCTTTCCTTTCGGCGCTTCGAGAGACAAGCCGCTTACCGCCTTGGCCGCGCCCGGATATTGCTTGGTGACATTGTCGAAGACGATCATGCAATCTCTCCTCTCGTCAGGGGCCACCTCGAATTTCGTCGGCCACCTCACTCAATAAGTTGTCTATACAATCACATGAAAACAAGCTCCACAAGACGTTGGATTAAATTATTTGCGTTTTGCAAATTGATGAATATTTGTGCGCGGAAATTCCATGATGCTGATCGGAGCCCCAAGCTTTTGCGAATATCAGTCTCGATCTGCTACTGCGCGGCACTATTTTTCTCGCACTTGAATTGGGGAAGCGACTGTATTTTGTTTTTGCGATTTTTCCTCAGACTACGTCTCGAAACACAACAGCAGGAACGTGTTGCTCGAAAAACTTCGAGACTGATGGGGTCCGCGGCGAGCATGAGCGGCCCTGAAGGGAAGACATGGACCAGTTTTCACAATTATGGGGGCTCGAAAACGTGAGGTTTCGGGAACGGTGCCATGCCTGCACCCTCCGCGGCCTGCTTGTTAGCGCCACACCACGATTCGCAAATCGAAGACATAATATTCCGACTGAGGATTAAATCCGCAACGGAGGTGTTCTGTTGAATGAGGTTACTTATTCAACAATGGAGCAACTGCGGTGAGATATACTCATTATGCTATTTTTCTCGCTATAACGCTGGCATGCGCGCCCGCGTTAGCCGATCCACTTTCTTCCGCCGCCGGGCGCTATAAAATCGACCCGGCGTCTCATATCGGGTTTTCTATCGAGCAAGTTGCGGGGCCGGGAATAAAGGGTACCATTCAGGATATAACGGGGCGGTTTGACATTGATGCCGACCAGCCAGCAAAGTCCTATGTGGAGATCAGCCTCAACCCCGCCAGCGTTAAGACGGGGCAGGCGCGGGTCGAGAGCTTTTTGACGTCAAGTGCGGTGTTCAATATTGCCGCCTATCCTCAGATCACATTCCGCTCCAAGAGCGTCGTTCAGGACGGTCCTCGTAGCGCGCTCGTTGAAGGAATTCTTACGGCACGCGGTGTTTCGAGACCGGAGACATTCTACGCCACATTCATGGACCAGAAAACCGGATCGGTCACCTTCCATGTCACCGGAAACATTCCGCGCTTGCCTTATGGTATGGGCATCGGTGTGCCGCTGTACTCTAACACCGTTGCGTTCGACATGGACCTGAAAGGCGTAAGATAAGTCGCGATATAAAATGTGTCAGAAAAATCAGCGCGGCGGGATTAAACGCCAATGGCTGGTGTTCTGGTCATTATCGGACATCCTGTCCGACTCGTCTTTCTCTTCAAAGGACTATGTCATGCGTGCACATCATCTTCTTATCGCAGGTCTCGTAACACTTGCCACCGGCACTGCCGCCCTTGCCGAACCCTATGCGGGCGGCGCGGTTGTCGAAACAGAAACGGCGCAGGGCACGATCATGACCGACGCTCACGGAATGACCCTCTACACGTTCGACAAGGGCACCGATGGCGCATCTGCCTGCTATGATGCCTGTGCGAAGAAATGGCCGCCGCTTGCAGCCACGAAGACGGACAAGGCCGATGGCGATTACAAGCCGATCGCGCGCAAGGATGGTACCATGCAGTGGTCCCATGAGGGAAAACCGCTCTATCTCTGGCAGATGGATAAAAAGCCGGGCGATGTCACCGGCAATGGCGTCGGCGGCGTGTGGCATATAGCTAAGGAATAGCAATCATGCCAGATTTTCTGGATGAGATGACAAAGAGCGTTCCGGCCCTTCGACGTTACGCGAATGCGCTCACGCACAATCGCGATACCGCTGACGATCTCGTCCAGGATTGCCTGGAAAGAGCTATCCGCAAACAGGCGCTCTGGCGGCCCGATGGTCCATTGCGGCCGTGGCTCTACCGCGTGCTGATCAATGTCTGGCGCAACAACCTGCGCAGCCGCAGTCGGCGGCCCGCGCAGGTGCCGATTGACGATGTTGCAGACCAGCTGTTCGTACCGGCCGCCCAGACCGGCCGCGTAGCGCTTGCGGAAATGGCGCGCGCTATCGAAACGCTGTCCGCTGAACATCGTGAGGCACTTCTCCTCGTCGTGGTCGAAGGCTTCAGTTATGCAGAGGCGGCGCAGGTACTCGAAATTCCGTTGGGAACACTCATGTCACGATTGGGTAGAGCCCGCTCTTCCCTTGCCCGAATGACCCAAGAAGACCAGCCCAATCTCAAGGTGATAAAATGACCGGCAGCCAGCCGCAGATAACCGAAGCGGATCTCATTTCTTATGTCGATGGTCGACTTGATGACCAACGCCGCAATGCCGTTACGGCCTATCTAGATTCCAATCCCGCAGATGCACGCAAGGTGAAGGCGTGGCTGGAGCAAAATGCAGCCCTCACGGCGCTTTATGGCCGTCTCGACGAAGGCGCGTTGCCCGCCAATCTCGATATCGCGCGGATGGAGCGTCGGGTGCGATCGGAGCGTGCTCACTGGCGCAATCTGGCAGCAGCATCGATACTTGTTCTGGCTATTGGACTGACTGCGGGCTGGTTCGGGCATGGGTTCATACAGCGAAACGATGAAGAAACCCGTTCCATCATTACCGCCGCCGCACAGGCGCATAGTTTGTTTGCGAGCGAGATTCTACATCCTGTCGAGGTCCGGGCAAACGCCGAAGATTCATCAAACTTGCAAAAATGGCTGATGAAAAGGCTGGATCGGAAGTTCAACATTCCAGACCTTGAAAGTCACGGCCTGCAGCTGGTAGGGGGACGAGTGTTGCCAAGCTCGACCGGGGCTGCGGCCCAGCTCATGTATGAGGACGCGACCGGACAGCGCGTAACGCTCTATATCGTTCCGGCCTCTGATTCCGAAGATACCGCGATGCGCCGCACAAACGTGGGTGCACTCGAAACAGTCTCATGGGACGACGAAACCATACGTTGCTCACTGGTGGGCAATCTCGACCCCAAGCGCATGGATGCCATTGCCAAAGAAATGTATCAGCAGTTGAGCTAGCCAATGAACAATCTTGATGTGTCTTCCTCCACCACACCCACCGATGAAAAACGCTGGCAAAGCTCTGCGAAAAACTATGGCTTGATAGCGATCATTTTCCATTGGACAATTGCGCTTCTGTTCATCGCACAGCTTGCGCTTGGATACTTAATGAGTGGCGATGACGTCGATCCTGCACTTCAGTTCAACCTGTTCCAGTATCACAAGTCTGTCGGGTTTGTTGTGCTGGCGCTCGCGATACCGCGCGTTATATGGTCTGTGTTGAGCAGGAAGCCGCATCCTCCCGCTGGTTCGGGTAGGGCGGCAAATATCGGTGCGCGCGTCACTCACGCCTTACTTTTATGTCTTACCGTGGCGGTGCCCCTTGCCGGTTGGGCTGTTGCTTCTACATCTCCGCTCCAGATCCCCCGCTACGTTTTCGATATTGTTGTTGTCCCCGGGTTGCCACTCGAAATATCTGATAAATCTGAGGCCTTGTGGACCGGTGTCCACGAAACTCTGGCGTATCTGGCAGCGGCAATTGTCCTTCTTCATGTCGCTGCTGCGTTGTGGCATCACTTCATCCTCAAGGACAGAATCTTCCGCCGCATGACACCAAGTCGTCCGGAGAAAAAATAGAGGCCTCTTAAAAAATCCGCCGGAGAATAACGTGAAGCACAAAGGCGACGGCGATCGAGGCTGGCAGCGTCGGTACCCAGACCAAAATAATCGGCGGCACCGATTGTGACTATGGCCACGACCTGGACAATCTGTGGCAAAGATCACTTTGAACAATCATTTTCCTGAGTTCAAATGTCCCGTCGAAACAAGCGAAAAACCGCTCTAGAAAGACGTGGCTGACAGGATCACTCTCCACCTGTCCACACGCTTCAAGCGCGCGTCCCAGATCAAGATAAAAGTCGCTACGATCCGGCGGGATATCCTGGAGCGCTAATTCTCCGCCTGCGCGGAGAATGTAATAATCCTCCATCATGATACGAAACGGTTGCGACACCACGCTCGACCATTTTTCCATAACTGACGACAGTTCTGCATACCCGATGAAAAGATGCGATATCGGTTGATCGAGATAGATAATGAGATTTGGTGGCCAGTCGTTCGGGCAATGTTTCGTCGCGACCAGATGCAATAGGTGCAAACGCAGGAACTCTGAGTAAGTCGAACAGGCAAGTAACGGCGTGCTGATGGGGTTATTAAAATCAACAATCTGATTTTCATAGGCGGAAAATCCGATATCAAATCCCTTGGTTTCTTTCAAATGCACCGTGTCGGGATACACGACACCGTTTTCGATCGTGACGATGATATATCCACCCGGATAGGCGACAGGGGATGGTACCGCGAGGTTTATCAGACTATTGAGCTCAATGCGCCCCGCCACATGCATGTGGCCACTGAAATGCCATCGGAGCCCCGCCTCTGCCAGTCGCTGGCTGCTCTTTAGCGAAGGCATACGCTCATGCCAGTCCGGGGTGCAGGCGCAACGCACAGTCTCACCCTCACCCGTCAGAGCGAGTGGAAGGGCTGGATAATGCGAAAATGCGAGAAGTGTCTTGCCCGTGCGAATAGCGCGTTCTGCCACGTCAGATATCCATGTCAGGATATAGGGGCGTTCTTCCAATATGTGATCCCAGGCAGCATCGGAACGGACCTGCCACGTGCCGTTGACCCTGTGGAAGACGTTGGCGTCCAGCATCAAAAGCCACAGTCCATCTTGAGGCTCGATGAGATAAGACGCGTCCAGGCACGTTGCATCGCTGCGTTGACGCCGTTGATGTTCCTGGCCACTACAATTGACGAAAGGCGTCTCCCAGTGTCCTACTCCCTCGGGCCGCCCGACGCCATAATAGGCCATGGATTTCATCGCGTGATCCGTCGACATTCCCAGCATTCCGGCTTGGATAACGGCCGGTGTTTTCGCGCGCTCATCGCTCGTTACCAGGAGAGGGTCGTGCCCATCGGCCTTCGTCAACCACTTGGCCTGATGGCGCGGCTCTGGACCGAAACAATCGTGATTTCCAAAGGTCACGAAAAACCGCATGCCATGGCTGTTTTCGTATAAAGACAGAACCTTTTTCAACGCCGCAACGGCATCCATCTGACCATCGTCGGAATAGTCACCGAGAAGAACGACATCGCGGATGCCACGCCTGACAATATCGTCAAGCACGGCAATGAACGCAGCATGGCTTTCATTGAAAACACGCGTTGAGGCCATCGTGTCGGCAAGTGTTCGCAGGGCTACCTCGCCGCTCGCTTCTTCCAGCATGCCGTAACCGCCGTAAAGATCGTGCAGGTGAGCGTCCGCAACGACTGCGATTTGCATCAGGCAGCTTCTCCACGCAATTCGCGTCGGGCGGCGTCAAACAAATCCGGACGATCAAGGTTGATGTAGTCAACACCAGCCTTTGCGATCTCGCGGTGAATAGCCGGATCATCACCGCCATAATAGGTCATGACCTCGAGACCTGCCTTGCCGCACGCTTCCAATATGCCGGGGCGACGCATCTGCTCTACGGTAATTTCAATGATCGACGCGTGGTGAACGGCACCGGCCAACGACGGTGATTTCGCGATGTTGAGCGTCATCATTTTGCGGAATTCCGGGGCAATAAGTTGAAGGTCGCGCCGCATTTCTTCGGAAAACGAGAAGTAGAACGTGTCACGCACCATGCCGAGGTCACGCACCAGCGCCACCACCTTGGCGGGATCGCAATATTTCAACTCGATATAGACGCCAGCGCGACCGCGAAGATGTTCCAGATAAGCATCGAGCCGTGGGACGATGGCGCCCTTGAAATCGTCTCCGAACCAGCTTCCGGCATCAAGTGCATCGATTTCTGTGGACCAGACGTGGCCAAGCGAGCCGGTGGCGTTGGTGGTGCGGTCCAGCGTTTCATCATGAAAAACATAGAGTACGCCGTCGGCGCTCTCTCGCACATCAAGCTCGATATAGTCTGCACCGTGCTCTATCGCGAGGTCGGCGGCAGCAAAGGTATTTTCCGGCGCAAAGTGGTTGGCACCGCGATGGGATACGATCTTGGTCACGAGAAAATCCTGTCAGTTTGCTGGCTCGAGCGTTCTCGCCCGGATATTTTGATGCGATACATGGGCGTGTAGATTGGTGATGCGATTGCCCGATACGTCGAAGAGAAGCGTGATGTCCGACTTGCAGGAGATTCCGACGGCATCACCGGGCGCGTGCCGCACCGCCTCTCCATATTCCAAAGCGTGGATGGGGCCTGCAAGAGTATCGATGGTATAGAACACCTCCCGACCCATTGGCTCAACGGTAGCGATCTGACCCTTCAATGCCGCTTCTGCATCCGAGATGAGACTGATGTCTTCCGGCCGCAAACCGAACGTCACCTCACCATCATATTGAACGTTGAGGTCGAGCGATGTCTCACCCAGCCGCAGGCGGCGACCGGCCGCTTTCCCTTTAATCCGGTTCATGGGCGGCGTACCAATAAAGCCAGCCACAAACAGATTGTTGGGACGACGATAGAGATCATCCGGCGTGCCGATTTGCGCGATCTCGCCATTGTTCATGCAGATGATCCGGTCCGCCATGGTCATCGCTTCGATCTGGTCATGGGTCACGATCAGCGTGGTGAAACCCAGTCGTTTCTGAATGCTTTTCAGCTCCGCACGCATGGTAATCCGCAAGGTGGCGTCGAGGTTAGACAGCGGCTCATCCAGCAGAAGGATATTCGGCTCTTTCACCAACGCCCGGGCAAGTGCCACACGCTGCTGCTGACCACCAGACAGTTGCGACGGGCGTCGGTCCAGCAGCGCACTGATCTGAACGAGGCTTGCCGCCTCCTCCACCCGCTTTGCGACTTCTGGCTTGTCAATGGTTTTGAAGCGCAGGGGAAAGGCGATGTTTTCCCTCACGGTCAGGTTCGGATAGAGCGCGTAGGACTGAAAGACGATACCGACATTGCGATCGCGCGCGTCGACACTGTTGACGTTGTGGCCATCGAAAGCGATCTGTCCTGCGGTGGGGGCGTAAAGGCCTGCAAGAAGAAACAGCGTCGTGGATTTTCCGCAACCGGATGGCCCAAGAATTGCGACGAACTCCCCGTCTTCGATGGTCAGGTTCATCGGTTTCAGAACCTGGGTCTCTCCCCAGTTCTTGGTGAGTTTATCGAGAGTGATCTTGGCCATGGCAATTATCCCTTGATCCCGCCAAAGCTCATCTGGGTGATGTACTTCTGCGTGAAAGTGTAGAGGAGCAGCACAGGCAGTAGATAAATGATGCCGACGGCGGCGATCATGCCGTAGTCTGCGCCCATATTGTCCTGTGCGACGAAGAAGAGGTAGAGGCTCATTGTCATCTGACTTTTGTCGATGAGCAGCGTCTGGACGAAGACATATTCCTCCCAGCCCTTCAGGAATGTGAAAGTGGCAACCGCGATCAAGCCGCCGCTGACCTGCGGGAGCACGATCATGCGAAACGCCTGGGAGCGGGTGGCACCGTCCGTCACAGCGCTCATTTCGATGTCCCAGGGGACGTTATCGAAAAAGCTCTTGAGCACGAAAATGGCGAATGGCAGTTCCAACGCGCTCAGCACCATCACCACGCCCGCGAGATTATTGAGCAGGCCCATATAGTGAAGCTGGATGAAAATCGCGACGGTCAGCGCCAGTGCCGGAAAGGCATGCAACATCAACAGACCACGCAGAAAGGTCTCGCGACCGGCGAAGGCGAAGCGCGACAGGGCATAGGCCGCCGGCGTCGCCACGAGCGTGACGATAACTGTCTGGCTGACAGCGAACACGACGGAGCTTCCGAATGCCGACCATATGGAAGGCATCAGGTCCATTTTGGTGGTGCCGGTGCCAGCAATATCGCGGTTCCAAAGGAAGCGATAATTATCGAGCGTCATGTGCGGGAGCAGAAAAATCGTCACCAGAATGACAACAACCAAGCAGAGTGCTGCCCATGAAAGGGCCGGTTTGCGCAAACGCTCTGCCAGAAGTGCAAGTGCGATTGCGCCGAGATAAGAAACGCCCGCAATGGCAGATGTGCGCCAAAGAACGATCCGGCTGACCGCTTCGTCAGACAACGTCAGCGACTTTACCAGCAACCAAAGGTAAGGCAGCAGAACCGGCACAGAAACAATCGTCAGGAAAAGAATGATAGCCGACAGAAAACCCGCTCTGTGGACTGCACCCCGGCGTTCGAGGCTGACCCAGTCAGCAGAGGAAACGGCCTTGGTCTGAATGAGTGTCATCACAACACCTCTATCTTTGGAGCCGCAAAAGTTGAGCTCATGTTGGTGACGCGCCAGTGCAGCAACGTGACGACAACCCCGATAACCATAAAGCCCAGCGCCAGCGCTGCACCGTAAGAATAAGCGCCGTTTTCAAAGGCGCGGCGATAGATGTAGAGGGCATAGGGCGTGGAATCGTAAACCGGTCCACCACCCGTGATGAGCAGAATATATTCAAAAGTCGTCATCAGCGACAGCGCCTGATAGATGGAGATCAGCCGTATCGGTTGCGAGAGTGCGGGAGCCACGACATGCCGCAAGACGCCCCATTCACTGGCCCCATCGACACGCGCCGCATTGGCAAGATGGGAAGGGATGGAGCGGATCGACGAAGTCAGAATGACCATGGCAAAAGATGCACCAACGACGCCATTTGCCAGAATGATGAGGAACAGCGGAAAATCGTTGCGCAGATTTATCGGCGGCAGACCGAACGTGCCTGTGACTTGATTGAGCAAGCCCGAAGGTGACGGATCGGCAATCCATATCCACAAGATACCATAGAGCACGGCCGGGCTCATGCGCGGCAACAGCCACAGGCCGCGGAAAAAATTGCCGAGCTTGTCGGGTATTGCTGTTGATGTCATCGCCAATAGCGCACCGAGGCCGATATTGAAAATGAACAGGGTCGCGGTGACATAGATAAGCGTTGTCAGCAGAACCATTGGCATGCGCGCATCGCGTTGAACGATGCGTTCGAAATTCTGGAACGTAAAGTGGCCGACGCGCAGGTTAGCGCCCATATCGGTAAAGGCGATGACCGCATTGACAACGATCGGCGCTAGAAAAAATACGGCAAGCAACGCGATGGCTGGCGCGAGATAAAGCATAGGCCGGGCCGGACGGCGTGGTCGAAGCTGGAATTGGGACATTGTCGTGGACCAGTGAAAACAAAGGTGCCGCCCGGTAACAGCCGGGCGGCAGGGAGAAGATGCGGGATCAGTTGCTGGCCGAGTCGCGGATTTCGATGTCCTTGCCGAACTGCAGTTCGAGCTCATCGGAAATGAAGTCAACAGCCTGGGCCGCCGTCATCTTACCGGTCTCAACCGCCTGCAAGCCGCTGAACAATACCTTGTTGTAGCTGCCGAACTGCGTATGATTAGGCACGAATTGGGCATGCTCCATCATTGGCGAGGCGGCGGACAAAACCCAGTTGTCCTTGTATTTCGGCATCGCTGTCTGTGCGTTGCTGATAGCCGTGTGGAAAGACGTCACGGCATGTTCGTTGTTGAAGTATGGCAATGTCGCAAGCGCTACGAGATCGGCGGCGATGTCGGCATTCTTGCTTTTGGCGTTGACCGTGTAGAGCAGCGGATGAGAAAGGTTAGCGGGCTTCCCACCCTTTTCAGCGGCAGGTGCAGGAATCCAGCCGATCTTGTGGAAATAGCCTTCCTTATCGTTTGGCCACGTCGCACCATTCTTTTCACCCACCTGCCAGGCTACCGCCCAGACACCCTGATGGAAGATGAAAGCCTTTTCCTGCTTGAAGGCACCCTGAATAGCCTCCCAGCTCATGGCCGTGTTATCGACAGGGGTAACGCCTTCCTTGGCATTGCGCTCATACCAGCTCAATGCCTTGGTCATCTCGGCCTTGGGGAAAACCAGCTTACCGGTTTTCTCATCCATGAACTTCACGCCATAGGACTGAAAGACCATCAGGTAATCAATACCGACATTGGGGCGGTGCAGCATGCCGTATTGCGCAGCTTTGCCATCAACCACCTCTTTTGAAAGCGCCGTCAAATCATCAAGCGTAAACTCACCCGCTTCGACTTTGGCAGGCAGGCCCTCGATAAAGGCTTCATCCTTGCCGATTTTGCGCAGCATGTCCTTGTTGTAGAAGAACATACGGATTTCAGCGTCTTGAGGAACGCCATAAATCTTGCCGTCCTTGGCCTTGGCCGAATTCCACAGCACCGGCAGGATATCGCCGTAAACCCAAGGCGCAGCGGCAATCCGCTCATCCATCGGCAAGGCGTAACCGTCTTCAGCAAACTGGCCGATCCACTCGTGAGCTACCACGTAGATATCCGGACCCTGACCAACGGAAAATGCCTTCAAGGTTTCCAGTGCCAGATCGTCCCAGCCCTTAACAGCACTGTTGTTGGCTTCAATGACGATGCGCTTGTCAACGCCTGCGGACTTGAACTGCTCGTTCATGATCTTTGCCGCACCTTCAATGTTGGTGATGCGGCCCGGCGCTGTCTTATCGGCGAGTGTCGAGAGCTTGATGGTGATGTCTTCTGCATGCGCAGCGCTTGCGACGAGCGCAGACATCGCCGCGGAAGAAAGGAGAGCCAGAAATTTGTTCATGGAGAATAATCCGATTGAAAGTGATTATTTAATTAAGTTGCTTAAGTAATAGATTTATGACATCGCGTTTTTAATTATCCGAAGGACGTCACGGTGCTAAAACGACATTCGCCCCTGGTCGGTATTGGCAATACGCAGGCCGCGGTGATCAATCATCTTCGCCGCAAGGGTGTGGCTTCACGTGCGGAGATCGCTGAGTTTTGCGGCGTTACACCGGCAGCCGTGAGCATGATGACCCGCGACCTGATCAAGCGGGGCATTATCATCGAAGGTGCAAGGCGCCACGGCGGGCGTGGCGCACCTCACATCGATCTGATGCTTCAAGGCAATGTCGGCTACGCCCTTGGCGTCCATGCCAACCACTATTCTCTAACCCTGACCTTGCTCGATTTTTGCGGCGAACGAATTGGTGAACATCATCTGGACGGGCCATACGAGGCATTCCGCAACGTTGAGAAAACTATAAATGACAGCAAGGCCAGTCTTCTTGCGTCGTACGATGTCGACGAAAACCTGCTGCTTGGTGCAGGCGTGGCAATGCCGACGCGCTTTCGTCAGGGTGCAACAAAACTCGATCTTGCCGACGAAGTGATTGCCTGGGCGGGGCCCGATCTCGCTTCGTCTCTGCGCGAAACGCTTGGTTGCCCCGTGATCATTGAAAATGACGCAAACGCAGCGGCCGTCGGCGAACTTGCCTTGGGAAACGCCGCCGGACACGACAATTTTGCATATTTGTATCTGGCGGAAGGCATTGGCAGCGGTCTCGTCATCGGCGGCGAACTTTATCGTGGTAATCTGGGAAATGCTGGCGACGTCGGCGCGCTTCGCCCACGGGGCCTCTCACGGCCCTCATTCGCCGATTTAGCGGCCTGGTGCGAGACCTCTGTTGGGACCATACCGACAGGCCGCTCCCCGGACCAATGGGGTATCTATCTTGAAAACCACGCAAGCGTGTTGGACGCGTGGCTTGAACGGGCAGGACCTGAAACCGCCCGTCTCGCCTTCATGATTACATCCGTTTTGGCACCTTCGGCGATCTTCATCGGCGGCACTCT
>NZ_KQ961033.1:190283-200978 GCF_001562555.1 Agrobacterium bohemicum
CCCGCGCCTCGTTCGCCGACGGCTTGCATACTGGCTCGATTTTAACAGAAGCAGGCCTTTCGAGGGAGCACGGGTTCTTCAGCCAAGCATTTTAATCCCTGAAATCGAGGCCACAGATACAGTGGCGTTCGGTGCCGCAGCGATGATCCTGCACGGGTTGCCCAACTCCCCTTGATGACGTTCGGCTTACCAGCATCGTCCGACACCCAAATATCATTGGCGACGCGCATATAACGACTAAAAGATGAGTCAAAGAACTCCAACACCCCTCTATGCGACGTTTAACTACGGTGTTTTCCAGGTCTTCAACAACATCTCCACGAACTTCTCAGCGGCTGGCGACAAGGTGCTACTTCTTCTTTGAACAATGCCGATCGTTCGAGAAACAACAGGCTCGACAATTGGTCGCGACACCAAGAAAGGGTGTTCCTCTTGCGGGGTTGCCAGCCGGGGCAACACTGAAATGCCTAAACCCGCTTCGACAAGACCCAAAGACGTATTGAGGTGGGTCACCTCGTATGTCCAATTCAGCTTTAGATTGTGTCTCGCCAGCGCGCCATCAAGCAAGGTTCTGTTACCGCTTGAGCGATCCACGACCACAAGCGGATACTCTTCAAGCTGATTCCACTGGATCGACTCGAACCTCGCCAGTGGATGATCTTTTCTCATTGCAAGAACAAATGGGTCGTCAATAAGTGGCTCGAAAGAAAGATCCGGGTCCGAGTTGCCCATGAGATTGATCCCGAATTCAACCTCGCCTCGCGCTACGGCTTGCAGCCCGTCATTGGCTGTGAGATCTCGGATACGAAGCCTTATATGAGGATATTGCTCACTAAATGTTTTGATGACGGTCGGAAGGAAGTAGAAGGCCGCCGTTGGCACGCAGGCCATCGTAATCAACCCACGACGCTGCGTCCCCTCTTTCATCGCAAATAGCGACCCATCGAACTCCTCCAGCATTCGCCTCACAAGCGGCATTACCTCTTGGCCCATGGCCGTCGGCGCTACGTGTCGCGTCGTGCGTTCCAGCAAGGGTGCCCCAATGGATTGTTCAAGCTTTTGGATACGTCGTGTCAAAGCGGGCTGAGATAGATGGAGCGCGTCCGCCGCCCTATGGAAACTCTCAAGTTCAACCACAGCTTGAAATGCACGCAAATCCAGAATTTCGCAATTGATGCTCATATCGCAATAAACCTCCAAAACATTGCATTTAACAAATAAGGTTATCTTCCTCATATTGCAACAACTCGATGGATTGATCCATCAAATGCAAGATTGAGGCGACCATGAACGACCTTCAAAAGATACCTTGTGTACTGATGCGCGGCGGAACGTCTCGTGGGCCGTTTTTTTTGGCATCGGACCTTCCCCGTGATCAAGCTCAGAAGGATGCAACACTTTTATCGATTATGGGTTCTGGACATCCCCTTCAGATCGACGGCATCGGTGGCGGAAATCCTGTCACCTCGAAGGTTGCCATCATCGGTCGGTCTAAAGTTGAGGGCGCGGACATCGACTACCTATTTGCTCAGGTCCGCACAGACCGGCAATATGTCGACTACTCGCCCAATTGCGGCAACATGCTGGCTGCCGTCGGTCCCTTTGCAATCGAAGCAGGGTTGGTTCAGGGACAAGGGACAGATACACTTGTTCGCATCCACAACGTGAACACCGGTAAGTTGATCGAGGCCAAGGTGCCCACCCACGGCAATGAAGTCATCTATCTCGGTGATGCCTCAATTGATGGTGTCCCTGGTTTGGCCGCTCCGATCGCGCTGACTTTCATGGATGCCGCAGGCGCCAAAACCGGCAAACTGTTGCCAACGGGTAAGGCCATCGACATCATTGATGGCGTGGCTGTGACAGTGATCGACTGCGCGATGCCGATGGTGCTCATCCGCGCTATCGATCTGGGTTTGACGGGCTATGAAGACCCTCAAGCTCTCACTGAAAACCGTGAATTGATAGCACGCTTGGCCCGCATACGCATCAAGGCAGGTCAACTCATGGGCATGGGAGACGTGACCGACATGGTTATCCCGAAGCCAGTTCTGATATCTCCAGCCCGTAAAGGCGGAACGCTGTCAGTGCGGTATTTCATGCCCAGCGAATGCCATCCTGCTCTCGCAACGACCGGTGCTGTCGGCATTGCAACAGCTGCAGTGACAGATGGAACAATAGCGTTCGAAGATGCAGGCAAGCTCACTGTACCGACCCAGATTCAGATCGAGCATCCAGCAGGTCGTCTCGATGTTCAGCTGGAGATGAGAAACGGTACGATTACGGCTGGCCTCGTGAGGACGGCCCGCCGACTTTTTGAAGGATACGTTTTCGCAAAACCCAATACGGCGATCGAAAACGCAGCTTAAAAGACGCCACATTGGCAAAACAACAAAGACAACCGGGAGGAGACCCCTATGCGTAAATACCTGTTAGCAGCGACGGCGCTTTGTGCACTTGCAGCATCCGCGAATGCCGAGTCAGTCAGAATGAGTGTCGGATCGTATAATCTCAACAACCTGCCTTTCCCTGTGGCTGCAAGCCTCGGCTATTACAAGGACGAAGGTCTGGACGTTACCACCGAGAACTTTGCCCAAGGCGGCTCCAAGGTCCTCCAGGCTCTTGTTGCTGGTTCAACAGATGTGGCAGTCGGCTTCTATGACCATACGATCCAGATGCAGTCGCAAAACAAACATGTTGTCGGCTTCGTGATGCTGGCACGCAACTCCGGGTTGGTTCTTGCTGGAACCAACGACACGGACTTCGACCCTGCAAAGCCCGAGACAATCAAAGGCAAGAAAGTCGGTATCACTTCACCCGGTTCGTCGTCTGACTTCTTCATTCGTTATTACCTGAAGCAACACAATCTGAGTGAAGACGATATTTCCATCATTGGCGTTGGTTCCGGTGCAGCAGCCGTGGCCGCTTTGCAGCAGGGGAAAATCGACCTGCTGGTAAACTATGACCCGGCGGCCACGATTGTCGTTGAGCGCGGATTGGGCAAAATTCTGATCGACGCACGTAGCGACCAAGGAGCGAAGGACGTCTACGGCGGCATCTATCCAACATCCGTTCTTTACGCGACACAGGAATACATCGACGCAAATCCCGAAGTAGTTCAGAAAGTGACCAACGCCACCGTCAGGGCCTTGCACTGGATGAAGGCGCACTCAGCCGAAGAGATTGTCGAGAAGCTTCCTGACGACTTCGTGTCTGGCGACAAGCAGACCTATATCAAGGCTGTGGAAGCTGCGAAGGCGATCTTCTCGGAAGACGGCAAGTTCGTTCCCGGCGATCTGGAAACACCCCTGATGGTTTTGAAAAGCTTCAACGATGCGGTCGCCAAGGCCACAATCGACCTCAACACCACCTATACCAACACGTTCGTCGAGGCCACGGCTTCGAAGCCCGCACAGTGAGGGCTTGTCAATGTCTTCGACAATTAGAAAGTTAACGCCAGTGGCAGATGCTCAAGCCAAATCAATGGTGGCAATTGACGACGTCACGATGGCGTTTGGTTCCTTTGTTGCCGTTCAGGACGTCAATCTCAAGGTCGGCGATGGAGAATTCCTCTCCATCGTCGGGCCGACCGGTTGCGGCAAATCGACCATCCTCAATGCAATCGCGGGCTTGCTGAAGCCCGCGAAAGGTGCCGTTTCTATCGACGGCGCAGCTGTCAACGGCGTTCAAAACAACATCGGGTATCTGTTCCAGCAGGATGCTCTTCTTCCCTGGAAAACCGCGTATCAGAATGTCGAGTTGGGTCTCATGTTCAGGGGCGTCCCAGAGGCAGAACGGCGCGGCAAGGTGCTGGCATGGCTGGAGAAAGTAGGTCTGAAAGGCTTTGAAACACGCTTTCCGCATCAATTGTCCGGTGGTCAGCGCAAGCGCGTGCAGATGGCCCAAGCCCTCATAACTGAGCCAAAGGTCATCTTGATGGATGAGCCGTTCTCGGCGCTGGACATCCACACCAGACACCTCATGCAAAACGAGCTTCTGAGGCTTTGGCAGGAAGACCGCCGGGCCGTCGTCATGATCACCCATGACCTCGAAGAAGCCATTGCTCTGGGTGATCGTGTCGTGGTGCTCGCAGCCGGTCCGAAAAGCCGCGTTATCGAGAGTTTCCCTGTCGATCTGGAGCGTCCGCGCAACGTCGCAGAAATCAAACTCGATCCGAAATTCATGACCCTGTACCGCGACATTTGGGCATCCCTACGCGGCGAAGTGGAGAAAAGCTATGCACGCCATTAACATTCGCCTCATTCAGGTCGCGCTTCTTGTTGTCCTGCTGGGCGGTTGGCAGCTTGGCGTTACGACAGCGGTGATCGATCGGTTCTTCTTTCCCGCCCCATTCGACATCGTCAAACAGGTCGTCACATGGATAGCTGACGCCGGTTTCTACAAGCATGTGGGAATAACACTGAGCGAGACTGTTCTGGGTTATCTCATTGGTACAGGCCTCGGTGTCGCGGCAGGCGTATGGCTTGGGCTAAGCCCGTTTGTCGCCCGCGTGCTCGATCCCTTCATCAAGGCTGTCAATGCAATTCCACGCGTTGTTCTGGCTCCGATCTTCGTTCTCTGGTTGGGATTGGGCCTCTGGTCGAAGGTAGCACTTGCGGTTACGCTCGTATTCTTCGTCACCTTCTTCAACGCCATGCAGGGCGTCAAAGAAGTAAACCCGGTCGTTCTATCGAACGCTCGTATCCTCGGCGCAAAACGTTCCGACCTTCTGCGCCATGTGTACTTCCCTGCTGCGGCAAGCTGGATTTTGTCTTCGCTTCGCACCTCGGTCGGCTTTGCAGTCGTCGGTGCAATCATCGGCGAATATCTCGGCGCATCGGCTGGCCTCGGCTACCTCATCGCACGCTCGGAAGGTAACTTCGACGCAGTGGGCGTGTTTGCAGGCATCATCATCCTGGCAATCTTTGTTCTCCTCATAGATCTTGTACTCGATGTTGTTGAGAAGAAATTGATCACTTGGCGACCCAATGCGGGCGAAGAGCGCCCTGCTTAAGGTAATTAAGACATCGAATTTGAAAACGGGGCGGTCAGTTGACCGCCTCTTTTTTTGCGTTGACGCTTAGTGGCAACTCAAAACAGTGCACTTCTTGAAAACGAAACGCCCACCACAGCAGACGGCGTGGTGGCGTTTACAATCATTCACACACCTGATGGCGTAAGATCGCAATCGATCCGTACGCCCTGTAGCTGTTATCAAAACTCCTCCCAGCACTGTTATGTAGCTGCACTACCGGACACAGCTCTCGCTACCGTGGCTATGCAACCATGTCTCAGAACAGTACATCAGAAAAACCAACCATTATTCAGTTGGAAATACGATGGAATCCATCGCCAATTAAATTGACTTAATTTATCATATTTATTAGAGCAGCGGCATCTCAACCCTTGGATCTTTATTATGAAATCATTTATTAGCGGTCTTGCTGCGTTGCTCTCGGTTTTCGTAGTAGCCTCCCCCGTCATGGCAGAAATGAAGACGATAACCGACGTGATCGGGCGTGAAGTTAAGGTTGACCTTCCGGCGAAGCGTGTCGTTCTGGGCTTTTATTTCGAGGACTACATGGCAGTCGGTGGCGAAAAAGCCTACGATTCCGTCGTCGGGATTTCCAGAGAAGCATGGGTTGGGAAAGTTCCGGCCAACTGGAAGATGCACGTGGCGCACCGGCCGTCGCTCGCTGATATAACGGATGTCGGCGAAGTGGACACGCAGACCTTCTCCGTCGAAAAAGTCCTGAGCTTGAACCCTGATCTCGTAATTCTTGCGGACTGGCAGTTCAAGGCACTGGGGCTTGATGCCGAGCGGCTGGTAAAACAAGGCATTCCTGTCGTCGTCGTCGATTATAACGCTCAGACGGTTGAGCGTCACGTCGCGTCCACCAGGCTATTCGGCCAACTGACGGGACAGGATCAGCGCGGCAACGAGATCGCCGACCTCTATCAGGGTGCGATGAAGGATATTGCGGATCGCGTCGCCAAGTCAGGCAAGCCAAAACCGAAAGTATATGTGGAGTTTGGCAACAAGGGCCCGGCGGAATACTCCTTTACCTACGGCAAGAATATGTGGGGCGCGATGTCCACCCTGGCAGGTGGCGACAACATTGCTGCACCTTTCGTGGAGTGGTGGGGTCCTATCAATCCAGAGCAGGTTCTGGTGGCGAAACCGGACGTTATTTTTATTTCGGGACGTGAAGACAACAAGAACCCGACAGCGATGCCTATGGGCCCGGGCGTAAAAGAGGCGGATGCGCGAAAAAACTTGAAAGCCTTCGAGACACGCCAAGGCTGGAGTGAGTTGCCCGCTATCAAGAACGGCAAGCTCTTCGGCGTCTATCAGGGTGGATCGCGCACGCTATCGGATTTCGCGCTGGTCCAGTATATCGCCAAGCAGCTTTATCCAGAGCAGTTCGGGGATGTTGACCCAATCGCGAACTACCTTGGCTACTACAAAAAGTATCTGCCTGTAACACCCGAAGGCACCTTCGCCATCGCCGTTACCGAGTAACGGAGAGGCAACAATTTGCGAACGCCTCTCACTGGGCGTTCGCTTTCACGACAAGCTCTGCACGACAGGTATTTCATGACAATTGCTGCCCGCAACGCTGAGGCTATTGGTGAGCACAGGCTGCGCGAGCGCCGCCGCTGGCGGATCGTTTTGATCTTTTTCATCCTCATGGCGATCAGCCTTGTACTTGACATAGCAACGGGGCCATCGATGCTCTCTCCGTCCGAGGTCGTACGATCCTTGACCGGTATTGGCGTGCGAGAAACGATGACCGATTCGATCGTGCGTGGTTTGCGCCTGCCAATGGCGCTGATGGCACTCTGTGTTGGTGCAGCACTGGGTGCAGGTGGCGCACAGATGCAGACATTGCTCAATAACCCGATGGCAAGTCCCTACACTCTGGGTATGGCGGCGGCGGCAGGCTTCGGCGCGGCTCTTGTGCTGGCTGTGGGCGGGCTTGGAATCGATGCGATGATCGCGGTTCCCTTGGGGGCATTTGTCTTCGCCATGCTGGCGGCACTCTTCCTGTTCTTCCTTGCCTCCATGCGTCAGATCGCAACAGAAACGATTATCCTTGGCGGCATAGCGCTTCTGTTTCTTTTTCAATCGCTCCTTTCACTTATTCAGTTTCTGTCTTCGCCGGAGCTGTCTCAACAAATCCTGTTCTGGCTGTTCGGCAGTCTCAGCAAGGCAACCTGGCCGACGGTAACCCTCACAGCCGCCGTGACCGCGATCTGCTGCGTGCTGTTGATGGCGGATTGCTGGAAACTGACTGCGCTCAGAATGGGAGAAATGCGAGCCGCAAGCCTGGGCGTGAATGTTCGTTTGTTGCGCATGAAAGTGCTCATCATCGTCGCCATCATGACTGCAACGGCGACGAGCTTCGTCGGTGTCATCGGCTTTATCGGATTGGTCGCGCCGCACATAGCCCGCATGACCGTCGGCGAAGACCAGCGGTTCTTTCTACCCATGTCGATCTTAAGCGGTGCTTTGATGTTATCGGCTGCGTCGATCCTGTCGAAATCCATCGTTCCGGGGGCTCTCTTCCCCGTCGGGATCGTCACGGCGATTGTGGGTGTGCCGTTCCTCCTATGGCTCATCTTTGCTCCGAAGAGGCGCAGCCGATGATGATCCTTGAGGAGGTGTCGATAGAGCGTGGCGGTCAGGCAGTCGTACAGCAACTCAGCGCGCGGCTGGCAGCGGGACAAGTTCATGCCGTAATCGGTCCGAATGGCACCGGCAAAACAACTTTGTTGCGCGCCATGTTTGGAGACTTGCCACTGGCCAATGGCTCCATACGTGTCGGTGATCGTACTCTGCGTGCAGGAGAAAAGAACCGCAAGCTTGTCAAAAACTGGCGCGATACGTTTGCTTATATGCCGCAGGATACCACGGTCGATATTGCGCTCAGCGTACTCGAAGTCGTTGCACTCGGACGGTCCGGTCAATTGTCCCTGCATATTGACGATGAAACGTTGGACGTCGCGATGACACTACTTCATCAAGCGGGAATAGGACACCTTGCAAACCGGGATATATCCTCCCTCAGCGGTGGCCAACGGCAGATGGCACTCTTCGCGCAGGTCCTGATGCGTGACCCGCAAACGATGTTGCTGGATGAGCCAGTCAGTGCACTGGATCTCAGACATCAAGTCGGTCTGCTGGACCTGGTGCGACAAGAAACCCGGAGTAATGGCTGGGTGACTGTGGTCGTGTTGCACGACCTGAACCTTGCATGCCAATACGCCGATAATCTTCTGGTCATATCGGAAGGTAGGTTGAGGCAAAGCGGCGCGCCCAGAGATATCGTCACACCAGAGCTTATTTCAAATACCTACGGCATAGCGGTGGAAGTGCTGCGCGACCGCCGCGGAAACCCGGTTATTCAGCCAACAGGTGAGGATATCGATCGCCATGACGTGGCTGCGTCCGGCAATCAAAAACCATCTCATATGGGCGCTGCATAGAACCACCCAGCGAGCGGCAACACTTTCAGACAATCGTAATCATTGCATTACGAGCACGAAAAGCGATGCTGCCAATGCTGGCACTGTCACAACAATACCAATTTTCATGAAAGCCCAGGCTCCAAGCTTCAGACCTTCGCGACGAAGTGCGTTGAGCCAAAGTATCGTGGCAAGCGATCCCGTGATGGAAATGTTGGGCCCGAGATCAACGCCTATCAAAATCGCGCCAGCAATCTTGTCAGATACATGCGCCAACTGGATCGCACTTCCGGCGACCAGGCCAGCCGGCAGGTTGTTCACGAGGTTGGTCGTCAAAGCCACCGCCGCACCTGCGCCCGCAGCAGTCCAGGTTGGAGATGTCGACGCTTGTTGAGAGAGATATTGCGCAAGCTGGTCTATCAGCCCGGTCTGGCTCAACGCCTCGACAACGACGAACAACCCGGCAACGAGGGGCAGTACACTCCAGGAGACACCCTTCAACGTCTCAACAAAGCTACCCCGGTTGATCAAAAGCACCGTAGCCGTGGCAAGGCTGCCAGCGATAAATGTCGGAAGACCCAAATCCATGTGCAGGGCCGAAGCACCCAGAAGGATCACCGCCGTACCACACAAAGCAAAACCGGCGAGCTTGGCGCTCGATGAAATGGGAGCTGACTGCATATTGGAGGCGACGCTATCGGCACGAATGACAGAACGCTGCGTCCAGTACAGCGCGGCAAAGGTCACGAGGATAGACACGATCGAAGGCAGACCGAACGTCGCAAGCCAACGCGACAGTGGCGGCATCTCTCCACCGCCAAAAATCACCAGATTGGCAGGATTGGAGATGGGAAGGACGAAGCTGGCGGCATTTGCGATGAAGGCGCAGATGAGGAGATAGGGCATCGGGTCTTTGACCTTTGCCGTCCGGCAGGCTGCGTAAACCGCAGGCGTCAGTACGACCGCCGTCGCATCGTTCGAAAGGAACACAGTGACGATCACACCAACAACATAGATCAGAACAAAAAGACGTTTAGGCGAACCCTTGGCATGGGTCGTTGCGACCATGGCCAGCCAGTCAAACAGCCCTTCCCGCCGTGCAAGCTCTGACAACAGCATCATGCCGATCAGAAACAGATAGACGTCCGTGCCCTTAGTAATGCCGACCCAGGCATCGGCAGGACCGATGAGACCGAAACCGACAAGCAAAAGCGCACCGAGAACCGCCCATATCGCTTCCGGCCAGGCAAAAGGTCGCGTAATGACACCGAGCGCGGTCAAGCCGGCGATACTCCAGGTCCAGGTCAATGCGTTCATGATATTTCCAACTGAGTTTTCGAGCGATGGACAGCCTGACGGTCCATTTCATCCATATCGTTCTTTCGTGGCAGAGCAACAATATTGCAGCCTGGAAAGCGTTCCGATGACACAAAACATTTGGAGAAATCCATGGGGAGTGCCGATATGGTACTCGTCCAGACGATGCAAAAGCCGGCGAGATTTCACCGTCCAGAGAAGTAGCTATTATCGGCGGTAGATTTACCGGCCTCAATGCGGCTCTAGGTGCTGTCGATCATCAGATATCGATCGTCCGCGCCCATGAACAGGCAGCCACCGGAAAAGGGGGCAAGGATCAGGCGCTGGGGCGTTCCCGAGGCGGACTGACGACCAAGATTCATATGCTGACCAATGCGTTGGGCCGACCGTTGCGTTTCATCGTCACCGCAGGTCAGGTAAGCGACATCACCCGAGCGCCAGCTCTTCTGGAGGGGCAAAGCGGCGGTGCTGTTCTGGCTGACAAAGCCTATGACAGTAACGCTTTGCGCGAGATGATTGCCAGTATGGGAGCCAAGGCAATCATCCCATCAAAACGCTCGCGCAAGGTCATCATTCCACACGATGAACTCGCATACATATATCGCAACCGCATCGAGCGGTGCTTCAATCGAATGAAGCACTTCCGCAGATTTGCAACGCGCTACGACCGAAGAACAATACACTTCGAGGGGCTCGTCTATCTCGTCCCCGCAATGATCTGGCTGCGGTGAATGTCGATTCGTCCTAGTTATTTCAATTTTCTTCGGTTGAGAGATTGTCATGCCAAAGCAATTTCTTGGCACGGTTTTAATAAGATGGGCTAGTGTCTTATGATCGTGTCCCAGGACGTGGTGTAGCTGGGTTTCATAGCCATCGGTGTTTTCCGGTAGGGTCGGGTTGCTTATAACC
>NZ_KQ961034.1:0-200602 GCF_001562555.1 Agrobacterium bohemicum
ACTACGCCATGCTGGACGAACCAGCCATGGCCGCATAACTTAAACGAAATGGCCTCCGGCAAACCCGGCGCGGTTCACTCGGCAACTTTGCGCCACACCGGACATTCCTCGAAGGGTCTCTGGTCGCCTCACAATCCCAACGGTGGCGGTACAAGAGGCAGTCGATTTTGCGACAGCCGTCACGCGCATTCGAAGATATCGCACACCTATTTCTAGACAGTAGTACGCCAGCGGCGGCTCAAACGACAGCAGCTTGGACGATCACACGATCCTTCTGGCGTTCCGTCACCAACAAGCGCAGGGCGCGTTGCGTTCGCAACGGTTCCGTGTTCTCGATAGTGCGGGCCAACATCAAATCTTCTCGGTTAGCCCACGCCCACAGACATATTAGCCGCTTGTCGGTGGCGATCCGCTGAAGAGCGTCCAAAGCGAGGCGATCTAAGGCTCGAATTCCCTCGTGCAGCAATGGTTCGTCGGTGGTATCGTCCAGAACATAGTAGTCACCCTCGTCGACGAGATGCCCATGGGTCGTGAGTCCGACCAGAACGCCCCGCGCTCGGGTTGAATTCGCTCGTCCGAGCCAAGCAAACAGCTCGAAGGGGTTGATCCTGAGCATTAGGAGCGCTTTGACGATGCGTACGGACACAAGGTTATCCATGTCTGTGTTCGACTTGCGCATTACACGCTCGAATGGCACGGGATCGCCGCCGTTGAACCAATTCATCGCGACGCTGCAGAACAAGGCGCGCAGAGCATCCTGCTCTTCTCGCGGCCAGCGCCAGAGCCCAAGTCGCATAGCGCCTTCCATTGGAAAGTAGTCATCGTCAAAGTTCAGGAATGTTAGTTCCAGCCCACGGGGCAGCCAATGCAGGAATGTGTCGCGGCCGCCGGAGCAGTTAGGATGCTCGAAGTAGATTTGCCCGAAGCTTTCGAGGGTGGCGCGACGCGGATCGCCCGCACTTCGTGTTCGTGCCTCGTCATCTACCGCGAAGCACTGGCGGCACCAATCCCATCGCGGACGATAGCCGGAGAAAGCCGCGTGGAGCTGAGAGAGACAGCTATCGACATCGGGAGGATTGAGGTCGAAGCGATACAGGGTTTGCTCGGCCTGATGGTCTGATTGGCGACGAGTTTTCTTCAACGAGAGGCTCCCTAAGGCAAAACGGTTTAAGCCATGAAGCGATGAAACATAGATTTGTCCTCTGGCAGCCCGCATTGTCCATATTCTGCAGATGATTGCTCAAAAGCGAGGTGATCGCAAGCGGCGCCGTCGCAGGCGAGCTGAACGCTTCCCACCATGTCCACTCTGGGCCAAGTGCTGTCTTCGCAGCTTTGCGCCAACAGCGGACGTCTTCAGCCATCGGTGACACCAACAACGCTGTCATTCTGTCAAATTCTATGAACCTTTCAAAACGCAGGAGAGGCAGGTGGAATGTCTTCTGAAGACTGGTATGACGAGGGCTGGGAGACCGGAGGCAAGAGTAATGACCAGAGAAGAGATGCTTACCTATTCTCAAGCGGTGTGCGATGGCCTTCGTGAGGACGAAGACGGTGTGCGCCGGGAGGTTCTTACACACGCGGGAAGCCGATGGTCGCTCGGCGTCATACATACCCTCGGTGTCTATGGCAGGCTTCGGCACGCAGATATCGGAAAACGAATGCACGGCGTCACGCAGCGAATGCTCACCCGAACGCTCCGCCAACTTGAAAGAGATGGTCTCGTCACTCGCCACGATCTCGTTGAGATGCCGCCTCGGGTTGAATACGAACTAACAGAACTAGGGATGGGTCTTCTCATCCGAATGGTTCCGCTGTGGACATGGGTCGTGGAGAATTCCGGCGAGTTTCTCAAGGCACGAGAGGATTACGATTCCTGCCCGCCAGAAAAACCTTCCTGGCAGACATTTTGACGAACAAGCGTTGCGTCGAAATGGAGGAAAGCACGCCCGCATTCTAGCGTATGCGGATCGCAGCGTGACTTGGGGGCATTCTCGGACCACGCTCCCAAGTCACTGTTTCCTGTCCATGATGGCTGCGGGCGATCTCACTTGCCGCAAAGATTCGTCTCGATCCAATCGGACACAGCCGTCACTTTGACGCCTTGGCTTACGTTGAACGTGTTAGCTTTGTCCCACGCCATGCCGCGCCCAATACCAAAGGCTGCTCGGTACTTCCGCATCATGTTCTGGGGGTCGTTTGCTAATTCCTCCATCAGAACCGGGACAGTCCATTCGGACCGGCTGAAGGGGCGGTTCAAACCTACTTCCAGTTTGTCTGCGAGTTCACCGTAGGTGATAGTATCCCCGGCAAGGAAGACGATCTCGTTGCTAATGGTCGGCTCGTAGAAGACGATTTCAGCGGTGAGAGCACCAATGTCGTCGGGTGTGGTCAGCGTGACAGCAGTGTCGTAGCTGCCGAGGGCGTTGACTGTGTGCGTCTGCAGATCAACGACGCCGAAATCCGGTTCGAAGAGATAGCTCATGAACATGCCGGTGGAGATGATGACCCACTCAGTCTTGCTCTGGGAGCGAAGGAGTTCCCGGACATCAAGCTGAGCGTCGAAAATGTCCTGCGGGCCGCCGCGTCCGATCGCTTCGAAATCGACGCCGAATTGCCAAGGGAAATAGCGTGGAATCCCGGATTGCAACGCCGCCTTGGCAAGCTTCATCGGTGTATTAATCCCAGCCGCATAGCCAGCGCAGCCGATGACGGTGTCGTACCTCGAGAAAAGAGACGCCAGTTCGTCGATTGAGCTCTTCACCAAATCACCTTCGACGATCTCGATACCAAGGTCTCCGATTTCAGCGATGTCGCGCTGCTTCGCCGGCACATCAGATACAACGGCACTTGCGCGCAGAAAAACGCTGATCTTCGCGCCCTCGACGTCCTTGGCGCGAAGAGCCAGGTTGCGCAGAACGGGCATGCCGAGTTCCCCGGCCCCCAGGACAAGAATGTTCCGAGACTTCACGGTGGAGGCTGTTGTGTTCATCGATTTGAATCCTTCAAAATCCTGTGTTGCCGCTATTTGGCAAGTCAGGCCAACGAAGAAAAGAAGGTACACGGATGATACTGCAGCGAATCAGAAGAACGGCAATGCCATAATCGGCTGTCCGCTTTGGGCCGAGGCTGTGTGAAAACACCAGCGCAACCCATGGGATTTCCTAATCGAGCTTGGTCTGGTGGAATTGGCTGGATTTTGTGTTTGTTGGGTGCTGTAAGGCGTCGGAGACAGGCCTGAAGGTTGGTGTGGCGGTTTTTGCGGCCCAAAATGGCGTTCAGTTGCCGCCTCAAGCGGCCATGGCTGTAATGAGCGCTCCTGCACCAATCATATTGATCATACGTTTGATGTTATAGGCCAATACGTGTAGCGCCATCTCCGTTCGGACGTTGTTCAGCCTGCGCATCTGGAAATGGGTTGATCCCATCCATGCTTTAATGGTTCCGAACGGATGCTCGACCGTGCATCGTCGGGCGCGCATGAGGTTCGGGTTCTTTTCCATCCGGGAATACATAGCGTCGATCAGATGCTCGTGTTCCCAGCGCGTGATCCGCCGTTCCTTGCCTGTTGTGCATTGTGCCTTGAGAGGGCATGACGGACAATCGGTGCGCCAGTAACGCCGAAGCATCAGACCCTTTTCCTCCGTTGTATACCTGTATGCCAAGGCCTTTCCGGCAGGGCAAACATATGTATCGGCGCTACCGTCGTAGACGAAGTCAGCCTTTACGAACATGCCTTTTTTGCGGTTGTTCGACGTCTCTGGCCTCGGCACTGTTGCAGTGATCCCGGCCTCATGGCAGCTAAGCAGTTCTGCTCCATTGAAGTAACCACGGTCGGCGATGGCATCGAGCTCATCGAGCTTCAATGTTTCCATTGCCGCTTTGGCCATGGGCCCCAGTTGCGATCTATCATTGCCGATATTAGTGACCTCGTGCGTGACGATGAGATGCGTCTCTACATCGACTGCCGTCTGCACGTTGTAGCCCACCACACCCGTGCCTTTGCCATGTGTCGCCATGGATCGAGCGTCTGGATCGGTCAGCGAAATCTGGCCGTCTGGTACATCCTTCAGCGTTTCTGCTATTCCTTCCAACCGACGGACTTCCTGTTGAACACGAGCGAGCTTCTCCTTCAGCCGTGTGACCTTGCGCAGCGTCGCCTCGGATTGCTCTAGCGTGTCGGCCCTTCCCATCTCCTCTAAATATCGCGAAGCGCTTGCTTCTAGGTGGCTGATCCGTAGTTCGATTTTGCCGGAAGTGAAATTGCGATCCCTATTGTTAACGGCTTTGAACTTGCTGCCATCAATCGCAACATTGCCACCACTCAACACACCGATCTGACGGCATAGTTCAACAAACCTGGCGCAGGCCTTACGGATTGGCGGACCATTGTCTCTGCGGAAATCGGCTATGGTTTTGTGATCCGGAACCAATCGCCCGGTCAGCCACATGGCCTCAACATTGCGCCCGGCTTCACGTTCAAGCCGTCGGCTTGAGGGGATGCGGTTCAGGTAGCCGTAGATGAAAAGCTTCAGCAACATCGAAGGGTGGTAACAGGGCCGTCCGGTTTGCGCAGGTGACATCCGGCAGAAACCCGCGCCGACCAGGTCCATGGCATCGACGAATGCATCGATCACTCGAACGGGGTGATCTTCGTCGATCCAATCCTCAAGGCGATCTGGAAAAAGCGTAGCCTGATCACGACTGATGCCTTCGATATAGCCTGACATTGCCACCTCCGATCGACGAAAATGATTCTACCTCAAAACCGGGTTTTTACACAGCCTCGGCCAACAGCAGACTTCATCCGCGTCTTTGCGCTCATTAACTTCATGGCATCAGAATCATCAATCTGGCTTTGAATGGGACCGCTGGCTATGGCGATCCGATGTCGCCTGTGACCTGTCAATCAATCGTTAGTCCGTGAGGTTTGGGGCGATATAAACCGAGCTCCGCAGTTGTCCACCCCGCCGACGCACATCCGATCGCAGGCACCCACGACAACGCGGCGCACGCGAGATACTGGTGCCGATGCCTTGAACCGCCGAACCGTCTTCTCTCGGTCTAGTTCGGTGTAAACCCCGCAGGCCCTGCATTCGACGGCGATGATCGGCCCCTTGATCGATCGTAATGTTGGTTCCTGATCCATGCTTCCCTTGGTTGTCTGAAAAAAGTCCAATCGGACCGGTCACTTAGCAACGCCTGTTAGAGTCCTGATTCATCTCGGTTTTCTCGTGATGACAAATGCACGTCATCTAAAATACCCGATTCTACCGACTTGACTCTGTCTATTGAACGGAACAGAAAGAGAACGTCAATCATTTTTGGGAATGAATTCCTGCCAAACTCGAGCCGAAGGAGGTCCGTGAATGAGAACGTATGCCCGGTCTCCAGGTCTCATCGACGACCTGCGCGAACAGATCGCCAAGCTCGAAGGCGGGTCCGCGAAAAAGGCGGAATGCCTACCGTTCGGAGTTCCCGAGATCGACGGCAAGCTTCCCGGCGGGGGACTGGCTTTCGGCGCGCTCCACGAGTTCGCTGGCGGCGGTGCGGGAACGGTGGACGGCGCGGCTGCCGCGCTGATGGTGGCCGGGATCGCCGCGAGGACAAAGGGGAAAATCCTCTGGTGCCTGAGCAGGCCCGACCTGTTCGCCCCGTCTATATCGCAGGCGGGCCTTCATCCCGACCGCGTCATCTACGTCGAGGCGGACAAGGAAGAGGATGTCCTGGCCTCCTTCGAAGAGGGTTTGAGCTTCGGCGGCCTCGGGGCGGTCGTGGGTGAAATCGTCCGGTTGCCGATGACCGCTTCGAGACGGCTTCAATTGGCCGCCGAGAAGTCGGGAACCATGGGTCTCGCTCTCAGACGGTGGAGACGGCAGACCGAAGCCAACGACTACGGCCAGCCGACCGCATCGGTGACGAGGTGGCGGATAAGCCAGTTGCCTTCGGAAGGCATCCCGGTTGCGGGCGTTGGGAGGCCGAGATGGCTGGCGGAGTTGATGAGATCGCGTGCGGGCGAGTGTGCAGAGTTTTGCGTTGGAGCATGTGATGGCAAGGGTCGTCTCTCTATATTTCCCCCGATGGCCTACGGATCGGATACGGAGGGCAGGGGCCGACGGCACACCGCCTCCTGACAAGCCGATGGTGGTGATATCCCGGTCAGGGTCCAGGCGGACCGTCTGCGCAGCCGATGATGCCGCGCGAAAGCTCGGTCTGCGCATCGGCATGCCCGCGAGCAAGGCCCAGGCGCTGGTCGCCGATCTCGCCATGTACGATGCAGACCCGGTCGGCGATCTGGCCGCGCTCGACAAGATGGCGCTCTGGATGCTCCGGCAATACAGCCCGGTCGTCGCCGTGGACGGCACGGACGGCATCGTCATCGACACGGAGGGTGCCGATCATCTTCAGGGTGGCGAAGAACTCATGGTGTCGGGGATGGTCAATCGCCTCCGTGGTGTCGGCGTGGTGACGCGAGCGGCCGTGGCGGACACGTGGGGCGCGGCGCACGCGATCGCCAGATGCACCTCAGCCGAATGGACGGTCGTTCCCGTGTCCGAGACGACGAAGGCCGTCCTGGGCCTTCCTATCGTCTGTTTGCGACTCGCACCCGAAACGGTGAACAGCCTGCGGGTTCTCGGGATCGAGACCGTCGGCCAATTGTCGGCCATGCCACGAGCGCCGTTGACCCTGCGCTTCGGCCCGGAGGTCGGGAGGCGGCTGGACCAATTGTTTGGTCGTGCGGCCGAGCCGATAGAACCCATACGGTCCCCCGAGATCGTGGAAGTACACCGCCCGTTCGCCGAGCCGATCGGGGCCGCTGAGACGATAGCGAAATACGTCGGCCGCCTTGTCGGGCAGCTTTGCTCCGAGCTGGAGACCCGCGGCCTCGGTGTCCGCCGTTGCGACCTGATCGTCCACCGCGTCGACAATACGATACAGGCGATCAGAGCTGGCCTCGCGAAACCCGTCCGTGACGACAAGAGACTGACGCGTCTGCTGACCGACAGGATCGAGAAGATCGATCCGGGCTTCGGTATCGAGAAGCTGTCGCTCGTCGCGACATGGGCGGAGCCTCTGGTCGAAAGGCAGCAGTCGTCGTCCCTGATCGAGGAGACGGTCGTCGACGTGACACCGCTGGTCGATATCCTCGGAAACCGCGGACACCGCATCTACAGGATGACCCCGGTCGCCGGCGATGTCCCCGAACGGAGCTTCCAGCGTATCGGTCCCATGTCGGAAGAGAAGGGCGTCGATTGGCCGTCGAACTGGCCGCGACCAAGCAGGCTCCTCGCGCGTCCCGAAGAGATCGAGGTCCTGGCGGTCCTCCCGGATAGCCCTCCAAGAACGATGACATGGCGTGGTAAGCGTCGTCGGATCGTGCGTGGTGACGGACCGGAGCGCGTCTTCGGGGAATGGTGGTTGCGGGATGCCGAGTTCCACGCCGTCCGGGATTACTACGTCGTCGAGGACGACAGCGGCGAGCGCTTCTGGGTCTACCGCGCAGGCGACGGCGTGGACACGACGACCGGGTCGCATCGCTGGTTCATACACGGGATATTCGGTTGATGAGATACATCGAACTCCAGACAACGACGCACTTCTCGTTTCTGCGCGGAGCGTCCAGCGCCGACGAGCTTTTCGCCGCCGCGGCGGAACTCGGTATCGAAGCGCTCGGTATCGTGGACAGGAATTCACTGTCGGGGATCGTGCGGGCATGGGAGGCATCGAAAGCGACGGGCGTGCGCCTGATCGTCGGATGCCGCCTGGATTTAACCGACGGCATGGCGATCCTGGTTTATCCGACAGACAGGGCTGCTTACGCCCGTCTTTGCCGTCTCCTGTCGCTGGGCAAGTCCCGTGGCGGCAAGGCGAAGTGTATTCTGGATTTCAGCGATGTCAGCCTTTACGCGGAGGGCATGATCGGCATCCTGATCCCAGACGAAGCCGACGAGACGTGTGCAATCCAGCTTCGCAGGATGTCGGAGCTTTTCGGAGCCCGGGCCTATGTCAGCCTGTGCCTCAGACGACGCCCGAACGACAAGCTCCGCATCTATAACCTCTCGAACATGGCCGTCAGACACCGCGTCCGCACGGTCGTCACGAATGACGCGCTTTTCCACGAGCCGGGCCGTCGGCAGCTACAGGACATCGTCACCTGCATCCGCCATAACAAAACGATCGACGACATCGGGTTCAACCGTGAACGCCACGCGGATCGTTATCTCAAGCACGCCAGGGAAATGCACCGACTGTTCGATGCTTATCCGGAGGCGCTCGCCCGCACGGTCGAAATCGCGAAGCGCTGCACGTTCTCCCTCAGCGAACTCGAGTACCAGTATCCGTCAGAGGCTATCATTCCCGGTCTGGGGGTTCAGGCCACCCTGGAGAAGTTTACCTGGGAGGGAGCGGCGGATCGTTATCCCGAGGGCGTGCCGGAAACCGTTGTGAAAACAATCCGGCACGAGCTCCAGCTCATCGAGACGATGAAGTACGCCCCGTATTTCCTGACCGTCTTCAATATCGTGCGTTTCGCGCGGTCCAAAGGCATCTTGTGCCAAGGCCGCGGTTCAGCGGCAAACTCCGCCGTCTGCTACGTCCTCGGGGTCACGAGCATTGACCCAGAGACCAACGACCTCCTGTTCGAACGGTTTGTTAGCCAGGAACGTGCCGAGCCGCCGGACATCGACGTCGATTTCGAGCACGAGCGGCGGGAAGAGGTCATCCAGTGGATTTACGACACCTACGGCCGCACCAAGGCTGCCCTGTGTTCGGCGGTCACGCGCTACCGCGCCAAGGGCGCACTCCGTGACGTAGGCAAGGCTCTGGGGTTGCCCGAGGACATGATCCGTCAGCTGTCGTCAGGGGTCTGGGGCTGGAGCAAGGAGGGGGTCTCCGAGAAGGAGGTCAAGGACAACAACCTGAACCTGAGTGATCGAAGACTCCGACTGGCGCTCGAACTCGCGCAGCAGCTCATGGGCGCGCCTCGACATCTGAGCCAGCACCCCGGTGGTTTCGTCCTGACGAACGACCGCCTGGACGAGCTGGTGCCGATCGAGCCGTCCGCCATGGACAATCGCCAGATCATCGAATGGGACAAAGACGACGTCGAAGCACTCAAGATGATGAAGGTCGACATTCTCGCGCTCGGCATGCTGACCTGCATGTCGAAGGCGTTTGCGCTCATTAGGGAACACAAGAACGACGTGATCGATCTCGCGAATATCAAGCAGGAAGACAATGCGACCTACGCGATGATCCGGAAAGCCGACACGCTCGGGACGTTCCAGGTCGAGTCCCGTGCACAGATGGCGATGTTGCCGAGACTCAAGCCGCGCACGTTTTACGACCTCGTCATCCAGGTCGCGATCGTGCGCCCGGGGCCGATCCAGGGAGACATGGTCCATCCGTATCTGCGTCGCCGCGAGGGCAGGGAGGCCGTCGATTACCCGACCCCGGAGCTGGAGGCGGTCCTCGGCAAAACCCTTGGCGTTCCGCTTTTCCAGGAAAGCGCGATGAGGGTGGCTATGGTCTGCGCGGGGTTTACTGCGGGCGAGGCCGACCAGCTCAGAAAGTCCATGGCGACCTTCAAGTTCACTGGCGGGGTCTCCCGGTTTAAGACCAAGCTCGTCGACGGAATGGTCCGCAACGGCTACACGCCCGAGTTCGCGGAAAAGACGTTTTCACAGTTGGAAGGGTTCGGTTCCTATGGCTTTCCCGAAAGCCATGCCGCGTCGTTCGCGCTCATCTCCTATGCCTCCTGCTATCTCAAATGCCATTTCCCCGACGTGTTCTGTGCCGCCCTTTTGAACTCTCAACCGATGGGTTTCTACGCACCCGCCCAGATCGTCGCGGATGCCCGCGCGCACGGTGTCGAAATCCGGCCTGTCTGTGTGAATGCCAGCCGATGGGACTGCACGATTGAGGCCATTCCCGGTACCGAGCGCCATGCGGTTCGACTTGGGATGCGGATGGTGAAGGGGCTGGCCATGCGCGATGCTGCCCGCATTGTCGTCGCTCGGGCGGACCAACCGTTCATCTCCGCCGACGATGTCTGGCGGCGGTCGGGAGTGCCGACGGAAGCCCTGCTACAGCTTGCCGAGGCGGATGCCTTCAGGCCGTCGCTGAAGCTTGAGCGACGGGATGCGCTCTGGGCGCTCAAGGCACTGCGCAACGACCCGCTGCCACTGTTTGCGGCGGCCGCCGAGCGTGAAGCCGAGACGGTCCCGGAAATGGTCGAACCGGAGGTTTCACTTGTCCCAATGGTCGAAGGCCGACAGGTGGTCGAGGATTACGGACACACGGGTCTGACGCTACGGGATCACCCGATGAGCTTCCTGCGAGAAGACCTGAGGCGGAAGAACATCGTCACCTGCGCGGAGGCGACGAGCCAGCACGACAGCAAGTGGCTCTGGACCGCGGGCATCGTGCTGGTACGCCAGAAGCCGGGCAGCGCGAAGGGGGTGATGTTCGCGACGATCGAGGACGAGACTGGAGTTGTGAACGTCGTGATCTGGCCGAGCCTGTTCGAACGCCAGCGGCGGGTCGTCCTGTCGGCTTCGATGTTGGGGGTGAACGGGAAGATTCAGCGGGAAGGCGATGTCGTCCATCTGGTCGCTCAACGTCTGTTTGACTTCTCCCGCGACCTCAGCAGCCTCGGTGAACGCGACACGGCGTTCCCGTTGCAACACGGGCGCGGCGACGAGTTTTCGAGGGGCGGCGGTCCTGATCCCAGAGGCAACCAGAAGCCTGCCGTTCCAGCGAGGGACATCTTCATACCGGACCTCCATATCGATACGTTGAAGGTGAAGGCGCGGAATTTCCTGTGAGCAAGGTCGGGACGGCTTCTAGATGGCGCTGAGAAGATAGCCAAGGTTTCGCCATGGCTATCCCCGTTCGTTTTCAGTCGGGCGGATTTTGTTGCCGCCCTATCGAGTTCAGGAAAGCTTCGCTGCGATTTTCGCGACGTGAGCGCCCTGGAATTTGGCAGCGTCTAGTTCGACCTGCGACGGCATGCGAGAACCGTCGCCGTCCGTAATCGTGGACGCTCCATATGGCGAGCCGCCCTTAACTTCCTCGACGCCCATTTGCCCCTGGAATGCGTAGGGAAGTCCCACGACCACCATGCCGTGGTGTAGGAGTGTTGGAATGAAGCCGAGGATAGTGGATTCCTGCCCGCCGTGCTGTGTGGCCGACGACGTAAACACCGATCCGACTTTGCCGACCAGCTTCCCCTGCGCCCACAGGCCACCTGTCTGGTCCCAGAAGTTGCGCATCTGGGAGGCAACGGTTCCAAAACGAGTCCCGCAACCGATTATGATTGCGTCGTACTCAGTCAGCTCATCGGCAGTAGCGATCGGGGCTTGCTGATCGAGCTTGAAGTGCGAAGACTTCGCGACGTCTTCAGGTACGAGTTCAGGAACCCGTTTAACGACAGCCTCGGAGCCTGCGGAACGCACACCCTCGGCGACGGCGTTTGCCATCGTTTCGATGTGACCATACGCGGAATAGTAGAGAACTAGGACCTTGGACATTTGATTTCCCTTCAAAAAGAATGGCTGTGCACTAATATGGATACAGATGTTTGTGGCTACTTCTAGCCACCTCAACGGAGACACATCGTTCAATTTACAAGCGCGCGAGGACGGTTTCTCTACAGGCGGCGGTCTCGCCCCCTAAGACAACCTGAAGAATTCGGCCCCAGCGAGAAACATGTCCATACCGCACCTGCACATCGACATGCTGAAGCTGAAGGCGCGGAACTTCCAGTGATGGAGAGCCTTAAGCTTCACGTTGCCGAGATGACATGCTTATGTAGCCCACGCTTAAATTCGGGAGATCACGATGTGCAACTTGTATACTGTCCGCACGTCAGCTGGCGAGGTTGCCGCCCATTTCCGCGCACCGAACACTTTGCAAACCAACGCGCCTGAGGATGTCTATCCTGGGACACCTGGGATGGTGGTGACGGGAAAAGATGGCCTGAGAGAGCTTCGCTCGATGACATGGGGATTTCCCTTGCGTCTTAAAACGATGAAGCCGGATGCAAAACCGAGGCCCGTGAACAATGTAGCGGACATGACAAAAGGGATGTGGATCGGCCTTGCCCGAAAGCCCGAATGGCGGTGCCTGATCCCCGTTACGCATTTCGCGGAGGCCGAAGGCGAAAAGGGCCGGATGACACGGACATGGTTTTCGCATCGGGACGACCCGATATTCGCGTGGGCAGGCATATGGCGCGTGAGTGACGAGTGGGGTCCCGTTTACAGCGGCGTGATGACCGACGCGAACGCTGCGATCCAGCCCGTCCATCATCGGATGCCAGTACTGCTTCAGAGCGACGAATATGAGCAGTGGCTCCACGGAAGCTTTGATGAAGCGCTTGCGATCCAGAAACGGACGTTTCCGCCTGAGCTGATCGTGGTGAACCGTACCGACGAACTGTGGGCGAGGAAAAAGGCGAGTTCGGAGAGTCCGACGCTTCTGTAGGCAGTATGTTCTGGGAGCTGGGAAACCTTCGGAAAAGTGATTTCATACAGGATTAGGGTTGTCATCCTCAGGCATATCAGGAACAAACCGCCGTCCCGTTGCTTTAGGGTTCATCGAAACCGCAGAATTCGAACAGCTCGTTAAACCCATCGCCCTTGTCGTAGATGACGAGCCGCTCATTCTGCTTGACACGGCGGATATGATTTCGGACGAGGGATACTCAGTAGTGGAAGCGTCCACGGCCGATCAGGCGTTTGCGTTCCTCGACAGACATTCATCGCTCCAGCTTCTTTTCACCGACGTTCAGATGCCCGGCGACCTGGACGGCTTCGGTCTGGCGCGCATTGTCGCGGAGCGCTGGCCGCACATCCGCGTCGTGATCGCGTCCGGGGCGATCGTTCCCGGTCCGGGCGACCTTTCGGGCAACGCGAAGTTCATAGGCAAACCGTTTACGGCAGAACTCGTCCATAAAACACTGTTAGAGCATGGTTTTAGCAAACAAGACCCTGATGCCTCCATTTAGCACATAGGCGGAAGCTTTAGAATTCCACTCTCTGGGTCACGTCTTTACGACAGTTTGGAGCGCAGATTTCAGGTAACGCTCCGTAAGTGCATTACCACTCTGCCGGGCGAGCGCGATGGCCGCGGAAATATGGCCTTCGATCCCTGCCTCTGTCTCGTGGATTTCCATGTCTTCGGTAGGAATCACAATCCCGGAGTACGTGACTGGCAAACCGTTTTCATCGCGCGAACAGGAACCGATGCTGACGAGGGACTTGTACTGTCCGCTAGGGCAACGAATACGATAAGACGTAACGGCGGGCGGTCCGCCCAGCAAGACACTATGGATGCGCTCGGCCAGGCGCGCGCGATCATCTTCGACGATCAGAGAAAGAATGAATTCCACCGCGACCCCTTGGACGAGGTCATCGTCACCTATCTCGTAAAACTCCCCGAACGTCTCGTCGGCGGTAATTATATTCTCAGGGATCGACCACGAGTAAAACGCCACTTTTCGCATCAAGCGGTTTAACAGCTTCGTTTCTTTAACATCTGTCTGCATACGGCCCCACGTCCCGGCACGTTTCCTTCACCCTGACAAAAGCTAGAATCTGCAAATCCGAAAAACAAGACACAAAGCTAAAAGTTGACGCCTTTATTCGTTTCCTCTAATGATTGCCTATCGATCTTTTGCTTGTTGAACTTCGGTTACCGCGCTTCCCCTGCGTCTCGACGAACTTTTCTTTCAAACTATCGTTATGCTTCTCGCGAGGCCTTCAGGCCTTGCGCACTGACAACGACGTATTGAAAGGGTTCATCATGGCCACAGGCACAGTAAAATGGTTTAACGCCACCAAGGGCTTCGGCTTCATCCAGCCTGACAACGGCGGCGAAGACGCCTTCGTCCATATCTCGGCGGTCGAACGCGCAGGAATGCGCGAAATCGTCGAAGGACAGAAGCTGAGCTACGAGCTCGAGCGTGACAAGAAGTCGGGCAAGATGTCGGCGACGAACCTTCAGTCCGCATGATTTTTGACTGCTTCCGCTTTGACCACGGACGTACTGGCATCGCAGGAGCAGCATTTTTGAAAGGCCGGACAATCGTCCGGCCTTTTTCAGTTTAAAATAACCTTTGGAGGGCCTCATGTCCCAGAGCAAATCTCGTGAACACGCCGAACTCGCCTTCAGCGATGTGCAATCCCAGTTTTTCGGCCGCGGAAATGCAGTCGAAGAGATCGACCACGTGACCAGATCGCGTGAGGAAAAAACCTCTCGCCTACGTGAAGCGCGGCTTGCAAAAGAGGAAGAGGATCGTTTGATAGCGGCCACCAAGCCCGCAGTCAAAACTCGCAAAAAGGCTTGAGCCACGTAGGTTGTCATCAGCGGCGCGATTCGCTGGCGGAACGAGTATTTCTGTTGTTGAGGTGGTGTCTAAATGCCGACACGATGGTCATGATTTCCTGTGTCACCGACTTGTTCCGCTGTCCAAAACGCCTAGATTGTAGAAAAATATCTACGGCGGAACTGATTTGACTCATTCAGAGACTTTGCCATGGCTCGTCGGCGGCGGCGACACCGGAAACGCGATCCGAAAATACGATTGGACAAATAATCCGGTTGGATTTCCCGCGAACTGGCCTGAAAGCCTCAGGACGTTGGTCGGCGTAATGCTCAGCAGCAAGCAGCCCATGTTCCTTGCATGGGGTGAAGAGCGGCGCATGTTCTACAATGACGGATACGCCGAGATGCTCCAGAGCCGCCACCCTGCGGCGATGGGCGAGAGGCTCGACGTAGTCTGGAGCGACATCATGGACGATGTCGGTCCGCTCATCGAAGACTGCTACCGTGGCAAGCCGACATACATGGACGACATCGTCCTTTATATGACAAGACAGGGGGAACCGACCGAAACCCACTTTGCGTTCGCATACACTCCAGTGTTGGCAGTCGATGGCTCTGTAATTGGCGTCTTTTGCACGACGACCGAGACGACGGAGCGGGTAAAGGCGGAGCGCGCTCGTGCGCACGCTGAACAGGAACGCGTCCTCCTGGACCGGAAACTGCTCGCCGCCGCCGAAGGCGAACGAGACCGCTTGTTCGAAATGTCCCGCGACCTCTTCGGCGTCGCTACGTTTGACGGAATGCTAAAGACGATCAATCCGGCCTGGTCCCGCCAGCTCGAGCGGTCGCATGAAGCTCTGCTCGCGACGCCGTTCGCCGAAATTATCCATCCCGATGACCTTCCCACAACTGGCGATACGGTTGCCGCCCTCCAATCGGGCAAGCCAGTCCACCAGTTCCTCGTCCGCCTTCTAAAGGCAGATGGCACGGCGGTTCCGTTTGCGTGGTCCGCTGTTCCTGACCCGACCCCCGGAAGCAACAGTTTCTATACCGTTGGTCGAGACATCTCCGAACAGGTGGCTGCGGAAGCCGACCTCAAAATCGCTCAGGACGCGCTTCGGCAAGCCCAGAAGATGGAGTCGATCGGCCAACTGACGGGCGGCATTGCACACGATTTCAACAACCTTTTAGGCGGCATCAGCGGTAGTCTCGAGATGCTTCAGAAGCGATTGTCTCAGGGACGGTACACAGAGGTCGACAAGTACATCGACGGAGCACAGGGAGCGGCCAAGAGGGCAGCCGCACTGACGCATCGGCTTCTGGCGTTCTCCCGCCGTCAAACGCTCGATCCAAAGCCTACCGACGTAAAGATTCTCGTAGATGGCTTGTCTGATCTGGTGGCGCGCACAGTCGGTCCTCAAATCGAGATGAAGGTCATCGCGCCCGACGATCTCTGGCTCACTTTGGTCGACCCCAATCAGCTAGAGAACGCGCTCCTGAACCTGTGCATCAACGCCAGGGACGCAATGCCGGACGGCGGGAAGCTGTCCATCGAATTATCGAACCACACATTCAGGGGAAGGGCGGCGACTGAGCGAAGCCTGTCACCCGGAAACTATCTGTCGGTCTGCGTGATCGACACGGGTTCCGGCATGACCGACGAAGTGCGAGCGCGCGCAGTGGACCCGTTTTTTACGACCAAGCCACTTGGCCAGGGAACGGGTCTCGGTTTGAGCATGATCTATGGCTTCGTAAGCCAGTCCGGCGGGCAAATCCGTATCGATTCAGAAGTCGGCAAAGGAACCACGATCTGCCTTTACCTTCCCCGGTTTGAGGGCGAGTGCGAAATAGACGATGCCGTGGAAACCGGGCCGTCAGTCGCGATCAAAGGCAAGGAGACCGTCCTGGTGATCGACGACGAGCCGTCGATCCGTATGCTGGCCGTCGATGTACTCGAAGAACTCGGGTACCGAACGCTCGAGGCGGGCGATGGTCCTTCCGGATTGACGATTCTCCAGCAGTTTCCCGAGGTAGAACTCCTCGTCACGGACGTGGGCCTTCCCGGCGGCATGAACGGCCGCCAAGTGGCCGACGCCGCCCGCGCCGTGAAGCCGTCGCTCAAGGTCCTGTTCATAACCGGATACGCCGAAACGTCCGTCTGGAAAGAAGGCAGTCCGGAGAAGGGCATGCAGGTTCTCACCAAGCCGTTCTCCGTAGACAGTCTGACGCAGAAGGTCGGCGAACTGCTCGACCGCTAGTAACGGATCGACGACAGTAATCGGACCGATGATCGTCGGGCTGCTCTTCCACGAATCCTTTGGACAGGACGATCCCACGCCCCTGACCTAGAGGCGCTTGCAATTCAGCATTCCGAGGTCGTTCTACTCGCCTACCAGAGCTCGTCTACCAACGTTGCGCCGGTCTGTCAGGGCTGTCACGCTTGAACAACGTAACTAGGTGGCATGGACGATGACTATGGTGGACGACATCGTGAACAACCCGACGGAGATAATGATTTCGGTCATGCATCTGCAGGAGGAAGCTGGACTCATGCGAGGACTCGCCAGCTTTATCCGGAGAAATGACGAAACAATCCGGAAACAGGCTTCCCAAGGGCAGTTAGCAAGGTCCGTAGCGACACTTCAACGTGCCGAAGTGGCGTTTGAACTCGAACGAGCCCATGGTTCGGGGTCTCTCTTAAAGCTAGGACACCCTTTCGTCCGTTTGCTGATTTCGACGCGGGTTGTTGACGTCAGAAATATCGTCGAAGCAGTGCCTCCGTCGGCGGTTCCTAACTCCGTCCTGGCGGCTTGAGAGAAGCGGTCATCCTCGGCAGGTCCAGCAGAAGCGTAACATCTCCCCGTAGCCGCGAGAGGGGCAGGGACACCCCTTGTCGACACTGGGTCGCACCGTCAGACCCATCCACCCCATATTCTGTCACTTGTCAGCGGGCAATAAGGAGTTGAGTGCCGAAATCAAGTAACGTTCGGTCAGATCGCGCTTGCTGTTCCGGGCCAAATCGATCGCCGCTGAAATCTGTGACTCGAGTTGCACATCTTCCACCGCATTGCCGAAATTTTCCTCGACGAGCACGACCCCGGTGTAAATAGACGGGTCGCCGTTTGCGTCTTTCGAACACGAGCCCATGCTCAGAAGAGCTTTCGTGCAGCCGCTTGGACAAAAGATTCCGTATGACGAAACGAACGACTGCCCGCCAAGGATGACGTCATGAATTCGAGCAGCCAACCGGGGACGGTCCTGGTCGACGATCCTGGCGAGAATTTTTTCGACAGGTAATCCATGCGCCAGTTCTCTCTCGTCGATCTCGTAAATGTCCGAATATGCCTTGTCGGCCGTCAGAATATTCGTTTGAAGCGACCACGAATAAAAGCCGGCACCGCGCATCGAGTGTTCGATCAGTTTTTTTCTTGGATTTCCCATGCCTGTCTTGTCCTGTGTCCTCTCGCTAATCGTGCCAAGACGCGATAGCCGACCATGAGGGTGATTGCGTGGCGCAATCGCCCGTCACGGACGGCTATCGTATGGCTCGTACCACAATGGACATTTACTCGACGTTACCGAACGTCACCGTGGATCGGCGACAGCCACGTATACCACCGTATGGCCGTCATACCGAGGCTCGAACCATCGGCCCTCGCAGTCTCGGTAGCTGATGCCGCTCACCACCACCGTCACGCATTCCGGCGGTAGGGTGGCGAGCACCGTTCCCACGACGATAGCTGACGCGGTCGCCGCGGTCCAGGCAACGCCCGGCCTCCAATAGCCGGGCCAGTACGGGGCCGGAGGTGGTAGTGGCGGAAGGGGACGCGGGATCGGAGGATGTGGCAACGGTCCGGGTGGGTGCGGGCCGGGGCCTGGATGCGGACCGGGCAATGGCGGGTGAGGATGGAGTCCGGACGGATGCGGCACGGGGTGCGGCCCCGGCCGCGGGTGTATCACGTGCGGTGGATGCTGCGCGGGATGAAAGCGCGGCTGCATATGGGTCGGCGCGTTGAAGTGGTGCATGCCGCCCGCGTGCATTCCACCTCCGCCGAAGTTCATACGGGGGCCTCTTCCGCCGAAGCCGCCTCGAGCCTCTGCCGTCTGCGGGATGATGATCGCGGCGGCAAGAAGGGCGGTTAAAACGATACCGGGCTTTTTCATCGGCTTGCCTCCTTCAGAAAGCGTATCTTTTCGGAGCCGTCTTCCGGCTTGTACTGGAAGACGTCGTCGGCGATTTCCGCGTTTTCGGTCCACTCGAGCACGGTCGTGATGCGAGGTCTGGTCATGTCGTCGCGGTCGACGAGCGAAACCTTCAGCGGCAACGCTCCGCCCTCGGTGGCGATCCAAATCTCGGCGTCCTGATCCTGACCTCTGAAGGCCCAGTGATCCGTTTCCTTGCCGTCGATGGTGGCATGACCGACGAGGAAACCCTCCCTGATCAGATCGGTCGGCGCATCCGGAGTACCCCACGCGAAGAGATCGGCGAGCGGGAACGCGAGATCGTATTTCTGGGCGGCCTGTTCCAATGTCTCTTTGATGGTCGCGGGCGCGGGCACCTGCGCATAGATTTTCTGGTCAGGCGAGGCATAGACCATGGTCTTGCCGTCATAGACGAGTTCGCCGTGGACCACGTCCGAAGCCAGGTCGATGCGAAGGCGGTCCGGGCGCTTCACCTCGTAGGTCGCCACGCTTCCGATTTCGAGCTTCTGGTCTGTATCCAGCACGATCTCGGACGTGGTTCGGGCGGTGATCTTGAACGACTGCAGCGACTGGAGGTGTTCTCCCATCGCCTTGAGGGCCTCGACGGACCCCGGTTCGATGCGCGGCTCTTCTGGCCCCCGGTCCTGGGCGACTGACGATGTCGTCATGAACACCGCAGCAAGAGCCGCGGTGGCAGAGAGACGTATAGTTCCTGTTCTGGACATCGCTTGCGTTCTCCTCCTCGGTTGAAAGATGCTCCGACGCTAGGATGTAAAGGGACGACCTCAAAGGACGTTACAGTTACGGTAACGTAACGGGGGTCGGTCCCGGTCTCACGTCGGTGCCGCCGACGCGGCTTTCGCCTCCAGGAGACGCGCCGCCGACAACGCGGCAGCCTGTTTTTCGTCTCCGCCGACCTGGACCGTCGGCTGAGCGAATTCGATGCCGTTTTCCTGAAACGCCGCCCGGATCATCAGGTTGGCACGGCGACGGATCATGGACTGGAGTCCGCTTGGGCGCAGCGTCATCCCGAAACTGAGAACCATCCCGTAGTCGCCGAACTCCTCCACGCCCTTCATCTTCAGAGGTTCGATAAACAGAGCCGAGAATTCGGGGTCCTCGGCGAGCGTGGCACCGATCTTCTTGGTGAGCTTGCGTGCCTTCTCGACATCGGCATCGTAGCTAACGGAGACCCGAAACTTCACGACACCCCAGTCACGGCTCATGTTCTCCACCGCGCCGAGTTCTCCGAATGGAACGGTATAGACGGGACCGCGGTGGTGGCGCAGACGGACCGATCTCAGGCTGAAACCTTCGACCGTGCCTTTGTAGCTCTTTGCCTGAATGTATTCTCCGACCCGGAAAGCGTCGTCCAGCATGTAGAAAACGCCGCTGATGACATCCTTCACCAGCGTCTGGGAACCGAAACCGAGCGCGACACCGAACACGCCCGCACCCGCGATGAGAGGGCCTATCTCGACCCCGAGTTCTGCGAGCACGATCAGACCCGTGACGACGGCGACCATCACCGCCAGCACGTTGCGGAAGATCGGTAAGAGTGTCCGCAGTCGCCCCTGGCGGGCAAGGTCGTTCGCGTCACCGACCGGGCTCGATACCAGAAGCCTGCGGTCGATCCACGATTTGGCCATGTGCCAGACAAGGTCGGCCAGCAGCAGGACGACGACGCTTTTAAGTAATCCGTACGAGAAGGCTGCAACGCGAGGATCGCTGCGGACGAGAGAGTTGGGGTCGAACCGCCAGACCATCGCCAGCCACGCCACCGCGCAGATGATCACCGCGCCGCGGCTTCCACGGATGAAAAGAACGCGCCTGGTCTCATCGGTATTTTCAGGGATAAGGCCCGCGACCGTCTGCCCGACCAACCGGAGCGAGGACGGGAGTGCCATCGCGTAGACCGCCAGCCAGAACAGACCGTGCAGGCCGACGCACCAGAGCGCCCATACCGCGATGTATGCCAGGCAAAGTGCGACGCGCCGACGGACCGTCACGCCTCGCGACAGCATCGTAAACGTCAGTATCATGAGAAGGAGGATCGCCGACGTACAAAACCAGACAGCAGCCGATGTCGCCGGATCAACGGATAAAGGCCGTCCGAGCGATGCGAAGGTGATCCCGGCGATCGCCACGCCCAGGAACATTTTCGACCGTCGCTTCGATGACGGCATCATGGTCGTTGACGCGTCTAGAAGAACGCAGATCAGGCGGTACGCTATAACCCCGATCAGGGAGACCAAGAGGATGATGCGTGGGAGAGGGGGCCAGTCGAAGGCAAAGAAGACGAGCGCCATTGCGGCGGTGAATATACCGATCGCCAGCAGGCGGTCGCTAATCCGGCTATCGGGTCTTGCCTTTGAAAAGAGTTTCTCGGCGACGAGGCCTACTGCAACAAGGCCCAGGAAGATCACAAAGACTGGAAGGCCACCGTACGCCAGCGCTTGCGCCCTGGCCTCTTGCGCCACTGCGCGGATTTCTGCGGGTATTCTCGGGATGGCGTGGAGCATGCGGTCGAGCCGATCGCGCGTTGCCGTTTCCCACTCGGCCAGACCACCGCCTGCCGTGGCCGTTTGCGAACTGGCTTGAGGAGCCTGTTGCAGCCATGATCTGACCTCCGGGTCCTGCAAAAGCCTGACCAGGTCGTCGACCTTTTGCGGGCGAGGGCCATCCTGCGCCTGCACGGGACCGGACATCATGACGAGTAACAATAGCCCGGCCAACCACTTCATACGAGCGTCCCCTCGGTTAGTTTTCGAATGCGAAGACCTTCTTCCAGTCCGCCTTCATGTCGACCACCAACCAGTTACGGCGCTTGGCCTCATCGAGCGCCTTGTCCAGCTTGCCAATGGCACTGTCGCGGTCGTAGGCGACTTCACGGGCACCGTCGGTGTGGTGGACGATCATCGCGAAACCGGGACCCTTGGCTGCTGTCACCCAGCGGAGCATCTCGTAGTCGCCGTCGGAATTGCCAGCGACGAAAATAGGTTTTCTGCCAATGAACGTGTTGATGCCCGATGGCTTGCCCTTGCCGTCGTCCACGAAATCGATCTTGGGCAAGCGTCTCAACACGGGTACGTCGCCGACGATCGCGTACTCGGTCGTGATCGTGCTGCCGACAACCTGTTCGGGCGGGATACCGTACATCTTCTCGGTCATCGGCCGCATGAACTCCACGCCGCCGCCCGAGACGATGTAAGTCTTGAAGCCGTTGTCGCGCAGATAGTCTAGAAGTTCGCGCATCGGCAAAAAGGTCATTTCATCATATGGCTTGCCCGTCTTGGGATGCTTCGCCGTCGCGAACCAGTCGGTCACGATCTTCGAGAACTGGTCGGTGGTCATGCCCGCATGGGTTTTCATGGCAAGATCGACCATTCCCTTCTCGCCGCTTTTCAGCGCGCCCATCGGATCACCTGCGAGGATCGACTTGTACGGCTCCTCGGTCTTCCATTCGGGGTGCTGCGGGGCGAGCGTCTTGACGCGGTCGAGCATGAAGCCGAACTGGAAGTAGATCGGCTGCTCGGACCAGAGGGTCCCGTCGTTGTCGAACACGGCGATCCTGTCGTACGGCGCGACGTACCCGTCTCCGCCCTCCGTTACAGTCGCCTTGACGAATTCAACGATGCGGGTCTTCGCGGCGGTGTCGTTCCACGAGGGTAGGACCTCTTGCGCACTCGCAGGTCGGATCAGGCCACTTAGCAACAGGACGACCGCGACCGCGACTGCGGCGAAGATGGGTTCTTGTGCGAACGTTGGTTTTCTCATCTCGGTGCTCCTTCTTGGATCGGCCGCTTCACGCAACGGAATCCGACATGGCTGGTGGACGTGTCTTCCTGTTCCGCGTGGCGGGCGGCAGGGCGATAGCGGCGGCAGTAGTTCGGCGCGCAGAGATGGGAACCGCCCTTGAGCACTCTTCTCGCGATCCTGATTGCAGGCTGCCGGGGATCGTAACTCGCCTCTGTCAGGTCGCCGCGCGGATTGTTGGGGACGCAGCACGAGCGCTTCGCGGGTTCTGGGTGGTGGGTAGACCAGAAATCGCTGGTCCACTCCCAGACGTTGCCGATCATGTCGTAAAGGCCCAGCGCATTCGGCGGGAGGGAACGGACGGGTGAGGTGCGCTCATGGCCCTTTGGCTTGGTGGAATGGGTCGGAAACGTGCCGAGCCAGGTGTTCGCCATGGCGACCCCGCCGGGCATGAACTCATCCCCCCATGCGAATTCGGACTCATCGACACCGCCCTTGGCGGCCATTTCCCACTCCGCCTCCGTCGGAAGCGACATTCCTGCCCAGATGGCATAGGCGAGAGCGTCTGCATAGGCGACGTGGACGACAGGATGGTCCAGCTTGCCGCGTAAATCGCTGAGCCCGCCGAGCGGCCGTCGCCATGTCGCACCGAACTTGAACACCCACCATTGCGCGATATCCGAACCGCTTATCGACTTGGGTTGCGTGAACACGAGAGAGCCGGGTTTCAGCATTTCCGGTTTCGCACCGGGATAGTCTTTCGGGTCGGGGGCCTTCTCCGCTACGGTGACGTGACCCGTTGCCTCGACGAACGCTTTGAACTGCCTGTTGGTGACGGGGGTCTCCGATATCCAGAAACCATCGACCTTCACGAGATGGGCAGGCGCCTCCTCCGGGTAGTGACTGTCCGATCCCATCGTGAAGGTGCGACCGGGAACCCAAACCAGGCTGCTGTCGCCGCGCAGTTCCGTCGTGTCCTCGAATGCCAAAGCCATCTTTGCCTCCAGAGCTGGAGACCAGACCTTATCCAACGCGCTATTTGAGGAAAGAATGTTACCGTTACAATGGGGGTAACAATGAGGTCTTTGCTGTCGGGTTCAGCTCCGGCAGCGCGCCCTTAGCGACGACGCGCGTCTGTTTGGGAAGTTTGACCGCGAGGGCCAAAGCTCTCCGATCCAAAGTGACGTCTTGCGACCGGAACAGTCTTCGGTCGAGAATGGTGGTCTGTGCAGTCAGAACGGGATTGGCCTGCGCTTCCACCCAGTCGGAAAGCGTCGGGTAGCCCAAGCTGCCGCTCCAGTCCTGAAGCGCACGGTAGATCGCGAACTCGCCACCATATGTGATGATAGCGCGTAGGCGTTTCAGCCGTCGCCTCGGGGTATTCCAACGCTTTTCACGCAGCCGTTTCGCCCAGGCACCGATGGCGGATGATCTACGTTGGATGAACACCAAGATGACCAGACCGAGCGCGCTTGCCAGAAGTGCCACAAGCCACCATCGCCGCTCGCTCTTGCCGGAAGCCGTTACGTTCTCCTCGAGTTTGGGTGCGATGCGTTCGGCCTCCACCTCTTGCCTGGCAATGACGACATCGGTGGCGGGAAGCGTTGTTGTCGACACGGCTCCGCCGTCGACATCGAACCAGGGGTAGGAAACTTCCGGAAGCGAAAATCGGCCTTCGCTTGTTGTCATGTAAACCACGGTCTGTGTGCGGGTGCTTCCGGTTTCCTCACTGCGACCCATGCCACGTCGCACGACCCCGTCGCCGAGAACCGGAGGCTTGAGATACTGTGTGACACCGTCTGGCTTGCCGAAATCCACGGGCGGAATGAGCATCGCCTGCGTGTCTTCCGCGAAAACGACGACCGTTCGCGATAAGGCATCGCCTGCCTTTAGCGTCGACGCATCACGGTCGAACGACTGCGAGATGGATAGGTCCTTCGCTGCAAAGGGGACTGCGCTGGCGGACGGACCATTGGCGACTTCGAAAGTCGGAAGTTTGACTTGTACCACGACCTTCACGGGTGTTCCGTTTGCAGAGTAACCGAGATCGATCCCGATGTCCGGCAGGGAGAAGGAGCCCGCCTTTTCCGGAACGACCGCGTAGCTCCTCCGAATGCCTGAATACTGCACCCCGTCAATCGTCTGGACCATGTTCTGCGCGCTGCCGTCGGGGAGCGTCACGAGCGCGTCCAGGGCGTCGAACAGCGGAAACTGCGGTGGCGATGTAAAGAAGTCAGGGGCGAAGACCTCAACGACGACATGCACCTGCTGGCCGGGCACAATCGGCTTTGCTTCCAGTATCGAAGCCCGACCAAAGGGTTCGCTTGCCTGCGCCTGCATGCTTGTGAACATTATGAACAGGACGACGACCAGCTTCACTTCCCCAACCTCCCGGCCTCGATGGAGAATTTCCGTGCCATCAGGTCCGTCGGACTGACGACGATGTTCTTCATCCACATCTCCGAGGTCTGCTCGGCTACGTTCATCGTGCCTTCCTTGCCCTGTTTTCCCTTTTCGTCGAACTGAACGCTGTCGGGGGCTTCGCTCGGCTGTTCCGGCTGCTCCTCCTGCTTCGCCTTCTGGGCTTTGAGAAGCTGCTGCGCGATATCGAGATTGGCTATAGCATCCTCCCAGTCTTTCCGCTCCTTGAGGGCATTTTCATAACAACCCACCGCCTCCTCGAACTTGCCGAGCTCGAGAAACGCGTTGCCTTGATTGTACCAGCTTTCGGGACTTTCCACGGCGGCAAGGGCATCGACGGCCTCCTGGAACTTGCCAGCCCGGTAGAATGCCACACCTTTCCACAAGGGATTGGCGAAAAGACCAGACGCGCGCTCGAACTCTCCGCGCTCAAAGGCCAGCCGTCCTTGCTGGTCACCCGTGAACCACATGTCGGTCAGCCCATCCGCGTGGCTGGATCGCGGTGACGACATGTTCAACGCGAGAACGGCGACACCGATTTTAACGACCCAGCCTCGGCGGAAAGAGAAAGCCATTGCAACGGCGAGCGGCCCGACGAGCCACCAGCCGAGATCAACCCAGTGGCCATCCGATGTCGCCTGCTTCTGCGCGAAGTTGGAGCGGATGCGTTGCACGACCCAGCGGATATCCGCATCGTCGTCCGTCACTGTTGCAACATCTGCGCTCGCTTCCTTCCCGACGGTCTGAAGAGCTTGGATGTCCAGCTTCGAAAACAGGCGTGATCCAGACGAATTCTGGACGAAGCTGCCGTCATCCATCTTGACCGGGCCGCCCTCTGCGGTCCCGACCCCGAGAATGACGATGCCGTTGGTACTTGATTTCATCGCGTCCAAAGCTGACGCTTCCACACCGTCAGTCAGCATGAGGATGGTGCCGACCGTGCCCTCCGTCTTGAGGAGATTGTCCGAGAGCCGCAGTGCCGCTGGCGTGTCCTTGCCTGGTTTCGGCATGATGCGGGTTGCCAGTGCCTCTGAGTATGTCGCGAGCAGCTCCGCATCTTCCGTTGGCGGAACGACCAGGTGCGCGGTCCCGGCATAGGCGACGATGGCCGTGCGGGCACCCTGACGGGCATTGACTACGTCTCTGATCTTGAGCTTCGCACGCTCAAGCCGCGACGGCGTGACATCGATCGCATCCATTGTATCCGAGAGATCGACGGCGATCACCAGCGTTGCGGCATCTGTGACAAAGGGTGGTGGCTCCCGCTTCCAAGTGGGACCTGAAGCGCTCATGACGGCGGCGATCAGCATCGTCGCCGTCATGAGCGGCGGAAGAACCCTTGCGCTTGCCGTGCCCTCCACGATGAGATTGTCGAGCAGGTGCGGTGCTATCATCACCTTCCATCGGTCACGCATATTCTGTGATCGCCTCGCGAGCAGCAGTAACGCAGCAGGCAGCAACAGGAGGAGGAGCAACCATGGCCGGAGGAAATGAAAGTCTGAGATCATGACGGCGACCTCCGCCTCAGCATACCTGCGGCACCTGCGATCGCGTAGTAGCCGGACAGAACCGCGATGGCACCCAGCAGAGGGAACTGGTACAGGTCCACCCTTGGTCGCCACGAGAGAACCTTCTGGTTCTCCGGCGTAATCCGGTCGAGTTCCTCGTAGATCGCAGCCAGTTGAGCCTGATCCCCACCGAAGAAATACCTGCCTCCCGTCGTGCTCGCGATCTTCTCCAGAGTGGATGTATCGAGTTTGTCCTCGCCCGTGGCCGCAGGGTCTCCGATCCCTACGGTGTGCACGATCACGCCTTTAGACTTGGCGATTCCCGCTGCCTTCAATGGCGGCATGCGGCTGGCGGTGTCGTTGCCGTCGGTCAGCACGATCAGGACCTTTTCAGAAACGCTCGTCTGGTCGAACATCTTGATGGCCAGTCCGAGCGCATCGCCGAGCGACGTTCTAGGTCCCGCCATTCCCGGCAGGGCATCCATGATCATCGTCTCGACCAGCGCATGATCCATGGTGAAGGGTGACAACGGGTAGGGGGCATCCCCGAAGGCAACGAGACCGATGCGGTCTCCCGATCGCTCCTTGACGAAAGTCGTGACGACCTGTCTCACCGCCTCGACGCGAGCCAAGGTCATACCGTCGGCAGACGGAAAGTCCTTCACATCCATGGACTGCGAAAGGTCGAGTGCCAGCAGGAGGTCACGTTGCGGTTCCAGCTTCTCGATAGGGGGCTCCACATATTGGGGACGGGCGAGCGCGAGAACCACGAGGCACCACGCCACTGTTTCACACAGGAGCTGGAGTCGGCTACGACGTGCAACCACGGACCCGTCGGTGGGACGAACCCCGGCCGCCGCTGCGACCTGCGAGAAAAACGGAAGGCGTATGGACGCAGAGCTTTCCCTGTGAGGAGGGAGCAACCACCAGACCAGCAACGGTGCGGGTAGGGCAAGAAGCAGCCATGGGTGATCAAGCTGATACATCGTGGCTCTCGATCCATGACCGTGTTGCGACAATCACGTCGGTACCGACCCGCGAAGGCAGACCCGCGACAACATGCCGGCCGTGATATTCGAAATCGTCCAGAAGCCATTCGAGAGCATGGGTGTCGGTGGAGCCATTATCCTTGAGGAACGCGACCCAGTCTTCGTTCGACAGGGACGCAACCTCGCTACGCGGCCATGCCGCCAGGGCTGTCCGCTTCACCAGCTCCCCGAGTTGACGGAAACCGTCGCTTCGGGTCGCTGGCTGTTCGAGGAGTCGCCGGATGGGTTCCAGCATTGCTAGAGCCTCGCGGCGATAGGCGTTGGCGCGGTATCGGCTGGTCCATCGCAAGGCTGCGATGACGATCCCGACCGTAAGGACCGCAGCCACCAAGACCCAGCCCCACGTCTGCGGCAGCCATGAAACTGGTTCGGGCAAAACGATGTCGCGCAACGACAGAAGCGCCGTCTGCAACGCGGGGTCTGGTTTTGAAGGCTCCAAATCAGCGCCTCCTTTGCCGCCAGGCGGACTGCTCGAGAAGGTGCCGAAGCTGTGGAGCGGTTTCCTCTGCCGCCGAGACGGGCAGCATCGGGAGGCCGAGTTCGTTTTGCCAGGCGAGCAATTCCCGTCCGCGATTGCGTGCGAAGACGCCGATCGACGAGCGGATACTTGCGGTTCTCAACGTCAGTTCAGCCTGGGCGCCACCACCGCTGACGACAACATCGCCTGTGTCAGGAAGGTCGAGGAGAAAGGGGTCGTAGACGAGGAGACAGATCACGTCGTTCCGGGAGGACAGTCTCAGGAGGAGGTCGCGGGTGCGCGGGGTATGGCCTTCGAAGTCGGAAATTACGACAACGAGGTGGTCGTGATGCGCGATGTTGGCGACGGTCTCGAGCACCGCATCCAACCGACCTTTTTCTGGTGACGCGTCCGCGTCAGCCTTGAGAGCCGCGTTCTTGGCAGCGATCCGGTCGGCAAAGGCGATGACCGCGTTGCGGCTTCGGTGTGGCTTTATTTGCTCTATGTCCGTGTCACCCAGCACGAAACCACCGACCCTGTCACCCGAGCCCAGTATCCGCCAGGCGCATAGCATGGCCGCTTCCGCGGCCGACACAGACTTCATGGAGCGGCGGCTGCCGAAGAACATGTTGATGCGCTGGTCAACGACGATGAGGGCAGGGCGCTCTTTCTCCTCGGAATAGACCCGCACGACGGGCCGCGTCGTCCTTGCCGTGACGCGCCAGTCGATCGACCGGATGTCGTCTCCCGGCAGGTAGTTGCGCAGTTCCTCGAAGGTCAGACCGCGTCCGCGCATCGCCGAATTCAAGCGTCCGGCCAGTTGCTGATGGCTGCTCGCTTTCTGGATAAAGTTCAGGTCGCGGGCCCGGGTTTCGAGTCTCACCAAGTCATCGGTCGTGACGTGGACACCGTTGGTCATGACACTGCCACCAATTGTACGATACGGTCGATAACCTGGTCGGGCGTGGTGTTCGACGCATGCGCCTCGTACGACAGAATCAGCCTGTGGCGGAAAACCCCGTGGACGATCGCCTTCACGTCGTCGGGTGTGACGTAGTCGCGGCCTTTTAGCCATGCATACGCTCTTGAGACTTTGTCGAGGCCGATGACCCCGCGCGGGCTGACACCGACTTGCAGAAGCTTTGCCAGTTCCTTGTCGTAACGGTCCGGGTAGCGCGTGGCGAAGACAAGGTCGACCATGTATTTCTCGACCGGGTCCGAGACCGCGACCGAGCCGATCTCTTTACGCGCGTCGAAGACTGCCTGCGGGTCGAGCTTGTCAGGCTGGGATGGCCTGGAACCGCCGTGGGCCTCGTTTTCCTCATCGCGGTTGAGGCGCATGATCGCAGCTTCAGACTGTTCGTCTGGATAGCCGACTTCGACATGCATCAGGAAACGATCGAGCTGCGCTTCGGGCAGGGGATAGGTGCCTTCCTGCTCGATCGGGTTCTGTGTGGCCATCACCATGAATAGATCGGGGAGCGGATAGCTCTTGCCTCCCACCGTGACCTGATGTTCTTCCATGGCCTCCAGCAGTGCCGACTGCACCTTTGCAGGCGCGCGGTTGATTTCGTCTGCGAGGATGAGGTTTGCGAAGATCGGACCCTGCTGAAACTTGAACTCGCCTTTGCCAGCCTCGGAGAAGTAGATTTCGGACCCCGTGATGTCCGCGGGGAGAAGGTCGGGTGTGAACTGGACACGGGACAGTTCCGCATCGAGGTTCTTTGCAAGGCTTTTGATCGCCCTGGTCTTGGCGAGGCCCGGCAGCCCTTCGACGAGCAGATGGCCGTTGGCAAGCAATCCAAGCAGAAGCCGCTCCACCATCTGGTCCTGGCCAATGATGGATTGACCGATGCGCTTGCCGAGGTCGAGGATGTCGTCGCGGGCAGCCATGAGTGTCTCTTCGATCAGGAGGGAGGAGGAGCGCTCCATCGGAGCGCTCCCTGCGGATTCTACTTCTCGATGCCTCTGTCTTTGAAGGACTGGTCGATCGCCTTGTCGACCTGGGCGCGAACGCCTTCGATGTTGAAGCTGGCAACACGCTGGCTTGGCGGGTATTTCACGAAGGTTTCGAGGAAGGCTGCTCCTTGCAACTGGCCTTTCACGAGGAGGTAGTCGTTTCGAACCAGCCAGTCGTTGTACTGGTCGGAAACGATGTCGGCCCGCTCGTAAGGGTCCATGCGCAAATTGAAGAGTTTTGGAATTCTCCAGGTGACAAGAGGATTCTGCCATACCGCAAAACCGCCTGGTGCCAATTGCTCCTTGAAGACCACCTTCCAGTCATCGTATCTGGTCGCGACCAGATCGCCGTCGTCGTCGAAGTAGTAGAAGTCCTTGCGAGCGCTTTTGTCGGACTTGCCCGTGATGTAGTCTAGCTGATTGTAGCCATCCAGATGGTTCTTGAATGTCGTACTGGTCCCTGCGGGCTGCCATCCGGTGAGAAGACGTGACTTTACATCTGTGTCGCCAGCGGCCGCCAGAAGTGTGGGAAACCAGTCGAGGCCGGAGATCATCTGGTTCGATACCTGTCCGGCGGCGATGTGACCAGGCCAACGGATCATAGCGGGTACGCGGAAAGCGCCTTCCCAGTTCGTATCTTTCTCGCTTCGGAAGGGCGTCGTCGCGGCATCCGGCCAGGAGAACTGGTTAGGGCCATTATCGGTCGTGTAAACAACGATCGTGTTGTCAGCGATGCCGAGGTCGTCGAGAGCTTTCAGCAGCTTTCCGACGTCGCCGTCGTGCTCGATCATCCCGTCGCCATATTCATTGCCCGGCATTCCGCTCTGACCACGCATGGACTCGCGGACATGGGTGAAGAGATGCATGCGGGTTGTGTTCATCCAGGTGAAGAACGGTTTGTTCTGCTTGGCCTGCCTGCCCATGAAGTCGATTGCCGCCGCGGTCGTCTCGTCGTCGATCGTCTCCATGCGTTTGATGGTTAGAGGGCCAGTGTCCTCGACCTTGCCATCGGCGGATGCCTTGATGACACCTCGAGGGTTGTAAGCCTTGAGAAACTCCTGATCATCCTTGGGCCAGTAAGGTGCCTCAGGCTCTTCCTCCGCATTGAGGTGATAGAGGTTTCCAAGAAATTCATCGAAACCATGGTTCGTCGGGAGGTATTCATCCCTGTCGCCAAGGTGGTTCTTTCCGAACTGCCCCGTCGCGTAACCCAACGGTTTCAAAGCCTGTGCGATCGTGATGTCGCTGGGCTGGAGACCGACCGGAGCGCCCGGAGCCCCTACCTTGCACAGACCCGTACGCAGGCAGGCTTGACCAGTGATGAACGTCGATCTTCCCGCCGTGCACGAATTCTCCGCGTAATAGTCGGTGAACATCATGCCCGCCTTGGCGATGCTGTCGATGTTCGGGGTCTTGTAGCCGACCACGCCAAATGAATAGGCGCTGATGTTTGTCTGGCCGATATCGTCACCGAAGATAACGAGGATATTCGGCTTGGTGGATGTTTCCGCGGCCGGAGGTACGGTGGTTGTCGGCGCTGGTTGCTGTGCATAGGCAAAAGGTGCGATGGCGACGGAGGATACGGTCATCGCGACCGCAGCAGTTGCCGCCAGAAGTCTTAGGTAGACGGGCATACTCATGTCAGGATTCCTTTCTTCTTGCGAAGGGATGGCATCGGAACTGGGTTTGTCGTTCCCGGGGAATACTGCGCGAGGGGTGGTGGCGAGGTAAGCGTGTTACAGTAACAACGCAGGCCGCCGAGGGTAACAATCGCGCCTCCAGGCCTTATTGAGTCAAGGGTGAGGTCGATCCGTCGCCTGTCAGGTCGGATTCCACCTCGCTCCCGGTTGGTTGCCTGTTTCTGATAGGCTGTTCGGCGATCCTGAGCGGGGCCGACACGGTGGCACCCGCCACGCGCCCAACAGTCCGTGCTGTTCCGCCCACAACCGCTGCGACACCCTGGCCGAGCGAAACATTGCTATCCGTGAGGGTCTGGCCCGTCATCAGTCGTTGGCCGATGAGCTGGACGATCTCGGGACTTTCCGCAAATTTTCCATGATGAAGACTGTCGTTCGTTTTCACCTTTGTCAGGTCGATAGCGGTGATGTCCGCTTTCTCGAGCCGTGAGCGATATGGCTCAGCGGAAGGGTCGATGGCCCCCAGGCGGGACACGTTCCCGGTGATGAAGCTGGAGGCGGCCAATGCCCGGTCGTCCTGCGAAACGAAGATGGTGAACTTGGGTTTGGGGTCGCCCATCTCGACGAACTGCTTGGCAAAGACCTGGATATCGATATCGGGCGATGCAAGGATGACGTTCTTGATCTTTGAGTTCACATGCCCGTCACGGATACCCATCTGTCGCAATGACTCAACTGCGAGCCACGTTCCCATCGAGTGTGCCAGGATCGTAATGTCCTTCACCGCCGGATCGGACGCTAGTACGCGAAGCGATTGCTCGAACGCGGTTCTTGAGTAATTGGTGCTTTCCTTGTCGTATTCGTAACCCGTGAGTTCCGCTCTCGAGGGCCATGTAAAAAGTATGGGAGTTGCCTGCATTCCGCTGTCGTGGACGATCTGTGCGAGACGGAACACGCTGTCTTCGTAGCGGTTGTTGAAGCCGTGGACGAAGACGAGGGCATGTCCGCCCTCGATATGCTGGCGAAACCACGTTCGACCGTCGGCAACCGAATTGATTGGGTTGACCCTCGTGACGGCAAATTCCGTCGCTGGGTCCGGTGGAAGGCGCTTTGGCCACTGAACCTCGCCAACGGTCCTCCTTTCCGGAATGGATACGGCCACATCGGTGAGGTAGGGTTTCGAGCTCCGCTCCCCGTTGAACAGGGTCGAAGGATCACCTGAGGGTTGCCGCGTGGTTGCGACGAGCATGTCCACGCGCACGGTTTTTGTCGCTCGTTGTGAAATCGCGATCGGCTGCATCACTCCGGTCGGATGCCCGCAACCGGAAAGGAAAACCAAAAGCAACGGGGCTGTCAGATGTCGAACCGTGCGGTGCATGCGGGGCACCTACTGGGCCGCGATGTTCGTTGGTTTGGTAATCGCAAGCGGCATGGAGATGCTCAGGTAGACTGCGTCGCCCTCCGCGCGGTTTTCTGCCGCGAATTCGTGGAAGTATTTGATGCGGGCGGAGATGGGCAGTTCACCCGCCTTGAAGTTCCATCCGATCGTCGCGCCGATCGCTGCGACCTCTCCCTTGAAGTCGCTGGTTGCTCCTGCTCCACTGTCCCCTGTGACCTGATTGTAATAATAGCCGATGAGTCCGGCATCGAACTGCTCATTGAAATGCTGGACGGCGGCCCACTCGAAATGGAATTCGTTGCCCGTCCGATAGTCGGTCGCCGAATTCTCGGCATTAAAGGTCATGCCGACGACGGCAGACAGGTCGAGGCCGACGGCCGGGTCCAGCCATGTCACGCCCGCCGACACGTCCGCGCCCCAGTGATGAAACGCGATGTTGGAAATCTCGCCTTCCTGGTAGTCCCCGATCGGGACGTTGACGAGGACACCCGTCTGCCAGTGGAAGTTGCCTTCCTCCCATCCGAGCAGACCGCCGACAACGGGGTCACCAACCGTAAAAACAGGGTCGGAGACCGAGCCTGACGCGGTGCCGCCGAGAGGCCCCGAAAGGGTCAAATCCGCTTTCGTTTTCTTCCAGCCAATCGGGAGCGTTGCCGTCAATCCGAGATGCCCGCCCAGAACCTCTTCCGGAAGCACCCACAGCACGGTCGGGACATCGATGACCGCTGACCCGTCCACGCCCACTGCAAGGCGGCCACCTGACGGCAGCGCCCGGCCTCCGCCAAGCTCGCCGGAATAGATGTAGATATCGTTGGAAAAGAACACCCCAGGTGGTGGCGTTATCGCCGCGGCGGGGCCTTTCGAGCCGAGAAGGTAGAAGCCCGCACCCCCTTCCGCGGCGTGGCCCACACTGGGAACGATGGACATCGCCATCAAACTCGCGAAAATAGCAGAGATCGCGATTGTGAGGTAGGTCGGCTGAGTTTGCATGAGGAGGCCCTTGAACTTTAACCAATCCGTCATCGCGGAAGATGAGTAAGGAAGTCTATTCGGACCGCCGAAACAACAATGTTACTGTTACATTGGGTCGTGGGCGGCAAATTCGGATGAGGTCAGCCCCGTCTCGCGTATGCCCACCCGCAGGGCCTGTTCCAGATCGCGATCATAGCGCGCTCCCGTCAACATCGACGAGATCACCCGTTCCAGGTCTGGATGCTGCATTCGCGCCACGGCGATCTCCTTTCTCATGTTGGCCTTGTCGCCCATCCGGGCAACGGCCGCCAGCTTCAGGATGGCGATCGGAGTGTCGGCGGTCGGAACCTGTCTCGCGAGAAATACCGCCTCGGCGTACTGCCCCTGCCGATACGCGTCGAGGATCATGACGAAGCTCGCGTCTCGCAGGGTCTCGCCCGAGAGTTCGACCGCTTCCCGCGCGAGCTTGACCCCTTCTTCCCAGTGCCCGCTCAGGAAGACGGCGATTGCGAGCTTGGCGCGAAGGTCTGCATTCTCGGGGTTGAGCACGATTCCGCGACGTCCCGCGGCAATCGACATGTCGTTCTGCCCGACTTGATACAGCGTTGCCATCTGCGCGAGCGCGGCCCGCGCGGAGTTAGGGGACACGACGGCCGAGCGATTGGCGAGTTCAAGGCTGCGGGCGGATAAACTCGTGTCGCCGGTGGCACGGCCTGTCCAGAGGTAAACGCGTGCGAGCGTCGCCATCGCATCCGCATCGCCTGGGTCGACCGCGATAGTCGCTTCGAGGCAGAGACGTGCGGTTTTCAATCCGTCGTAACTTCGCTGATCGACCGCCGCTTCCCCTCTGAGAACGCAGAGGTTTCCTGTGGTCGAGAGAGGAAGTTGTTGACGGAGTTCAGTTGCGTTCACCACGCCGACCGGGCCTGCGATCTTGCGCGAAACCGCATGGATGAGTTCTGTTAAATCCTTGGATTTCACCCCGCCGCCGAGGGGCCTGCGGTCTTCGTTCGTCCAAATCGTTTCTCCTGTCGCGTGATCGGAAACACGAGACCGGAGATAGATGCCTTCATTGTCCTCCGAGTATCGAACGGAGACATCATATGCGGACTGCTCGACCGCCGGAAAATTCGCTACCTGGCTTACAGGCGAGGTTTTGAGCCTGACCGTACCGAAGCGCATCATTGAAGAAGCCAGTGTTTCGGACAACATATGAGCTTCCGGACTTCCCGAGGAATCCGCAAAGGTCATTTCAACGACAGGCCTGTCCGTGTCTCTGTGTGGCGGAGCGACGAATTGGTAGGCGATGTAGCATACGGCGACGATCGCCATTGAAGCGAGGAAGGCACTGAAAGTACGGTTCAGGGGCATCGCCCGACGGTCCGGGGACGGTCCACTCATTACGGCGGGAGGGACAACGTCGTCATCAGCCACGCAGTATTCTTCTTCCTCAACGCACGGCGCGTGTCCGCGGGAGGTAAAGACGGGAATGTAACGTCCTCGGGCGATATCAAGCCTGACACCGTCTTCGTCGCAAATCTGTTCGTAATATTTCGCAAGGGCTTCCCGCAGCCGTGTCGCCTCGATCCTGACGATCGGATCGGAGGAGGGGTCGAATGTCGTCGGTCTGTTGAATACGTCGATTGCGATCGAATAAGCCTTTACAGCCTGGCTTCGTCCTTCGAAAAGAGCATCGCATATGTACTTGAGAAAGGCCCTGTGCCTCTCGGAAGCATGGAAGCGAGGGTCCGATAGAAGTCGCTCAGCCTCAGCCCTGGCATCTTTGTCGGTAATCGCACCTGCAATGAATTCGCCATTGGCTGTCATCGGTGACTGCGCCCCATCCGCAGTTTATAAGATTTTTCGAATATGCTCAATTTTTCATCTGCTGGGCAACTGCGAAATATGACCTAGCGTTTCGATATCTATGTGTCTGAGCCGGGAGTTTCAGAGCGTGGTTGCAACCTTGCTGCGCGGCAGCGCTGTTCCACGTCCGTCTCGAGGTCCCTGCAGACTGCCTGATATTCCGCCACCAAGCCGAATTCACCGGGCAACGGTCGTACGACGAGACGTTCCAGTGTGTCCGTCGCGTCGTCGTAGGCTTCGCACAGAGCGACGAATGGGTCGTCTTGCGGCCATAGTATACGGAGTTCGTCACGTCGTGACGGCAGCCGCATCATCAGCTTGAAAAGGCCGCGTCGGGCCCGGTTTATGGAGGACCCCATATCGTCGGTGCTCCCGTTCGAAAGTGACGGTATCGATCACTCCTCTATATCGTCCACGCTCCGAGCCGAAACGCGACAGTGTTACTGTAACAGCGAAAAGGCCTGTCTTGATGTAACCGTTACAACCTATTCTTCGATGGAAGTTCATGGTGCATTGCCCTGAAAACGGAGGCATCAATGCGACGAGAACTTGTAGGAGCCACGGCGCTTGCGCTGGCGTTCGCGTCAGCCGCGCGTGGACAGGAAGCACACGAATCCGTCAACGATGCGAACAATCCCCTGACCCCGAAAATCACCATCAATCTGCAGGACTACTTCATCCCGTCCTTCGTCGACACGCCGGGCGACCCGCACGCCAACCAGTTCCTGTTAAGGGGACTGGTTCCCTCCGACATGTTCGGCACGCCCCAGCTTCTGCGGTTCACGCTTCCCATCGCGACATCGCCCGATGTCCCGTCCGGCTATGTCGCGGGTCTCGGCGATCTGACGCTGATGGACATCTTTATCCTCCCGAAAAAGGGTGACGTGACCTTCGGCGCGGGACCTCTGGTCGTTCTGCCGACCGCGACGGACGATTCTCTCGGAAGCGGGAAATGGCAGGTCGGCGGTGCGGGCATCGTCGTCGCTCCGCAGAAGTGGGGACTGCTCGGTGGCCTCGTCACCTATCAGACATCCTTCGCCGGGTCCGACGAGCGCGAGGACGTGAACCTGTTCACCTTCCAGCCGATCCTCAACGTGAACCTTTCGGACGGATGGTATCTGCGATCGTCCGCGACCTGGAACTTCAATCTCGAGAGCGGCGCGTCTTACGTTCCGATCGGCGCCGGCATCGGCAAGGTCTTTCAGCTCGACAAGGGGGTGACGCTGAACGCTTTCATTGAGCCCCAATACACCGTCTGGAGCGAAGGCGGTGGTGCGCCGCGCTGGCAGATTTTCGCAGGCATCAATTTTCAGTTCCCTGTCGGTCGCTGACAGATAAGACATCGGAGATTTCAATGCACAAGTTCGCACTGGCCGCTTTCCTGCTTTGCTCTACCGCAGGAGTCGCGGCATCGTACACTCCTGAAGAACTCGCTTCCCGAACGATCGAGCGGAGGGCGGTCGAAGCAGTCATCTGGGGGATTCCCGCAGTCAACTACGACCTTATGCTCCAGGAAATGTTGACCAAAACGGAAGGAAAACCCAACCAGGTTCTTTACTGGTCCAAACCTCTCGACTGGCACAACCAGACGCTGACACCCAATCCCGACGCGATCTATCTAATGGCTTTCACCGACACGAAGGAAGGTCCCGTCGTCATCGAGGTTCCTCCTGCAGAAGGCGGTTCCCTTAACGGCAATATCGTCAACGTCTGGCAGATGGCCCTGGAGGACGCAGGCTTGTCTGGGGCCGACCAGGGCAAAGGCGGAAAATATCTCGTCCTGCCGCCCGGCTACAAGGACCAGGTGCCCGAGGGCTATATCCCGCTGCAGTCCGACACCTTCGGCGGTTACGCGCTGCTGCGGTCTAACCTTGCCAGTCACTCGGATGCCGACGTCACAAAGTCGGTCGCCTATGCCAAGCAGATCAAAGTCTATCCGTTGTCACAGGCGGCCAGCCCTCCGGAGACTGTCTTCACCGATGCCGGGGGTGTCGTGTTCGATTCCACCATCAAATACGACGCGAGTTTCTTCCGGTCCTTGGATCGCGTCGTCCAGAGCGAACCCTGGCTCGCGCGGGACAAGGCCATGATCGACCAGCTAAAGTCCCTCGGCATCGAAAAAGGCGAGGCGTTCTTGCCCTCGGCGTCCGTCACGACGCACTTGGAAGCAGGCGTGAAAGAGGGGCAGGAGTGGCTCGAGGGCAGATACGAAAGCGGACAAATCCCGTTCTACGACGGCAGCCGTTGGAACTTCGCCGGGAGTCCCGAACTCGTGAAGAGCGCCCAGGCGGGCTACGATGAAGCCGAGTCGTACCCTGTCGATCTAAGGGGCGTTGCATACAGTTACGCGTTCGTCGGATTGAAGCGGATGGGGACAGGGCAGTTCTATCTGATATCCATCAAGGATAAGGACGGAAACAGCTTCGACGGCGGAAAGACCTACGAGCTAAACGTTCCCGCGGATGTCCCGGTGCAGCAATACTGGTCGCTGACGGCGTATGACCGCCAGACCCACGCGCTGATCCGGAACGTGGACCGCGCCAGCAGGTCCTCGCAGATCGCCGACCTCGAGAAGAACGCCGACGGCACGGTTTCCATCTTCGTCGGACCGAAAGCTCCGGAAGGCAAGGAAGCCAACTGGATACCGACTGATCCGAAACGGGAGTTCGAGCTGATGTTCCGCCTGTACGCCCCCACGAAAGCCTTGTTCGACAAGACGTGGGTTCTTCCGGATGTGGGACCGGTCGCCAAGTAACGTCCGATATAAAACGATAGAGGGAACAACATGTCGACCACAAGGCTACTAGCGTCGTGCTTAACTTTTCTTATGGCGGGACCCGCGTCCGCACAGGACAGCGGGTCTCTTAACGGGCCAATCGAAACCCGCATAGGTCGGATAGAACTGCGGGGCGGTTACCCGGATGCGGAATCCGTCCGGAAGATATACGACGAGATCGACTTCCAACGTGCGTCCCAGGCATATATCTGGGCCACCCCGATTGTCTCGATGGAAGCGCTTCGGGTGGCCAACAAGCGCGACTGGGGCGTTGATTACAATGATGTCGGACTGGTCGATGGATATACCACCCCCGCCGTCGGCGCGCTGACCGGAAACAACACGACTATCTACGCGGGCATCTTCACCGACCTCGGGCGTGACGGACCTGTGGTGATCGAATCACCCGTCGGTGTCTACGGTGTCATTGACGACTTCTGGCAACGTCCCGTCGTAGAGGTCGGACCGTTCGGCCCCGACAAGGGAAAGGGCGGAAAGTTCCTGCTTCTGCCTCCCGGCTATACGGGGGCAATTCCGGACGGATATCTTCCCGCGCGGTCGAAAACCAACCAGAACTTTTTCATCGGTCGGTCCTTCGTCAAGAACGGCGACATCCAGACTGCTATTGACACGTTGGCGGGCCTGAAGGTCTATCCGCTGTCCAATGCGGACAAGCCACCGGAGACGAGGGTGATCAAAGCCGGAAGCAAGCCAATGGCTTCCATTCCCCCAGGCGGTTTCGACTACTGGAACCTGCTCTCGGCTGTCTTGAACAAGGAGACGGTCGAAGACCGCGACCGCTTCTTCCACGCGATGCTCAAACCACTTGGCTTTGAAAAGGGAAAGCCGTTCGCACCGGACACCCGACAGAAGGCTATCCTGACGGATGCTGCGCAGGTCGGCTTCCTCATGGCGCAGACAACGAGCATGGCTCCTCGCTTGGCAAACGCCTCTTCCTATCCTGGAACCCATTGGGAGTGGGTGCTGACCCTCAGGCCTGACCAGGAAGCGGCGGGATACGCCGAACTCGACGAGCGCACGGACTATACTTTCGAAGCGATCACGGTGGCCGACGGGATGATAAAGCAGATACCGAACGCCGGCTCGCAGTATATGAGCGCGGCAAAGGACAAGAGCGGCGAATGGCTGAATGGCAGCAGGTCATACACGCTCCACGTTCCCGCGGATGTCCCGGCCAAGGAGTTCTGGGCAGTCACCGTCTACGACGCGATGACAAGGTCGATGATCAAGACCGAGACGATGAAGGCGGGTGTCTCCAGTCTCGACAAACTCGTGCCTAACGCCGATGGATCGATTGACGTACATTTCGGACCGAAGCCGCCGGAAAACGACGTCAACTGGGTCAGGACATTGCCGGATCGTGGCTGGTTTGCATATTTTCGGTGGTACGGGCCAACCGAGAAGTTCTTCGACAAGAGCTGGGCTTTACCCGATATCGCGCTTCAGCCTTAGCGCCTGGCAAGAACATTCGACAGCATCGGAAGGTTCATCGACCGTGAACGCCGCATGATGCGGATCAAGCGGGTGCCCGAAGTAACTCTCGAAAATTCAGTCAGTGTACCTGAATCTCGTCGATAAGCGCGTCTATAAGACGGTAATCCTCGAGTGCCTCGGAGGCCAAATCGGCATTGTCGATACCGAGAGCTTCCATGATCTTGACCAGCGGGCTAGGCCGAATAGAATCTCCGGGATTGTCCCACTCAGGGGTATTTTGGGGGCCGAGGATTTTCTTTGTTTTTGTAGCAACTGCCACTGCCCGCGGGCGCTTAAAATCAGCATTAGATGAACCGATTTCACATCGCCAATCGATACGCCGTATTTGGAGAGTCTTCTTCGAGTTCGGTCGGAACGACTTCATCCGCGAGCGGGGTCATGCCCGTGCGAATTTCTTCCGCGTACCACCACATCGCGTCACGCGGCATGCGTGCTCGCCGAAGCGGCTCCATTTCCGTAAAGATGAACCTGCGCCGATAAGCGCTTGGGCTTTCGACAAGAAAGAACGGCTTCATGCGCTCCGAGCCCAAGAACCATGGCATTCTGAGGAAGCGTGCGGGTTGGTCTGTCCAGCTAGGTGCTGGACCTAGCCTCCACCTGCGGGAGAGATGTTCGCCAATTGCGCCGACGAGTGCGTCGAAACGTTCGTCACCCGTCAAGTCGGGTGCATCAAAGAGCATATCCCGCCTCCGCCGACTGGAAGGATCGAGATAAAACCCATCAAGGAAACTAGCAAGGTGGTAACGAAACTCGCTACCCGTCTCAAGGTGCGAGTGGACGGCCGCGGCCAGCGATCCAGGTCGGACTTGCTGAATTGGCACCATTATACTCATCTACAAGACCCTTTATCTTCGCGCTCATTCGTCCGGACACGGTTGGAAGCACGATTCCCGGAATATTAGGATAGCACTGCTCCATGAGATCAACAATCTTCTCGTAGGTATTGATCCCCGTGAGCTTCATGAGCGCCACTGCATCCGTAGAGTCGGTTAGGTTTTTGTCGTCGTCAGGTGCGCGGTTGGCAAGCACCTTCATCGCCAGTAGGTACTCAGGCGCTGGTGTAAAAATCCGTAGCCCTAGAGCCGATCCATCTCTTGGATAATCCTGAAATTGAAGAAGGTGCGGTTGAGGGTTCCCGCGGGGTGGGGCGAATTGCTTAGCTGCCTGGTTCATCCATCCATCAGGCAGACGCTTGCGCCGAGTGACGGAATCTACGATCTTCCTCGCCTGTTCTTGATGATTGAGATAGACGGCATCGACGTCCTCGGATGCCGCACGAATGTCTGAAGCCAGAACGAGGCACGATCCACCGTAAACGGCCATGTCCAACACGATTCCGCGTTGCGATGCCATTTCCGCGATCGCATCGAAAGCATCTTCGATCGTTTGTTTGTCAAGTTTCCTGTCGGCTGGCATTCGTTGTCTCCTAATTTAAATCTATTTAAGTTCATCGGCGACAGCCAGTCAAATACCTGATTTTCCTTAGCTCGTGTGAATAGTCGAAGCGATCGAACCACGCCACTCATCTTAGTGTGGCGACGGTATGGTCAGGATCACAGGCATCGGACAACGCTGACCAGTGCCGCGCTACTCTGGCGAGGTTCCTTAGTGTCGCGTGTTCTCCACGGAACTGAACACGATGTATTCGCGTGGACATCGGGTGGACGGGACATTGTGGCCGGGTGGGACCACGCGGCTTTCTCCGCCCGCCGTGCAACGAGGATACCGACAACGCTGATGTTTCGTCAGACTATTGTTAACCATGCTTCACGAATGTGCACCAATCCGGGGCACGAAATGTCTCGGTTGAGCCCTGACGGACTATGCACGGCTGAATTTTTCCGTATTGAGAAAGGACTGACCGAAGGAGCCAGGCATGAACTTGATAGGCATACGAGCAAAGTGATCGATCCGACGGGAAACCGTCTGGATAACCACCGTATGTCGTCGATATGTTCACGCCCAAGGAGCGCTCCATGCATTTTGCACGTCAGGTTTCCAAACACATCGCGCTTCAAAAAGCGGGCCTCGGCTTTCTGAGCATGCCCGCGATCAAGAACCCGCGTACATTTGGGCATGCCAACCGCCTCTCGGAAAACGGCACAGCCGATGCCGGGGAAAGCGGAATAACGCGGAATCGTCGTAGGAACGACGCCTGAAACTATCTTCTGGAACGAGCCGGTAGCCGAACGCGCTGTTCGAAAGCCGCCAGCCACCCACGCTAAAACCCTTCGTGGCTTCTCGGTGTTCAACGACGTCGTCGTCTATCACGAGAGCGATCTCGAACGCCGGGTGTCGAAGGTCCTCCAGCTCCGCAAAGACATCAAGGCCATCTACTCCCAGTACCCGGTGCTTCTGTACCGTGATGCCGACGGAGTCATGCGCGAACACGTCTGCGACTTCTGCGTTGTATTCGACAACGACGAGACCGTCGCCATTGCGGTGAAGCACGCCCGCAAGTCGGATGTGATGGCGGACCTTTTGAAGCGTATCAAGGCGGAAGGCTTTCTTCGCAAGAACCGGAACGGCTCGACGACGCCAGGCGCGGTGCACGACATCCACCTTATGACCGAGCGCGAGGCGACATACGGTGCCTACGAGAACGCTGAACGCATCATGCGCGCTCGTCGCATGCGTATCGATGCCGAGTACGACCGAGCCTACGAGGACGTACAGAAGTTCCACGGGCGGTTTCGCTTCGGGGAACTTCTCCGAGGGTGCGAGGACCGAGCCAAGCGACGGACCGCAATTTTGCTCTTGATCGACGATCGCGTCGTCCTGACGGAGACACCCGCTAGAATCGACGACCTCACCATGCTGACGGTCCGCCGATAACCCCACACACATCACCCGACTGCTGATCGCCCAACAAAGGAGCCTGCGATGCCGACCGACCTTATCATGCCTAAAGTCTTCAACCACGCCATCGTCAAGATGCGCCATGCCGATCGCTTCAGCGAAGGCGAGGTCAACTGGAAGCCCAAGAAACGGGACGTGGACGGCTGGACGTTCAGCAACGAGACGAACGTGAACGACGAACAGTTCATCTCGCACGGAGATGTCTACACGAGGCTCGTGAGCGGTGCCGCGAAGATTCGCCACGGCTACAACGCACCGGAAAACCAGCGACTGCGGGCGATCTTTGGTGAAGACACGACGATCGACAGTATCACCGGAAAGCGTCGGCCGCTGGCGCTGTTCCGTGAGAAGCTCATCGAGCGCTTCGATGCCGAGCGCCGTGTGCTCGGCAAGAAGCCCCGCTGGTCGAAAAGGAATTCGACGATAAGCTCAGCGCCTGGCGGAAGGAAATCCTCTGCGAAATGCTGGGCCTCGACGACGCGGTCACCAATGAAGATGGTCCGCGCGCCGATGAGATGATCGTGGTTGAGGCCTTCCCCAAGCCATCCATCAAGACGTTCCGTCGAGACTACAAGCGTTACCACGCCTGTGGTGGAGATGTCCTCGGTATCGTCCATCGTCACCATGGACCGGGCTTGCACATGCGAAAGGTGGACGCGGACTCGGTGGCGTTCGCCCATAAAGAGGCGCTGAACTACATGACGGACCGGAAGCCCTCGATGGCTCAGTCCTACCGCGATTACGTCGCCGCGCTTGCAAAGGTGAACGCCGAGCGAACCGTGCCGCTCCTGAAGGTCACCAGACACAAGTTCGAATCGATTATTTCCAGGTTCGACGCGTTTGATAAATGGGACGGCCGTCACGGACGCGCCTCGGCGCTCAAGCGGTTCGGGATGGTCAAGCGCGGCATCAATGCTTTGGTGGGTGAGCGTATCGAGATCGACTTCTGGAACGTCGATCTCATGACCTTGTTCGTCGAAACCGGGATGTGGGACATCCTGCCGTCTTCTTACAAGGAGGCTGTCGTCGGCAAGCGTATCTGGTTCGTGGCGGCGATCGACGTGGCCACGCGCTACATCCTGGCGTTTCGTGCGAGCTTGAATCCCAACGCGGTTTCGGCGGCTGCGGCCATCCGCATGATCATGTCCGACAAGCGCCACATCTCCGATTTCGTCGGGGCCGAAACACCCTGGATCGGATTGGTCCAGCCTCGTGACATTTTCAGTGACAACGGCAAGGAGTTCGCCAACGAGGTGGTGGAGGGCATCATGCGTGCCGCCAAGATTACCTTTAATCGTCCCCAGGCCGGAAATCCCAAGGCGCGTCCCTTCATCGAAAGCCTGTTCCATTCGATCGGCCCACTGATCGCGGCGTACTTCACGGGCAGGACCTTCGGTTCGGTTGCCGAAAAGGGCGACTACAATCCCGAGCACCAGATCAGCCTGCAGGTCGACGAGATGATCCGTCTCTTCACCTTCGCCATCTGCGACATCTACCACAACAAGCCCCACAGCGGCCTTGGTGGCGGTACGCCGCACAATGCCTGGACGCGAGCTGTTCAGGAGGACGGGATCGAGTTTCCGAGCCAGGACCCGGAGCAGATGCTCCACATCTTCGGCGTAAAGTTCAAACGGCACATCGGCCAGTACGGTATCCCGTTCATGGGAATTCCGTACGGCAACGAGGAGCTTCACCGCCAGCGGACGAAGGTTGACCAGATGGAGTACGAGATCAAGGCCGATCCCGAAAACCTGGAGCACATCGCGGTTCGCGGCGACAAGGGCTGGTTTGTCGTGAAAAACCTCGTCGGTATCGGACGCGATCTTTCCCTCGCGGAATGGATTGTGGCGCGACGCGAAATTCGTGCCCAGCACGCATCCGAAGCGGAGGCGGGACTGGCGGCGATGTACCGCGCCATCAATCGCCTCCGCGAGACCGGGGTAGCGGCGGCGCTTCGCGCCAATCTGACACCGCGTAACTTCACCGCGGAACATTACAAGGTTGCCGAGTCCGAGCTGTTCGGTGCCTGGAAGGCAGTGCAGTCGGCTGACACCCCCTCCGTAACGTCGTCGTTCGCGCTTCCAGACGACCCGCTCCGCGACGGTTCTATCGCCCCGACCACCGCAGTGCCATCGTTCCACGCCGAGCGCGAGAGGGACGCGAGGAAGAAGAAGCGCGAGGTCGCCATCGTCGCGAAAACGCCAGCCGAAGAGACTGCATCTGTCGATACGACCGACAACTATTACGAGGAGTACTGAATATGGTTGCCATGAACATCGGAGTTGAAGACAACGGCGGCAAGAAGCCGGACGTTTACGACTACATCGAAAATCCGGGCGACAAGATGTTGATGCCTCTGCTGCGGGAGATGGTCGACAACGTCGAACTTTGCCGTCGCGGTGTCGGCTCGCGACGGCGCGCCCTGTTCCTGTTGGGTGGATCGGGCACCGGAAAGTCGACGGCGTTGGAGCACCATTTCCTCCATATGCCCGAATTCCAGCCGCAGGTGAACGAATATGGCGAGGAGGTGCGTCCGCTTCTGAGCCTGGAGGCACCCAAGCCCTGTGGGCCGAAGGATTTCGCAGTGGCGATCCTCGATGCCATCGGAGTTCCGTCGAAGGCGAGGCAGACGGAAGCCGAACTCTATGCGACTGTGAAGACCCAGTTCCGTGAGCGCGGGATCATCTACCTGCACGTTGACGAAGCCCAGCATCTACGCCGTCACACGAGCAGCAAGGCGATCCTCGATGTTCAGGACCGCATCAAGTCTCTGATGCAGATCGCCGACTGGCCATTGCATCTTATCTTTTCGGGAGTGCCGGACCTAGCAGATTTGCTGAAGGGCGGCGACGGCCAGGTTAAGAACCGCTCGATGATCATGCGCTTCGTACCTTTGAGCCTGCCCAAGAACCGGGCGGACATCCAGCGAATTCTTACCGACATCGTCGAAGCCAAATTCGGCCTGGTGCTTCCCGACGAACTCCGCACCGATGATTTCCTCGGGCGGCTGTGCTGGGCTAACAGCGGCTGCTTCGGCGAGATCGTTACGGCAATCCAAGGGGCGTGCTCCCTGGCTAGGAGCAAGGGCAAGGACACCGTCGATCTGCGCGCTTTCGTCTTCAACTACTCACGTACCAGCGGGTGCCTGCCGAGCGACAACATCTACGCCGCGGCCCGATGGAGTGAAATCGATCCCGCGAACTCTGTCGCCGATCTGTGGACCCCTGAAAAGAAGGGACGTGAGTGATGGTTCTGCCTGTAATCCTCGACCATTACGCCGACGAGACTGCAATCGATTTCGTCGCCCGTCTTGCCGCAGCGAACGGATTTGCGTCATTGCGGTCGTTCCTCGGTCATACGGATGTGACCGCAAAGGCCATCGTTCAAGGTGAGGCCGACGCACTGTCGATGGTCAGCGATTGGTCGGGCGTCGCCGTGTCATGCCTTAAGACACTGGCGGTCGTGGGTTCCGGGGCGGGTGGCAATTGGCAGATGGGTCGAGCGACCCTGAGCAAGGACATGCGACCTGGTCGGACGCACCGATTCTGCGCATGTTGCATCCTCGAGGATAGAAGAATGATGTCGGGACGTCTGGTGTCCCGCGCGTATCGCCGAGCGTGGTGGAGCGTACGAGGGATCGAAGGGTGCCACGTGCACGATTGCGCGTTACTCGAGGTGTCGGTGGATTCCGAGGATGATATCCACGACTTTCCTCGATTTGTACGAGACAACATTGCACATATCGAGGGGGTGGCTGCGGCGCCCCTCCCAAGGCGACAGCCGGCGCTCGACCGATACCTTCGCGAGCGGGTGTTCAAGGACGGCGGAGCCAGCTTCCTGGACGCGCTCGACGTCCACGTGGCTGCCGAGTTCTCACGCTACCTGGGTGATTTCTTGGTTCTCCACGATATCCGGGATCAAATGCCTGAAGGCAGAAGCGTAAATGAATGGGGTTTCCTGCTCGCGTCCAAAGGAGAGCCCGCGATCCGTGCGTTGATTTCTGATGTGATCAAGCAAAACCCACCTAACAAACGGCGGGTCGAGACTGTGCTTGGACCCATGACACGATGGCTCCGCCGCAACCTCTCGAAGGCGGTTTACGTACCGATTGCCGACTTGATCCAAGATATTCTCGAGCGAAATATGCCGTTTGGCCCAGGTGAGACAATCTTTAAACCTGTAGAGGTTCGCCATCTATATTGTGTGAATACCGCGCATGCGGACTTCGGGATGCACAAGGATCGGATCAAGGCGTTGATCCAAGAGAATATTCCAGGGTTCCAGCATGACCTTCCGACGTCTCAAGCGTATTTCGATGCAACTTTGGGTGCGCAGATTCTAAGAGCGGCATCGGAAACCCTTACAAGCAAGGAGGCGGCAGTCGTCCTTGGCCTGACCGAGGCCAGGATGGATGATGTCTTGAAACTGAATATCATCGAATGTGTTGAAAAACGCTCAGACGATACTCGCCCTTACACGCGAATCCGCGAGGCTGACCTGAGAGGTTTTGAGCGCAAGTTCGGCGCAAACATGACCGCGGTGCAGACCCACGACGGAACGATTTCCATCGTTGAAGCCTGTCAGGCTTGGCACCTCTCTTTCCAACACGTAGCGTCCATGATCTTCAGCGGAACCGTCAGGTCTTACCTGCAGCAGGGAGATGAGCCGTTCTTCTCCCGGATTCGCGTTGACCATGATGGTTTCAAACCTGATGTAAGCCCCATGGCCGGTGGTGATGAACACTGGATGCGAACGAAAGAAGTCGAGCGTGTTCTCGGGACAACCACCGCTACGGTTAGCTTGCTGATTGAACTTGGCTACCTGCACGTCAGAAGCGCCCGTCGTGAAACAGGTAAAACAGTCAAACTGGTTGAACGCCAGTCTGTTCTAGACTTCGAAAGATATTATGTCTCTCTGTCCCAAATTGCCAGGTCGAGGCAAGGCTATAGAGCAACGATCAAAAATGAACTCGACTTAGCTGGGATCGCGCCGATTTTTGAGCCGACAGGTTTCATTGCGCGCTTTTACCGCAAGTCGGACCTCTCCCAAATCGGGTAACGTCGACCCCAAAGCCGAGTATGATTTCCCAGCTCGAAACCCGCTCCGGCGGGTTTTTTTTATGTCCGAATCCTAAATGTGCCCAGTTCAAACGCAGCAGAATGACCCGATGTTTTCAGGAGCACTTAAAATTCGTCAATCTTTTCAGTGCAAATTACGCGAAGATGGACAAACCAAAACCGCGTAATCAGTCGTGATAAAAGCCCGAAATCTGGAACGTCAATGAACGTTCAGCACATGGGCGTGATTGCTTGCGATCATGAATGATTCGCGCGCTGTTTCCAGATCACATTTGCCCACTAATGCATCAAGGCAGTTTTGTCTCGCCTGTGTGTATTCCGGGCCGTGGTCGTTGGGCCAGCGGTACATGAGCATATCCAGAGCGATCAACGGGCTGTAGATTTCCAGCGCCGCACAAAGTGGCAAATGGATCGCGACAGGCTTGATCCACTCGGCGTGGTGGCAGGGTTCTGTTCTATGAATTAGCATGGGGTTCCTCCTTCCCATAGTTCTCCTCACGAACCCGAAATTCACGCATTAGTTCCCGTTCACGAAAAAAGTGAACGGGTTAGGGGTTCCTTTTTTCCAAGATGAATGGAAGATGAACGAATAAATGAACCGGAGATGAACGAAAATACGACTTAGACGTTGTATACTAACAACCGAGGAGATCCGATAATGTTCAATATGTCTGGAATACAGGAAAGCTTTTTTGGCGATCGTATGGCCGGTGTTTGCCAGGCGATAACGTCAGCTCTGGCATTCGAGTCGGGCCTCGAGAAGTCGAGTATTTCGGCATCGGTCGAGAACGATGTGATCTATCTTGAAGGCACAGCTGATTCTGTAGAAGCCATTGATATTGCTATCAATCTCGCTTCTTCTATTTCGAATTGCCGAATTCTGAGCCACGTCGAGCCTTGCTACTGAGGTGACGTTTTGATGCCGGGCGGCGGACGCCCGGCCAAGCACTATTGGTTGATATTCCCAATCTGTGCGCTGCGAACCGTGTCGCCGGTTTTAATCCCAAAACTCTTCGCTGATCCCCCGTTCAGTTCCAGAACGTAACGCACCGCACCACGCGAACTGATGATTGATTCGGAGTGCGGAACCGCACCTGCGTGGATATGTTCGATCTTTCCAGCTTTGGAAATGAACAGCATGTCGAGCGGAATGAGCGTGTTTCTCATCCACATCGTTACTTCGCGATCCATCTTGAAATCGAACAGCATGCCGTTGGTTTGGCCCATCGACTTCCTGTGCATCAGTCCTTGCTGACGCTGAGCATCCGTCGTCGCGAGTTCGACGGTGAATTCGTGTTTCTTGCCATCTAAGGTCTGAATCGTTAGTGGTTCCGAGGAGAAAGTTTCCTCTGCCGAAAGCGGCGTGATAGCCGCAACAAAAAACGTGAGCGCAGCAACTGCACTCACGATGTTTCTGGACAGCAGATTTCCGATCATCAGTGCGCCATTCCGATAGGGGTAGGATTATCCGGATGGATTTCTGCGGCCATCAATCCTTTATCGCCATCGCCGAAACGCACGAGAACGACCTGGCCCGGGCGCAACTCCGCCAACCCGAAGCGGCGGAGCGTTTCCATATGGATAAAAATGTCCTCCGTGCCTTCCCCGCGTGTGAGAAAGCCGAAGCCCTTGGTGCGATTGAACCATTTTACGATGGCACGTTCCAGTCCACTGGACGGCGTTACCTGCACGTGGGTTCGGACGGGTGGCAGCTGCGATGGGTGAACCGCTGTCGACTGGTCCATGGAAAGAACACGGAAGGTCTGGTAACCGCGATCCCGACGCTGGATGAGCGCCACGATGCGTGTGCCCTCGAGAATTGTCTGGTAGCCATCGCGGCGCAGGCAGGAGACGTGTAGAAGAACATCCTGCAGGCCGTTATCAGGTACGATGAAGCCGAAACCCTTGGCTACGTCAAACCATTTCACAACACCGGTGATTTCGATCAGGTCGACTGCATCGCCCGAAAAATCTTCGAAATCGACAACGCTTTTCGACGACGTTCTGTCCGACATTTCCACCCAGCCCCTCTACGCACGCACCATTACGGTCAACTGATTCCCTGAAGATAGATTAACATCTTGGTAACGGTTTCGCGCAAGCCCTAGTTTTTGATTTATCCACCTGCTTTTATGTCTTTGGGCTTGCTCAGGGCTGACTTACCTGCCGTAACGGCAAGATTAAAACGAGAAGGAGAAGTACATGCGATATCTGCACACTATGGTTCGGGTAAAGGACCTCGAAAAATCCCTGCATTTTTATGGGACAGTCTTTGGCCTGGAAGAAGTCCGCCGCATCGAAAATGAAAAAGGCCGCTTCACCCTCGTTTTTCTGGCTGCAACCGATGATGTTGCGTCAGCCCGCGACAACAAGGCGCCGTGCCTTGAGCTGACATATAATTGGGACGCGGAAGACTATGCGGGTGGCCGCAACTTTGGCCATCTTGCCTATGAGGTCGATGATATCTATGAGACCTGTGCCAAACTTCACGAAAGCGGCGTCGTCATCAACCGTCCTCCGCGTGACGGACATATGGCATTTGTGCGCTCGCCAGATGGCATCTCCATCGAGATATTGCAGAAAGGCGCAAGCCTTGCACCAGCCGAACCGTGGATATCCATGGAGAATACCGGCTCCTGGTAAGGTGATTCTCCCTCTTTAAGGGGGGCAAACACAACGGCGCTGGCGTTGCTGGCCTGGCAGGTTTCGTCAATGGACGAATATGCCTATCCAGTTTCGGCAGCGCTGTGCTAGAGGGTTGGTCGAGTTTAAACGCATTTGCGGAGGCTTTGCCTTGAAAAACCTCAATGGCAATTCGGCATATTTGGCTAAGGGCTATCTCGCTGCAGCCGTTATTCTGGCGCTATCCGGCTGCGTTTCGGCAGTCTCTGAAGACAAGAATGCGTCTGTGGCGCCGATGCCGGCGGCTACCGCGCCATCTGCGGTTGCTTCCGCGGCACAGGCTGGCGCCCCAGTGCAGGGCCAGCGTAATGGCTACGTCGATCCCGCAATGGTTTCGGGATCTAATTCGACTGCGGCACAACACACTGCCGCCGCTGCAGCCCCAGGTCAGGCAACACAGCAGGTCAATGGACAGACACCGCAGATTTCCGGGCTATCGACACAGCCGACGGGTATATCGGCCAGTTCTCTAAGTATTTACGCAAATTCTGCCTCGGGGGTGGCTCCTGCTGCTAGTGCTGCAACGGCAAGCGTCCCGGCCTACGCGCCATCGCCCAAAATTGTTCCTGCGCTGAACAGCGTTTACTCAGCACCGGTAACCCCACCTCAGCCATCCACCAATCCCGTTACTGCGCAAGCCGGTGAGCAGCATTCTGCGAGCGGTGTTTCTCCTGCAGTTTCAGGGACAGCGCAGGCGATGGCGAACACTGCTGCGCCGACAAAGCCGAGCCTTCCCGCGGATACGACCGCCGTTCCAATCGCTGCGTTTTTTGCCACCGCTGCGAAGAAACGAGGCTCTGGCAGTGCCGCGGGGTTGACCCAGATTGCAGCCTTGCCGGTTTCTGCGCAGCAGGCCACAGGCATCGCTCTCAACGGTCGCCAGACGATGTCCGACGAGTTTGATGATACCCATGTCGAAGAAGACGACAAGCCTGCGGGGCTGATGAAGCTTGCTTCGCTGTCTGGCCTTAGCCGCATCGCGCCCAATGGGCTGTTGGTGCAGACAGAACAGGTTAATGTCGGTTGTTTCAAGCCGGAGCTGATCAAGCGAATCAAGGAAGTCGAAACGCATTATGGGCGGCCCGCAACAGTGACGTCCGGATATCGCCCGCCCAGGGCGACAACGCAAGGTTCCAAGCACTATACCTGCGATGCGGCCGACATTCAGGTCAGCGGCGTTTCCAAGTGGGACTTGGCAAATTATTTGCGTTCCATACCGGATAGGGGTGGCGTGGGCACCTACTGCCATACAGAATCGGTTCATATGGATTTGGGTGAGCCACGCGACTGGAACTGGCGTTGCCGCAGAACCTCTAAGAGCCTCTAAAATTAACTTATCAAACGCAAAAACGCCCCGCATGGAAATAGCGGGGCGTTTGTATCTCTTGCCTATTCAATGTTCGATATTAGCCAACGGCTATATAGATTACGGCGTTGCCGGAGCCGGAGTTGATGGCGCAGGTGTTGCCGGTGCTGGGGTAGCAGGAGCCGGTGTGGCCGGTGCTGGTGCAGGTGTTGACGGTTGAGTCGTAGTTGCTGGCGGTGGGCTGGCTGGCGTCCCGGTCGTGCTCGTGGTGCTGGTACCCGTCATAAAGTAGGCAATCGCCATAACCACGACGATGCCCGCAATCACGATAGTAATCGTACGGTTGTTCATAAGTGCCTCCTCCAATTTGTTCAAAGCCGTTAATCGGCTGAACTCATCATACATAACAATGTGGTATCAGCATGTTTGGTTTCAACTAGAGGGATTATTTGCTTTAACAAATGCCTAGGCGCGCAACTCAAAGCAGGATGAACGGGCGTAACAATGACGCTCTCGCTACGTTTGTCGAAGTCAGTAGTCTTATAAGGGGAAGTTGGAAGTGGTGAGAGGCGTGGGACTCGAACCCACGACCCGCGCATTAAAAGTCAGCGCGACCTATCTGTAAGATATTGATTCTATTTTTTTATTTCGAGTTTGATTTTCAGTGTGCGTAAAAATGTGCGTGTGAGTGTGCGGCTTCTACGTATAGCTGCTAGCTTCTGTAACTAAATGTGATCTGTGATTTTTAAAGAAATATATGAACCAGTCGTCAATCCACTCTTCGTAGATATAGTAAAGCGGGAAGGCCTGAGACATCATCCGTTATAGTGGTCGCATGCTCAGAGATGGTCGTATTCGCCACGCGTTGTGAGGTAGGATTGTCTAATCCAACAATTGCCTCGACGTAAAATGGGCGACCTATTCCGTTTTTCATCTCTATGATCGCGTTTTCAACAGCCATTTTCGCAATCCCTTGCCCCTGATGTGACGGCGGCACCGCATAGCCGATGTTGAAACAGAGAGTGCCATCTCTTAGACCGACCACAACAAACATAACGAGTATTGTTAGCGTCTGTCCCTCGACCTTTACAAAGCTAATACGACGTTTCCCGTTGGGCTCGTCCACGCACATCGACATAGAAGGATCGAACTTGCAAATCATCAAAGGGATATTGCCCTTGCTGAAGGCTTCTTGAAAAAGCTCAAGAGCGTCTGATGGATTCGTGATCTGAGGCAATTGTTTTACCCTTAATCGGTCAAGTGTTGACTGCTTCGGATGAGCCATTATTGCCGCCGATTGCAGCCAAGGGGAAAGATGCGTTTATATCTGTAACTAAATCCTCAATTGCCTTTGATATTCTGGTATCGCGTGCTGTCAGACTGCGAAGGCGAACGAGCTCCATCTCATTCCAGAAAGAGCAAATGGCCGATGCAAAGTCTTTAAGATGGATTTGCATAATCTCAAGCGGCGCTTCATTCGAAAATTTGTTGGCAAGTGGAAACAGCTCAGGATTGTTTTTTCGCAAGTGTTGGAGTGCATATCCATCCCCATGGCGTGCCGCATTTCCCAAACGGTTTAACGTGTTCAAGGCATAATAGGACTTGAATCGTTTTAACTCGACTCCCCTCAGTTCCTCAAAAAGTTTTTCCAGATCGTCCCACTTCGGGCCCTTTGATCTTTCGGCAAATTTCTTGTCGTTGGGCTTCAGTTCACTTGCAGATTGACGGAGATAGTTTCTGAATTGGCGTTCCCAGAGCGATTGCATTCCCAAGCTGAAGGCAAGTAAGGTCTCTCGCTTTACATTTTGCAGATCTGAAACACCAAAAATGGCGTACGCATCGCCTAGGGCCTCGTACTCTTCAATCTTGTTTTCAATTGAGAGAATGGCGGGACCAATCACGTGTTTCAGATAATCAGTGATAGTTCTAGTGTTCGCGTATTTGCTAATATCTGCTCCGCAATTCGTCCAAGTAAATTCTTCACCGATATTCATCATGCTTTGCGCTGCCATTTTCCTAGAGGCTGATGGTTCGGTCGAACTCTTGACCTTTAGCCAGAATGCGCAAAACCACGACTTCATTGTCTTCTACGACAAAAGCCACGCTGGCGCTGCGCTCAAACCCAATAATACGCAGCCCCGCGCGCGTCTCGTCACGAACCGTGCCGCGTTCTGGAAAGACGTTCAACGAACTTACAAACCCACTGATACGGTCAATATATGTGTCGGCAGTGACGTTAGAATTGGACCTGTCCACGATGTTAGCGTGCATCAACACGAGGTCGGTCTGCGCCTCGGGCGACAAGCGCACGGCATAATACTTCATTTAGCGGCGGCCTTCGCCTTTGGCGATCCGCGCCCGGACTTGCGCCATGCCTTCATCGAGGGAAACCGCCCGTGTAGGATCTGCTTTATGAGCATCGTAGGCAGGGGCAACTTCGTCCCGCAGCCAGCGCTCCACGGCGGCGTCACGCGCGGCGAGTGTGCGCAGTCCGTCGCGGATAACTTCACTTTCGGTAGCGTACTCGCCAGAGGCGACCTTGGACTTGACCATTTCGGCCATGTCGATGGGGAGGGTGATACTTAATGATTGCGTGGTGCGCATGGTCGTCACTTTCGTTTCTACCTATTTATAACACGCGACACGATTTAATCCTACACTTTCCTGACGGTGCGATGAATGGAAATCTGGGGCTCGATTTATGGAAGCAACATACAACAATCGCCAAAACGGTGGCAAGGTCGTACAGGATGAAGGAAGGCGCGAAGTGTTCACGTCTTCCTCTAAGGCTTCCGGTTCGTTGCCTAATATTCCTCAGCCAGCATGACCGTGAGAACCCGCTTTGTGACAGCAGGGTTAGCGGGATCGTCCGAACCGAATTGCACGCTCAGGTCATAGTAGTCGATTTTCCAAAAGACCTTATGCCCATCGACAGTCACCGCGCCGAAATCATGCTCACCATGGGGGTCATTGTCGGGTGTGAAGGCGTTAAAGTCTTGGACGCCTTCAACGATGTGGGATTGCGTCGCATCCGCAAGGCTTTGAATGCCGGAGGTCAGCAACACGGTGCCGGTGAGCCACGTAGTCCGGAACACGTCATTCAGTTCACGGATGCGGGTGGTTTGGATTGTTGTCATAGGATTGTCCCTTCACTTGATTTGAAATGGACAGAGAAACAAGACCCCGTCCTGCTTCCCGGAGCCGCGTGAGCGGTGGGGCTGGAAGGGGACAACAGGGATTCGCGGGGAACCGGCTGCACGCAATGCAGCGCAGCGTAATGGAGGAAGCTGGGCGGAAAACCTGTTTGGGGAAGAGAAGGGGCGAAGCCACTCGGCCCCCACACAGCGAAATATCGCGCGGGCACCGCGACCCTTTTCAGTTGCGCAATTAAGTCGTTAAAACCAGCCTCACACATATTGACCGTTACTGGAAGCCGGAAAGGAGGCAGCCAACTACCGAATTCGCTTGTTCGCAACTACAATGAAAAGGGACGGCCCGCTCCTACCGTCCAGTTACCCAACCCCCAATTGATATAGGGGAAGTGAGGGCGCTTGTGTGTGGGCTGCCAACAGCCATTAAGGGTAAAGCGGAGCGCCGACGTCAGTATACCTCACGGCTGCGCTTCGCGTCCAGTTCCTTCCCCAGATCAAACTTATCGCCCCAGGCAGTAAACCAGTGATCGTTAGCCGACTGAACGGATGCAAGGCCTACGGCATCCAGTCCGAAGATCAACCCGATGGTATCTTTGGTAACTGCGTTAATGTAGGGACAGACGACAAGATCAAGCAGCATGATCAGCGTCTCAGCATCGTTTGGGCAATGTGCCTTCATGTATTCGAGCTTCGCGATGATATGCGCCTCAACAAAGGCTTTCAACTTTCCGTATCTGACCTTGTCCTTGATATATGCCAGCAGGATCGTGATCGAAAAGTGGTTCATGAATCCAGTGGGTCTAATATAATTCCCCGTATCCTTTTCCTCCTTGATGAGGAAGTGCTGGAGAAGCACCGACACGGGCAGCCAGTATTCGCGACCAATCTGTGACAGGGAAATGAGCAGGTATAGGCTCTCGACTTCACGATGAACACTCATCGTATTTTTTTCGAGTTGCTGCATTACGTTGTCGTGGACGTACTTGAACAGGAGGTGCTTCTGCTCGTAGGGAAGCCCCTGAACATGTAGAAACTCCACCGAAGCCGTGATCATACGGCAAAGTCGGATGGTGTGGTTGACCTTCGGGCTTGCCGAGTATGCAAAGAATGCGAACTCCATAATTGCCAGTAAGGCATTAGAAAGATGCTTGCGGTCACGGTCCGTTTTGTTGCTTGTAATGTACGCCTCGAACAGCTTCTCGAGCTTGTTCTCGATAATGGCGAACGTATAATTTAGCAGATCGCCGTAGGTGACGCCCGCCTCTTTGATAGCCGCTTTGTACCTGATGATCAGACGGTTCGCGTTTATGGCGCATACCAGCTTCTGCTTCGGCGGCTTGGAAGCGTCGGCCAGAGGCTCCTCCTCGCAAATCGGATTCACCTCGCCGTTCAAAAGGATCGAAATCCGCTCTTTGGCAATTGTGATCTCGGTGATGATAGGCTTCTTGTAATGCTTGATCTTTGCCGTATTGATACTGAGCTTCTTGGCCTTTAGAATTTGCTGAAGGGTCTCGAAAATTTTGAGCTGCGTGGAATCTTCGTTGTAGAAAACAAAGAAATCATCGACATATCGGAAAATTTCGTAATCGACTTTGTGAGTAAGATTCGCTCCTTCAGCCAACTGTGTGATCAATTCAGCATCGACAGATTGCAAAATGATCTCGGCAAAAATCCTTGAAAACTCAGGACCAATGACGATGCCGTTGGTCTCTTTATGGTTGAGATCCTGCATCAGGGCATCAAAGCGCCCGCCGAACGTTGCCTTCGAATCATCAAGATGGAACTTTGTCTGGTCCTTGCCCAGAAGAGCCCATGGCAGAGAGTGAGTGTATATGCTGTCAAAGCATTTGTTCACGTCGATTTGCACCATCGCATCATACTTTTTTTCACTGCGGTGATATTTGTAAGACTCGAAGAAGCGATGGATGTTGCGGTACTTCCGGTAAACGAAATAAGAGCCGAGTTGCTCGTATTCCCGATCCTCCTCCTCCAGCCCGGCGACGCCATCTAGGCGTTCTTCATGAAGCTTGTCCTTGAAGTATGCGTAGCGTGACACCGATACCGGACGACGGATCGAAAACTCGCTGACAGACGTATGATAGATAATAAGCGCGCTATGCGTTGCGTAGAAGCTCGCCACCGCGACCTGATTGCGCGGATGAATAACGCTTAATGTACGACCATCTAGGTTGTGAGATACGCGAAAATTAAATGGTATAGTTGCCATCTTGCATTTGCCGATGGGCACTGAGCGGCGCGTTTTCAGTTTGCCCCATTCGGTCACGACAGTGGTCGTGATCGCAAAAGTGGTATCGATCCCGAACAGCAGCCGCATAGTTCGATCAAGGGCGTCAGTTCCGCATACCCAGCGCAGCTGCTTGTTTTCGATCTCGACGCTGTTGTCCCGAAGAAAGCGGTAAAAGCCTCGATTGGAAAAAGTCGGCGGCACCTCGAATGGCAGCATATCCGTCAGCACGGATCGCTGTTTTCGGTGGGTGAGCGAGACGCGTCGCTTAGCCATGTTTCCAAGCCCTTACGATCATCTGCAACTCTCTCGTACTGAAATTATGATATCTGCGTTGCTCGAAGCCGGTGGTGAATTTGAGCTTTTTCAATTGTTTTTGCAGACTGGTGCTTTTCAGCGTGCCGATATGTACCTTTAGCTCATTGTCAAGCTGACCGAAACTCGACAAGTCGGTGACGACCGAGTTGTTGAAATAAATGCCGGTAGCCGCTTGCGATTTGCTGTTTGAGAGGCGCGTGTTACCCGTCAAAAACTTTATGCGACCCACTAGCTCTCGGTACGCGATCCTCGGGCTGATGGGCCTTTCCTGCCAGTAGGCGTCAAACGCAGCTTTCATGCGCGTGCGATATTTATCCACCTTCGCTGCGCTCGGGCCAATCTCGAGCTTTCCGCCTTTCGGGCTAAAACTATAACCGAGATACTCGAAATCCTTGGGATTGGAATCTGCGATCGCGACCTCAAACGTCTTTGTCGTATTGTGCGTGAGGGAGTTGTCATCGAAGATGGCGATAGTACGGTCTTTGTAGGAACCGAGGCTTGTGCCTGCGGGCGGTCGTGCGAATACAGCCACGATGTCATCGACGAACCGGCAATATAAAACTAATCCGGGGATCGCCTTTATGGCCTTGTCGACCGGTCGAAGATACAGCTCTGCTAAATATGCGCTGATCCCGACGCCCCTCGGTACGCCGGTCACGGTGCCAGAAACCTTGCCGTAGGAGTCTAGCACCTGCTTGATGTATTTCTTCGAGGCGGGACTTAATAGCTGGTCCCGGTCCAGTTTCTCGACCAGTCGCTTACGGTCGATGCTCTCATAGAATGATGAAATATCGGTACGGACCAGCTCGAACGGAAAGCTGCTACAGAGCATATCACGAAGCTGACAGACCAAGTCATGACGGTTCGCCTGCTTCACGCCATAGATGCGATGGATGTTACGCTGGAGTTGCTTGATGACGAAAAACGTCGCTGGCTCCGCGTCGATGCAGAAAACCGGCTTCCCTCCCGGCCCAGTCTTCTGGGAGAGGTCGATCTTGAAATTGGGCTTCAGTACCTTCAGGCTGATCTCATCCATGAGATCATCGATCGCTGTAGATTTGGCGTTCTTGAGTTCCGCCAATTCTGCTTTCAAAGCCAGCATCGTCGCTTCAAATACATCGGTCGCCATTGTCAATCCGAGCGCACGGTGTCCGCGGATGTCCTTCACTTTCTCGCGAATCGCGAGTGTGTGATTCTCGAGTGTTGGGAAATACCGGGTCGCCAGATCGAGCCCCTTGCGGTTCTCAGCATCGTAGATGCGTCGGAAGTTCTCCGCAGTGAACATCTGATCAAGCATTATTTGCGACTCATCCCATTTTATATCAGTCCGTAGTTACACGCGATAATGTGCGAAGTGGTGTCGAATCGCAACGTTGAGATGAGATATGTTGCCGCGACACTGTCTGCTAACTGGGCACATCGGAAGGTAAAGGCGAAAAGCTGCCTGTTACACCAAAGTTACATGAACCTGGCAATGGCGGGTGAAATTCACGTAACTGTTTGGAAAATTTGGTGCGCCCAAAGAGATTCGAACTCCTGACCCTCAGATTCGTAGCGGCTACATTTCGAAATATTCGAAATATAAAATGACAACAAGTGCATGTTATTACGTCATTTTATCAATATGATCACTCGTCATTACTTCACATTCTGCGTTACATGAACTATAAATCCGTTACATGGAAGTTACATGAAATGCCGAAATTGTTCTTAACCGACTCGTTTGTTTTTGGGTCATCGTGTCCTGCCGGAAAGGATCAAGAAATCTTCTGGGATTACCCCGTCGGGGAGGATGGTGTCATCCGTAATGGCTCCTTGTCGGGGCTGGGCTTGCGGGTCACGGCGCTTGGAAACAAGACATTCGTGCATGCCTATGTTTTCAACCAAAAGCGGCATCGGAAAGCGCTGGGATCGACCGTCGTCCTGAACGTAGCGTCCGCAAGATTGGCGGTGATAGACCGCGAACAACGGCTGAAAGCTGGCGAAAACCCTGACCTTGATGAAAATGATCCACGCCGCATTCACCTCATGACTGTCCGCGAAGCGATAGACCGTTATTGGGAGAGCCACGTCTCCGGTTTGTCGGACGGCTACAAGCATTCATTTGTCATGCTGATGGCGAAGTGGCTCCGCCGCGTCCCGACGGTCGCGACCAAAAGGGGCAAGAACATTCGGAACTACACCGATCTCGGCACGATGTTCTTGGATAGGCCCTTATCCACAATCAAACCATTGGACATCGAGCGTTACCAGAAACAGTTTACCTCACCGTACGTTTACAACACAGCGCTCCGGCACGTTTTGGCACTGTTTAATTGGGCCATCCGCATGCAACTGGTGGATATGCGCAATCCTGCCCACCCGCTGAAAAAGCGCAAAGTCATTCGCCAGCGGCGGGATTACTCGATGGAGCAAATTCGCCAAATCACCGCGCATATCTTTTACCCTGTTTTCGATGCCGTACCCGACATCAAGGACTTGAGCGGTATCGCGAAACGCGATGAGGCTCTCGTCAAAGCCCATATCGTTACAGCCAATGACCAGATGGCAGAGCTGTGCAATTACATGGGCGTCCTTTTCCTTACTATGGCTCGCCCTAGTGATCTCGCGAACGCCGAATTTGCGCATTTCGATCTGGACCAGCTTATCTGGAACAAGCACAACACCAAAGGCATCAAGTTGTCGCGTTCTCTCTACGAATACGCTTACCGCACAGTGCCGATCCACAGCAAGGTGGCGACAATGGTCCGGGCCCAGCGGGATCGTTGGCCCGGTAGCAATCTTGTGTTCCCGTCACATTCTGATCCATCAAAGCCACGCGACAATTTCCGCAAGGGACTGGCGCGGTTTAAGGCGTTACCGGGTGTGCCCGACCACTTCCAACTTTACGACCTCAAACGCATCGCAATTTCGCTGATGCTGACGGGGCAGGGGGTGTCCCGCGAAGCGGTCTCCCACTACGTCGATCACAAGGGCAATCTTGAGACGACGATGATCTACGACCTCGGGCTTGTCGATCCGCTCCGACCTGTAACCCAGCGCCTTGGCGAACTGGCAGGCATTTAAGCAGGATCATTTCAACGGGAGGGAGGCTCGACCAAACTGGTATCCGTCGCCCTAATGCCTCATAAGGAAAGGATCGGCATATGGAACCCCTTCGTGCGATTGTGCTTTCAGATATCCAACTGAACGACATGCTACGGGAGGCGGCACGACAGGGCGTAGCCTTAGCTGTGGCCGAATTGCGTAAGGACCTTCACCAGTCACCGGACGATGTCACTTTGCAGAGACTGAGGACATACCTCACAAACCCAGCGTCAATCCCGAACCCGAACGACTGCTGGGCGCACAGCGGTATCATCCGCCAGATCGAGTCCACGCCTCGCGGTAAACCAAAATCATCGGCATGGTTCATGAAATTCCAGCGAGAGACCGGACTTGCCAGTTGCTACACCCGTCCAAGCCCTGCCTATGGCCGCCGCCGCGAATGGTCGTTTGCCGATATCCGGCTGGCGTGGGGGGCATACTACCGTCGACGGTAATTGAAGTGCGCGCTGCAATGTTAGCGATATCGCCTGAAAGATTCAGCCGTACACGCTTATCCGCGAGATGTTCTCTTTCCCTCACTTACAACTTGTGGGTATTGTCCAGATAAAGGGAACAATGCGTGTAGTGGGTTGGGGACATGGGGTTATTTCGTATTTTAGTACGGGCATTTTTCGGGAGGAAAAGGCGCTCGTCTTCATGGAAGAAACAATCGCATCCGGTTGTGATTGTGACTCGCCCAACTCCGCAGCAGAATGCGACCCCACATTCAATTGTTGTTCCGCTAGCGCCAGTCGATACCATTCTGCAAGGGCCGTGCTGGGTTGTTGATGGCGACACGATTGTCATCGATAGCCGCCATATTCGACTTGCTGGGATCGATGCTCCCGAACTCGACCATCCCTATGGCAAACAAGCCAAATGGGCGCTGGTTAAGCTCTGCAAGGGACAAACCATCACCGCCCGGATCAGGCCGGAATTGTCGTACGACCGAGTTGTCGCGGAATTTTTCTTGTCGGATGGCCGTGATCTGGCGGCTGAAATGGTCAGCGCTGGCATGGCGCTGGACTGGCCCAAATTCTCAGGCGGGAAATATAGGCATCTCGAAACAGCGGATGCACGAAAAAAACTTTGGCGTGCCGATGCGCGTCAGCGCGGCAAACTGCGCTTGCAGAAAGATAGTTAGGCCACCCGGCATTATGTGGCGCTTTGCGAAACTGCCGCCGTCGGAGCACTGGTTGGGAAACAATAATGAACCGAAATGAGTATCAGCGTGATGTGTGCGCCCGGAGTGGCGAAGCGCTCAACGTCCCGTTTAATCCCGACGTCACGATTGGCGACTGGAAGCCGCAACCGTCCGAGTGCCATCAGAACGTCGATTACTATGTGCAACATCACCGTGGATATGTGGCAGTCAGGGGATGGCTACTCCTTTTGGTGTTTGGCGAGCAAAAGCAATACACCCCGCACTCTGTCGTACGGTGCCCAGAGGGCAACTTATTCGACATCACGCCCGTCAGAGGTCAGACACCCGTACACCGATGGTTTATTACCCACGTTGAAAACGAGCAATTATTCCATTCAATGAGTCAACCGAACTATCCGATTCAATGCCTCGGCTGCACGGTCGCGCCGCCTTTGAGCTTTGAACAGCTGTGCCAGATGCAAGATGTAGAGACAGCTTCTCATCGGCGCGATTGTTGATAACGAAAAACCGTCCCCTCCTGATTACGTGTTCAGGAGAGGACGGCCCACTCTCTGACCTTCGGGTACTTCCTACGTTCCGAAGCGCAGGAAGTGTCTAAACCCTATCGTGGCCGAAGAAGTCTGGCTGTCATATCTGTGCCAGAATTGCATAACCGTGCCATCAAATAACAGACAACCCACAGCGGCAGTGCAGATCTGCATATTGCCACGCCTAGACCGAACATTAAGGCTGCTGGTCAATTCGCATGGAGGCCAAAATGCGCAAAGACCAGATCCCAGAATTCGTAGACGAGATTATCGCGACAGGATGCCCCATATGTGCGGTGGGACATGACACCTATGTATTTGGGGAGATCGACGTACTGGATGAAGACTTTGACCGCGTGGTGAGAGAGGTTCAGGAAATCTGTGACAACTACGGCGAACGCGATCACTTGCGGTTGGAAATTGCCGCTTATCTCCGTTCTATTGGTCGTGTCTTCGATTTGCCGGAAGAGACCGTTCATTAACGGGGTTCGGAACGACGTTGGTGAGGGGAGGCCCGCAGACTCGGCGTTGGGCGGAGTGAAATAGTCAAAATTTGATGACGAGGTCGGCTCTCACAACTATTTGGGGAGAACCGTGTGCTTTACACAGTAAACTGTTGTTCAGTCTTAACTTCCTTTATACTGTCAAAAAGGAAGGGGGAACTTATGGCAACTTTTATCAGCGACTATTTCGGTGTGGACGCGGAGGTTTTTGAGGATTACGGCGCTTTAAACATCTCAGTTGTAAATGACCTGCCGCTCTTCATCGATCCCTTTCTGCTTTTTCATAGCGACCGACCTGAATATGTAGAATTACATGAAGCGATAATCAATTATCTTGTCTTTCTGCGCGACCGTGCCGCAGCGGGCCCTGTTAACGAGGGCGAATTGCGAAACTGGTACTGTTTCAAAGAGGTAAAACAAAACTGGCTGGGGTTCTCAGTTTCAGGAAATGGTGGCGCTGGTCTCGGGATGGAGTTCGCGCGCAATCTTCATGCAAACCTAAACGTTATTTTTCCAAATTTCGGGCAAGAGCAGATTACCGAAAGTAGTCACTTGGAAAAGGTCTGCCTGGTTTCTGATGGCGTAGGCCGGGACAATATCAGCGATTTTACCACGAATTTGATCAAAGATTTTCTTTGCAAATACACCCAAACCTTTGCTGCTGCCCATTTACCTCCAGAAGCCGTACGTGAAGTTTGGGTTGAGCGCGCTCGGTTCAACTACGACACCGAAGCCTGGTCGCGTGCGAAATACAGGCTGCCGGTGGTGAACGGTGACTATGTAATACTTACGCCCAAGGATATGCTGACCCGAGATGAGAACTGGATCAACAAAGAGGATCTGATCGACGGGTTCGAGAACATTCCTACCGCGATCCCTGACGTGCAATTGCGCTCATCTGTGTTTAACTATTTCGAGACCGCGCTGAAACGCCGTCCCAAACAACCCGGAAAGAAACAACCCGAGCCCACGCAGAAAGAGCGTGCTCAGGCTGCGGTCGCAACAATGCGGCAGTTCCCCGAAATCATTGATTATTACATCCGGCTTAAGGAGCAAAATGGCGACAACGCTTCAGATGTGAGCGCGGAAAAGGTCATGGCAATCGAGTACATGTTCATTGAACAACTGCGTGCCTTGCAAGCATCTCTTGTCGCAAACACAAAGTTCTATGAAATTGGCAAGTCGACATATGAGGAGGCTCATGCGCGCCTCGCGTACCTGAAAGATGTCATCGAGAACAAAGGCGGTCACCGTTTCTTCTATAACGACAAGGGCGTGCCAATCGAGCGAGAAAAGGACCTGCACGTTCTTTATCGATTGGTCTGGTTTGGGACGCCTTCCGATTTTGGTGCCGAAGCCAACGATGGTCGCGGACCGGTTGATTTCAAAATAAGCCGAGGGACAGAGAAGACCCTCGTAGAGATGAAGCTCGCTAAGAACACGAAGCTTGCCAAGAATCTTCAAAATCAGGTCGAGATTTATCAGAAGGCCAGCGACGCCAAGACAGGTATCAAAGCCATCATCTATTTCACTACCTCAGAGTTAGCTAAAGTCAGGGGTATTTTGAAGGATCTCAAATTGACGAACAGTCCCGATGTAGTTTTGATTGATGCACGGCGAGACAACAAGCCGTCAGCTTCCAAAGCCGCATAGTCGACAGTTCCGGAGCGCTGTTCCCCACCCTTCAATATAATGCAGGGCGACTATTTTTAGTTACCGCCGATATCGCGCAAAAGGTGGGTCTTAGGCCTCAGTTTTGTAATTTATCGTTTCGGCCAGCAGTCCACATCCTCTACGCAGGTGTTTTGATAGGTGAGCCGCTCCAACTGTTCATTGGTCAGTTGGGTCAGGCATTGCGCCAGGACGGACGGATACATCGAACCGTTCTCAACGGTGGAAGACTGCAAGGCGCACCAGTTCTCCTTATAAGCGACCCACGCCCGCTGCGCATCGCGGAGACGGGTGGCCGCCTCCGGTGTGAGCTTTTTACGTAGACTATCATAGGTGGCCTGCAATTGACTGTCGGCTTGCTTGTACAGCGTGCCATAGCATTCATTGATGGCCCGCTGGTTGGCGGCGTCGCCACATACGCCTTGCGCATTGGCAGCCCCGGCTGGGCATACCAATGCCAAAATCATCATAACTCTTCGTACCACCAAGGCTGTGCCTCCTGTTCACCGTCCGAGGCTGTAAACCACATCGCCACCGTTGCGGGACTTGATCTTTGCGGCCTTGCCGTTGGTGAGACGGTAGATACCGTCGGCTGTCGCAACCGTAGCAAACCCTTTATGGGCACGCACGTCCGCACTCTGCGTAAAAACTGCCAACGCTTTCGTGACTGTCTTGGCCTGCTGCGTGAAAATTGTCAGGCTGGTGCCGCCGTTACCGCCACTACGGGACACGACCTTGCCATCGGCAACGCACGTGGCTTCGTCGCCATTCAGAACGTAGTCATCATCGCCGTCATGGTCGATATCGACCACCGTCAGGTAGTCGTCCGAAAACACTGCCTCGGCAGTATCACCACATGCCTTGCGCCATGCCAGAAAAGCTTGCGCCACAGCGGAGGGCATCCCCTCCATGGAGCGTTGCTCGGTGGGAACCGGTGCCACACGGACGCTCTCACTTGAGCAAGCCAGCGCCTTGTCCTCAAAATGGCAACGGGTCAGTCCCTCCGGCAACGGCACGCGGAACAGGGTGGCCTTGTCGGTCGTGCGGAAGCACATCGCGGTCAGCGGCTCGGTGGCGGTGGCGAGGAAGTTGAACTCCCAGCGCCCGTCGTTTTTATCCGGTGTGAACACCTGCGGCGGCTCGTGCTTGCCAACCTCTATGAACGCATGGTGGACCGGAATACCGCACGCGTTGGCTATGGCAACCGATTGCGCAGCCGCCGCTGGTGCGGTCAACAAGGAGCCGCACAACAGAGTAAGTATGCAAAGATTCTTGTTCATCGCGGCCTCATATTCGGAGCAGATGTGGGAGGAGCGATTATAGCTTTGGTGCTGTCGCACGTTCACTGACGCTGTCTTCAAGAATCTTCTGAGTTGCCGCCTTCAGAAAAGCCCGGTATTTCTCCTCCGCTTGTTGGGATGCGGCAAGGTCGCTGAGGACCGTATCCATGCGATCAGAGATGGACAACTTCAGTCGGACGTCCACCGCGACTTTGCCATTTCCTTCGCAATAGGTCTGGCTCCATGCAAATTCTTCCACTGGCTGTCCATTGCGGTACGCCCAGCATTGGATTTTGGTCATGTCAAAATTAGTGCCTGTCGTCGGGGCTGGATATTTTTCCCGTAGAGCATTTGCGACGTCCTCCGGCTTGGGTATGTCTGCCGAACTCTTCGCGTTTCGATAGTCGATATAGCGTATGATCTCTAGGAGCTTGCCACCAGCTTGCACCGGCGCGAACTTTAGATAGACCGTTTCTAAGGGATTAGCAGACGTGAAGCGCCTCGCGCCGGTGTCTTTCTCGATGCACACTTTAAACCGCTGAAAAGGCGTCGTGGGGAATGTGCAGTCGGTACCGCCTTCTTTCCCTTGATACTTATACCCAGCGTTTTTTAGCACACTTCTCGTGGTTTCTTCGTCCATTCCGGGTCGCAGGCCGAGAACATCAATTTTTTCAGGCAGTTCAGAGAAAGTGATCTCGTAGTTGGGGATGACCACGTCCACCGGTGTTGGATCGGCGAGGGCAGGTGAGGAAAGGCATGCGAGTGCAAGTACGGTAACAGGGTGAAAACGACGCATGCCACGCATGAACGGCTCCAAGTTAATGCCTGCTACGCGGGATGCGTGCGGTACGGAGCCTTTTGACTATCAAAAATCACGATTTTTGACGGTTGCCAGATCAAGCACGGTCCCTGCGGCCCCAAGTAGAAAAACCGAGAGTTTTCAGTAGTTCTAAAATAGAGGTTCAGTTACAAATTGTGAATCTGCCCTACTTGCATAAGTCGTGATTTGTGACGCGTGCAATTTGGGATTAAACCTAATTGATATAAAGTATTTATCAGCATGGCTTTGCCCACTGTCCCCGTAAAATTGCCTTGCAAGGTGCGGTCATGATTTACGGCTATGCACGCGTCTCCACCGAAGCCCAGGATTTGGCCTACCAGCTTGAACGGCTCAGAAAGGCCGGGTGCGAGTGCGTGTTCCATGAAAAGCGTAGCGGTAAAAACACCACCGACAGGCCAGAGCTACACAGGCTTTTGGTAACACTGAAAGCTGGCGATACCTTGCTTGCTACAGTTGGTGATCGCGTCGCGCGTGATCCCCTTGATATGCTGCTTATTCTTAATACCGTTAGAAATGCAGGGGCCACCTTGCGATTATTAGATGAGGCGTTTGTCGATACGTTTTCGGAGACGGATGATCTTATCGCATACGTCTATGGCTGGGCTGCTCGCCAGCATCGCCTTAAAATCCTCTATAACACCGCTGCTGGTCGGGAGCGTGCCAAGCAGCGCGGTGTCAAGTTTGGCCGACCGCGAAAACTTGGACCAAAAGAACGTGAAATGGTTGCCGCGCGTCGGGCTAAAGGGGAACCGTGTGGACGTATTGCAAGGGCGTTTGGCGTGAGTGAAAGTACCATCCACAGAATCACGTGATTTCCGCGATAAAACTAGAACGTGTCTACTGGGAGGATTAACGCTGGGCATTTTGGACGAAGTGAATGAGACCCGTATTGATGCCAGCTTGCTGGTGGAAGCCAACGCTGCCCACGCTGCCTTACCTGAAAAAGATAGGCAGGATGGAACGGCAACAGCGCTAGCTTTCTCCAGATTGCTGGATAATAAGCCCGTTTCCGGTAAAGAGCGCCGTGCGTTACTAAGGGCTATCCAGTTCCGCCTTGAGGCGTTGGCGCGACTGGAAATGCACGGTCACTCTCAGTTGGGGGCGTGGACGCTACCAAGTACAGACAAAGATGCGATTTATGGAAGTGAACTGTTATTTGAGGCTGCGGCGCAAGAACCGCTTGTTGAGATCAACGATGAAGCTCACTTTAATTCCGAGAGTTTTTTCTCCCGCTTGCTTGCCCTGTCAGAGGCAAAAGGCAGCGCGTAGGTGCTCTCAGGCTATTTCACTCGATTTCCGAGACGATTTATATGACCGATGAACGTGATCCCTCCAAAAAAACCTTTAAGCTTTCAGATGTTATAAACACGTTTGAAGGGGAGGGGCGCGTGAGCCCAATGGCGAAGGCGATGGGACTTCATTCCACCTCGGAAGGCCTGGTGAATCTATTTGCGCGAAAGGAAGAAGAACGCGCGCGTATGGCTGCGATGATCGCTTCCACAGGCAGCATACGGCAGATTCATGAGGATATAGACGCGCAGCGGAGGCGAATTGGTGAGTTCACAGCCTCTCAGAAGCCAAAAGTTGTGAAATCTCACGCCCCTGCGCTTGTGACGCCGAAGATTCCACCTAATCCAATTTTGGAGACGAACCGTAAACTCAAGGACATTGAGTCAAAGTTTGAGGATATGCTTGATGTCATGGGCGGCGCTGCCAAAATAGCCACCGATATTCAGTCGCATGCCGTCCAGTTCCTAGACAAATTCGACAAGGCGTCGGAACAGACTGATCATGCCGCTAAAAGTGCTATTCGTATTGCTGTCTTCGCCATCGTGATTTCGGTCGTAACGCAGTTTATACCGATGGGCGTTGGTTACGTCTGGCCTGACCAAACGCTTCCATCGCTCGAAAAACTTACGCACCACATCGTTGCCACCCAAGAGGCAAGCCGTGCGGAGACCAAACGGATCGTTGAGGAGCTTCGATTAAACGACCAGCGCATGGCAGAAGAGATTGTTAAAGTCTTGAACCGGCGTGACGAGGAAGCTGCACGTTTGTTGGAGGCGGTCAGAAAGTTGGCTGAAAGACCGCAGTGAGCCTGACAAGGCAATGGCCGAATTCAACTTGTGTTTTTAACATTGCTTACTCGCAATGCGGGCCTTGATTTCAATGAAGACCAACTGCGCCCACAGCCTTTTTTGCACGCGATGATCGGCAGTTTCAGCGGCGATATCGACACCCTCACGGACGAAATCCGACGCGTAATTTAGCCTCGCGTGATTCCGCATTACCTATAATGCCGGTGTGCTCTATCGTACGATGGTTACTATAGGCCATTTTCGATAATGCAGATCACGCCGGAGGTTGAGCTCCCAGGATCATGGTTCCCGATCATTTTGTTGCCATCGAGCGGCCACTTCTTGCGAGTGACGGAGTTTTTGACGTTTCCGCCAATCGTGATGACAAACTTATCATGAACTTCCGTCACGATATCGCAGTGAGCTTCATACTGACCAGCGGCAACGTACGATTTGTAGGTGTCAAAGTTCGGATCAATAGATGGTTTACGTTCACATGCGATGAGATCACCGAGTTTGGGAGTGTACGTTTTATGGCGGCGAGCGATGAATTCCTCAGTCGGTTTCGTTTTCTTGGCTTGCTCCAACGCTTTAACGATGTAGACGGAATGGGAGGGGGCGTATGAAAATTTTTTATCTGCGCCTGCAACGCTCATAACATATGAAATAAATGCGGCAGACCAAGGCTGATTTTTATTAGAGGAGACGTTTCCGTTTTTGTCGAACTTAACTCCTGAGCGACCATTGTATCCAGCCCATGAAGAGTAGGGCGGATGTTTCGCTAGTTTAGTCCAATATTCCCCAACGCGTTTGAAAACAGAGCTCTCATATTCTTTCTTTGCTCCATCTCCGAAATACGCACATTCATCTGCGGCCACTTGAATTAGTTGATTCACGAATGCTGATGGCATATTTCAACTCCTTTTTAGATAAGTTTGTCGAGGATCGGCATCGCCGACGTCACGTTCTTCAAACGTTCAATAATTGGGTCATTGCCTTTCATCGCAGACTTGCGGTCTGCAAGCCCATTCGTTCCGCCGTTCCAAGCTTTAACGAAACCTACAAAGTTGCCCTCATCGGCGTATTTCTCCAGCTGCTTCCAGTCGTAGAAGGCTGCAATAATCGCGGGCTGGTTCTCTGGAAGAGTGGCTAGCTCGGGGGTTTCTACTAGGTTAAGCCCACATCTTTTTCCAACTTGTTTGTAGCCATCGCGACCGGTGATTTGCGGTGCTCCGCGGCCTATGTACCGTGACCCATCGCTCGTGTTAGGTCTGTTGCCCATGCGGTTTCCGTATATGTCGTCAAATGCTTTCTTCTGCCATCCCAGCCCATAACCGTATTTTGCGACAACATCTGCCGCTGATGAAAAACGGTTGTCCCATACCTCTGCCATCCGTTTGGCAGAGTAGTTTATATTCTCAGTCAGATTTTTAACGGTGAAGCCGCCGCATTCGTGCTCGACATTAGCTAAAGTATAGGCAAGGCGCGTTCGGTTTTCAGTAATCCCAACCTTTTGTAGAGGGGTAGGGTTTTCTACCAATGCGTCGATATACAATTGAGGAGCTTTGGGAAAGAGTTCATTCCAGTCGGATCGCGTTACTTGAAGCATATAATGTCTCCAATTTAAAGCAGTGATGGTACAATCTACCACCTATACATGGCAGCTTTCGCTACGATGATTAATTTGAAATCCAGACCTCTAGAGTTCCTGTGTCGACGAGAGAAACTTGCTTTACCGCCAACGGAACAGATGCGATCCGTGATGCCGATATAGCTTTTGCCAAGGCCTCAGCCGCAGCTTTGTCTTCACCAGTTTTGTATCGTATCTCGTTTATTCCTGCGGCTGATCTGATGCGCTCACCACTATCACTTTGTACTCTCCAGCCACCTGCTTTAAGCGCTGCATTCAAGTCTTGAATACTTTCGCGTGTAATAAGGCCAGCAAATTGGATAAATACTTTGTAATTTGAGGAAGTAACACCTGCGTTATTTCCCGATATAACCTGTGGAATTTCATTTTTAGAATCAATAGCTTGGCTATTGAGTTCAGCGACGCGGTCTTCAATGACGTTGCATCTCTCCCAAAACCTTACCAAGCAATACGTTGGGTTAATAATACCCTGATCTCTAAACAACGCCGACACTACAAAACATACTGCGACGACACAAAAGCAAACAGTCAATGTGTATCCAATGATATATTTTGTTACCCTATCATCAATAATATTAGCGATGATTATCAGGACTGTTCCAATCCCGATTATATAAGCTGCCACAAGAATTGATGTTTTTATATCAATATTAAAGTTCGTAATAATAGATATAGCAGCGAATATTGCTATAGCTGAAACTATTATAGTTGAAGCACTTTTGTTGAGTTTTGTGAGCTGAGATATAGCAGCTATAGGTGATATCGTGGCCATCTGCGTTTCCTGAACGGAGAAAAATATGCGCTACTGACATCGTAAGCAACGCTTCGCGATGAAATCATAAAAAATCGGATAGTTATGTATTAATCCCCTAGGTTAACCATGATATATTTGGTATTATCAGGTTGCAAGTGGAAAAATTAAAATCTCTTCTGAGTAGATTTTTTTAATCAAATCTAGCCGGGTAATTTCAATTTTTACTCACAATTTTGAAGTGCTTCGATGCCTAGCTTTCAAGCCTTTTCTTAATCTGCGTCCGTAACCTTTTCGTGCACTTAGGGCATAACCGTTTAGGGGCACGATGCTAATATTGACGCTAAGTGCTTTCGCCTTAGCTAGAGCATTGACCTCGGACCATGGCTGAATCAGGCACCAGCTCGCCTAGTGACAATACGTGCAGATAATTCGTGCTGCGCTTCAGACCGCTCTCTACGGGACGTATAGTCCTTGTAGAGCTCAGTGTGACCAACGCGCCCTGAACGCGGCGGCAGCCCACGCCGACGGTAATGCTTCGATGGCGGTCCAGCCGTAGAAGCTGATGCACAGCGTGTCCGGCTGGCTTCACGAGCCGGTGGATTGCACGGCACGCAGGCTCCAGCCGGTCGACGTTGGTGTCGTTGGCAATGGTGCGGCCCTGCCGGTCACGGTAGTTGCAGATATACGGCGGGTCGGTGAGGACGAAGTCCACCGACGCGGCGGGTAATCCGGCCATGACGGCAATGCAGTCGCCATGGATGACCGTGTTTTCGGGAACAGCCACCTCGGGGAAGACGAGGTGGCCATCACGGACGCCGTAGTTGGCGGGGCGCATTAGCTGCGCCCCTTGCGGTTACGTGTTTCCGTGGCCTTGGCGCTGCGGATTACGATGCGTCCGTTGAGCGGCACGGCATGCAGGGTCATGTTGAGACCGTCGCCGTCGGGGTGCTGCCATGCGGCTCCGATTTTGGTCCAGAAGGCTTTGTCGCCTTCGCCGTCCACCACGTAAACGTCATGGGTCGGGCGGAGGGTGGTTTTAGGTTGGCTCATGTCAGGTTCTCCCGTTGGTTTACGGTCACGTCCTTCGCGACCGGTCGGGGTGTCTCAAGGCCCTGATAAGGGGCAGGCTGCAATGGAGGGTCCGGCTGAGGCTCCCTTGGGATACGGCTGGATGCCTTGCGGCCTGACCCGCAGGGACTAACCACGACCAATACCGGTCGCGGGCGTGATCGTGCCAATGGGAGGCACATGAAAGCCAATCGCCACCTTCCGTTCCCGCCACAGGACAGGGGGAAGCGCGAAGCACCGTCACGAGCCTCCCGTCGCCCGCATTCTCGCCGGAACGGAGCAGGCGGAACGCGTACCATGCAATCTCTTGGGCAGATGGCCCGATCAGCCCCGTGACCTCCGGTGTTCGGCCAGCCTGTGCTCGGGAGACCGCTTGCGGCGGCACACGGCTGGAGGGTTACCGGAAACGGGGCAGGGTCCCATCGTCTGCCGAAGAGATTGCATGGTGCGCGTGCAGGCAGCGGAGTGAAAAGGCGAGACCGGTCGGATGTGCAACATCCGACATGCGGGCGGCGGGCGGTTCGTCACTCGCCAATTTATTGGGGAGTGACGAACCGCAGCCAAACCCACGGCAGCCGCTATCTTCACGCAAAGGTTTCCACATGACCCGCAAATGAGCGCGGTTTAACGCTCCGCTTCGCTGATCATTTTCAGCGCACACCGCTGGAAATTACAAACCGGGTGCGTTCATTATCCCGCTAGATCACGCCTAACGCTGATCCATCTACCTCACCGTTTCCCCAGCAAAAAGGAGGGCATCATGCATGCTCATTATATTCGCGCGCCGCCGCAGCGGTACCTACTCCCGACACCCGTTCACATGCGAACCCGTGCCGGTGCCCAGCAGGGCAAACCACGCAGGCCAGCCATCCGGCTGGCTCGGGAGGCTTTTACCGACGAAAGGACATGACTGACGCATTCCGGCTTCTGCCGCGAATGACCTTCGCGGGATGACGACTTCCAAGGAATCGCCATCAGCCATCAACACTCACCGCCATTTTTGTGGAGGAGAACAAGATGGATAACTTAACTATGGACCTCGTGCGTCTGAGCCAGCGTAACCGTGATGGCTCGTATGGCACCCAGACCAACCGCCGGCGCGGCCTGACCGCTATGGCGAATGACCTTGACGATCTCGGCTATAAGCTGCCATCGGCCGCGTCGCTGAAACCGAAACATATTCAAGCGCTGGTGGAGAAGTGGCTCGATGCCGACACCACTGATGCCAGTATTCGTAACAGGCTTACTTGGCTGCGCTGGTGGGCGGAGAAGATCAACAAACCGAACGTCGTCAACCGTGACAACGCCGCCTATGGCGTCGGGGAGCGTGGCGAAATCACCCGCAACCGCGCCCAGACACTTGACCCGGCAAAGTTCAAAGCGATTGAATGCCCGTACATCCAAGCCTCACTGCTGCTGCAATCGGCATTCGGCCTGCGCCGCGAAGAGGCGATGAAGTTCCAGCCGCTGACAGCGATACGCGGCGAGTACATCTCGCTGCAAGGCAGCTGGACCAAAGGGGGCAGGGCTCGCACCGTGCCAATTACCACGCTGGAACAGCGCCAGGTTCTCCAGCACGTCATGAAACTCATGCCCGGTCGCGGCTCGCTGATACCGGCACACCTCAGCTACATCGAACACCTCAAGCGGTTTGAATACCAGACCCTCAAGGTGAACCTGCGGAATACGCACGGTCTGCGCCATGCGTATGCGCAAAAGCGCTACGTGGCACTGAGCGGACAGGTATGCCCGCTGGCAGGTGGCAAGAACTGGGCAACCATGACCCAGACTGAGCGCGAAGCCGACCGCGCCGCGCGTCGGCAGATTTCTGCCGAACTGGGCCATGGCCGTCTCAAGATCACCGATATCTATCTGGGGAGTGCATTCTGATGAAACGTTCCGACGGCAATGTTCTGATGGCCATGAACCACCGCGCCCAGTACGCCAAGAAACTGTTCAACCCCGCCACCATCGCCACGGCTATCGACGCCGTGGCGGCGGAGGGCCATCGCCAGTATCGCGTGGTGCAGGAGATACCATTCGATCTGTCCGGCACCGCCGCGGCCCGTGCGCTTGAGATGTGGTTGGATCAAGAGAAATTCAGCTATACGTGGCCGCCACGGTTTTTGGAGCAGGATGCGTTCAGGCCTTCGATTGCGACGGAGCATCCGGAGTTAGTGGTATTATGGTAAGTTGAGTAGTTCCCTAAGAAAATCGGCCGAACTGACTAAGTTTCTTCTCTGTGATTTCTTAAGGCTTAAGATTTTGTCTTGCTTGAATATCAGCGATTCTTCTTCCATAAGTTGTTTATCAGATTCCATGCGGGTGAGATAAAAGATGAGCAGGCCACCGAGAGAAACGTCACCGCAGCAAGCATCCACTGGAAAGGCCGAGTTGGAGTTGCTGAAAATGCAAGCAGAGGCGATGAAGAGACAAGCTGAAGCTACGATTGAGCAATCAAGATCCATTGACAGGCAGACAAATTTTTCATTTTTACTTAAAGATTTTGAAAAAGTATACGATGTTTACCTGTACTCACATAGCGAACGGTCGGAATCTATCAAAATGTTTCTTACGTTGTTGACGGTTCCTTTCGTTTCTCTTTCTATTTTTGGATGGGCAACTAGAATAAATCCAGCCGACAACACACTTGAAGCGCTGATTAAGAGCTTTCCCAACTGGGTGTTTTGGCTTTTCTTACTGGTTGGAGCGGCTGGTTTGGTCCCGTTTCACCGGTTTGTCGCTGCTCATTGTAATTCTTACAAAATGATGAGGTACATGAACAACTATCGCCTTCTGTATTTTCAGTTCTTGAAGGATGATATCAATGATCTCAAGTGGAGATCTGTTATTGAGAAAGATCCTAGGCACCCTAAGGCCACATTAAACCTTCATTGGACGTCAATTTTTTCTGTAATAGTCTGCGCTACGAATACATTGTACATGTGTATTGGAGTATATTACTCTGATGGAGCGCAATCTTCATGGACATATATTGCTTTTAGTGTTTTTATTAGCATAATATTGCATGGGCTTATCGTATGGAGTGAAATTAAAACGGCAGATTTGGATAGACTCAAGATATTCCACGTGCCTGTCGATGCGTTGCTTAAGAATATTGATAATGAAGTAAAATAGCATGATTTTATTGAAAAACAGCGAAATAGGTCAGGTTTGGCTGGAGTATATTCAGTCTGTGCTTAGTAACGGTGAATGGGTTTTTGATAACCGCGAGGAAATATTTGAGACCACATCGATATGTTTCACAATATCAGAATTTGATGATGTTAATGGCATTTTATCACGCCATTCTCAAAAAAAAATAATCGAATTATACACAAGGAAAATGTTTTCAACGGAAATTATTGAAGAATTAAATTCGACATATGGGGATCGATTTTTCAACAATATTGGAGTTAATCAATTTGAATTGGCGGTCAAAAAGTTAAAAGAGAACAAATACGCAAAATCAGTTTTCATTCCTTTAGTTGTACCCAATGATCCCGGCCCGAGGATACCCTGTTTAAGTGCGGTGCAAGTGGCCATCAGGCATGGCGAGTTGGTGATGTTCGCAACATTTAGATCTCAAAATGTATTTAACTCCTACGGGAATTTCTTGGGATTGAAAGAACTCTCCGTGCGATTTGCCACCGAGCTCAACGTTGCTAGCGGTCCAATAAATTTCTTTGTTAATTTCCCACATATATATCGAAGCGATGTTCCTCGTTGCCAAGGCATTATCTCTGCCGAGACAACTGGAGATAAAACTTAAGGTTATTCCTGCTCGATCTTTTCAATTTGAGTTTCGATCGCTAGTCTGCTCAAGTCAGGCCGGGGCAGTCATATGGGCAAATACGATCCATTCGGAGGATGGCAGCGCGATATCGCGTCCTTCTTCAACTGGGGCAAATGGGGCTTCAAAGCAGGACGTCATCTTAAAGCCCGTTCCGCACGGAAACGGGTTGAGCAACTCTACGGTCCCGAAGTAGCCGATGCCGTCGAAGCTGCTGTCACCTCAGGCCGCGATCCCAAGCCCATCATCGAACGCGCCAAACGCGATCTTGCTGCCCGCGAAGAACGCGAGCGCCAACTTGCCGACCCAACACCGCTGTATGGCTCCGCCTGCTGGCCAACCTCTGACGATCTCAAACGCCTCCTGCGCGACCGCGCCGCCTTCAACGACCCATGTTCCATTTTGCTCGGCACTTTCACCGACGAACGCCAAACCTCACCTGCTGGGTTCGTCCACTGGGATGGCGACGGCCATCTGCTGACCATTGCCCGTACACGGACGGGCAAGGCACTAACCACGATCATTCCGAACCTCCTGCGCTATCAGGGAAGCTGCGTGGTGCTCGACCCCAAGGGAGAACTGTTCGAGGAAACGTCCAAGTGGCGCAGCACCCTAGGCCCGGTGTACCGGATCGCCCCGCTCGATGCCGGTTCCGGTAAACCTGTCCACCGGTTCGACCCGCTCAGCCGGGTCAAACGCGAGTCCGACGCCCGCGCTATCGCTATGCAACTCTTTCCCCACGATTCAAAGGCCCCGTCGTTCTTTATGGACGACGCCGTCGGAATCATGACCGGCATGATTATGTACGTCCGGTTCAAGGCTCCACCACATCGCCAGACCATGGCGACGGTGTGCCAGATGGCGATGCTGAAGGGGCAGGCGCTGCTCAACGTAGCCCGCGATATGCTCACGTTCCCGCCGTCGAAGGACGCGGGCACAATCATCCTCGAAAAGAACTCCCAGACCAGCCTCAAAACCCTACAAGACAGCCTGTCGAGCAAGCTCTACGAATGGAAAGACGCGGATATTCAGCGAAGCGTCAGTGGTAACGACGTAAGCTTCGAAAACCTCAAGGATCAGACCGCCACGGTCTACATCGAAATCCCGTTCAACATGATGACGACGTTTTCAGGCTACCTGCGTGTAGTCTTGAAAGCCGCCCTCGATGCCATGCTGGTGAATCCGCGCCAGCCGGACATACCGGTACTCTTCGTCCTCGATGAGTTCTTAAGTCTTGGCTCCTTTCCCGAATACCGCGACGCGATCCACACCCATGCGGGGGCAGGGGTCCGCTTGTGGTTTTTTCTCCAGAACATCTACTCAATCGAACAACATTATCCGAACAACAGCTGGCGTCCGTTCCTGAACTGCGCGGTCAAGCAGTTCTTCGGCATCAATGACGACGATACCGCCAGAATGGTCAGCGGCTATCTCGGTCACAAGACCCATGCGATCCGCACCACCAGCAGCAATACCAACGTGTCATCGCATCTGGGCGGCTGGAGCGGTGACGCTTCGACCAACAGCGGGTTTTCCATGACGGAGGGCATCCAGTTCCTTGGTCGTCCGCTGCTGACCAGCGACGAGATCAAGGAACTACTCGGGGAATGGCAGGGCGACGGCTGGCGCTACGGCATTACCGACATCGCGGGCAAACGCCCGTTCAAGACGCAACTCGTGATCCACGAGAAAAGCGAAGCATGCAGGCAAAGGGTGGGAATGCAAACGCCATAGGGGGCAGTCATGACAGGGGACGTGGACGTTCGTCGCATACGCAATAGCAGTTTTTTGACGTGGGTCGGGCTGGTGCTGGGCAGTTGGGTTGGACTGCTCTGGGGCAGTCTTTTGTTTATGCCGGTCGGCGCGGGATTTGGCATTGCAGCAGCCAGTGCCATGGGCGGCTACATCGCGGTGCCGCTGTGGGGTACGTTCTGGGGTCTGACCGGCCTGAGTGGTCAGCGTAATAAGGCATTACGTGATCTCGGCATTAAGGTTTTGCCTGATGACGACCCGCTAACCCAGCGGGTTGGGGCTCTCGCGGCGCGACTGGGCCTCACCACTCGCCCGTGGGTGGCGATCATGCCGCACAACAATGCCTTTGCTATCGGTGCGACGCGCAACAGCGCCATGGTGGTGCTTGGGCAACCATTGATCAACACCCTGACCGATGCCGAGCTTGATGCCATCATCGGTCATGAACTTGGCCACATCGCCACCAATGACATGCGGCGCATGGGGCTGGCCCGTTCATTCCAGAACGCCTTGGTCTGGTATTTTGGATTCTCGCGCACCCTTCAACGTTGGGTCCGCTGGATACTAACGTGGATGTCGGAATTCCTGATCCTTGCGATGTCGCGCAGGCGCGAATACTGGGCCGACGCCGTAGGTGCGGCGCTGACCAGCAAAGAGGACATGATTTCAGCGCTCGAAAAACTTCACCACAAGCCACGCCTCAGTTCCTACGAGCGGCACCATGCCCGGCTCATGATTCATGGTGTCGATAGCTCGGTGTTCTCCACGCATCCCAATTTTCTTCAGCGAAAGCGGGCGCTCGAAAAGGAAAAGTATCTGCGGTTCGTAAAAAAGCCGGTGGTGGCGGAGGAGGTGTTGGCAGCCCCGGTGACGTTGCCGCTGGTGGCGGAGATGGCTTATGTAAATTCGAAATAGAATTAGAAAGTGCAGTTGCTTTTACACCGACAAGGTCTTCAGCGAGACGGGGAGCGTCAATGAACTGGAAACTTAAGAGTCTGATGTTTGTATTTCTCGTTTCAACGCAAAGTGCCGTTCGCTCTGAGGTTTTCCGTCTCGAAACGATTGTTTACCAAGAGGACCAATCGTGTAAGTACACGTTGTCACGACCAGATTGGCAACACAGCATCAAAGACCTACTTCGTGACATACTGAATATAAATATTCAGTATGTCCGACTCGAGCCCCAGCGAATGCTAGTTACAAACCTAGGAAACGGTAATGCAGTGAAGTTCAAAACAAAATACAGGGGGATGTCTGGTGATGATAATAATGAGATTTACGAGATTATTGAAATTGAAGGAATGGCTATCCTTGGTAAAGACGGCATATTTATAAAAGTCACGAATACAAATCATGTGACTAAGCCCTATCTGTCGGGTAAATTTATTACCTGCGAACCTGTTTCAGTTCCTCATGACGCAAGATTGACATTGGAAGACATGAAAAAGATGGAAACAAACAGAGTGCGCGAATTTGAACGTAAATCCGCTGGAGCTTTGGACGAGGCTACCGGATTTATGCTGAAACGGGCGGCCGATACGACTGGATCAGCAAAACATCTAATTAAGTCGAGGATTGATGCCTATGTTGAAGAGACCAAAACGCATCGCGAAAAAGGCCTCAAATCCAAAGATACCTCGGCCCTCGAATGGTCAAACCACAGGGCGATTGAAGCTCAGTATAATTGCAACATTCTCTTTGGTGGTGATTGTTAGCGCATGCTTTGGGCCAGCTTATGCTATTTCTCAAGATAAGATGATATGTATGACGCAAGAGTATTGGTTCGCAAAACTTGGGCCCGCAGAAAAAGATATCTACGAAGAAATATCGAAAAAATGTCAACTGAGCGATGAGCGATCAATGGAGATCGACGAGTTCATCGATACGGCGACGGCAACTGTTGAAGGCGGCGGCGATGAGTTTTTTGCAGCTGTCTACGGACAAGAACAAGCAATTTTATTTAGGGACGTGACGCGGGAGACCTTGCGTTTCATGCAAGCTGTCGACGCTCACGTTATAAGAAATGCACCTATCGAATAAAGTGATCACCTGAAAGAAAGTCGTTTGAAGTCATTTACAGTGATTTCAGAATATACCGAGCAACGAAAGCGAGCGGCAACAGCACCCATTGATCGGAAAGGCGGAGCGCCGGATGAAGACCTGTTTGTATTGTAGTGAAGAAAAGGCAGAGAAGGAGTTTTCTGACGAGCATATCTGGCCAAATGCCCTTGGAGGCGATTTTTTACCCAAAGATATCTGGAGAACAGACGAGGTTTGCCAGCGATGCAACAGTATAAGCGGTTTGTTTGTGGACGGGGAGTTTATCCGTGGGTGGATCGGACAAGCGGAACGGTCACAAGGCTCACTGGAATATCTGGCCGGTAAAAAAGCTGTAGCGCCAATACCCTTGGACTATTTGGGACCTCTTCAAGGCATTCCGGTTCCTGTCGGACATATCGCGGATTATTGGGCAGGTCCGTGCGGCGCGAATATTATCCATATTCGTCCAGACGACGGTAATCCCAACTGGACCACTTACTCAGGTGGTAATCCGATTATCAAGAAAGGCTCGGGCGGAAGAGCATACATTGCGCTCACCTCCGAAGAACCGTTCTGGATCATGGTGAGCCTTGAATCCTTCCGCCATCACTTCGATAAAGCTGAGCGTTACGTGGTGAATGCCAATATTTCACCCGACTGGGGAATCGGCGTTCCCGATCCGGAAAACACCGTTCAAGCCGAAGATATGAAGACCGTAGATGCGGTCGATAGGAAAGGCCGTGCTGGAGAGAAGCTGCACCTCCGACCGGCTGTAGCAATTGACACGGGTGGACGTATGCTCGCCAAACTTGGCTTGGCGGTGGGATATAAGCTGCTAGGTGATGCGTTCCTGGCCACAGAGTATGCAAGCCATCTGCGGGCGGCGATGCGGGAAGGGGACTTTGAAAAGCGACGGGCTATTCCCGTGCGAGGTTCATCGTTCCTAAAATCTCCGAACAATCCCGAAGTAAATAAAGCGTTAAGCTGGCCGGGGGCATGGGTCCTGATGATCAATGTCATCGCCGACAAACTCTCGCTGAGTGTGATCTCCCCTTCGGGTCGTTCGATGACAGTACTCGTCAGCGATGAGAAATCGCTTTTAGGTCGCCTCGACGCAAAATACGCCGACGGGGTAGTTTGGATCACCGTGGTGGCGGCGAAGAAAGCGGTCGGCCCCTTCGCGCTTCCTGACTACATCACCCACAAGCTCAACGTTGCCTCTCTTCAGGAACTTGAAGACCTAGAAGCGATGCGCGGCGATCCGGCCATGCTGCCGCCGTGCAAGTAAAAAGAGATCATCTAGCTCTAGGGAGCGGCTATGTCGCGACTTTTTCGGTCCAATCGAACAGAGTGTCGTCATCGCCGCTCAGAGGTGTCTCAACACGGTAATGAAGCGATTGGTTGGGCTGTTCGAAAATGGTGACTGGGCGAGTCATCCGGCACTTGTCTACGATAGCTTGGGCGGGATCACGCTCTCCGAAAAAGCCGATCAGCCTGTGTGAGCGGTTCCACTCTAACGCCCATACCCACGTCTCAGCGGTAGGGTGTTTGCGTGTCATTGCTTTGAAAAATCCGTCTGCGGTGATGCAATGAAACCTGAAATCCCAATCATTAATTTCCGTCATCAACTGGCGCATGACCGCATTTCCCCAGTCTTCCCACCTCACCATCTGGACGGGATGATATCCATGAAGCCAATAGCCACCGACCTGCGATTCCGTTTTGTAGGTCTGGAGGTAGAAGAACGCCATCAGCTGAAGCCTTGCCAGTTCAAAGGCGCGTGGTAATTCGATTTGGGGGGGCGAGGTAAACGCGATTTTCAGATTAATACCGGGGCCTAGGCTACCGTTTAAGTTGACGGTTTCCCGGCTTTGGCTGATTGGCTTGCGCGTTCTCCGGCTTATGGAATTTTCCGCACGTCGTCTTGCCTCTTCGATGGCAGGTAGATCGTCATGGGAGTGGCGGCCTGTGACATCAGGCGCAAGGGTGATAGCGGCAATATCGTCCTCAAGATCGGCTTTCTTATTGTTGCAGGCGCGGCAGGCGTTGACGATAAGATTGAACTGAGCGTTGAACTTGCCTTTGGGAACGAAACGTCGCCCGATCACATGGTCTTTGGTCCGGTTCAGGCCCGATAGCATCTCGCCGCAATACACGCAGCGGATATTTTTGAGTACGACGGCACGATTGGCCGGGAACGTGCGCATGTCTTGGTTCATTTTTTGAAGATTAGCCCCTCTTGATTTGAGGAGCTAGTCTAAAACAGTGTTCGATGTGGCGATCCTCACTTCTGCTGGGGAAGATTTACCTCCTTGCGTTGTGGAAAGATATTGTCCAGCAAACTCTAATGTTGAGTGTTCCCGTCGGATACGAGATGATGCCCATGCCTACACAGCAGGAAAGCAGCGTGCCTTGAAACTTCCCGATATAAACTTCAGAAATATCCGCAAACACCGAAGCTCCCAGAACGATGGGTTTGAGGAACTCACTCGTCAGCTTGTGTTGGCTGATCCACCTGAAAATTACTCGTCCATCGAGAATCGTGGTCCTGGCGCAGACGGCGGCGTCGAAATTGCCGTGAAGTTTTCGGATGGGCGTGTGTGGGGCTGGCAGAGCAAATACTTCCCTGATGGATTTGGGGCATCAGAGGTAACACAACTCAAAAAATCATTCAGATCTGCACTAACTCATTTTCCTCAGTTGGAACGCTATTACGTTGCTATTCCACGAAATCTGTCAGGTTCTGCTGAGGGTGAAAACGATACTCAGACGAAACAGTGGATCAATTTCAAAAAATGGAGCCAACAAGAATCTAATAAAAGAGGGCGGTCAGTTTCGATAGAGCTTTGGGATGAAACCTACTTCGTCAGTAAGCTGCAACGGAATGAAGCGCGTTACTCCGGAATGCGGTTGTATTGGTTTGACGAAAATTCCTTTGACAAGCAGTGGTTTGAAAACCAACTGAGTAAATCGCGCGATTACATTGGTAAGCGGTATCGCCCTGACGATCACGTTGATGTCGGCATTAACAAAAAATTGCAAATACTGCGACGCCACCATAGCGTTCGGGACCGTCTTACCTCTGTATCTAAAAACTTAATTGACGCGAGCATCGCGCTCCGTGACATCATGGGGACGGGCAGTGGCGCGGAGCCGCTACGCGAACATTGCGACAAGATCCAAGCTGAAGTGGAGCGAATTCTCGCGCTTTTGCAGGCCCTTAATGTAGACAACCTGTACGCCTGCGATTTGTCTGAGTGTCTCGATGACGTCCAGACGATAGACCGGGCTATGCCTGCTTACCAAGCGCTCCTTCAAGCCCGATTTGAGAGAATTGACGTTATCACCCCTAAAACGGACGAAACAAACTCTGTGTATGTTTATTCTAGTGCAGTTAGGAGTGCCATAAATGACGTCGCAGGATATTTGAGGAACGCCAGCCTTGTTTTTTCTGTTTCAGATCGAAAAATCCTTGGGCAACCAGCGCTGCTAGTGGAGGGGGACGCCGGAGCTGGTAAATCGCATTTAGTAGCGAAAGAGGTCGAATCTCACATCAGAGATGGTAATCCCGCTCTGTTTATACCAGCAAGAACACTGGACCACGGCGACAGACCCGAACAGGAGATCCTGAGATATCTCGATATCGCGGATATAAGATTTGAAACGTTTCTGGCGGCGCTCGATAGCGCAGCGCTCGCTGCCGGTGGGCCTGCGTTACTGATTATCGATGGCATCAATGAAAGCTTGAATGCTGCGGGCTGGCAGGCTGGTATTCCGGCACTGTATGGCCAGCTCAGAAAATTTGAGCGGCTAGCATTTTGTATCACCGTGCGTTCTTCTTATCACGACTTATGCATTCGGTCCGATGTGGATATTCCAAGGGTCTTCCACTATGGATTTAGAGGCCATTTGGGAGAGGCAGCTAAAGAATATTTGGATCGCCATGGCATTGAACGGTTTTCCGCTCCAGTTTTCGGCCTGAATGAGCTTCTTTTAAGTCCACTGTTTTTATCGACAGCTGTTGATTTCCTCAAATCATCCGCGCAAACTTCGTTCCCCCGAGGAATGGATTCTATTGCCAAAATTATCTCGTTTTGGCTCAAAGCCGTCGAGAAAAATCTCGTTGAAAAGCGATTTGACAGACTTTCATTGAACGACGGAAAAATCTCCAATGCCTTGAACAAAATAGCGGCAGAGATGGCTTCGACGGGAAGCGAATATCTGGCTTACGAGGTTGCAGCTAAACTCTGTGAAGACGCCATAAACCTAGGTCCGCCAGCAAAAGAAAGCGACAGGTTCATCTCCCGTCTTATCGATGAGGGCGTGCTTTTAGATTCTCCGTCGCGGGATGCAGAAAGTGGGAAACGGATTTCCTTCGGTTTCCAGAAGTTTAGCGACTTCTTTGTCGCTGAAGCTATTTTGCGAGATTGCAAAACTCCCGGTCAACTCGCCGAGGCGCTGAAAAATGGCGGGACATACGAATATGTTTTTTCGGAAGACCGCATCCATGAGTTTGCAGGGTTAAGGGTTGCTCTTCTCGCGTTGACGCCGATCCTCTGGCAAGTTGAGCTCCTCGACCTTGATGACAACTTCATGGAAGCCGTTGATGTATCGGTTGAAGACTTTCTTGCGTCCCTTCTCTGGCGACGTGGTGAGGCTATCACTGAGCGAACTGTCGAGCTCCTGGAGTCGCAACGCAAACCAGTTCATGGTGATGAACAGGTTATTGATGATACGCAGTGGTTTACTCTACTCCTTGCAATGGCAACTCTGCCCAATAGTCCCATTAATGCTGCATACTTGAAGCAAGAGCTTGCATCCCTAACGCTTGGTGAAAGGGACGCAAGCTGGTCGGTTTATTTGGTTGGCAAGAGCGAGACGTACGAGGATGACTGGTCAGTCGTGCAGCAACTGATAGATTGGGCGTGGGTCGCCCCCAAAATATCCGTCGAGTTGAGTAAGATTCATCTGGCCGCCACCGCATTGGCGTTGATGACTTCGACTACAGACAGACAATTGCGTGATTGTGCGACGAAAGCGCTTGCTAGTCTGCTTACGAAATATCCAGAGGAAATTCCTGCGCTTATAAACGAGTTTGAAACGTGGGACGATGCTTACGTGCGGGAGCGAGTTCTTGCCGCTGCCTCGGCCGGTGTCCTTTATTGCGAGGATAAGGCTTTAATAAAAGAAGCGGCAATTGCAGTCGACAATATGGTGTTCACTAGAATGCCGGTTGAACGGCATGCATGGACGAGGCGTTATGCGCAGATCATTGTGGATCACGCTGTGTTCAATAGCGCGGGTATCGATGATAAAGTGGTTGCGAGGGCGGCACCACCTTATGCTTCAGAGCCAATTAAAGATTGGCCTAGACTCGAAGACGTCGTGGAGCAGAGGGAGACAGCGCGATCAATTTTCGGTTCGGTCATCGGCTTCGTTCCAGCCCGGTTTGACGGAAGAGCGCCTACCATGGCAGGCGATTTTGGCCGTTATACGATGGGAGGAATCTCCAGCAGCTTTTCGCAAGAAGTTCGTAGAGGCACTCCGCCCCCAACGCGGGAGCAGGAAATTTCCGTTTTTTGGGAGCAAGTGGACGCACTTGGGGAGTCAGCCACGGCCCTGCACACTGAGATAGCGGACGTTTCCAGCCTGATTACAGAGACACGCTTCTCGGATTTGTTGGCGTCGGTAGATCCCGAAAACGCAGGCAAGGAAGACGTTGATAGCGCCAAGGACTTCGAGACGAGACTTACAGAGTTACAGCAAGAGCTTGTTGCCAAATTGCCCGAGCACTTGCGGGTCGAGTTTTATCGTATTAAGCCGTTAAACCGCTACGGTGAAAAAGGTATTCGTAAATTTTCACTATTGGAGGCTCAATACTGGGTATTCAAACGCACGTTGGAATTGGGGTGGAATCGAGCTCTGCATGAAAACGTTGAGAGGGAATCACTCGCATTTTCAGATGGAAGACGCGATCATCGTGTCGAACGAATTGGCAAGAAATATCAGCATATTGCCTACGGCGAACTAGTTGGCTATCTAGCGGATTATCACTGGTATGTGAATTGGGATCAAGAGCCAACTATTCTGGCGTGCCTAGAATCGTTCCAAAACGCGGATATTGATCCAACCTATTTTAGCGGCAGTTACAGTAGGCCAGTGGAAACATTTATGCCTGACGGCTTTGTGGTACCACCGATGGCGTTTGTGGTGGATACACCGAAACGAAATATGAATTGGACGAAAACACTCGATGATATTCCCGACCTAACGCAATATCTTGTCCAATCTGATCCGGAAGGAACACTTTGGGCGATGCAACGCTGCCATTGCAGAAGCCAAAACTACATGCGTGGGTTTGAAGTAGAGGAGCCCTTTCGAAGTGCTCAGTATGGCGTAGAGTTAATTTTGGTGAAACGTTTTGATCTGGACAAACTAGCTAATTTGACGACCGATGAGATCAGCGAAAATAACAGTGACGTCTTTGACCATGGCTCGACAGATTTTCACCTCTGGGCTCAATTGAGTTACAAGCATCAAGCATCTCCGCCCGTCTTATCTTTGGAGTATCAGGCAGCGGACTTTCAGTTTGCAAGGCCGAAAAAAGCGTTCTCACCCAAATACACAGAGTTTGACCACAGCGGGGTACGTGACGAGCCCGACTTCATTGCGCCTCATCCAGCCATATTAGGCTATATGAAATTAAAACCTAAGAACGGGTGGTCATCCGTTTTCGTGACGCAGGATGAGAAGCCAGCTTTTGCAGACAAGCCAAATCAGGGTGATAACGCTGCGTGCTTCCGCCTCGATATTATCGAAAAATTTGCAGAAGATCATGATTTAAAAGTTGCTTGGCGTGTCTGGGTGGAGAAAGACGGCGGGTTGGGAACACACAGAGCGGGGCCAGATCATAAGCAGTTCGCGAGAAACGACTATATCGGGTATTTTTTCCGGGATGGTGACGAATGGCAAGGCGATCTCGTCCGATTTAGAGATTGAGTGACTGCTCCCATGTATCACCGATTGCGGTCTTGTTCACGTTGCCGCTCTTCCGGACCACTCTTTGTGGGTTGTCTGTTATCCACTTCTAGCCAATCAAGATGGTTTTCCCACCGTTCCAGCGTCGCTTCATCCTGCGCTGGAGCGGGATCACCAAGCCAGTCCAGCAAGTTTTCAGGTGCCAGCCTGTAGTTCAGCGCGTCATCCTCACTGATTTCGCGGCTGTTCAGCCGCTCAACCTCATCGCATGCGGCATGGGGAACGCCGTTCGGCGCTAAAGTCACGGGAAGGTCTTCCCGTTCGACTTCGTCAAGCATCCGCCGTTCGGCTGATGCAAGCTCGCGCGGATGGATAGGTGATCCGTCCGGGTCGGGCACTGGCAGGTCGCGGTCATCATGGTTCGGAGTCATGCTTTCCCTTTCTCGCTGGCGCTGCCTGCGGGCACGCCGTTCCTCTCGGTCCGGCCCGCGATGCTGGCCCGGTGTGCGGTCAAGCTTGCGCTTGGCGTAACTGCGGCTGTCGATGGCGGCACTCACACCCGCCTTGGTCAAGGCGGCGTTGGCAACCCGCTCCCACGTCACCCGTGCTTCACTGATAAACTGCCGCCCGTCGGCACTGCGGATTTTCGGGCCAAAGCCCTCCGACGTAATAACGCGGGTGGTCAGCAGGATATGGATATGGGGATTGTGCTGGGTGCCATCGTCATGAATGGCGAAATCCGCGACAAAGCCCTGCGCGGTGTAGGCGTCAGCCATCGCGTGGGCAATGCCCAGCCACGCGGAGCGCGGCAGTTCACGGGGCAGGGCGAATTCTATTTCCTTGGCCAGCCGCGCATCGTGGCGCTTTTCGGCCAGTTCGACCGCGTTCCATAAACGCGACCGGTCGGCCATCCAGTCGGGTGCGCCAACAGGCAGGCGGATGCTGCTGGTGATCACGTCGCGGCGTCCACCGAAGTCCGACAGCCGTTCTTCCGCTTCGTTGGGTAACACTTCCCCAGCGCGGTACGCGGCGGCAGCGACGACGGAGCGTCCGTCGCTCCGGCTGATATTTTTGACATTCAGGTGATAGATAGCCAATTCACCTTGCTCCGGCACGGACGGGGGTTCAGGGGGTGTCCCCCTGACGCACTTGCCGGTTTTCTCCAGTTCGTCTTACGGCTGGTTAGAAAACCGTGCATCGCATCACCACCTCTTCAATGCGTACACATGGTGATGCGTAGGTGCGCTGTTACGCATTGATACATGCAGCCCGCAAATGTTCAAGCTGGTTACGCCTCGGCAGTAACCGCCTTCACCTTTCTACGCACGTTGATAGCCTTGGCATCCAGCGTGTTCTTTAGATGTACCGCATAGTGCTTCTCGATCATCTCCACGCTTGTCCGGCAATTTTTGGCGATCTGGTAAATGTCGGCACCTTCCAGCAGCCGCAGGCAGATATAGGTATGGCGCAGGCTGTAAGCCGAACGCCGGTTGCCCTCGCGGTCGGTCTTGAGTTCGCAGTCAGTCAGAACCTTGTTGAACTGTTTCTTGTGATCCTGCGGAAACACCAGATCGGTTGGCTTGGGCGCATTGCGCTTCACCAGCCGCTCAAACGGATGCACAGCGCCCGTGGTGCTCTTGCAGTAACCAAACCCACGTTTGCCGCGCACTTCGATCAACAGGATGCGCTCGCCGTTATCTGGGTCGGTCTCGAACGTTACGTCACGGTATTCCAGGCGGTTGGCCTCATCGGGCCGTAAGCCGGTATTGGCCATGAACAGGATGTAGTCATGCATCTGCGCAAGTGGATATTCCCAAGGCATTCCCTTGGCGGTTTTAATGCGCTCGCGGGTATGCGTGTAAAGCCGCTTGTATTCTTCGGGTGAAAACCACGCGCGGTGGCTGATCTTGCCGGACGCGCGATACGGCGCGGAAAAGTCGGGGAGGTGGCTGATCCAGTCGTGCCGCAGCGCGGTTTTCATAACCTGCCGGAGGGTGACGGTCTCATGGTGCAGGGTAGCGCGTGAGGGCACCTTGCCGGTCTCTGGATGAGGCACCAGCCGCATAACGCGGAATTCCTGTACCTTGCCCGCCGTGATGGTGCTGAGGCCGAGCTTCCCAAAGAAGGGGATGAGGTGATTGTCCAGCCGCGCTTGATGGTCTTTGACGTATTTTGGGTTGCGCTCGCCTTTGGTCAGCGGCACGTATTCGGTCATGAACTGCTTGGCGGCGTCGGCAAACGTCCGTTCCATCTTCAACTGGCCGATACGGCTTTTGCCGCGCAGTTCAAGATACCAGTCTTCGGCAAACTCTTTGGCCAGTGCCAGACTGTCGGTTTTGGAGCTGACCCGCCACTCTCGGCCTTCGAGGTATGTGGAGCATTGCCACAGCGAACTGTTGGCGCGGCGATAGACGCGAACCTTATCGCCAAGAATGGAATGTGAGGTCATTTAATCCTCTCAAACTGTGCGAGACATGTGTGAGAGTGATTCTAGCCCGTTCTCGGCCGTTATCAAGATGTAAGTTTTTGAATTTGTTGGTGAGAGGCGTGGGACTCGAACCCACGACCCGCGCATTAAAAGTGCGCTGCTCTACCAGCTGAGCTAGCCTCTCTCACCATATCGTTCCGCGTATCCCTCTGACACATAAACACAAAAGCTGTGTCAAATTCAGTTGCTTCAAAAGCCGGGCTGCGTGTTCCTCTGCGGCGGTGAAGCGCCCTTTGGAAGTGCGCGGAACATAGGTAGAGGCACGTCTGCGGTCAACCCATAAAAACGCGAATATTTCTCGTTCCCGCATTTTTTTGTCGCGAGCGCAAAAAGGTGATTGGTCGTAAGGGGTTGGCCGCGTTAAATGCGTTTCGAAATGTAGCGGAGTCAGTCCTTGTCCATCGCAGATATCTCTCTTTTTACAGCGCTTCTGGCCGGTGCACTCTCGTTTTTGTCGCCCTGCGTGCTGCCATTGGTGCCGCCCTATCTGTGCTACATGGCGGGCATCTCCGTGGAGCAGTTCCGGGATGAGCGATTTGAGGCAAAGCCGCAAGTTCGACGAGCGGTGATGTTTGCTGCACTGTTTTTTACGCTCGGATTCGCGACGGTGTTCGTGGCGTTGGGCGCAGGTGCGTCCAGTATCGGCATGGTGCTGCGCCAGAACCTGGATATCCTCGCCAAGATCGGCGGCTTCATCATCATTCTCATGGGGCTTAATTTCCTCGGCGTGTTCCGCATCGGGCTATTTTCACGCGAGGCTCGGTTTCAGAGCGGCGGCAAGCCAGCGACACTGTCGGGGGCGTATGTCATGGGCCTCGCCTTTGCCTTTGGCTGGACGCCGTGCATCGGGCCTGTCCTCGGTGCCATTCTGGGTGTGGCGGCTGCGAGAGATACGGTGGGGGAAGGGGCGATGTTGCTCGCCGTCTATTCCGCCGGGCTTGCCATTCCATTCTGGATCGCGGCCGTATTTTCGGGAAGCTTCATGCGGTTCCTGGCCCGCTTTCGTCGTCATCTCGGCGTGGTGGAAAAAGCGATGGGTGTGCTTCTCATCCTGACGGGGATAGCCTTTATGTCCGGTTTCATCACCAATGTCGCAATCTGGTTTCAGGAAAGCTTTCCAATACTTATGCAAATCGGTTAAAGCACTTATGGCATTACAAGCGGTGAGGGGGAGCCATGGCTGAGATCGCCGGATTGCTGTTTCCGTTTTTCGGACTGATCTTGATCGGCTATCTCGCCGGGCGCATTACCAAGCAGCCTGCCGAAGCGCTTGGCTGGCTGAACACTTTCATCATTTATGCGGCTCTGCCGGCGTTGTTTTTCAAGCTGGTTGCCAAGACGCCCGTCGATCAGCTGGCGCGCATGGATTTCGTTGGCCTTAGCCTTTTGGCGACGTACTCCATTTTTACGCTGCTCTTCGTGATCGGCTATTTGGTCTGCCGCAACAGCCTGGCTGATACCACGATTCAAAGCTTCGCCGGCAGTTACGGTAACATCGGTTATATGGGGCCGGGCCTTGCACTTCTGGCCTTCGGAGAGCGCGCCGCCGTTCCTGTTGCGCTGATCGTTTGTCTTGAGAATGCCATGCATTTCGTGACGGCCCCGGCGTTGATGGCGATTGCCGGGGGAGACAAACGACCGCCGCTGACGCTGGCGGGCGATGTGACGCGCAAGGTTCTGACCCATCCGTTCATTCTATCTGTCATCGCGGGTTTTCTCGCCGCCGTCATCGGCTGGCAGCCACCTCAACCGGTGCAGCAACTGGTGGACTATCTGTCGCAATCGGCAGCACCCTGCGCTCTGTTTGCCATGGGTGTGACGCTGGCTTTGCGCCCGCTGAAAAGAGTACCGGTTGAAATCAGCTATATCGTTCCTGCGAAGCTCATTCTGCACCCGCTGCTGGCCTATTTCATTCTGTCGTCCTTCGGCTCTTTCGATCCGATATGGGTTTCAACGGCGGTGCTGCTGGCCGCACTGCCGACCGCCACGAATGTCTTCGTCATCGGCCAGCAATATGGGGTTTGGCAGGAACGCGCGTCGGCAACGATTCTTGTGACCACAGGCCTTTCGGTTTTCACCGTCTCCTTGGTGCTTTATCTCATCCGTTCCATGAGCGTCTGAGGCTGCCGAAAATCATCGAGGGCAGGGCTTTGATGCCGCGGCCTGGCTCGATGCCTTCCCGCATGACCAGACCCCGCAAAGGCCCGACGCTGGAGAGAACATGCAGGCCCGCTGCGCGCGCCATCTGTACGGGCAGAAGGCTTGATAGCAGCGAGCGGTTCAGAAGATCGACGCTGAGCGTCCGGCTGACGACATCTGCGCGGCGGCGACGGTCGAATGTCGAGCCTGCATCACCGGGTATCGTCTTGCCCGTCAGCGTGCCGAGAAGTTCGGTCAACACGATGATATCTCGCAGGCTGAGGTTCAGGCCCTGGGCACCGATCGGCGGAAAACCGTGGCCGGATTCACCGACCAGCGCCACGCGGCCCTTGCCGTAACGATGCGCGGTCATGCTGGAAAGCGGCCACGTCTGCACGTCATCGGAGACTTTCACGTTACCGAGCATGGACTGCATGCGGTCCTCGATGCGGCGGCTGAGGTCTTCCAATGGAAGGATGGTGATTTCGGCGGCCTGCTGCGGTGTTACCACCCAGACAAGACTGGAACGGTTGCCGGGCAGAGGCACTTGCGTGAAAGGCCCCGTTTGTGTGTGAAATTCCGTGGAAACATTGCCATGAGGGCGGCTATGCTCGAAGTTCAGCACCATGGCGGTCTGTGGATAGGACCACGAGCGCACGCCGATCTTCGCGGCTTCGCGCACCTTCGACTTTTTGCCATCTGCACCGACCAGGAAACTTGCGGAAATCTGCTCGCCATCTTCAAGGGTGACGGTCGCCTCGCGTTCTGTGATTTCTATCGCGTCAGCGACGCCGTCGATAACAGTGATGTTATTTTCTTGCGCGACTGCCTCGCTTAACACCGTCAGGAGCGTGTGATTGGCCATGTTCCATCCAAAGGCGGGCAGGCCGATTTCTGACGAGCGGAAAGCCACCGTTGGCGCGCGCAGCAAACGGTCCGTGCCATCGATGATCTGCATGGTGGAAAGCTTGGCCGCGGATGGCTCGATCCGTGACCAGAGGCCAAGGCGATCCAGAAAACGAATGGACTGGTCCATCAAGGCCGTGGTGCGATGATCCGTCTTATCGGATATAGGCGCTATCAGCGCGACGCTGCGGCCTGAACGGGCGAGTGCGATGGCGGCGATCTGACCTGCAAGTCCTGCACCCACGATGGCAATCTCGAAGTTTCTCATCGTCCTGTCCAATCCAGCTTTTACCTTCAACACCTAATACGCGTTCCAACATAGAAGTTCGGACGTGCCGAATCCAGAACCCATCTGTGTCGCAATCGTCATGAGGACGAAGTAAAATGCATATTAGCATCAGGATAAGCTTTCGCGCATGGTTGCAAACAGCGATAAATGGCCGCATACCGGACTGGACGTAGTGGATAAAACACGAGGCGCCTGCGCTGACTATGAAGATATTCAAATACAAGCGTGTGCCTTACGCTGAAATACGCGCATTTTCCGTCCATATTCTCACCGCCTCAGGCTCGTTTCTGGCATTTCTGGGCGTGGTCGCGGCGGCAGAGCATCGCTTTGTGGATATGTTTTGGTGGCTCGGGCTTGCGCTTCTGGTTGACGGCATCGATGGTCCGATTGCACGAAAAGTGCGGGTCAAAGAGGTTTTGCCCAACTGGTCCGGCGATACGCTGGACAATATCATCGACTACGTGACCTATGTTCTTCTGCCTGCTTTCGCCCTTTATCAAAGCGGTATGATCGGCGAGCCATGGTCATTCGTGGCTGCTGGCATGATCGTCGTTTCCAGTGCGATTTATTATGCTGACATGGGCATGAAAACGGATGAATACTTCTTCTCTGGCTTCCCCGTCGTGTGGAATATGCTCGTCTTTACGCTCTTCGTCATCGATGCCAGTGCGACGACCGCAATGATCATCGTTACGATTTCCGTTGTCCTGACCTTCTTGCCGATCAACTTCCTGCATCCCGTGCGGGTGAAGCGCTTGCGGCCGCTCAACATGACTATTTTCCTTATCTGGTGCGCATTGGGCGGGTATTCTCTCCTTCTGCACTTCACTACGCCAGATTGGGTGGTGGCAGGCGTCGTTATTACCAGCATCTACCTTTACTGCGTCGGTGGCGTTATGCAGTTGCTGCCGTCACTGGGTGGAAAAACCCCGTCTTGAAAACAGTCGTTCAAAACTGTGGTTTTGAATGCGTTTTCAGTTGTACAGAGCCGTAAAACGGGTATCTAGTATCAATTAAGGGCACTGCCCAAATTTAGTGCATGACTATCGGCTCAGTCGTTCAACACTTCGAAGAAAGTGCGGCGGCGGGTTGGAAAAGGGGAACAGGTGACGGGATCGGTGACGTCTGAGGCCTTGCCTCTATTGTCCGTTCGCCAGCTGACCAAGCTGTTTGGAACATTCGGCGCTTGCAATGCGATCGATCTCGATATTGCACCCGGTGAAATTCATGCGCTTTTGGGTGAGAATGGTGCTGGCAAATCCACTCTGGTCAAGATGCTTTTTGGCGTGCTGGAGCCATCGGCAGGTGATATCCTGTGGAAGGGCGAGCCGGTTCGCATCGGTTCCCCAGGCGAGGCGCGTCGGCTCGGCATCGGCATGGTTTTCCAGCATTTTTCGTTGTTCGAAGCGCTGACGGTTGCCGAAAACATCGCGCTGTCGCTCGACCCGAAAATCTCGCTGAAAGAGATTGCCCGTGAGGCAGAAGCGTTGTCCAAGGCCTATGGCTTGCCGCTTGACCCTTACGCTCATGTCGCCGATCTTTCGGTGGGCGAGCGTCAGCGTATCGAAATCGTCCGCGCCCTGCTGCAAAACCCTCAACTTATTATTCTGGACGAGCCGACCTCCGTGCTGACGCCACAGGAAGCGGACCGGTTGTTTGAAACACTGGCGAAGCTGAAGGCCGAGGGCCGCTCGGTTCTTTACATCAGTCACCGGCTGGAAGAGGTGCAACGCATCTGCGACCGCGCCACGGTTCTGCGTCATGGCGAAGTCACGGGCGCCTGCGATCCCCGCAAGGAAACACCGTCTTCGCTAGCGCGCATGATGGTGGGTTCCGATGTCGCTGGCATTGAGCGCGATGACACCGGTACAACCGGTGACGTGAGTGTGGAAGTGATCGGTCTCTCCGTTGCAGCCCGCACGCCCTTTGCCGTTTCTCTCAAAGACATCTCCATGAAGGTCCGCGCTGGCGAGGTTCTGGCCATTGCCGGTGTTGCCGGTAACGGGCAGGGGGAATTGTTCGACGCTCTCTCCGGCGAATATCCGGTGGCAAAGGATGACTCGATTTTCCTGCGTGGCAAGCCTGTCGGTCGCATGGGTATCAATGGTCGCCGCCTGCTGGGTGCCGGTTTCGTGCCCGAAGAGCGCCACGGCCACGCCGCCGTGCCGACCATGACACTGTCTGACAATCTGCTTCTGGCCCGCTGTCGCTCCGACAGAAAAGCCTTCCTCAGCGCTGGGGTTCTAAAGGTCATCCGCAGTTCCACCATCAAGAATGCCGCCAAGCGTATTTCAGCCGCCATGGATGTTCGCAAAAGCGGGGATGATCCGCTGGCGGGTTCGCTTTCGGGTGGAAACCTGCAAAAATTCATCGTCGGTCGTGAGTTGGATCGCCAGCCGTCGGTGCTGGTCGTCAACCAGCCGACCTGGGGCGTGGATGCGGGTGCCGCCAGCCGTATCCGTCAGGCGCTGGTCGATCTTGCCAAGGCAGGTTCGGCTGTCATCGTCATCAGTCAGGATCTGGATGAAATCTTTGAAGTGGCCTCCAGCATTGCCGTTATTTCCGATGGGCGTTTGTCGCAATCCTATCCGGCGGGCGAAATGACGCGTGAAAAGATCGGACTTCTGATGGGCGGTCTTGACGCTGGACATGCGGAGGCTCAAGCCCATGCGCATTGAACTCGAGAAACGGACCGGCGTCTCAAACATTTTCGCCTTTCTGTCGCCCTTACTGGCGCTTTTCCTGACGCTTGTCTTCGGCGCCATCATGTTTGCGCTGCTGGGCAAGAACCCGTTCAGCGCGCTCTACAGTTTCTTCATCGATCCGCTGCTGGAAGTCTGGTCATTGCATGAGCTGGCAATCAAGGCCGCGCCGCTGATCCTCATCGCGGTTGGCCTGTCGATCTGCTATCGCTCCAACAATTGGAATATCGGTGCCGAAGGGCAATTCACCACCGGCGCGATCACGGGCTCCATTTTGCCGGTTCTGTATCCTGAATGGCAATCGCCGATGATCCTGCCGCTGATGCTGATCATGGGGGCCATGGGTGGAGCGCTTTATGCGGGCATTCCGGCGCTGCTGAAAACGCGTTTCAACACGAATGAAATTCTGACCAGCCTGATGCTGGTCTATGTCGCCCAGCTGTTCCTTGACTGGCTGGTGCGCGGCATTTGGCGTGATCCGGCTGGCTATAATTTCCCGCAGACGACGCCGTTCAACGAAAGCGCCGTGCTGCCTGAGCTTCTCGAATCCGGTCGCGCCCATTGGGGCATCGTCTTTGCCATCATCGCCGCCATCGCGCTGTGGTTCATGATGCGCTTCATGCTCAAGGGATTTCAGGTGACCGTGCTTGGCCAGTCTCCAAGGGCAGGGCGCTTTGCCGGTTTCTCTTCACGCGGCATGGTGTGGTTTTCGCTGGTTCTGTCCGGCGCCATGGCGGGGCTTGCGGGCATTTCGGAAGTCTCAGGCTCCATCGGCCATTTGCAGCCTTCGATTTCGCCTGGTTACGGCTTTACCGCTATCATCGTCGCGTTTCTCGGTCGCTTGAACCCGCTCGGCATCATCGCATCCGGCTTCGTGCTGGCGCTGACCTATCTTGGTGGCGAGGCAGCGCAACTGTCTATCGGTGTATCCGACAAGGTCACACGTGTGTTTCAGGGGTTGATGCTGTTCTTCGTGCTCTCCTGCGATACGCTGATCATCTACAAGATACGGGTCCGTTTCGGGCGCGGCAGCAACATCGAAGGAGCCGCATGATGGATATGTTTCAGGCGATCCTTCTGACCGTCATTACCGCTGCAACGCCGCTGGTCATCGCCGCTCTCGGCGAGCTGGTGACGGAGCGTGCAGGCGTGCTGAACCTCGGTGTCGAGGGCATGATGATCATGGGTGCCGTCTGCGCCTTTGCTGCCGCCCATCTTACCGGTTCTCCCTATATCGGCATCGTCGCCGGTATCGCATCCGGTGCTGTCTTCTCGCTGCTGTTCGGTTTCCTGACGCTGACGCTGGTGACGAACCAGGTGGCGACGGGGCTTGCGCTGACGCTTCTGGGTCTCGGTGTGTCCGGCATGTTGGGTGAAAGCTTCGTCGGCCTTCCCGGCGTCAAGCTGCCGCCTATCGTCTTTCCGATGCTGTCCGAAATTCCCGTTATTGGACCTGCGCTTTTCCGGCAGGATCTGATTTTTTACATGTCGATTGCGCTGGTCATCGGTATTGGCTGGTTTCTGTTCAAGAGCCGCGCGGGCCTCAAAATCCGTGCCATTGGCGATAATCACGGCTCCGCCCATGCGCTGGGCATCAACGTCATCCGCACGCGCTACCTTGCCGTCATGTTCGGAGGTGCCTGCGCGGGGCTGGCCGGGGCGCAGCTGTCCTTGGTCTACACGCCGCAATGGGTGGAAAACATGTCGGCCGGACGCGGCTGGATTGCGCTGGCGCTGGTGGTGTTTGCCTCCTGGCGGCCATGGCGGGTTCTGGCGGGCGGCTACCTCTTTGGGGCCGTCACCATCGGCCAGCTGCACGCGCAGGCTTTCGGCATCGGCGTACCGTCCCAACTTCTTTCAGCAATGCCTTACATAGCGACTATTGTGGTCCTCATCATCATCTCCCATAATCGTCGCACAACGCTGATCAACACACCGGCATCGCTCGGCAAACCGTTCGTTCCGGATCGCTAAAAACAAAATCAAACCTAACCAATCAGGGGTAAAAATGAAGAAACTTATCATCGCACTGGCCGCCTCGGCCGCCGCCATCGTCGGCGTGGTTCCCGCAGCCCAAGCCGCAGACGCCAAGAAGGTCTGCTTCGTTTATGTCGGCACCAAGACTGATGGCGGCTGGACGCAGGCGCACGATATCGGCCGTCAGGAATTGCAGACGCATTTCGGCGACAAGATCGAAACGCCTTTCCTCGAAAGCGTTCCAGAGGGACCAGATGCCGAGCGCGCAATCGAGCGCATGGCCCGTTCCGGCTGTGAACTGATCTACACGACGTCGTTCGGCTTCATGGACGCGACGGTAAAGGTTGCCCAGAAATTCCCGAAGGTGAAGTTCGAACACGCAACCGGCTTCAAGAACGCCGAGAACCTCGCCACCTACAATTCGCGCTTCTACGAAGGCCGCTACATTCAGGGCCAGATCGCAGCCAAGATGTCGAAGAAGGGTGTCGCCGGTTACATTGCGTCCTTCCCGATCCCTGAAGTGGTCATGGGCATCGACGCCTTCGTTCTGGGCGCGCAGTCGGTTAACCCGGAATTCAAGGTCAAGGTCGTATGGGCCAACACATGGTTCGACCCCGGCAAGGAAGCCGATGCTGCCAAGGCGCTGATCGACCAGGGCGTCGATATTCTGACCCAGCACACCGACACCACCGCTCCGATGCAGGTTGCTGCCGAGCGCGGCATCAAGGCCTTCGGTCAGGCATCCGACATGATCAAGGCTGGCCCAACCACGCAAATGACGGCAATTGTCGATACTTGGGGCGCTTATTACATCAAGCGCACACAGGCGCTTCTCGATGGCACATGGAAGTCAGAATCGATATGGGACGGCCTGAAAGACGGCATTCTCACCATGGCGCCTTACACCAACATGCCTGATGACGTGAAGAAGATGGCTGAGGAAACCGAAGCCAAGATCAAGTCCGGCGAGTTGCACCCCTTCACCGGCCCGATCAAGAAGCAGGATGGCTCCGAGTGGCTGAAGGCTGGCGAAAAGGCTGAAGACAAGGTCCTTCTCGGCCTGAACTTCTACGTCGCAGGCGTGGACGACAAGCTGCCGCAGTAAGCAGTTCGCTTGCTCTCCGTCGTCATCCTCGGGCTTGTCCCGAGGATCTACCTAGGTCTCCTGAATTGCAACGTGGTAGATGTCCGGGACATCGTCGGACTTGATCCGGGGACCAAGCATGACGACCGTGGAGTTTCACCAATTCAAGCCGCGCCCGTAAACAGGCGCGACTTTTCATATCCCGCTCACGGCAGGTTTCCTGCTGTCACGCAATTTCCATGGTTTCTTTATTCTCGAGCGTTTATAGCGTGGCGAAACAGTCTGCCGTTTGATTGGCGGCCAAATGAACGATCAAGTCGGAGATATCAATGGAACGCAGTTGCCTCGCCGTCATTCTCGCCGCTGGTGAAAGCACACGCATGAAATCGTCCATGTCGAAGGTGCTGCATCCTGTCGCTGGCCGGGCAATGATTGCGCATGTGATGCAGGCTGTCGCGGGCGCAGGCGTCAGTTCTGCTGCACTCGTCGTCGGCCGTGATGCGGACAAGGTGGCGGATGCGGCGCGGAGTGCTGGCGTCAGCGTTGAGCCGTATCTTCAGAAAGAACGTCTGGGCACCGGCAACGCCGTTCTGGCGGCGCGCGCGGCTATAGAAAGCGGTTACGACGATATTTTGGTCGCCTATGGCGACGTGCCGCTTCTGACATCCGAAACACTCAACAAGGCGCGTCAGGCGCTGACTGACAATGTCGATGTCGTGGTCATCGGTTTCCATACCGATAAGCCGGCCGGTTACGGCCGTCTGCTTGTTGAGAACGGCGAACTCGTTGCGATCAGAGAAGAGAAGGATGCGACGGAGGAAGAGCGCAAGGTTACCTGGTGCAACAGCGGCCTGATGGCGATCAATGGCCGCCGGGCGCTCGATTTGCTCTCTCGCATCGGCAACAACAACGCCAAGGGCGAATATTATCTGACGGATATCGTTGAAGTCGCCCGTTCGCTGGGCGGCAAGGCAGTTGCCATCGATGCGCCTGAGACAGAATTGACCGGCTGCAACAATCGCGCTGAACTGGCTTATATCGAAAAGCTCTGGCAGGAGCGCGCGCGCCATCAGTTCATGATTGACGGTGTGTCGATGATCGCGCCGGAAACCGTGTTTCTATCCTGGGATACAAAGATAGGTCAGGATGCATTGATTGAGCCCCACGTGGTGATCGGGCCGGGTGTGACCATCGAATCCGGTGCTGTCATCCACGCATTTTCGCATCTCGAAGGTGCGCATGTGAGCGGTGGCGCGACCGTTGGTCCCTACGCACGGCTGCGCCCAGGTGCAAATCTGGCCGCCAATTCCAAGGTCGGCAATTTCTGCGAGGTCAAGAAGGCCGAGATCGGCGAGGGGGCCAAGGTCAATCACCTCACCTATATCGGCGACGCCTTCATAGGAGCTGGCAGCAACATCGGGGCAGGGACGATTACCTGCAATTATGATGGTATCAACAAGCATGAAACGCGCATTGGCAAGAATGCCTTTGTCGGCTCCAATTCATCGCTGGTCGCACCTGTTGCGATTGGTGACGACGCCTATGTCGCGTCCGGTAGCGTCATTACCGAAGATGTACCCGCAGGTGCTTTGGCTTTCGGTCGCGCGCGGCAAGAGACAAAGGAGGGGCGAGCCGAGGCTTTGCGCGCCCGTGCGCAGGCCATCAAGGACGCCAGAAAAAAGTCCTGAGATCGTAACGGATAGACACTGAAAGTGACTGCAACCGCAATTGCAGATTTCGCGGAAATCGCTAGGACTTCCGCTAGCTAAAATGTTTTGGAGAAGTGCATGTGCGGCATAGTTGGAATTGTTGGAACGCAGCCGGTTGCGGAGCGCCTTGTGGAAGCGCTGAAGCGTCTGGAATATCGGGGTTACGACTCCGCTGGCGTCGCAACGATTCATAATGGCGCACTCGCCCGCCGCCGTGCCGAAGGCAAGCTTTTCAATCTGGAAAAGAAGCTGTTCGATGAGCCCCTATCAGGCCTGACCGGCATCGCCCACACCCGCTGGGCGACCCATGGCGTTCCCAATGAAACCAATGCCCACCCGCATTTCGTGGATGGCGTCGCTGTCGTTCACAATGGCATCATCGAAAATTTCTCAGAATTGCGCGACGAATTGACGGCGGAAGGTGCCGTCTTCACCACGCAGACGGACACGGAAGTCGTAGCGCAGTTGCTGGCGAAATTTACGCGCGAAGGGCTTGGTCACCGCGCCGCCATGCTGGCGATGCTCAACCGCGTGACCGGTGCCTATGCGCTGGGCGTGATCTTTCAGGATGATCCTGACACGCTGTTGTCTGCCCGTTCCGGCCCGCCGCTCGCTATCGGTTATGGAAAGGGTGAAATGTTCCTAGGGTCAGACGCCATCGCTCTGTCGCCCTTCACCAATGAAATCACCTATCTGGTCGACGGCGACTGCGCCATCCTGACGCGCGATGGCGTGGAGATCATTGATTTCGCCGGCAATCCAGTCGAGCGTCAGCGTCAGATTTCGCAGGCAACGGCGTATGTCGTGGACAAGGGCAACCACCGCCACTTCATGGAGAAGGAAATCTACGAGCAGCCGGAGGTGATCTCTCACGCGCTTAGCCATTATATCGATTTCGCTGAGAAACGCGTGAAGGATGCCGACCCTGCCATCGACTTCGCCAAACTGACAGGCCTTGCCATTTCCGCCTGCGGCACGGCCTATCTTTCCGGCCTCATCGGCAAATACTGGTTCGAGCGTTATGCGCGTCTGCCGGTTGAGATCGATGTCGCTTCGGAATTCCGCTACCGCGAAATGCCGCTTCTGCCCACGCAGGCTGCAATTTTCATTTCTCAGTCCGGCGAAACCGCTGATACGCTGGCATCGCTGCGCTATTGCCAGGAAAACGGCCTGAAGATCGGCACCGTCGTCAATGTGCGCGAATCCACCATGGCGCGTGCGTCGGATGCGGTGTTCCCGATTCTTGCCGGTCCCGAAATCGGTGTGGCCTCCACCAAGGCCTTCACCTGCCAGCTCGCGGTTCTCGCATCGCTCGCCATTGCCGCTGGCAAGGCGCGCGGCACATTGACGGTTGAGCAGGAAACGGACCTTGTTCGCCACCTGATCGAAATGCCACGCATGATGAGCGAAGTTCTGAACACCATCCAGCCACAGATCGAAACCCTGTCGCGCGATCTTTCCCGCTTCAAGGACGTGCTCTATCTCGGGCGCGGCACCAGCTATCCGCTGGCGCTGGAAGGCGCGCTCAAGCTCAAGGAAATCTCCTATATCCACGCCGAAGGTTATGCCGCTGGTGAGTTGAAGCATGGGCCTATCGCGCTGATCGACGAGAACATGCCTGTTATCGTGATCGCGCCGCATGACCGCTTTTTCGAAAAGACCGTTTCCAACATGCAGGAAGTCGCGGCACGCGGCGGCAAGATCATCTTCATCACGGACGAGAAGGGTGCTAGCGCCTCCAAGCTCGAAACCATGGCAACAATCGTTCTTCCGAACGTGGACGAGATTATCGCGCCCATGGTCTTCTCACTGCCGATCCAGCTTCTGGCCTACCACACCGCCGTTTTCATGGGGACGGATGTGGACCAGCCGCGCAATCTGGCAAAGTCGGTGACGGTGGAGTAAAATCCGCGGTCACGACCGCGCCAGATACCGCTCGATAAGCCGTGGCGATAACGCACTTGCGAACAGGATTTTGTATCGCAGTGCACATCGGCTCGATAATTCACTTGAAAGGCGGAACGCGTTTCGCCACTGTCCGTTTCAAGAAAGTCTTCATCTCTGAAGTTTCTCGAATTTATGCGGATTCATGACCGAAATCCCTGTCAAAATCTCCTTCGCAACCCGCTTGCGCAACAGCTTCCTGACCGGCGTGCTCATCCTTGCGCCCGTCACGATCACCATGTGGTTGGTCTGGACATTTCTGCAATGGGTGGACAGTTGGGTTAAGCCCTATATCCCGGCGCGTTACGATCCTGAGCAATATTTCGATGTCGCCATTCCGGGTTTCGGCCTTCTGGTGGCTGTCATCGGCATCACGCTGATCGGTTTTCTCGGTAACAACCTCATCGGCAAATGGATCGTGGGCGTCGGCGAGTCCGTTCTGAACCACATGCCGTTTGTGCGGCCGATCTATAAAAGCATCAAGCAGCTGTTCGAATCCGTTCTGAAAGAGCATTCCAGTTCCTTCAAAAAAGTAGGCCTCATCGAGTTTCCGTCACCCGGCACATGGGCGATGGTTTTCGTTGCATCTGACGCCACCGGCGAGATGGCCTACCGCTTCAACGAGATCGGCCAGGAAATGGTCGCGGTCTTCCTTCCGCCGACGCCGGTTCCGACGGCGGGCTTTCTGTTGTTTGTGCCAAAAGATAAAATCATCATGCTGGACATGTCGCCGGAAGACGGGGCAAAGCTTTTGATTTCAGGCGGCCTCGTCGCACCGGATTTTACGCCGAAGACCGCAGTCGAGCCGGTGCCTGATCAATCGTCGTCATAGACTTCCGTCGATGTCGACGTTGAATGGAACACCGGTACAAAAACGCGCATATAGACGAACTTTACGCTCCAGCCTTCTTCCAGCGCTTTTGCCCAGGCTTTTTTGCGATCCGGTTTTTTGAAGTTTTTGCCAATTGCCTTCTTCTCGCTTTTCGCGAAGGTTTCCGGCAGCAGCAGGTTGTCAGGAGAGCAAAGGGCGTAGCCCTTGCAGAAAGCTGCGGGCGGTAGGGGCATGTCATTCATGATGGGTCAGCCTGCATGGAGGAAACGGATCGCTTCGTCGCGGCGATGGAGATAGAGCAGGGTTCTGAGGTTGCGGCCACGGTCGCTCACCAGTTCCGCGTCGCGTTCTATGATGTAGGCCGCATCCTTGCGGGCGATTTCCAGAAGGTCGGCATGGGCTTCGAGACTGGCGATGCGGAAGCCCGGTGTGCCGGACTGGCGGGTGCCAAGAAGCTCACCTTCGCCGCGCAGCTTCAGGTCTTCTTCGGCAATCAGGAAGCCGTCCTCGCTGTCGCGTAGAATGGAAAGGCGCGCTTTGCCGGTTTCGCTAAGCGGTCCCTTGTAGAGCAGAATGCAGGTGGATGCCTCCTCGCCACGCCCCACGCGTCCCCGCAACTGATGAAGCTGGGCGAGGCCGAAATTCTCGGCATGTTCGATAACCATGATCGTCGCATCCGGCACGTCGACGCCCACTTCGACCACAGTGGTCGCCACCAGCAGGCGGGTCTCGCCGGTCTTGAAGGCCAGCATTGCTGCGTCCTTCTCGGGCCCGCTCATACGGCCATGAATGAGGCCTATGTCTGCGCCCAGTGACTTCGACAGAACGGCGTGACGTTCCTCCGCCGACATGAGATCGGATTCCTCCGATTCCTCTACGAGAGGGCAGATCCAGTAGGCTTTCTTGCCTTCGGAAAGAGCACTTCGCAGCCGTGCGACGATATCGCCGATGCGCTCGGTTGGAATGGTTACCGTCGTGATCGGTTTGCGGCCCGCCGGTTTTTCAGTGAGCTTTGAAACGTCCATGTCTCCGAAGGCGGCCAGAACCAGCGTGCGGGGAATGGGCGTTGCCGTCATGACCAGCATATGCGGAGAGATGCCCTTGGCGGTCAGCCGCAGGCGTTGATGCACACCGAAACGATGCTGCTCATCCACCACCGCCAGTACGAGGTTCTTGTAGCTGACGCTATCCTGAAACAGCGCATGCGTGCCGATCACGATCTGTGCCTCACCGGATGCGATGCGGTCTTCGATGTCGCGGCGTTCCTTGCCCTTGGTGCGGCCTGTCAGAACCGCGCAGGAAATGCCAGCCGCTGTGGCGAATTTTGAGATCGTCGCGAAATGCTGGCGGGCCAGAATTTCGGTCGGTGCCATTAGCACGGCCTGACCGCCAGCCTCCACGGCGGTGGCCATGGCCATCAATGCCACCAGCGTCTTGCCCGCGCCGACATCGCCTTGCAGCAGGCGCAACATGCGGTCTTCGCCCGCCATGTCGGTCAGAATGTCCTTCACCGCAGCGCTTTGGCTCGCCGTTAAAGAAAATGGCAGGTTCTCCAGAATTTTGGCGGCAAACTCGCCTTTGGCGCGGATTGGTCGGCCGGTGACCTTGCGCAGCCTCTGGCGCACCAGCGCCAAGGAAAGCTGACCGGCCAAAAATTCGTCATAGGCGAGGCGTCGGCGTGCAGGGGCCTGTGGGTCGATATCGGCAACGTCGCGTGGATCATGCAGATCGCGAAAGGCATCGGCCACATGCGGAAAGCTCTCACGCGCCGCAAGTGCTTCGTCGATCCATTCTGGAAAGACCGGCATTTTAGTGAGCGCACCATCGATCGCGCGTCTCAGGACCTTGGGCGAAAGCCCTGCGGTCAACGGATAGACTGGCTCAACCAGCGGCAGGTTCTCCGCCTCCGAGACCTTCACCATGAAGTCTGGGTGCACCATGGAGGCACGACCGTTGAACCAGTCGATCTTACCGCTGACCATCACCTCTTCGTCCACCGGCAGTGCTTTGGACAGCCAATCGCCTTTGGCACGGAAGAAGGTCAGCGCCAGTTCGCCGGTCTCATCATGCAGGAAAACACGGTAAGGGGCAGAGCGATTGCCCGGCGGTGCTGGTTGGTGGCGGTCCACGCGTCCCTGAATGGTGACGATGGCGCCCTGTGGCGCGAGCGCAATGCCCGGGCGGTTGCGACGGTCTATGATGTTGTAAGGCGCGTGGAAGAGGAGGTCGATGACACGGCTTTCCTCGGCGCTTTCCCGGCCCAAAAGCTTCGCCAGCAAATCGGCAAGCTTCGGCCCTACGCCGGTCAGCGTGGCGACGGTTGCAAATAGCGGATCGAGGAGGGCGGGGCGCATGGCGAGCAAAATCGTGGAAGGGCGTGCGCAATGCAAGAGCGGCGGGGCGATAAACTCGGTTTATCACCGGCAGTTTTTGGCATGTGCGGCAATATTTCGATAAAAACCGGTTCCCAATCGTTCCTGTCCTGTTCTATAGGAAAGGCCAAGTCAACAAACAGGTGAATGCGATGACAGGACTGGTGCGCACAAGCGCTGACCTCGATCCGAGGCGCAGGCGGATTCTTTATCGGTGCTGGCATCGCGGCATCAGGGAAATGGACCTTGTTCTCGGCCAGTTCGCGGAGGAGAACATTGCGGACCTTTCGGAAGAGCAATTGGACGAGCTTGAAATCATCATGGACGAGGAAGATCAGGACCTCGTGCAGATGGTAACGGGTGCGCAGGCTATCCCTGAAAAATTCCAGACGCCGTTGTTCCACACGATCATCTCCTACCGCCCGGATTTCGATCTGGTCACTGCGCAGAATGGACACAGCTCAAAATGATAGCCGGATTCGATGTCAGGCTGGTGGCATCGGCCGATACGCCGTTGACCATTGGAAATGTGCCGACCGGCACGGAAGCGTTTCTTCTGGCTGATCTGGCGCGACAGGGCACGCCTGTTGCCTATGTGCTGTCCGATGGCCAGCGCGTGGCCGATCTGGAGCAGATGCTCGGCTTCGTTGCGCCTGACATCCCCGTTCTGTCATTGCCCGCCTGGGATTGCCTGCCTTACGACCGTGTGTCGCCCAGCGCGCATGTATCGGCTCGCCGTCTTGCCACCCTGTCCGGTCTCATCCACCATCAGAAAAAACCGCATGCTGCCATCGTTCTTGTTACCGTAAATGCCATGCTTCAAAAGATGGCACCGCGCGATGTCATCGAGAGCCTCGCTTTCTCGGCCAAGCCCGGCAACCAGATCCGTATGGAAGACATTGCTGCCCGGCTGGAGCGCAATGGTTTCGACCGCGTGGCGACGGTGCGCGAAGTGGGTGAATTTGCCCTGCGCGGTGGCATTCTCGACGTGTTCGTTCCCGGGACGGAAGAGCCGGTGCGGCTGGATTTCTTCGGGGACACGCTGGAAAGCATCCGCACCTTCGATCCCGCCAGCCAGCGCACCATTGGTCAGGCTCGGTCGCTCGACCTTAGCCCGATGAGCGAAGTGACGCTGACGCCGGATACGATCAGCCGCTTCCGCAAGAACTATCTGTCGATGTTCGGCGCTGCGACGCGGGACGATGCGCTGTATCAGGCCGTATCCGAGGGCCGCCGTTATGCCGGCATGGAGCACTGGCTACCCCTGTTTTACGAAAAGCTGGAAACGGCCTTCGATTATCTCAAGGGTTTCCGCATCGTCACCGACCACACAGCCCGCGAAGCCGCCGTTGAGCGCTCCAAGCTGGTGCATGATTATTTCGACGCGCGCCAAACCTCCGGCCAGACAAAGGGCGCAACGCAGGGCGCACCTTACAAGCCTGTACCGCCCAGCCAGATTTATCTTGGCGGCAAGAGCTTTGACGAGGCGTTGAATGCCGTCAACGCGGTGCGCCTGACACCCTTCAACGAGCAGGATTCGAAAGACAAGCCGGTCGCCACGCTGGACGCCCATGTCGGTCCGCGCTGGGCAAAGTCGCAGACGGAGAGTGAGAGCGAAGAGCGCGTCAATGTGTTCACGCTTGCCGTCAAGCATATCGCGGAGCGCCGCTCCAAGGGCTGGAAGGTTCTGATCACCGGCTGGTCTGAGGGCTCGCTCGACCGCATGTTGCAGGTGCTGAACGAGCACGGGCTTGAGAATATCAAGACCATCCAGTCGTTCAAAGAGATTGAAAAGCTTGGCAAGGGCGAGGCCGCTGCTGCGGTTCTGAGCCTCGAAGCGGGTTTCGAAACCGGCAATCTTGCCGTCATCGGCGAGCAGGATATTCTCGGAGACCGCATGGTGCGCCAATCCAAGCGTCGCAAGCGCGGTGCGGATTTCATCTCTGAAGTCGCCGGTCTGGACGAGGGTTCGCTGGTCGTCCACGCCGAACATGGTATCGGTCGCTTCGTCGGTCTTCGCACCATCGAGGCGGCGGGTGCGCCGCGTGATTGCCTTGAGTTACATTACGCCGATGAGGCCAAGCTTTTCCTGCCGGTCGAAAACATCGATCTTCTTTCGCGTTACGGCTCGGATGCGGCGGAAGCCAATCTTGACAAGCTGGGTGGCGGCGCATGGCAGATGCGCAAGGCCAAGCTCAAAAAGCGCCTGCTGGATATGGCGGGCGATCTCATCCGTATTGCAGCCGCGCGCATGGTGCGCCACGCGCCGACGCTTATTGCGCCCGATGGCCTTTACGACGAATTTGCCGCCCGTTTCCCCTATGACGAGACGGAAGACCAGCAGAATGCAATCGATTCCGTTCGCGACGATCTGGGTGCAGGTCGCCCGATGGATCGCCTGATCTGCGGTGACGTTGGTTTCGGCAAGACGGAAGTGGCGCTGCGCGCCGCGTTCCTCGCTGCCATGAACGGCGTTCAGGTAGCCGTTGTCGTGCCGACCACACTGTTGGCACGCCAGCATTTCCGCACCTTCTCCGAACGCTTCCGTGGCTTGCCGATTCGCGTTCAGCAGGCGTCGCGCCTCGTCGGCGCTAAAGAGTTGGCGCTGACGAAGAAGGAAGTGGCCGAAGGCAAGACGGATATCGTCGTCGGCACGCATGCGCTGCTCGGTGCTGGCATCAATTTCGCCAATCTCGGCCTTCTCATCATCGATGAGGAGCAGCATTTTGGCGTGAAGCATAAAGAGCGTCTGAAAGAACTGAAGAGCGACGTGCATGTGCTGACGCTTTCGGCCACGCCCATTCCGCGTACTCTTCAGCTTGCGATGACCGGCGTTCGCGAGTTGTCGCTGATCACCACTGCGCCGGTGGACCGCATGGCGGTGCGCACCTTCATCTCGCCATTCGATGCGCTGGTCATCCGCGAAACGTTGATGCGTGAGCATTATCGCGGCGGCCAGAGTTTTTATGTCTGCCCACGTCTTGCCGATCTCGCCGATATCCACGCCTTCCTGCAATCGGATGTGCCGGAATTGAAAGTAGCGGTGGCCCACGGCCAGATGGCGGCGGGCGAGCTGGAAGACATCATGAACGCCTTCTATGACGGCAAATATGATGTGCTGCTCTCTACCACCATCGTGGAATCCGGGCTGGACGTGCCGACGGCCAATACGCTGATCGTCCACCGTGCCGACATGTTTGGCTTGGCGCAGCTCTATCAGTTGCGTGGTCGCGTGGGCCGCTCCAAGGTTCGCGCTTTCGCGCTGTTCACGCTGCCGGTCAACAAGGTGCTGACAACGATGGCTGAGCGCCGTTTGAAGGTGCTGCAATCACTCGATACGCTGGGCGCCGGTTTCCAGCTTGCCAGCCACGATCTGGATATTCGCGGCGCGGGCAATCTGCTGGGTGAAGAGCAGTCCGGCCACATCAAGGAAGTCGGCTTCGAGCTTTACCAGCAAATGCTGGAGGAGGCCGTGGCCGAAGTGAAGGGTGAGGACGATGTCATCGACACCGGCTGGTCGCCGCAAATCTCGGTCGGCACATCGGTCATGATCCCGGAAAATTATGTGCCCGATCTGCATCTGCGCATGGGTCTTTACCGCCGCCTTGGCGAGTTGACCGATCTGAACGAAATCGATGGCTTCGGTGCCGAAATGATCGACCGCTTCGGTCCGTTGCCGAAGGAAGTGCAGCACTTGCTCAAGATCGTCTACGTCAAGTCGCTGTGCAGAACCGCCAATGTCGAAAAGCTGGATGCTGGCCCGAAAGGCGTCGTCGTGCAGTTCCGCAACAAGGAATTCACTAACCCGGCAGCACTGGTCGGCTATATCGCCAAGCAGGGCTCCATGGCCAAGATCCGGCCTGACCACAGCGTGTTCCTGACCCGTGATCTGCCGACGCCGGAGAAGCGTCTGGCGGGGGCTGCCATGGTGATGACGCAGCTGGCAGAACTGGCGAAATCCTGACGAATAAAGGGTCGCCGTTTCTTACGGCGATTTAATCAAACGGACATCTGGCCGTAGGATTGAGAGGCATAGTCTTGGCTTTATCGGCTCGGCATTTTTCGCCGACAGCCGTTGAACGAAGGAGCAGGACTATGTTGACCACCATGAACAGGTTCGTCACCGCTGGTCTGGTTGCTTTGACAATTGCGGGCACCACAATTGCCACCACCAGTCAGGCAGAAGCACGTAACAATTTCGGGCGCGGATTGGCTGCCGGTATTGCCGGAACAATCGTCGGAGGTGCGCTTATCGCTGGGGCATCTCACCACTATTACGGCTCGCCCGGGTATGGTTACACACCGGTTTACAGTCAACCGGTTTACGGCCCGCCGGTCGCCTATGAACCCGTTTATCCTCGCTGCCATCTTGCATGGCGTCAGGATGGCTACGGCGACATGTATCGAGTGCGTGTCTGCGATTGATGTGTGCCGAGGGCGGGCTGATCAGTCCGCCTTTTCCCCATTGCTCTCCGGAGTCATTGCGATGGCAACATTCTGGTCTGCCGCCGCAATCGACGTTGGCAACGTAACGTGTCTTTGCCGCTCACGGATGAGCGTGATCAGCCCTGAACCGATGATGAGGGCAATGCCAACCAGCATCCAGCCATCGACGTGATCGCCGAAAATCAGATAACCGAACAGGATGGCCCACAGCATCTGACTATATTGAGTGGGTCCGATCACTGCCGCAGGCGCGTATTTCGCCGCATACATGATAAGCACATTAGCGAGAGCACCGAGTAGCCCGTAACCGGCCAGAAACATCCATTGTTCGGCATTGGGTGGCGTAAAGGACGATGTCATCGCCACGCCGCAAATCACCAGCGTTCCAAGCAAGCCCGCACCATAAAGTGAGATATTCTTTTCCGATGGCCCCATGGCGCGGAAGATGACGATGGAAATCGCACCGCACAGACCCGCAACGATGGCTGCGAAATGGCCGGTCGAGAGCTCGCGGAAACCGGGTCTCAGAATCACCAGCACGCCAGCAAAGCCGATGATGACGGCAGACCAGCGCTTTATGCCGACCTGCTCCTTCAGAAACAGGACAGACATAATGGTGACGAAGGCAGGCAGCAGAAAGATGAGCGCGAAGGCTTCGGCCATCGAGAGATGGGTGAAAGCGGTGACCGAGGTGATGGCACCGAGGCCGGATGTCACGAAACGCAGCAGCCATAGGGGGCGGTTGGTGGTGCGGACGATATCGCGCCAGTCGTCATTGCGCTTGCGAATGAAGGGCAGGGCGCAGAGCCCGAACAATGCGCCGAAGAAGGCAGACTGAATGGGCGATAATTGCCCTTCTATGAGCTTCACGCTCGCATCGCTCCAAGCGTAAGCCGCAAAGGCTGCAAATGCGAGCAAAATGCCCTTCAACGTGCTATCGGACACAGAAACACCAAGCTATTAGGGGCCGGAAATCGACAGCGATATTGCGCTGCCAATCAGTTCATTGCCCTATGCTCTTCCAGCTTCAATCTGGCAATATCCCGCAATGCATTAATCAGTACTTCCTTGCTCTGCGCACCGCTGACCGCATATTTCTGGTCGAGGATGAAGAAGGGAACACCGGCAACGCCCATTTGCTGAGCGGCATCGATTTCCGCGACAATCGTCTCTTTGTCGGCATCGGAGCTGAGCAGCTTGGTGACCACATCCCGGTTCATTCCGGCTTTTTCACCGATATCAGCCAGCACGGCGTGATCGCCAATGTTGAGGCCTTCTTCGAAATTGGCGCGGAACAGTTCGTTTACGACCTTGTCCTGAAACTCACGACCTTCCGCATGTGCCCACAGCGACAGACGGTGTGCATCCAGCGTGTTCGGACCGACTTTGATGGCGTCGAAGTTAAAGTTGATGCCGACTTCCTTGCCAAGCTGTGTCAGCATTTCATGCGCCTGCTCGACCTTTTCCTTGCCACCGAGCTTCTTTTCCAACTCGGCCTTCTGATCGACGCCCTCTGACGGGTAATCCGGGTTGAGGCGGTAGGGACGCCAGTTCACGTCGACGCTGACTTCATCCATAACTTCAGCCAGTGCGAGATCGAGCCGCGCCTTTCCTAGGTAGCACCAGGGGCAAACCATGTCCGAGACGACGTCGATAACAATACGCTGCATGGTGCTTCCTTTCAGAATTTGAATACCTGCCCCATCTAGGGGCGTTGCCGACCATGCGCAAGACGTTACCAAAAGAGAACCGTGTGGGCGTTCACTGAACGCGAGCATCCCACCATGTCTGTTTCTGGTTGCCGACCATTGGTGTTATCTCCGGGCGGGCAATATATTTCCAGCGGGCCACCCACTGCGCGCCGATGTGATACAGCGGAATAATATAATGCCCGGCCGTCAGCAGCCGGTCATAGGCCCGTACCGCCGCCTGAAAATCCTCCGTGGAACGTGCCTGCAAAAGCGCCTCCAGCATGCGGTCCACATCAGGGTCGGCAACGCCTGCATAGTTGAAGCTGCCGTTGGCATCACGTGAGGCTGATCCCCAACGGTTCAACTGTTCGGCACCCGGTGAAAGGGAGGATGGCAGTGAGCGGATGATCATGTCGTATTCGAAGCTGTTTGAGCGCGCCTGATATTGCCCGTCATCCACCGAGCGGATGGCCATGTCGACGCCGATCAGCCGCAGCGAACGTTGGTAGGCAAGTGCGATCCGTTCCTGCGCCGGGTTCTGTGTCATGATCTCGAACGAGAGCTGGCGGCCTTGCGCGTTCGTCATCTTGCCGTTCTTGATCGTATAGCCACCGTCTTTCAGCGTATCGACAGCCAGTTTCAAAACGGTGCGGTCAGCACCTGAACCATCGGTAACCGGCATGGCGTAGGTGCCGGCCAACAGTTCTGGCGGCAGCTTCTTGGCTGCATCGCCAAGCAGGGCGAGCTCTCGTGCATCGGCGGCATTGCCGAAAGCGCCGAGCGGCGAGTTCTGGTAGTAGCTCTGCGTGCGTTTGAACGATCCGCCCATGATGTTGCGATTCATCCATTCAAAATCGAGCGCGAAAGACAGGCCTTCACGCACCTTTTCATTCGCGAAAATGGATTTTCTGGTGTTGAAGACGAGGCCGAACATGCCCGATGGCATTCGTGGTTCGAAAATGTCTCTCGCGATGTCGCCGCGATGCACTGCCGGGAAATTATAGGCCTGTCCCCAATGGGACGTGTCGGCAGATCCGTTGATGGCATCTCCTTCGGGGTAGATGTCGATATCGCCCTTCTTGAAGGCCTCGAACATGGTGGTGACCTGAAGGAAATAGAGAATGCTGATTTCGTCGTAATTGTCGAAGCCGACCTTCGATGGCACATCCTTGCCCCAGTAATCAGGGTCCCGCTCCCATATGACCCGCTCTCCGGGACGCAAGGATTTGATTCGGTATGGACCAGAGCCGACAACCGGGCCCAGACCGCTCTGTTCGAAGGTAGCGGGGTCGATGGCGTGTTTCGGCAGGATCGGCGTCGAGGAAGCGAGAATCAGCGGCGTTTCGCGGTTGGCATTTTCGTTGAAGGTGAAGCGAACGCCATGCTCGCCGATCTTCTCCATTTTTGCCACCCCGTTCAGGCGGCTGTTGAATGGCGGGCGGCCTTTGTCCTTCAGAAGATTGAAGGTGAAGATCACATCTTCTGGCGTGACCGGTTGCCCGTCCTGCCATTTTGCCTTGGGGTTGAGGTTGAACTGAATGTATGTGCGGTCGTCGTCCCACTCGGCGGTTTCCGCAAGCAGACCGTAGAGCGAGAACGGTTCGTCGCCGGAGCGCTGCATCAGCGGCTCATACAAGAGATTGCCGAATTCCGGGTCCCAGACACCGCGTGCCGTTGTGCGCATGCCCTTCAAAATGAAGGGATTTAGGCTGTCAAAGGTGCCGACTACACCGTAGGAAACGCGACCGCCTTTTTTCACGTCAGGGTTCACATAGGGGAAGCTCTTGTAATCTGCGGGCAGGGCAGGTGTCCCATGCATCGAAATTCCATGAAGAGGTTCCGCCAGCGCCAGACCTGAAAAAAGAAGGGCGGGGATGAACGCCAAAAGGCTTCGCATGTTAATGTCCTGTCGCATTCTGGCTATCTAATCACGGTATGTCGCTTTGACGCGAGACCGCTCGCCTTGTATTGATTCCCGCGCGAATGTATCACACACGACTATGGCAGGCATCGGACGACGGAAAACTTGTCGGCCTTCAACAAAAAGTCAAAGAAGTGCTGGATATCGCGCCCAGCGGGATGTAACAGAGTTGCCGAAACAGTCGGGTCACGCATTTGCCTCATTTAAAAGACAGTGGAACGGGCAGACGGATACCGGTGATGTTAAGCAGTTCGTACCGTTCTGCTTCACATAAAAATTTAGGAGACGGAACTGTTATGATGCCAACCGCAAACACAATCACCCGCGCAGCCTTGGCTGCTGTTGTTGTTTCTCTGGGTGCCGTGTCTGCACCTGTCGTGTCGCAGGCCCAGCAGGCGGCTGCCGGAGGCGCTGGCGCACCACCGCTCGGCTGGTTCAAGACATGCAGCAAGCAGGAAGACAATGATGTTTGCGTCGTGCAGAACGTTGTTCTCGCGCAGAACGGCCAGATGATCACGGCTGTCGGCCTCATCAGCGTCGAAGGCAAGGTCAACCGCAAGCTGCTTCAGGTTTCCGTACCAACGGCGCGTCTTCTGCCACCCGGCGTGATGATGCAGATCGATGGTGCCAAGGGCCAGAAGCTGGATTACGCTGTTTGCCTTCCAGACAAGTGCACGGCTGAAGTACCTCTGACGGATGCGATGATTGCCAGCATGAAGAAGGGCACGGAGATCGTGTTCACCTCCATCAACTTCCGTCGCGCGCCAAACCCGATTAAGATTGCCCTGTCCGGCTTCACCGGTGCTTATGATGGCCAGCCTATCACGCAGTCCCAGCTTGCAGAAAGCCAGCGTTCGTTGCAGGAAGGCATGCAGAAGAAGGCTGAAGAAGCTCGCAAGAAGCTCGAAGCCGCTCAGGACGCTGCAAAGTCCAAGCCTGCAAACTAATCATTCAGACAATAAAAAACCGGCTTGAAATTTCAGGCCGGTTTTTTGTTGTCTATATGTTCGTTCAGTAGATCAATGCGTCATTGCTGACTTCGCCCGCAGCTCACCATTGGGAGTGGTGTCGAATATGCGGGAAATATTGGGGTTGCGAAGCGGCTGGTCACTCTCGTCATGAACGAGGTTCTGCTCCGACACGTAGGCGACATACTCGGTGTCATCGTTTTCTGCCAGCAGGTGATAAAACGGCTGGTCGCGATCCGGGCGTATGTCCTGCGGAATGGCGTTCCACCACTCTTCGGTGTTTGCATATTCCGGGTCCACGTCGAATACCACACCGCGGAACGGAAACACCTTGTGACGAACAACCTCGCCAATGGTAAATTTTGCGTCTCTTTGTTTCATGGCATGCACATCCTTTCCCAACACAATTTGGGGTCTGAATGGAAAATATCAAGATATTTGGTGTCGATCCCGCATTTTCTTCAGTCACTCGGCAATAGGCTAAGCAAAAAGAAAGGCGCCCCGAAAGGCGCCTTTTTTGTTTTCTCGATCAAGCCGAGTAGTACATGTCGAATTCGACAGGATGCGGTGTCATTTCGAAGCGCATGACTTCATGCATCTTCAGTTCGATGAAGGCATCGATCTGGTCGTCATCGAAGACGCCGCCAGCGGTCAGGAACTTGCGATCCTTGTCGAGGCTGTCGAGTGCTTCACGCAACGAACCGCACACCGTTGGAATCTTCTTTAGTTCCTTCGGCGGCAGATCGTAGAGATCCTTGTCCATCGGCTTGCCAGGATGGATCTTGTTCTTGATGCCATCAAGGCCAGCCATCAGCATCGCGGCAAAGCCGAGATAAGGGTTCTGGGCTGGGTCAGGGAAGCGGACTTCGACGCGCTTTGCCTTCGGGTTGGAGCCGAAAGGAATGCGGCACGAGGCAGAGCGGTTGCGGGCGGAGTAGGCCAGCAGAACCGGTGCTTCGTAGCCTGGCACCAGACGCTTATAGGAGTTGGTCGTCGGGTTGGTGAAGGCGTTGATTGCCTTGGCATGCTTGATGATGCCGCCGATGTAGTACAGGCAGCTCTCGGACAGGCCTGCATATTCATCACCAGCGAAGGTCGGCTTGCCGCCCTTCCAGATGGACTGGTGAACGTGCATGCCCGAACCGTTATCGCCGAAGATTGGCTTTGGCATGAAGGTTGCTGTCTTGCCGTAGGCGTTGGCCACCTGATGCACGACATATTTGTAGATCTGCATCTTGTCGGCGTTGCGCACCAGCGTGTCGAACTTCACACCTAGCTCATGCTGTGCGGCTGCGACTTCGTGGTGATGCTTTTCAACGACAACGCCCATTTCGCCGAGCACGGTCAGCATTTCGGAGCGCATGTCCTGGAGGCTGTCGACTGGCGGAACTGGGAAATAGCCGCCCTTGACGCGGGGACGGTGGCCAAGGTTGCCGGTTTCATAGTCGGTGTCGTCGTTGGACGGCAGCTCGGACGAATCCAGCTTGAAGCCGGTGTTGTATGGATCGGCCTTGTACTTCACGTCATCGAAGACGAAAAATTCAGGCTCGGGGCCGACGAAGATCGTATCGCCGATACCGGATGCCTTGAGATAGGCTTCGGCCTTCTTGGCGGTGCCGCGTGGGTCGCGATTGTAGGCTTCGCCCGAGACAGGGTCGAGAATGTCACAGAGAATGACCATTGTGGACTGGGCGAAAAACGGGTCCATGTGAACGGTTGCCGTGTCTGGCATCAGCACCATGTCTGACTCGTTGATGGCCTTCCAGCCGCCGATGGAGGAGCCATCGAACATGACGCCATCGGCGAACATGTCTTCATCCACGCAGGCAATGTCCATCGTGACATGCTGCAGCTTGCCCTTGGGGTCGGTAAAGCGCAGGTCTACGAACTTGACGTCGTTGTCCTTGATCTGCTTCAGAATATCGTTTGCGGTCGTCATTTGAAACTTTTCCTTGAGTGTTTTGATAACAAGGTGAAGCCCCGGCTTTCCCGGGTTCAGTCTTTTTATATGGCGTCGACGCCTGTTTCACCCGTACGGATACGAATGACTTCTTCGACGTTGGAAACAAAAATCTTTCCGTCGCCGATACGGCCTGTCTGGGCCGCGTTGCGAATGGCCTCAATCACGGCATCCGCATTTTCATCCGCGAGCACGACTTCGACTTTTACCTTCGGCAGAAAGTCTACGACATATTCTGCGCCGCGATAGAGTTCCGTATGGCCTTTTTGACGACCAAAGCCCTTAGCTTCCGTAACCGTTATTCCCTGAAGTCCGACTTCCTGAAGGGCTTCCTTCACTTCGTCGAGCTTGAAAGGCTTAATGATCGCTTCGATCTTTTTCATGAGAAAATATCTCTCCGCTTATTCCGTTAAAGCGGTCAGTTCCGCTCTGTCACAAGAATGCACGTATCGTGCCAGATCGGAAGCCGCTTTGAATAAAAAAACTTCGAAAAATGGTTGTGCGAAGCTAATTTTGGCACGTCTTCCCCTGTTTTCGTGAACTAAAATAGCGTTCTGATGAACAGGCACGATGATTTTTTCACGATTTTGCCAAATCTCCAACCTGCTCTCATGGCGCATGGTCACGGATATGAGTGGCTATTTTTTGCTCATTTGACCTTATTTTATGCACTTCGTTATGCCTAATTTTGCGTCGATTGCCTTTTGTAAGATTTTGCGCTGAATTGCCTTCATGACATTCACCACCAGACACGCTTTGATTGACCCTATCGCGATGAATCGCATCGACACTGCTGCAGAAAAAAGCGGCATTTCCATCGCGTCGCTGATGGAGCGAGCGGGACAGGCGGTTGCCGCATCCGCGCTCAAACATTATCCACAGGCCATCCGTTATGTTGCCCTTTGTGGCATCGGCAAAAATGGCGGTGACGGGTTCGTGGCGGCGCGGGCTTTGTTGGAGAGCAGTGCCGATGTTGCCGTTTACGTGTTTGGCGATGTGGCAAAGCTGAAAGGCGTCGCAAAGCAGGCTTTCGACGCGTTGGAGATATCCTCGGAGCCGCTTGATCACTACCGTCCACAAGCTGGCGACGTGGTGATCGACGCCATTTTCGGCGCGGGCCTGTCTCGCGATGTCCCTGATGGTGTGGACGCCGTGATCGACAGAGTCGAGACCGCCGGCATTCCCGTTATCGCCATCGATCTGCCGTCCGGGCTTTGCGGACGGCGCGGTGTTCCGCTCGGGCGCGCATTTCATTCACAGGTTACCGTGACATTCATGGCGCGCAAGCCGGGTCATGTTTTGATGCCGGGCCGCACGCTCTGCGGCTCAGTCGAAGTTTTCGATATCGGCATTCCGCATCGAATTCTGAGAGAGTATTGCGGGTTGATCGTTGAAAATCATCCTGCCCAATGGATGGATGCCTTCTCCAAACGCGACGAAGACACCCACAAGTTCAAGCGGGGACACCTGACGGTGTTTTCCGGCCCCTCTCATGCAACAGGCGCGGCGCGGATGGCGGCGATTGCAGGTTTTCGCGCCGGTGCAGGTATCGTTACGATCGCAGCGCCGCATGAGGCAATACCAGTCCTTTCAACAACGCTCACGGCCGTCATGGTATCGGCCATGGACAGCGAAGAGCAGTTGTTAGCTTGGCGAGATGATAAGCGGCACGGCACATATGTTCTCGGTCCGGGCTTCGGTGATGTCGAAAAGGCGCGTGGTTTCGTTTCACTTTTGAAAGACAAAGCTCTCGTACTGGATGCCGATGGTATCACCGCATTTAGGGATCGGCCGCAGCAGCTTTTCGATCTGTTTGCCAGCGATGCTCCACGCATTCTCACGCCACATGAGGGCGAATTTGGTCGTTTGTTTCCAGAAATCGCGGCAGATTCGAACCTCAGCAAAGTCGAAAAAGCGCAGGCCGCTGCGGCGCTCAGCAACGCCGTCATCGTTTATAAGGGTGCAGATACGGTGATAGCTGCGCCTGATGGACGCGCGGCGGTGAACGCCAATGCTCCGTCGTACCTCGCCACTGCCGGTTCAGGGGATGTGCTGGCAGGCATTGCGGGTGGTTTTCTGGCGCAGCACGTTCCAGCCTTTGAAGCGGCCGCTGCCGCTGTATGGCTGCATGGGAAAATCGCGCGGGAACTTGGGCCTGGAATGACCGCCGAAGATCTGGCTGCGGCGGTTCGTCCTTTTCAACCTTAATGGACGGGCTTTCCCTGGCTGGGGACGGCAGCGGCCATGCGTGATGCGCTCATCACCAGTTTGCGCTCCGCACGTTCCTGTTGCGGAGTGCGATTGTAGATTTCGCGATAACACTTCGAGAAGTGCGAAGCTGAAACGAAACCGCATGCAACGGCCACTTCCACCACGGGCATGGCGGATTGCACCAGCAAATGACGCGCCCGGTCCAGCCGGATTTCCAGATAGTAACGGGCAGGAGAGCGCCCCATCTCCTGACGGAAAAGCCGCTCCACCTGTCGGCGTGAAAGGTCCGCGTCATCTGCGATGTCGAGCAGGGACAGCGGTTCGGATAGATTGCTTTCCATCAGTTCGATGATTGAGAGAACCTTGTCGTTCTGCACGCCAAGACGGGCGCGCAGCGGCAGGCGCTGTCGGTCCTGCGGGTTACGCACCCGGTCCGTCAGTTGCTGTTCGCACACACGGTTGACGAGGTTTTCACCGAAATCCTGGCCAATCAGATTGAGCATCATGTCCAGGGAGGCGGTGCCTCCGGCGCAGGTGTAGATGTTGCCATCGACCTCGTAGAGGTCGGCATAGACTTCGACCTGCGGGAAGGCTTCGGAAAAGCCCGGCAGGTTTTCCCAATGGATCGCACAGCGCTTGCCATTCAGCAGGCCTGCCTGGGCCAGCACATGTGCGCCCGTACAGAGGCTGCCGACGGCAATGCCGCGATTGTTGGCCTCACGCAGCCAGGCATTGACCGACTTGTTGCTGTATTGCTCGATGTCGATACCGGAACAGATCAGCACCATGCTGGGTCGGTTCTCACCGCTGACATATTTTCGCTCATCCGCGAGAGACGTACTGGCGTCCAGTGCGATGCCGTTGGAAGAGGCGACCTTCTGGCCATCGACGGATGCGAGCCGCCATTCGTAAGCGGGATAGCCCAGCATTCGGTTAGCAATTCGAAGCGTTTCTACCGCAGCCGCGAAGGGCAGCATAGTGAACTGCGGAACCATAAAAAAAACAACGAGACGCTTCTTAGGAGGAGTTTTGCTCACGGCGACCATGCTCCATTGCGGAAACACAATTCCTTGCTTGGAAATGTTCCGCTGTATATCTCATTTACGACGGTTTCGGAGCAAGATACGACGTTGATGTTCTGCTGTCAAAGAAACGTGAGCGTGCGCTGCTTTTGATATACGTCAATTCAGTTGCGGCTAAACAAGGTCGCATCTATGAGCTAAAACTGATGTTTTGCATTTTATTAATATTGTTTTCAATTTTTAAGCGCAGCCTCTGAGCGATATTGCCGATTGCGCGTTCTGTTGACGTAACGGAAGAGGCGGACATCTTGATATCGCCGCTCCTTCATTCGTTTCGGAAACGCGGTTCGTGCAAGCGGGATGCGTTTCCTGTCCGGTGCCTTTAAGCGGAGTATTGCGTATGCATGAAGCTGGCCTGACCGTACTGGTCGTAGAAGACGAACCGATCATCAGATTTGCGCTGACGGATGCTCTGGAAGAAGCGGGTTATACCGTTCTGGAAGCGTCGAACGTGTTGGAGGCGGTCGCCATCATCGGCAAGGTGCCACATATTTCCGCCGTTATAACCGACATCGATATGCCAGGCGGGTTGTCTGGCCTAGATCTGATCCGCATGCTCGAAACATGTCAGGAGCATATTCCAGTCATCGTCACTTCCGGGGGACATGCGCCAGACGCGCTGGATTTGCCGGATGACGTCCGCTTCTTCAGCAAACCCTACCACTTCGACGATATCTTCTTTGCTCTTCGCGCTGCCATTTCCAGCAAAGCAAAAACAAGGAAAAAGCGCAGCATCCTCGTAGCGGGAATGCAGTTCAGCCAGCCTTGAAACGCAAAAAACGCCGGAGTTTCCTCCGGCGTTTTTTGTTTTGATGCTGTCTCAAGCGGCGCGCAGCAAGACGAGGCTGCGGCCTTCGGCGGTGTAGATTTCCCCGTTGGCAATATTGTTGGTGGTTGCCTGCGGGTCTGCGGTCGTCAGTTCCGTCATCCAGCCATGGTCGGCGTCAGGCAGTTTGAACTCGACGGCACCGTCATATGGATTGAACAGGATCAAGACGTCTTGCCACTCCTCTGCGTCATCCTGTTTGTCACGCGTCAGGCGCAGGCCGAGCGACGTGCTGCCAAGATCCTCCCACTGTTCCTTAGTCTGTTCGCCGCCGCCTGGGTTGAGCCATGTTGCGTGTGTGCCGTCACGCCAGTTCTCACGTCTGAGGATCGAATGCGCCTGACGCAACTCGATCAGCCTGGTGGTGAAGGCTCGCAACGTTTCCGCGCTGTCGGGCAAGTTTTCCCAATGAACCCAACTCAGATCGCTGTCCTGGCAATAGCCGTTGTTGTTGCCCATCTGGCTGCGGCCGAACTCATCGCCTGCCAGCAGCATCGGCGTGCCATGTGAAAGCAATAGAGTAGCAAGGAAATTGCGCTTCTGACGATCGCGTACGGCGTTGATATTGTCGTCGTCGGTCGGGCCTTCGACACCATAGTTGAAACTACGGTTGTCACCGTGGCCGTCCTTGTTGTCCTCGCCGTTCGCATCGTTATGCTTCTCATTGTAGGAGACGAGGTCGTTCAGGGTGAAGCCGTCATGCGCGGTAATAAAGTTCACGCTCGACCATGGTCGGCGGCCGCGGAGATCGTAAACATCGCCGGAACCCAACACACGAGCGGCGAAATCACCGGCAGTGCCGTCCTCGTCCTTCCAGTATTCGCGCACCGTATCGCGGTACTTGTCGTTCCATTCCGCCCAACCGGGAGGAAAGCCGCCGACCTGATAACCGCCGGGTCCGATGTCCCATGGCTCGCCAACCAGTTTCAACTTGGAAAGAACAGGGTCCTGACCGACAGCATCGAAAAAGCCGCTACGCTGATCGAAGCCTTCCGGCTCACGGCCAAGAATAGTGCCGAGATCGAAGCGGAAGCCATCAATATGCATATCCTCGGCCCAGTACCGTAGAGAGTCCGTCACCAGTTGAAGGACACGCGGGTGGGAGGTGTTGACCGTATTACCGGTGCCGGTGTCGTTTATGTAATAACGCGGCTTGTCCGGCATGGTGCGGTAATAGGAGAAGTTGTCGATACCCTTGAACGAAAGGGTTGGTCCAAGCTCGTTGCCTTCAGCGGTGTGGTTATAGACCACGTCGAGAATGACCTCGATACCGCCATCATGGAAGGCCCGCACCATATCGCGGAAGCCAGCCATGCCCTTGGGACCATAATAGCGTGATGCGGGAGAGAAGAAGCCGAGCGAGTTATAACCCCAGAAGTTCTTCAGGCCTTTTTCCAGCAGGTGCGAATCGTCTGGGAAAGAATGGATCGGCAGAAGTTCGACGGAGGTTACGCCGAGGCTCTTGATGTAATCCACGATGTCCTTGTGGCCGAGACCCTCATAGGTGCCACGCAAACTCTCTGGCACGGATGGGTGCAGCTTGGTGAAGCCCTTGACGTGAGTCTCGTAGAAAATCGTCTTGGACCACGAAACGTCAGGCTTTTTGTCGTTGCCCCAATCATAGTCGTTGGGATCGATAACACGGCACTTCGGCATCTTGGCGGCGCTGTCGCTCTCATCGAAGGAGAGGTCTTTGTCTTCGGCGTCCAGCTTGTAGCCGAACTGTTCGGTTCCCCATTCAATGTCTCCAACAAGTTCGCGTGCGTAGGGGTCGACCAGCAATTTGTTGGGATTGAAGCGGTGACCGTTCTCCGGGTCGTAGGGGCCGTGAACGCGATATCCATAGAGCGCACCGGGTTTCAGGCCGGGAATATAGCCATGCCAGATTTCATTGGTGAACTCCGGCAACGTTATACGCTCAATCTCGTTCTTTCCGCTATCGTCAAAGAGGCACAGTTCGACCCGTTCCGCATGGGCACTGAAAATTGCAAAATTAACGCCGTCATCGTCGAAATTCGCACCGAGACGGGTGAAGTCGCCGGGTAAAATGCTGGAACCGAACTGGGCCATGGATATCCTCGTGCTTGATTGGGGCAGGGGGAAATGTGGTGGCAGGGTATTTGTTCCGCAGTGCAAAAAAATGGCTCGCCAAGATCAGATCTCGCGAGCCATACTTCCTATAGGATGCAGCGATCAGTTCTTTTCGATACGCATGCGCTTGTTGTCGCTTGATGGCCATCCAATATCCTTCAATGTGTCCGTGGGTAAGGCTTCAAGGGCGCGCAGAGACTGTCTCTTACGCCATGACAAAAGTGCATCATTGCCAAGTCTTGCGAGCCAGGATGGCCATTGCAGGAGATGAAGCCGTGACCGAAGCGGCCTTTGGCTGAACTGGGTTATCGTGGTCATTTCGAACTCCTTCATGTTCCACGTTTTGTTTCAGACAAAATGGATATGCGCTCGGATTGATCATCAATCAAATAAATGAATTTAATGCATTCAATCGAAATCGGTGATGTTTCATGCGCACTCATTCGGTGTCTGTCTGGAAATAATGAGAGATCGTTGACATTCAATCAAACGAAATGATATCGATCTATTGATCAGAAAAATTGAAGGCATGTCTCATGACAGTTTCTTTCCGCCAGCCGCTGCCTTTGTTGGACAACGACATCCTGCGAACCTTTGTCGCGATTGCCGAGACCGGCAACTTCTCCACCGCTGCCGAGGTGGTGTTTCGAACGCCATCGGCAGTTTCCATGCAGATCAAGAAGCTTGAGGAGCAGTTGAAGACGACGCTCTTCCTGCGTGATGCGCGCTCTGTGACACTGACGGCGCATGGCGAGACCCTGCTTACCTATGCGCGGCGAATGATCGCGCTCTCCAATGAAGCGGTAGCGCGGTTCGTTATGCCGGAACTTTCCGGTGTCGTACGTCTCGGAGCACCGGAGGATATTGGTGAACGTGGTTTGCTGCCCGGTATCCTCAAGCGATTTGCCGAGGTTTTTCCCGCCATCATGGTTGATGTCACCATCGATAACAGTTCGCAGCTCTACAAGCGCATGGATGAAGGGCGGCTTGATCTGGCGCTCGTCAACTGTGCGTCCTTGCCGCTGCGCGACACTGGCGAAGTGCTGATGCGGGAACGACTTGTCTGGGCGGGTGCGAAATGCGGCACCGCGCATTTGCGGGATCCCTTGCCGATCTCCATCTGGGAAGATGGCTGCATCTGGCGCTCCGAAGCGATCAATTCGCTGGAAAAACAAAATCGTCGTTTTCGTGTGGCGTATCTCAGTGGGCATACAATGGCGCAAAAAGCGGCGATCGAGGCTGATCTCGCCATTGCTCCGCTGCCGCGATCCTATGTGCAGAACGGCATGGTCATTTTGAGTGAAAAGGACGGCTTGCCGGAGCTTGGTTGTTTCGACATTCGGCTTATTTTGGCGGACAAGCCAACTCGTCCGGTTCAGGCCGTGGCAGACAGCATTCGCAATGCCTTCAGGGATGTCGCGCAGGCTTTGTAATCGCGCCATATTATTTTTTTGGTGCGATGCGGAACCGGTTTTAATCTTCTGCGTTTTCTGCGCGCTATTTAGATGATCGCTTGCGCTGAGTGCGCGGGCATTAAGGGGAGTTTCAATATGTCCACACGTTTCTTCGCAGCCACCGCCGCTGTTCTTATCGCCCTAGTTTCCCTGAGCTCTTGCGGTAACACGATCCGCGGCGTTGGCAAGGATGTGGCAGGCACTGTGAATGGCACACAGGATGCCGGACGAAGCGTCGATCGTGCAGCGCGCCGTTAAGCGCTGAAACTAAACGTTTTCAAAATTTGCAAAAAGCCGGCGATATACTCGTCGGCTTTTTTATGGTCGCCACATTTTTAGAGCCATTTTTCTGAAACCAGTGATCCGGTCCTCTAAGGCCTTATTCTCGTCTTCCTCCAGCGATTTACATTTTTGAAAAATAGATCGATTCGCCACGAGGCACGATGCGCAAGCTGATTAGATACCTGCTACCGTTTTTAGTCTCGACAAGCGCGAGTGCAGCGGGACTGCCAGATTTCTGTCAGGCTATGGAGCATATGGGCGGGCGCTACACGGTTTGCAGCTTCGATCCGGCGAAGAGCAATATCCGGCTTTATCAGTGGAATCACGTTAGCGGGAAGCCATACGGTTCGTTCGAAGCTCTGTCTTCTGCGCTCTGGAGGCAGCACAGCTTCGTGACCTTTGCCATGAATGGCGGCATGTACCACCGGGATTTGTCTCCCGTCGGTCTTCATATCGAAAACGGTGTCGAGACCAATGCCATCAGCACCGGTGGCGGCTGGGGCAATTTCCATATGCAGCCCAATGGCGTCTTCTTCATGGAGGGCAAAAAAGCGGGCGTGCTGGAAACCAGCGCCTATCTCAATGCCAACATGAAGCCGGATTTTGCCACGCAGTCCGGCCCGATGCTGGTCATTGATGGAAAGCTTCATCCGAGATTTCTGCCGGAAAGCGATAGTTTGAACACCCGCAACGGCGTTGGCGTTTCGGGCGATGGTATCGTGCATTTCGCAATTTCGGAAAATGCCGTTCGTTTCTACGATTTCGCTACGCTGTTCCGCGATCGGCTGCATACACAAAACGCGCTTTATCTCGATGGCAGCATTTCCAGCGTCGATATACCCGCCGCCAAGCGGCGGGACTGGTGGCACCCCATGGGGCCGATCATCGCTGTGGTCGATAGGGTGCCTGATTAAGTCGACGTTAGATCGGTGCCTTCGGGTAGGCCTTTTCCAATCCACCTGATTTCGTCAGTCCCGCCCGAAACGCGGCGAAAGCTGCGTGCTGGCTACTTTTAGAGACTTCGTGAAGGCGGATCTGGACGCGGGCAGGTGCATTATTGCCGAACCATTCGCCACATTTTTCAAGCTTGAGGGCGTTGAGGAACCGCGCCTGCGATTGCTGGTCCAGAAACAGGTGCAGGCCTTGCAGCAGATTTTCTTCCTGCAGCGCATTTTCCAACAGCAGCTTCAGCCAAGCCTGATCTTCTTCAGTCATGGTGGCAATTTTCGACGCGACCGTTTCGCGGTCAGGAAAAGATGAAGGCGTGGCCTGCATGATGTGTCACCGTTTATGGGAGTTTACGTTCGTCCAATATGCACGATGCCGGATAATCCAGTTGCTGAGTGTGTTCAATATGACTGACAATCTATCCGTCCAAAACGCTGCCCTTGCGGTGGTTTATACACACCTGGCTGCTTCATGATGAACAAATTCATCCCGTCTTTACACTTTGGTCCAAAATGAGACGCATGTGAGGGCTGCCCTGTTTCGAAATGGGCATGTAAGTCGTTGTTTTTTATTATACCTATGCAGTGAGTGAATGGCAGGTGGGCAAATACGCCTTGCTTTAGCCGTTTTTTGCAATTGCGTTTGTCACAAGTTTTTAATAAATGGTCACCCACTGGCCGACGCATGAACGGCCCGAGAGTAACACGCTGGAGTAATCATGGACGAAACCGCACAGAAATCCTGCTGGGCCGTAACATTTCGCGCACTTGCAGGTTTTGCCGCTTTTCTCGCATTGACCTACGTTTTTGGTAGCCCGTAAAAATCTCTCTTTGAATTTTCAGATATTGCAGCACGGTTTTTCCCAGAAACCGTGCTGTTTTCGTTTGTAACGCCCGCATGTCGCAGTCGATGTAGTCCATGCCTATTTTGACATGGCGGTTTTTTCCGGTTCGGCTAGACTGGTCCAATACGTCTATACATAGGGCAGGCAGATATGTTTCTTTCGGTTTTCGATGTGTTCAAGATCGGTATTGGTCCTTCCAGTTCGCATACGATGGGACCGATGTCGGCTGCCAACCGGTTTCTCGAGACAATTCTGTCGGACGATTGGCCGAGGCCATCAGGCGCCGTCGTGGCATCCATCAATGTCAGTCTGCACGGCTCTCTTGCCTTTACCGGCATTGGGCACGGCTCTGGTCGCGCGGTGGTGCTGGGGCTGAACGGGGAGCGGCCCGATCTGGTCGATCCTGATGCGATGGATCGCATCGTTGCCGATGTCGAAACAACCGGCCGGGTTTCGCCGCCAGGTCATCCACCTTATGTTTTTCGACCTGCTGAAGATCTGATCTTCGACAAGAAGAACCCGCTGCCTGGCCATGCCAATGGCATGACTTTTTCGGCCTTTGACAAGCAGGGCCGGATGCTGCTCACACGCATCTATTATTCGGTCGGTGGCGGTTTCGTGGTAACGGACACCGAGCTTGAGGCGATGCGCCAGCGCGGTAAAACCGTCGATAACGGACCGAAGGTTCCCTATCCCTTTGCCAATGCCAATCAGATGCTTGAGATGGCTGAACGTTCAGGCCGCACGATCGCCCAAATGAAACGCGCCAATGAAGAGACGGTCATCACCCGTCAGGAACTGGACGAGCGGCTTGACCAGATATGGGAAGCGATGAACGGCTGCATTGAGCGCGGTCTCAAAGGCGAAGGCATCATGCCCGGCGGTCTCAATGTCAAACGTCGTGCACGCTCCATCCATGACAAGCTGAATGCCGAATGGCGCAGCAACCGGCTCAATCCGCTTCTGGCGAATGATTGGCTCAGCGTCTACGCCATGGCGGTCAATGAAGAGAATGCCTCCGGCGGTCGCGTGGTGACGGCCCCCACCAATGGGGCAGCAGGCGTGGTGCCGGCGACTGTTCGCTACTTCCGCCATTTTCATGACGATGCGACAGTTGACGACGTCAGAGACTTCTTACTGACGGCTGCGGCCATCGGCGGCATCATCAAGCATAATGCTTCTATTTCCGGCGCAGAGGTCGGCTGTCAGGGGGAGGTTGGGTCGGCAGCGGCCATGGCGGCTGCGGGTTTGGCGGCGGTCATGGGCGGTTCTCCCGCTCAAATCGAGAATGCCGCTGAAATTGCGCTCGAACACCACCTCGGCATGACGTGCGATCCCATTGCGGGTCTGGTTCAGGTGCCGTGCATCGAGCGCAACGCGCTTGGCGCGGTCAAGGCTGTAACGGCTGCATCGCTTGCGCTGAAAGGGAACGGCGAGCATTTCGTGCCCTTGGATGCCTGCATCGAAACTATGCGCCAGACCGGCAACGACATGAGTGAGAAATACAAGGAAACCTCCACAGGCGGCCTTGCCGTTAATGTGGTGGAATGCTGAATATCACAACTTATCAATGCTTGACGCAAGAGCCGAAACCGCCTTGATAGGCCGCATGTCTCTAAATCTTATCAAGCTTTGCGTTGGCGCTGACTCCATCGAGGATTTGCGGGAGTGGGTTTCCCGACGCGCCCTCACGGCGATTGCAGCGGGTCTGGAACCGCATAGCGTCCACACCACTCGCATGTTTCCAAAACGCGCAGAAGAGTTGCTGGATGGCGGCTCGCTCTATTGGGTCATCAAGGGCCAGGTGCAGGCGCGTCAAACGCTTCTTGATGTTCGCTCGTTCAAGGGGGAAGACGGTATCAGCCGTTGCGACCTGGTGCTTGGGCCGGAGGTAATCGAAACCTCGCCTGCGCCCAAACGTCCCTTTCAGGGCTGGCGCTACCTGAAGACGGAGGAAGCCCCGCGCGATCTTGGCGGATCTGGGATGTCCGACGATCTGCCGTCCGATCTGCGTCGCGAACTGGCTGAACTGGGCTTGCTCTAAAGCGCGTCGCGTAAAAGTGTACAGCGATTTTGCGAAAACGACATTCGTAAAAAAAGAAAAAAAGAGCCGGTCCGGGGCAACGGAACCGGCTCCAGGCGCGGTTTGGTCCAACGGGGTGAACTGACCGGCCATAAGCATGCGTTGAGAATGGGCTACTTATCCAATCTCACTTATTGATTGATACCGGCCACTGCGTTCACAGCGCGACCATCCTGTATCTTGACCCAGCGGCCCGGATTGGCGGCGTCCTGACGTTTCAGGTAGGTATATTCCGTCTCGGACCAGTCCATGACCTTGTTGCGCAGGTTATCGAGAATGAAGTCGCCACGGTCTGTCCGGACTGTGAGAACCGCGTGGCCCGAGCCATTCGGCTGAAGAACGACAGTGATCAGCAGGTCGGATGGTGAGATGCCCTTGTTCATCAGCATTTTGCGCTTCAGCAGAACGTAATCCTCGCAATCGCCGACTGTCGTCGGGTAGGCCCAGCGTTCTTCAACGCCGTAAATTTCCATATCTGTCATTGGTGTGATCGTGGTGTTGACCGTGTAGTTCACGTCCAGGATCATCTTCCAGTTTTCTTCCGTCAGTCTCAGCGGGCCTCTGTCGGCAGAAGTCGGCTGGCACTCGCTCTGATATGTCTGGCAGAATTCATAGTGACCAATCGGCGGGTTGGCCTTGCCCATGATGCGCATTGCTGCGGCTGGCGATGCTTCTGCTTGTCCCGCAAATGCACCGGCGATCAATGTTGCGATCAAAAATCCGAAACGGCTGATTTTTTTCATTTCTTGTCTCCCCGTTGTGAGGAGAAGAATGCCAGCGATATTTTGACCGCGCGCAAATAACGGCGCTCAAATTCGATGTTAAATTTAGGAAAAACAGCGCTTTATTTAAACTAGTTTTGATCTGTATTTGAGGAAAATTTGATTAGAATTTTATCGTTTCGATTAGAAATTTCAATCTTAATTTCCTCTAAGTTATTGTAAAAGTTGTGTTTATGGAGCATACTGGTTAATGGCTCTATGCCAATTTGAGGGGTGGTGGCACGTTTAAACTATTCTTTGACTATACTTCGTCGCCCCTATATGTGATTTCTATGCGTCAAAATCAATCAACGGATGTATTTTTCCACCTTTGATTGCCTTATTTGTGCCGTTTCGAAGCTATTTTTTCTGCTATTTTCCGAAAATATTTTCATTTTCCCACAATGGCACAGGTTGTTTGCGGGTTTTCGTATGCTGATTCAGGAAAGAACTGTGCATGAGCCTTGGTCTGAGGCCAGTTGAAGGCACAAAAAAAACCGGCTAACGCTTGGCGCTGCCGGCTATATTGAGCGAAAATTTTGGAGTGTCAGAGAAACTCGATCAGCGCATCGCGTGACTGGACGGAATCGAATTCGATGGCGACACCTTCCATGAAATGGCGAACGATGCGGCCAGCCATGTTGCCAAGGCGCACATTCGTGCCCATCGCCGGGCGGACATCGATCTCGACAGCGGCGCCTGAAAGCGAAAGGTCGATGATGCGGCATTGGGTCATATTGCCATCGCTCAGCATGAGATCGGCAATCGGGTTGCGCGGTGTCAGTCGGTCATGGCGGCGATCTTCCGGCAGGCCGAGAGCCTGACGTTTGGCGACCCACGCCAATTGCGCGGCCAGTTTCTCACGCTTGCGTTCGGTCGCCATGATGGCAATGGTGAAGCCATCGGCCGTCAGCGCTTTGACGATGCCTTCGATACGCCCGATATGCTGGAGATAGGCAATGATGCGATCACCATTTCTGGGGCGAACGAAACATGTGATGCGAGCCGTCTCGGCGGTCATTTCATTTGCGGTGCAATCATATTCTTCCTGAGAAGGCACCATCAACCGGCCCGACAGGCCAACGGAAACGACCTCGACAGAGTTCGGCTCCGAAGAGACACGAGCAGCGTAAGCGACAGTGGTTGACCGAGATGAGAACATGAGTGGCACATGAAGAGGAATGATCTCTCTCATGTACAATGGTCAAGTTAACAGACCGTTCTTTGGTCAGCGACGAATACTCGCATTTATTCTCAACAAAAAACGGATCGGTGGAGTGAAGCGCAAGATTCCGTTTGGTTGAACAGCCCGTAAGACGTCGGCGTTTCCAGCAGCCTGCTTCGGATCAGTTCGAGCGGTTGGAAGGGTTGGCCGAAATCCGCGAGCGGCGGGTCGGATACGAGAGCCCCAAGCAGGCGTGAAGGGAAATGCTCCTCGGCCTCCAGCGGCAAGAGCAGCATTTCGAACTCCTGGCTCGTGTGGCCGCTCACGCTTTCTGCGTAGAGGTCGAAAATAACAGGTCGTTCGTGTTGGAGCACGCCATTGGCAATGCGACATGCTTCAAGGGCCGCATCTGGTTGCCACATCTCTGAAAAGGGCGTGTTACGCAATTCGCGGGAGAAAAGATTGTAAAGGCGCGTACCGGTCAGGCGAAAGATCGGTGCGTCATCGCCAAGATCGGTCAGCACGAAAAGGTCGGGCAGTGCTTGACGAATTTGCGAAGGATCGATCTCACCGCGCAAAGGTGCGGGTCGATCACCTCTTATGTCGTTCCAATAGGAGTAAATCTCCCGGCTTGCATTCGTCTTCATGACATGGTCTCCGTCCCGCAGGGCACCTGTTCCAATTCGAAACAGATGCCGCGTTCATTTGCGGTGCTGAAGATGTCCTTGCGATTTTCATGCCACGCGCTCGGTCATCACAATTCCTGGAGGCTTCATTGGTTGCAGCTGTGACGTTTCGTCGGAGCTTCTTTTTCCGGTAGCGTTACTATATTGCTCGCAAGAGAACATGCGGAACGCGACGGTAAGGAAAATCGGCCAATGACGGACAACCAGGGTGAGATACCACAGGCGAATGATGCAGCGCCGCCGGAGGTCCGTCGGAAAACGCCGGTTTTCAACCTGCCTGGCGCGCTCGTGGCCGTTATCTGCCTGTTAGTCGCGGTCCATGTCATCTCGACTTACGTGCTGTCCGATGAAGGCTATGGCTGGTTTATCTTCACCTTCGGCTTCATCCCTTTGCGCTATGCCACGCCCTTGTCGCAGCAGGGAATGGAATGGCTCTGGACGCCTGTCACCTATTCATTTTTACATGGGGGCATAGAGCATATCCTTTTCAACGGGTTATGGCTGATGGCGTTTGGCGCACCTGTTCTGCGCCGGATCGGCACATTGCGTTTCACTTTGCTCTGGTGTGTGTCTGCCGCTGTTGCGGCCTTCGGGCACGCATTCCTCCATTGGGGGGATGCCACCGTGCTGATCGGTGCATCCGGTGTGGTGTCGGCGCTGATGGGAGCGGCGTGCCGTTTCGTGTTTCCAGCGCATGGCGGGGGCTACCATCCGGCCATCGGACACCTGCTGCCGAGGCAAAGTATTCTTCAATCCCTGTCCAATCGCACCGTCCTCATCTTCACTCTGATGTGGTTGTTCGGCAATCTGCTCATTGCTTTCGGCATTCCGCTTATGGGGGATGTCGGTGGCGAGGTTGCCTGGGACGCCCATATTTTTGGTTTCCTGCTCGGTTTCCTGTTCTTCGGCCTGTTTGATCGCAAAATCGTCATTCGCGGCTGAGAATTTGCGGTCGTCTTAATCGATTGAAGCTTTTCAGCCCACGGAAATTCATTGCTTTCCATAATCTCGTGGCGCACCATCAGCGTGTAAATGAACCATCTGCGTGGTGGAGGAGACCTTCCGCGTGGTGTGGAGATCAGCCGGACAGGAGGAAATATGGCGATATTTGTGAAAGAACTGCTCGACCTCAAAGGACGTGAGGTCGTGACGGTCAGGCCGGATTTGTCGCTCGGAGACGCCGCGATCACCCTGCATGAGCATCGTATCGGTGCTGTCGTCGTCACCGATGAAGCCGGTGCCATTCTTGGCATCTTCACAGAACGCGACATGGTCAAGGCCATCGCCGCCCATGCGTCCGCAGCTTTGCAAACCAAGGTTTCGGATGTCATGACGCAGAACGTCACCCGCTGTCATGAGGGATCAAGCACTGATGATCTCATGGAACTCATGACCGGCGGTCGTTTTCGGCATTTGCCGGTGGAGGCGGATGGCCGGTTGGTTGGCATCATCTCTATCGGTGACGTCGTTAAGGCACGCATCAGCGAAATCGAGGCCGAAGCGGAGCATATCAAGGCGTATATTGCCGGATAGGCGACCTCACGTCAGGTCTGAAAAACCTGCTGCATGCGCTGTAGCTCCGGTATTCTGGAGCGCGTTTCCTCGTATCCGCGCTCTATCGATTCGGCGGCGCGGTGAAACTCTGACAGCCCAATATGGTTGATGCGCGGATGCAACGTCAGGTCCGGCGGGTCGCCCGCCAGCTTGGCACGCGAAATTCTGTCCTGAATAATGTTGAAGGCCTGCACCATGACGCCGGGCAACCCAATGCGCGATGACGGATCGGTTGGTGCCTTGACCGTGGTTTCCTGGTTGCAAGCACCCGCGCTGTGTTTGACAACGGCAGAACGGCCAAAAATATCGTAGTTGAGGTTCACCGCCACCACCAATGTCTGTTCGTAGGCACGGCAGACGGAAACGGGAACCGGGTTGACCAGGGCGCCATCTATCAGGGTTCTGCCATTGCAGCGAACCGGCTCGAAAATGCCGGGTAGTGCGTAGGAAGCGCGAAGGGCCGTGATCAGATCGCCCTGATGCACCCATACTTCATGGCCGTTTTTAAGCTCTGTCGCGACTGCGATGAAAGGGTGTTCGAGATCTTCGATGTTGAGGCCGACGAGGTGTTCCTGCATGCGTTTGGTGAGCCGCATGCCACCAAACAAGCCGCCGCCGCCAATCGTCAGGTCCAGCAGGCCCGCGATACGGCGCATCGTGAGAGACCGTGCAAATTCCTCGAGTTCGTCCAGTTTGCCTGCGAGATAGCATCCACCGACCAAAGCGCCGATGGAAGTACCTGCGATCATGCCGATTTTGACGCCAGCCTCATCGAGTGCCCGCAAAACGCCGATATGGGCCCATCCGCGTGCCGCACCACCACCGAGTGCAAGTGCGATACGGTTGGCAGGAATTCGAGGTACCGGGGCAGGTGCTTGCTGCTCGATCTTTTCCAAACTCGCCGTTGCCGCCGGATTTTCCCGATTCAGTCCCCAACCCAACATCTCTGTCCACTCCCAAGCAGATGCACGAAGCGCCATTCTAACGCGCAAATCCTATAATATTCGTAGCAAAAGGGGACAGGACGAAAAAGATCAGTCTTTTGTGGGGAGATTTCCGGGCAAACCATAGGTTTTTGCTGGGTCGAAGTGCCTGATATCGTCCGTAATCGTCGTCACCGCCCTGTCGCCGTCCAGAGTGACGGTGCGATAAAAGCAGGAGCGTCGGCCCGTGTGGCAAGTCGCATCGTGGCCAGCCACGGAGACTTTCAGCCAAACAGCGTCCTGATCGCAATCCGTGCGGATTTCCTGCACTGTCTGGAGATTGCCTGACGTCTCGCCCTTTTTCCAAATCTTGTCGCGAGAGCGGCTGTAATAATGTGCAATGCCGGTTTCGAGTGTCAACGACAGAGCTTGCGCATTCATATGCGCCACCATCAACAATTCGCCGTCCTTCACATCCGTGACCACTGCGGTGACGAGGCCATGTGCATCGAACTTGGGCGAGAACGAACCAGCCGATTCGAGTGTTTCCTTATCCGCAGGGGCGGGGGGAAATGTGGACGACATGGAAACCTCCATTGCAGCAATGTTCCGAAAGCTTAAATAGCTTTCGAGCATTCAGATTCATGAGTAGACTTGGAGCATTGGAGGCGAGGCGGTTTTCCGCCATCGCTCTTTAGACATGGTGCTGGAATCAGCGGCTGTAGACCATGGTCATGAACCGTGCCTGCTGGGCAGGTTCTGTTTTGAACGTGCCGGTGAAACTGGTCGTCAGTGTCGTTGAACCCTGCTTGCGAACACCGCGCATGGACATGCACATATGTTCGGCATCGATCAGCACAGCTACGCCGCGTGGCTTCAATGTCGTTTCGATCGCGGTCGCAATCTGCGCCGTCATGGTTTCCTGCGTCTGCAAGCGGCGACCATAGATTTCAACGACACGTGCAATCTTGGACAGGCCCAGCACGCGGCCCGCTGGCAGGTACGCGACATGCGCCTTGCCGACGATGGGAACCATGTGGTGTTCGCAATGCGAATGGAACGGGATATCCCGCACCAGAATGATGTCGTCGTAACCGCCGACTTCCTCGAAGGTCGTGCCAAGCACGTCAGTGGCGTCAAGGTCATATCCGCTGAAGAGTTCGCGGTAGGATTTCGCGACGCGCTTCGGTGTGTCGAGCAGACCTTCGCGGTTGGGATTATCACCTGCCCAGCGTAACAGAACGCGCACGGCATCCTCGGCTTCAGCCTGGGTGGGACGCACACCGGCTGTGCCGTTTTGTGTGCCAGCACCGGGAAAATTCTTCACGATTGCATCCATCTCTTGGTCTCCCGGCGCGGTTCAAGGCCACACCTGAACGTAGGTTACGGTCTAATCACATAAGCCCGCGCCTGCTATCTGGTTGTTTTCAGGCAATTTGGCAAGTCTGTCGTCGTTTTTTCGGTGTTGGATGATTAATATCACCGCACCTTGATGACGTCGGTGTCCCATAACATATAATGATGACACCGCGCAGAACAGCCTTACAAGAGGTGACGCAGTGTTTGAAAAATCAATCCTGCGCGGATGGGCGATCAGATGGACGATATTTACAACAATCGCATCCTGGAATTCGCGGGCAATATTCCGCTGACGGGGGATATGCCGGATGCTGATGCCAGTGCGCAGAAGCACTCGAAACTGTGCGGCTCGAAGGTCAAGGTTTACATCAAGCTGACAGATGGCGTGGTGACGAATTTTTCCCATGAAGTGCGGGCTTGCGCCTTGGGGCAGGCTTCATCATCCATCATGGCCAGTCACGTCATTGGCGCCAGCAGTGCCGAAATCCAGCAGGCGCGCACGGATATGTTGTCGATGCTGACGTCAGGCGGCGAAGGCCCGGTTGGACGTTTCGAGGATATGCGCATCTTGAGGCCCGTTAAGGATTACAAAGCCCGTCACGCTTCCACGATGCTGACCTTTGACGCGATCTGCGACTGTCTCGACCAGATCGAGGCAGGTCAGCGCGTGTCGGCCTGAGACGTGTGCGAAAAATCAGACTGCGGGAACACGCGCAGGCACTCCCGCAATTGGTCCGGGCCTTTCAGGAAAACGCCGGGTCGTCTGCTTGGAATGGGCTTCATCCGCTTTTACCAGCTTGTGTTTTCCGGCTTCATCGGTAATTCCTGCCGCCACATCCCAACCTGCTCCGAATATGGTTATGAGGCCTTTGCCCGCCATGGCTTTTGGGCAGGTGGCTGGATGACACTGTTTCGCGTTGCGCGCTGCGGCCCGGGCGGTACCAGCGGGCTTGATCCGGTGGTGGAGAGTCTGGCTTCCCGGCAGAAGTGGTATTTGCCCTGGCGGTATTTCCGCCGTTCATCGCCAAGTTGAGCGAAGCGTCTTTACCCATCAAACGAACACGTTTAAAAAGCCGCCTCGACAGGTCATGAACGGCTTGTCGCTGCACATGAAACCACCCGCATTCGTTGGCGGGACTGGACAGGAGAATTATAATGTCTGAAGCCGTTTCCCTTACATTTCCCGATGGCTCCGTTCGCCAGTACCCGGTCGGCACGACGGGACGCGATGTTGCCGAATCCATTTCCAAGTCGCTTGCAAAGAAGGCCGTCGCGATTGCGCTGGATGGCACTGTGCGCGACCTTTCCGACAGCATAGTCGATGGCAAGATCGAGATCGTCACCCGTGATGACAGCAGAGCGCTTGAACTGATCCGCCACGACGCAGCCCATGTGATGGCAGAGGCCGTGCAGGAACTGTGGCCCGGCACGCAGGTGACGATCGGCCCCGTCATCGAAAACGGCTTCTACTACGACTTCGCCAAGAACGAGCCCTTCACGCCGGAAGATCTGCCGAAGATCGAAAAGAAGATGAAGGAAATCATCGGTCGCTCCAAGCCGTTTACACGCGAAATCTGGTCTCGTGAAAAGGCCAAGGAAGTCTTTTCCGCCAAGGGCGAGAACTACAAGATCGAGTTGATCGATGCCATTCCCGAAGGTCAGGACCTGAAAATTTACTATCAGGGCGACTGGTTCGACCTTTGCCGTGGCCCGCACATGGCCAATACGGGACAGATCGGCACGGCTTTCAAGTTGATGAAGGTTGCCGGTGCCTATTGGCGCGGCGATAGCAACAACCCGATGCTGACACGCATCTACGGCACCGCATGGGCCACGCAGGAAGAGCTGGATCAGTACCTCCACATTTTGGCCGAAGCTGAAAAGCGCGATCACCGTAAGCTGGGTCGCGAAATGGACCTGTTCCATTTCCAGGAAGAAGGCCCAGGCGTGGTTTTCTGGCACGGCAAGGGCTGGCGCATGTTCCAGACTTTGACGAGCTATATGCGCCGCAACCTCGAAGGCACCTATCAGGAAGTCAACGCGCCGCAGGTGCTGGATGCGTCCCTTTGGGAAACATCGGGTCACTGGGGTTGGTACCAGGAAAATATGTTCGCCGTGAAATCGGCCTACGCCTTCACCCATCCGAAGGACGAGGAAGCGGATAACCGCGTCTTCGCTTTGAAGCCGATGAACTGCCCCGGCCACGTTCAAATCTTCAAGCATGGGTTGAAGTCTTACCGCGAACTACCTGTCCGCCTTGCAGAATTCGGCAACGTCCATCGCTATGAAGCCTCCGGCGCGCTGCACGGTCTGATGCGCGTTCGCGGCTTCACGCAGGACGACGCGCACGTCTTCTGCACGGAAGAGCAGATGGCGGCGGAGTGCCTGCGCATCAACGATCTTATTCTGTCGGTCTACAAGGACTTCGGCTTCGAGGAAATCGTCGTCAAGCTGTCCACGCGCCCTGAAAAGCGCGTCGGTTCCGACGAGGTCTGGGATCGCGCCGAAAGCGTCATGACCGACGTTCTGAAATCTATCGAAGAAAAGTCCGAAGGCCGCATCAAGACCGACATTCTGCCGGGCGAGGGCGCGTTCTACGGTCCTAAGTTCGAGTACACGCTGAAAGACGCCATCGGTCGCGAATGGCAGTGCGGCACCACGCAGGTGGACTTCAACCTGCCGGAACGCTTCGGTGCCTTCTATATCGACCAAGCCTCTGAAAAGCGCCAGCCAGTGATGATCCACCGCGCCATCTGCGGCTCGATGGAGCGTTTCCTCGGTATTCTCATCGAGAACTTCGCCGGTCACATGCCGCTGTGGTTTGCACCGCAGCAGGTCGTCGTCGCCACGATCACCTCCGATGCTGACGATTACGGTCGTGAAGTCGCGGAAGCCCTTCGAGATGCCGGGCTGTCCGTCGAAACCGATTTCCGCAACGAGAAGATCAACTACAAGGTCCGCGAACACTCGGTCACAAAGGTCCCTGTCATCATCGTCTGCGGCAAAAAGGAAGCCGAAGAACGCACCGTCAACATCCGCCGCTTGGGCTCGCAGGCCCAGACATCCTACGCGCTGGACGAAGCGATTGCGAACCTCGTGGATGAAGCGACACCACCGGACGTGAAGCGCAAGCGTACGGCGAAAGCTGCTAAGGCGAAAGCCGCGTAAGCTGAGCCAAATACCCACTCTCCGTCGTCATCCTCGGGCTTGTCCCGAGGATCTGCCGCCGTTAAATTTGGGGTTATGTGGTTAGATCCTCGGTACAAGACCGAGGATGACGGCGGTGGAGGGCGGAGACTGAGACCGCCTAAAGCTTACTCAAAATCGCCTGTCGTCTCTTCCGGGGCCTGGTCCTTCATCAGCACTTCCACGTCTGAATCGCTACCGGCGGCCACTTTGAACGTGCGTTGGTAGACCTTGTCTTTGTTGCGAGCGATGGCGGTGTATTCGCCGTCGGCAAGCACCATGGTGGAGAAGGCGCTGACGCTTTCGTTGACGATGTCGCCGGAGCCGGTCAAAACCGACCATGCTGTGTCAGCAATGGCTTCGCCGCCGTGTTCGGATACGAGTTTAAGCGTTACCTGTGCGGCATGGTGCTGGAGCGTTGCTTCCGTCAGTTTGCCCGCTTCAACCTGAATATCAGCGCGCACGACGGCGTTGATGCCGCCATATTCGGATACGACATGGTAAGTCCCCGCATTAAGACGAATGACCGTGTTGGGCTTGACATCTGACATCACCAGGCGGCGCTCGCCGTCTTCCTGGGTATCTGAGGAATAGACCGAAAATTTGAGCTGGTTGGGGGAAATACGCTTGTCGGTTCCGGCCACGGCATTCAGGACGAAGCCGCCAGCATCAAGGATCAGCACCTGCTTTTCGATCTTGCCGCTGACGGGAATGTTGAGCTTCTTGGTCACGCCTGCGCGACCGAAGGACACGTTGACGAAATAGTCGCCGGGAGACAGGTGGAACTCGGCCGAGCCGCCATCGGAGCTTGCCAGCAACGGCAGCTTTCCATCCGGGCCGGGCATTGGGCTGAACACGCGCCAGGCAAGTCCCTCCATCATAGGCTGACCGTCATTGGTCAGCTTTGCTTCCATGACGATATCGCGCGATGTTGTTTTCTCGGTGTCAGGTGCGGAAGGTGCGGTGAAGGCATTCAGCTTCGGCATCTTCGGGGTGCCACCCAGTTGTTTGAAATCCTTGAAGGCATCTTGCGCAAACGCGACGTCATGCGGAAGCACGGCCGATACGAGCGCCGCGAAAAGGCCTGCCGCAATTTTGATGGACGTCATTTTACTCAACCGGATTGACTTCTTGTTTTTCTGGCACCACTTCAAGCCCAACGCGGTGGCGATTTCAAGGCCCATAATTTCATATGTACGAGAATGGAACGGTTCTGAGATGAAAGATAATATTACCCTCCTAGACTACCTGAAGGTTCGCCGTTCCACCCCGGCGTTGCAACTGGCAGAACCGGGGCCGGACCGGGCAGAACTTGAAGATATCCTGCGCCTGACCGTGCGTGTGCCAGACCATGGAAAGCTCTCACCGTGGCGCTTCATCGTTTACCGCGGCGATGAGCGCAAGCGGTTGGGGGAGGTGGCTTTGAAGCTGTCGCTTCAGAAAACACCAGACCTTGGTGCGGACCAGCAGGAGGTGGAGCGCACACGCTTTACCCGCGCGCCAGTTGTCATTGCAGTGGTCAGCACAGCAGCACCTCATGCCAAAATTCCCGAGTGGGAGCAGATCATGTCAGCGGGCGCTGTCTGCCTCAATATGTTGATGGCTGCCAATGCCCATGGATATGCGGCCAACTGGCTGTCGGAGTGGGTATCTTTCGATGAAGACATCTGGCCGGAACTTGGCGTAAAGTCTGGTGAAAAGATTGCCGGCTTTATCCACATCGGTTCCACGACATTCCCGCCCATCGAGCGTCCGCGTCCCGAACTTGCCGATGTCGTAACATGGGTGGGTGGTGACTGATGTTCTACACCACCGATACAAATCGTCACGGCCTGTCTCACGACCCGTTCAAGGCCATCGTTTCGCCGCGCCCCATTGGCTGGATCGGATCGAAGGGCCGTGATGGCTCTCTCAACCTAGCGCCATATTCGTTCTTCAACGCGGTATCAGATACGCCGAAGTTGATCATGTTCTCCTCCAGCGGCCATAAGCACAGCGTGCGTAATGTCGAGGAAAGCGGTGTCTTTACCGCGAATCTCGTCAGCCGCCACCTCGTAGATCAGATGAACGCATCGTCTGCTGCCGTGGACTACGGAGTGAATGAATTCGAGATCGCCGGGCTCACGCCAAAGCCGGGTAAGGTGGTTGATGCGCCATATGTTGCCGAAGCCTTTGCCGCGCTGGAGTGCAGGGTGACGCAAATCCTTCGTCCGGTCGATGTCGAAGGCACCGAGGCCAACACGTGGGTCGTTTTCGGACAGGTCGTGGGCATCCATATCGATGAAACCGTGATCGACAATGGCCGGATAGACATGGGTCGCGCACGCCCGGTGGCCCGCATGGGCTATATGGATTATTGCGATGGCGGCGCCGACGTTTTCCAACTCGTGCGACCGGGAACACGTTGATCTCGCTTATGTCCATCAGGTTAATTTGTATGGTGAACCAAACGTAAACCTTTTGCTCCTAGTGTCGGCTTCGGTTGGCAGGGTCGAGATTCGTGCGCGAATCGGTCCCGCTGAAACCGCCGGCATTGTCTGTTGTGGGGCGCAGGGTGATCGTAAAAGCATTTTTTCGTTGGTCTGAAAAAGCCGGGTCGACCGACAGGTCGAAGGCGGCCGCTACGCTTGCCAAAGCCTACCTGCAATCTTCCTTGCCTCAGGATCGTCACGACAGCGCGTATGACGCGATGACCTATCTGCTGGATGATCCCTCGCCGAAGGTGCGGCTCGCTCTTGCCGGTTCCCTTGCCTATTCAGAAGACGCGCCACGACATATCATCTTTTCTCTGGCGCAGGACCAGCCCGAAATTGCCTGCCTCGTCATCATCAACTCGCCGGTGTTGCGGGACACTGATCTGGTGGATCTCATCGGCAATGGCACACCTATTACGCGGGCAATGATTGCAGCGCGGCCGTTTCTTGAGACTGGCGCCTGCGCTGCCCTTGCCGAGATCGGTGAAATTCTCGAAATTTCGGTTCTGCTTGAAAATCGCAGCGCCTACATCACGCCATTCACATTACGCCGTATAGCCGATCGCCATGCGCAGGACGCAGAGATCAGAGATCTGCTGCTCCAACGCGACGATTTGCCTGCGGACGTCCGATACGCCATCGTCGGGCATGTTGGTGCGGCATTGGCGGCATCAAATCTGGTCTGCTATGCCATGACACCCCACCGTGCGCGGGACATAATTCGTGACGCGTCCGAGACCGCAACGGTGCTGATTGCCGGTGACGTCACAGGCGAATCCATGCCTGTGCTTGTTGAGCATTTGCGGGTTGGCGGCGATCTGACGCCAGCGTTCTTGATGAACACGCTTTGCTCCGGCAAGCTGGATTTCTTTGCGCAGGCCATCTCCAATCTGTCAGGGCTAGGAGAGCAGCAGGTCCGCTCCATTCTTGCGACCGGGCGACACCACGCACTGAAGGCACTGTTTCAATCCACAGGTCTATTCGGCGCAGTACTCGATATATTCATGGAGGCGACGCAATTGTGGCGCAATGCTTCCGATGGCCCCTATGCCAACCCCGTTGCAGAACTGTCGTCAGGATTGCTGGCCAAGTTTGCACATGTCGATGGCGATGCGACAATGCGTGAGCTTCTGCATATGGTCGAGAAGCTGCAGATCACCCAGCAGCGACAGCGCGCCCGTTCTCTTGCCAATGATCTGGTGGCGGAAGCGGCTTGAGCCTTACTTGGTAAAACGCCGGGCAATCCACGAGTAGCTGTCTTCCACCATGCGCACGGGCTTGCCCAGCACTTCCTTGACGCCTTCCGTGGAAGGCAGGATTTTGCGAACGCGACCGATGGCACGCTGCGTCAGGCTTTGCTCTTCCTGGGGTGCGAGTGCGGGCGCAACGTCTGACGTATCAGGCGTAGTCGTATCAGCCTTGGCAGTTGCCGTCCCGTCCTTCGGTGTCTCCGGCGTCTGGCATACCGCGACGACGACCGGATAGGATGCGTTGGCAAAATTCCCAAGCTGTTTTTCCGATTCGGCATCGCACAGCTCGATGCTGGTCCAGCGCTGCTGTAGCGTGGCTATATGCTGGCAATCGGTCGCGCTATCGTCGCAGCCGAGAATGGTCATTAAAACAAGCGCTGTTCTCATTGTCGCTCTGTTGCCTCTGGCCGGAGAGATGTCTTACAAACGGCAATGATCTAGCGGAATTACAGTCTTATTGCGACCTTGCGTTTCGCATTCGCAAAAATAAACGGGAACAGCATGTCAGTCACCATTACGCTTGAAACACCGCGCCAACCGGAGATCGGTCGGCTGCTGGAAATGTCAGATGCTTACGCTGCGTCGCTCTATCCTGCGGAGAGCAATCATCTGGTTGATATCCACACGCTTGAACAGCCGAATGTCTCGTTTTTCGCGGCGAGAAATGATGGTGAGATCGTTGGTTGCTGCGCACTTGTCGAGGCGGGTGACGGGACGGCGGAAATCAAACGTATGTTCGTAGATCCGCAGGCGCGTGGCTTGAAAATCGGCAAGCTGATGCTGGAGGCGCTGGTTGAACTCGGGCGGCAACGCGGCGTCAAAGCCATTCGTCTCGAGACAGGCATCAGTCAACCGGAAGCAATCGGCCTTTATCATAAGGCTGGATTTGAGGATATCGAACCATTCCCGCCTTACAAGCCAGATCCGCTCAGCATGTTCATGGAGTTGAAGCTCTAGGTCGCAGTTTTTCTTAACGGTGGAGGTTCATCGATCGCCACCGAGGTTTCGATCATTTCGGCTTCAATCGCGGAGATCTCAACTTCGCGCACCCATTCCCGCCACACCGCAACCAGCAGCGCCATGAGAACCGGCCCAATGAACAGGCCGAGGAAGCCCATGGTTTTCACGCCGCCGACCAGTCCGAAGAACGTGGGCAGGAACGGCAGCTTGATGGGCCCGCCCACGAGGCGCGGTCGGATGGTCTTGTCCACGATGAAAAGCTCTATCGAGCCCCACGCCAAGAGAGCAATGCCTGCGGTAAGGGAACCGCTGGCCATGAGATAGACCGAGACAAGTGTGAAGGATAGCGGCGCACCGCCGGGAATGAGTGCCATAACCCCGGTCAATACACCCAGCGTGACGGGTGAGGGGACGCCGGCGATCCAGTAGGCGATGCCCAGAATGATGCCTTCCCCGATGGCAATCAGCGTCATGCCTGTGACCGTGGAGCTGATCGTTGCCGGAACGACGCGGGAAATGCGTTCCCAGCGGGTTGGCAGAATGCGTTCTCCGACCAGATCGATCTGGCGCGCGAAGCTGACACCATTGCGATACACGAAAAACAGCGCGATCAGCATGAAGAGAAGGGTCAGAATAAGATGAAAGGCGCCGTTTCCGGCCGCCACGATGGCGCGGTAGATGTTGCCGATATTGGCGCCGCTGACGAGCTGTATGACTTCACCGATTGCCCCAGGGGTGCCGATATAGCGGACCCATTGTTCGCTCATCCACGCTCCTACGCCGGGTAGGGCGGCAATCCAGGCTGGCACGGGAGCGCCGGTTTTGTTGACCTCTACGGCCCAGCCGAACCACTCCCGAACTTCGCTTGCGGTGTAGGAGGCGGCGATGAAGATGGGTACGATCAGGAATGCGATGATGAGAAGCAGCGCGATGGTGGCGCCAACGGTCGTGTTGCCGCCGACGCGCCTTAGAAGTTCACGATAGATTGGCCAGCTGGCGAAACCGATAACGAGTGCAGCCAGAACCGGCACCAGAAAGCCGTAGAAAAAATAGATACCTGCGGCGACAATGAGAAACAGAAGCCAGCGCGCTGCGGAAATCGAAGGCACGAGCGCGGTGCGGGAATGGGAGGCCGGCCCGAGCCATCTCGGCTCTGTGCCTTTTCTATGATTGTCGATTTTCGTCAAAACAGCGTCTCTTTCGCATTCCCTGGACGGATTGTAGTCTGTCATCATTTAGTGGACAGTTTGCAACATATTACATCACCATTTCGTTTTTATAGTGTTCGCTGGTGTTATCGGGATATTTTCCTAAAAATAACGCAATGTGCCTTGGCCTCTCAAAACAAATATGAGACTTGGAGGCTGATTTGCAAATTTACGGCGGCTTCACGCCGTTATGGACAAAAACATGCTTCGCCGTTTCTTCTCCTACTATCGTCCCTACAGGGGACTGTTCATTCTTGATTTCTCCTGCGCGGTGTTGTCAGGCCTTCTGGAACTCGGTTTTCCCATGGCGGTGAAGGTGTTCGTGGATGTGCTGATGCCGGCGGGCGACTGGCCGCTCATCATGGCGGCATCCATTGGCCTTTTGGTGATTTACGTCCTGAACACGGGACTGATGGCGACGGTCACCTATTGGGGACATATGCTGGGCATTAATATCGAAACGGATATGCGCAGGCATGCGTTCGACCATCTGCAAAAGCTTTCCTTTCGGTTCTTCGATAATCAGAAAACGGGCCATCTGGTAGGACGTCTCACCAAGGATCTCGAAGAAATAGGCGAAGTGGCACACCATGGACCCGAAGACCTGTTCATTGCCGTGATGACCTTCATCGGCGCGTTTTTGCTGATGCTATCGGTGAATGTGCCACTGGCGCTGATCACAGCCGCCGTCGTGCCTGTCACCGCGTGGGTGACCAGCCGTTATGGCGGACGGATGACCAATAATTTTCGCGCGCTCTACGGACGTGTGGGCGCATTCAACGCCCGTATCGAGGAGAATGTCGGCGGTATGCGCGTTGTGCAGGCGTTTGCAAATGAAGACCACGAGCGAACGTTGTTTGATAAGGACAACCAAAATTATCGCCAGACGAAGCTCGCCGCCTACAAGATCATGGCTGCCAGCACATCGTTGAGTTACATGAGTATGCGTCTTACGCAGATGATCATCATGATCTGCGGCGCATGGTTCGTGCTGAAAGGTGACCTGACAAGTGGCGGGTTTATTGGCTTCCTCTTGCTGGTCAACGTCTTTTTCCGCCCAGTGGAGAAGATCAATTCGGTCATCGAAACCTACCCCAAGGGCATTGCCGGTTTTCGGCGCTTTACCGAACTGATCGATACCGATCCTGATATCGCCGATGCCCCCGATGCTGTCGAGGCACCGGCCCTGCGCGGCGAAATCGCCTACCAGTCGGTCAGTTTCGGCTATAGCGACGGAAAGCAGGTTCTCCGCAATATCGACCTCACCATCAAGGCGGGTGAAACGGTCGCTTTTGTTGGTCCATCCGGTGCGGGGAAAACAACGCTCTGCTCGCTGCTGCCGCGTTTTTACGAGGTGACGGGCGGCGCGATCAGTATCGATGGTATCGATATCAGGCAGATGACATTGGCATCGCTGCGCAGCCAGATCGGCATCGTCCAGCAGGACGTTTTTCTGTTTGGCGGCACCATTCGTGAAAATATCGAATATGGCCGTCTCGGTGCTGATGAGGCGGACATATGGGAGGCTGCCCGTCGCGCCAGACTGGACGCGGTGATCAAAGACATGCCTGAAGGCATGGACACAGTCATTGGCGAGCGGGGCGTGAAGCTTTCAGGCGGTCAGAAGCAGCGCATGGCCATTGCCCGCATGTTCCTGAAAAATCCACCGATTCTCATTCTCGATGAGGCAACCTCTGCGCTTGATACCGAAACGGAAAGAGCTATCCAGCAGTCGCTCGCGGAATTGGCCAAAGGTCGCACGACGCTTGTCATCGCACACAGACTGGCGACTATCCGCGATGCGTCTCGTATCGTCGTGGTTGATGTGAGCGGTATCGTTGAAACGGGCGATCATCAGGCGCTGTTAGCCAAAAAGGGACCTTACAGTCGGCTGTATGAAGCCCAGTTTGGTGCGCAATTGTCGGATTGATTTGATCTGATTATTGCTGCACTGGCGTGTCTATCGTCGGGTTTTCCTGCGGCTTGCCAGGATGTGAGGTAACCAGATACGTTACTGCAACGGCACCGGCGGCGATGATCAGGACGACGATGATCAGCATTGTGAACGTCCAAGGGCTGGATTTGCGGCGCGACCACACGACCCTTTTGCCCTTCAATCGATCCTTGTTTTTATCATTGTGATATTCCGGCCCGAGATTTTCGGTATTGGACATGGCATCCCCCGTTTTCCAATCTTGTCTAGGGCAACGCATAGCCAGTACAGAAGTTCATTTGGGTGGCCTTGCCCCGCTGGATGTCGCGGGTCATGGTGGCAAAGAAGTGCCGAGACGATTGCATGATGGAGGACTAAGGTGATTGCCAATCCACGCGCTTTGCTGGAGGAGCTGTTTTTCGCGGCAGTCAAGGCGGCTGATCCCTATGAGGCTATCCTGAGACACCTGCCAGAGCGACCGAAAGGGCGCACCATCGTCATCGGCGCGGGCAAGGCGGCTAGCCAGATGGCGCAAGCATTCGAACGCGCATGGCAGTACCCGTTCGACGGTCTCGTCGTGGCGCGGCACGGCCCGGTCGCAGACTGCCACCGCACCAAAGTGTTGCAATCTGCCCATCCCGTACCCGACGAGGCCGGGCTCAACGCGGCGCAGGCGCTGATGCAGCATGTTCAAGGGCTGACCTCGGATGATCTGGTGATAGCGCTGATCTCCGGTGGCGGTTCGGCACTCTTGCCCGCACCGCCGGATGGTTTCATGCTGGCCGACGAGATCGCGCTCAATGAAGCGTTACTGGCATCCGGTGCGCCTATTTCCGCGATGAATGTGGTGCGCAAGCATTTTTCCCGCATCAAGGGCGGCAGACTCGCGGCACTCGCGCATCCCGCCCGTGTCGTCACGCTGGTGGTATCAGATGTCCCCGGCGACAACCCCGCATTCGTTGCATCTGGCCCGACTGTGCCGGATGGAAGCGATGCTGAGGAAGCTTTGCACACTATCCTCGCTTACCGAATGGATTTGCCGGAAAAGATCGTCGACAGCATCCGGCAGGCGGCGGCGCCGAACCCGGCAGACGTTGCTTTCACCGGAAACGAGGTGCACGTCATCGCGTCGTCACGGGTGTCGCTGAACGCCGCGGCAGAACTTGCTCGGCAGCGGGGCATTCACCCTCTCATCCTGTCCGACACCATTGAGGGTGAAGCGAAGGATATCGGTCGCATGCATGCGGCGCTCGCGCGGGAATTTGTCGGGAATGGCATGTTCGACAAGCCGCTATTGCTGCTTTCCGGCGGAGAAACCACAGTGACGATCGGCAACAGTCGTTATGGCAAAGGTGGGCGTAACGCCGAATTTTTGCTGTCTGCTGCGCTCGATCTACAGGGAATCGCTGGCGTCACTGCGCTTGCGGCAGATACGGATGGCATCGACGGTTCGGAAAATAACGCAGGCGCGTTCTGCGATGGTGACAGCATCACCCGCATTCGCGCCGCAGGCGGCGATGCCCGCGCATTTCTGGCAGGCCACGACGCATGGTCGGCGTTCGATCTTGCAGGCGACCTCTTCGTACCCGGCCCGACAGGAACGAATGTCAATGATTTCAGGGCGTTTCTCCTGGAGTGATCCGGTAGACAGCGCGACGAACATATCACATCAGGAAAGTCGCTCATGACGAACATTCTCAACTTCAAGCCAGACGGAGACCTCGCCGCGGTACAGCCGGAAGACGGTGCACCAGCACCCGACCGGCTGATTTCAGGCAATCCGGAATTCACCACATGGAACATCGAGGAAGCTACCGGCGGCATCTACGCAGGAATCTGGCAGTCCACTCCCGGCAAATGGCGCGTCGAATATGACGAATGGGAATACTTCAACATCCTCGAAGGCCACTCGATCCTGACTGAAGACGGTAGCAACCCCATCCATCTCAAGGCTGGAGACCGCCACATCATTCGCCCCGGTTTTAAAGGCACTTGGGAAGTTGTGGAGATGACGCGCAAGGATTATGTGGTGAGGCTGTAGTCAGCGCAAGATGCGCTTCACCAGACCAAATCCAGCCGCTCCAACCCGTGGAAATGATAGACATCCTTCACCTTTGGCTGTTGCGCTATGCGTAGGCCGGGCAGGCGTTTGAATAGCAGCGGCAGCACGATGTTGAGTTCAAGCCTTGCCAGTGGTGCGCCGATGCAGAAGTGGATGCCGGCGCCGAAGGACAGGTTTGGGGCTTCCGCGCGATCCGGTTTGAAGGTGAGTGGATTGGTGAATTTTTGCGGATCGAGATTGGCGGCGGCGAGGATGAGGCTGACTTTGTCGCCGCGTTTGAATTCGATGCCATCAATCTCAACCGGCTCCAGCGCCCAGCGTTGAAAGATGTGAACCGGCGCACCGATGCGAAGCGTTTCTTCCACCGTGCGCTCGGTCGATTTTTCGTCCTGAAACAGCGGGGCAGGGTCAGTCCCGCTTTCGAGGATGACGCGGACGGAATTGCCGATCTGGTGAACCGTGGCCTCGTGCCCGGCATTGAGCAGAACGATGGTGGTCGAAATCAATTCGTCGTTGGTGAGGTACTGGCCTTTATGCTCCGTGTGGATCATGTGGCTGAGCAGGTCATCTTTCGGCTCCGCGCGCCGCTCTACAATCACGCTGCGGACGTAATCCGCAAATTCCTTCGCGGCGATGTCGGCTGCCAGTTCATCGTCGCGGGTGCGCTTAAACATATACATGCCGACATAGGCATGTGACCATTTCAGCAGTTGCGGGCCCATTTCGTCGGGAATGCCGATCATCCGCGCAATCATCGTCACCGGAATGATATCGGCAAATGATGACAGCAACTCCGTCTTGTCGTCTTTTTCGAAACGGTCGATTAGTCCATTTGCCAGTGTTTCGATTTCCGGTTTCATTTTCTCGACATGGCGAGAGACGAAGGCGCGGTTTACCAGCGTCCGCAGCCGCGTGTGTTCCGGCGGCTCTATCTCCAGCAGCGAATGTCGCTCGGCCGCATCAAAATGACGGACGTGTTCCAAAGGCTGCGGCAGGCCTAGCTCCTCGCGGGTCGCGACATGAAGAATCTGTCGACCGAAGCGGCGATCACGCAGCAGCGCATTCACATGGTCATAGCCGGTAAAGAACCATTGCTTCTGCTCTTCCCAGAAAAAGGTGGGACAGTGCGCATGCAACGCCGCGTAGACGGCGTTGGGGTCGCTGTAGAAAGCGGGATTGCGGGCGTCGAGCGAAACTGAGCGTTTATCGGCATCGATATAAAGGAAATCAGGCACGTTTTTCATGCCCGATCTCTAGCGCAAACCTACCCTTCACGGAAGCGATTCTATTCGCCGACGGCGACACCTTCGCGGCGCGGATCGGCACTGCCGACGAGGCCGTTGGCGGTGATTTCGATGGCGTGCAGACCGGAGTTCATCTCGCCCGGCTTCACCTCGTAACCCATTGCTTTCAGCGGCTCTGCGAACTTTTCCGCATCCGTCCCGGCTTCGATGTCGTAGGTGCCGAAACGGTTGATGAGGTGCGGTTGCGCCACGATTTTTTCGACCGGCATGCCCCAGTCGATATAGGCAATCAGCGCCTGTGCGACATAGCCGATGATCTGGCTGCCACCGGGAGAGCCGATAGCCATCAGCGGCTTTCCATCCTTCATCACGATTGTCGGGGCCATGGATGAGCGTGGACGCTTGCCGGGTTCCACGCGGTTGGCCACCGGCAGCCCGCCGTCATGGGTCTTGAAGGAGAAATCGGTCAGCTCGTTGTTCAGCAAAAAGCCGTTGGTCATCAGGCGCGAACCGAAGCCGCCTTCGATGGTGGTCGTCATGGAGAGGACATTGCCTTGCTTGTCCACGATGACGAAATGGCTGGTGGATGGCATTTCCAGCGCCGGGCCACGACCGAACATCAGGGCGTGATCCCATGTCGGCTCGCCCGCCTTGACGGCATCTGCGGGTAACGCCTTGTCTCCATCCAACAGGTATGCGCGGGTGGCGAGATACTCCTTCGTCAGCAGACCCTTTATTGGCAGGGGCATGAAATCCGGGTCTGCCAGATAGCGTTCGCGGTCCGCAAAGGCCAGACGTTGCGCATCACCGATCAGGCGCCAGCTCTCTACATTGTCAGGCCCCAGTGCCTTGATGTCGAAGTTTTCGACAACGCCGAGTATCTGACCCACGGCGACAGCACCGGAGGAGGGCGGTCCCATGCCGCAAATATCGAGTGCGCGGTATTTGGCGCAGACCGGTTCGCGTTCTTTCGTGCGATAGTTGGCCAGATCGGCGAGAGACAGGACGCCGGGATTTCTACTTGCTTCTCGAACGGTTTTGACAATCGCCTCGGCAATCGGCCCGGTATAAAACGCATCCGCGCCCTTCGTCGCAATCGTGTTCAGCGTTTGCGCATAAGCGGGGTTCTTGAGAACTGCGCCAGCCTTCAGCGGTGCGCCGTCAGCATCGTAGAAATACCCACGCGCTCCTTCATATTTCTTCAGCCTGTCTCCGTCCGATGCAATCAAGTATGCAAGGCGGGGTGAGACTTGAAAGCCTTCTTTCGCAAGCTTTTCAGCAGGGCTGAAGAGATCGGCCCAGGGTTTGCTCCCGTATTTCTTGTGCACATCGGAAAGCAATCGTACCGTTCCTGGCGTGCCGACGGAGCGCCCGCCAATCACGGCGTCCAGAAACTTCAGCGGCTGGCCGCTTTCATCGAGGAACAGCTTCGGTGTTGCTTCCATTGGCGCGGTTTCGCGCCCGTCGAATGTGGTGATCTTGTTTGCGGCGGCATTGTAATAAACGAGGAAGCTGCCACCACCAAGGCCGGAGCTTTGAGGCTCGACCAGCCCCAGAACGGTCTGCACCGCAACCATGGCATCGATGGCATTGCCGCCATCGGCGATCACCTTCCGGCCAGCCTCGGCAGCCAGCGGGTTAGCGGAGGCGACCATGTAGTTTTTCGTCTCTACACGGGCAGCGGTGGTCGTGCCTGTCGCCTTTTCCGGGGCTATCGTGTCTGATGCCTGCTGGGCCTGAACTGACCCTGCAAACACTGTCGCGGATAACAGAAGTCTGGTGAAAAACCTGACATGCATGACGAAACCTCCAACGCTTGCGCAGATGCCATGATGGGATCGCAAGCACATCGAGGTCAAGTCGTGGTTTTATCGATTGGCGATATGGGTAATGCGCGTAAGCGCTGCTACCTGACGATCGGCATTGTTGTCGCAGGGGTCTTCGTCTCGGTCGTCTGCGGGTATCACGATGTTGATAGACCCCTCACGGATGACTGTCCGGTTGCGGCCTTCTTTCTTGGCACCATACAAGGCGCGGTCGGACATCGTCAGCATCGCATCAAGATCGGCATCGGTGGCTTGTTGGCAAAAAACACCAGCGCTGACGGTTGCGAAGAACCGTTCTGTATCCGAAAAAAGTGCGAGACGGCTGAAACGGATGCGGATCGCTTCTGCAAGAATTGCAGCCTTCGATGGATCATCCGTCTCGATCAGGCATGCGAATTCCTCGCCGCCCATGCGGATCAACACACCTTGCCCTTCAACGATTTGACCGGTTTGGGCGCAGAACTGAACCAGTACATCGTCTCCACACTGGTGGCCGTACTTGTCATTGATGATTTTGAAGTGGTCGATATCGAACAATATCACGGCGATATGTTGCGAGGTGCCGCTGAGTTTGGCCTTTAACATGTCGAATGCATTGGCCATTCCGCGACGGTTCAAGGTTCCCGTTAGATGATCGGTCATGGCGAGGTGGTGCAGGCGGCGTTCGGTGTCTTCCATGAACATTTTTACGCTGATCGTCAGAAGCACGATGAAGCCGAAGGAGCCAGCTATCGCAACAGGTGCCGTCAGCGGCACGACTTGTCCGGTTGCCAGATTGTAGGGAATTACCAGCGACGCGGTTATCGCCCCCATGAAAGCCTGGACGATCAGTCCGCCGATAAGCACTTTTCGTGTTTTCGATATGTATTCGTTCGACATCACCAGAACGCCGGCTAGCATGAAATAACCGACCGCGGCACAGATGTGATAGAGAATGATCCGGGCTTCCATGCTGTCTCGAACCGGCGGGACGAACATGAAGGCAATCCAGATGAGTGCGGGAATAGCGATCCAGCCGTCGATCTTGCGGTCTTCGAGTTTTAAAAGACCAGCAAGCCAGAAACCGAATGCGGACAGCGCAATGGCATTGCCGACTTGGATTGACAGGACGTTGGGTATTTCTCCGCGCAGCAACACGAGAATGGCTCCGACGCCCACGAGCGCGAAACCGGAAGCGAAGCATAGATGATATTTTTTCGACGGATTATGCAGCCACAGAACCGCCAGAACGGCGGCGATGGTCAATGTTTGCATGGACCAGATAAGCATGCCTGTTTTAGCGTCTAGCAATGCAGTATCCCCGTCTGTCGCCGCGTGATGCGTTCACACATGCGCTCATCGTTCGGCGCTCATGATTTCCGCGTGAATAAAACCTATGGCGTCATGGAGAAGCAAATCGGTCGGGCAACATTATCGACATTCAATCCCTAAGAAGTCGTTTCTACTTTACCTTACGAAAGGTTTCGTCGTGTATATTTTGGCTGATTTTAAGAATTAGTTGACCAACATCCCGTTTCGCCGTTGATGACGGAAGCGAACGTATCAATTCGTGTGGCGTCATTTCGAGCGGCCTAGTATGGCGGCCTAGGAAATTTGCCGGGACGTCATTAAGGATATACGCCGTCGAGCCTTGAAGAACGGTGTCATCACACTCTATGTAGTGAGTAGACGAATTGAATTGATTCCGGGTGCTGATGCGTCCGGGTAAGAGTTGACAAAGGACGGACATGACAAATCCAGTTGATACCGCCATGGCTCTGGTGCCGATGGTTGTGGAGCAGACCAATCGCGGCGAACGGTCCTATGACATTTACTCACGCCTTCTGAAGGAACGCATCATCTTCCTGACCGGCCCGGTAGAAGATCACATGGCGTCGCTGGTTTGCGCACAGCTGCTGTTTCTGGAATCGGAAAATCCGAAAAAGGAAATCGCGCTCTACATCAACTCACCAGGTGGCGTCGTAACCGCCGGCATGGCGATCTATGACACGATGCAGTTTATCCGTCCGGCCGTTTCCACGCTGTGCGTTGGTCAGGCTGCGTCCATGGGCTCGCTGCTTCTCGCCGCTGGCGAAAAGGGCATGCGTTTCTGCACGCCAAATGCACGCATCATGGTTCACCAGCCGTCCGGCGGCTTCCAGGGCCAGGCATCGGACATCGAGCGTCATGCGCGCGATATCATCAAGATGAAGCGCCGCCTCAATGAAGTCTACGTGAAGCACACAGGTCGTACTCTTGACGAAGTTGAAAACACGCTGGACCGTGACCACTTTATGGACGCGGACGAGGCAAAGAACTGGGGCGTCGTCGACAAAATCCTGACGTCGCGTCAGGAAATGGAAGGCGCAATCGCCAGCTAAGCGTTTCGACTATGACAGTTGTTTGACCCCTCGAAGTGAAAATCGGGGGTTTAAACCACAAAATAAAGCGCTAATAGTAGATATTAAGGCTGTGTTGAATTTTTATGACGTAGCTTTGAGTCGCCTCGAAAAATCCGCTTTGGGTTGATGACGGGGCGAATGACGAATAAAACCGAAGCGATAGTCGCTTTGGTGGCTGAAGGGGAATTCGTTGCCGCCGTTTCAGGTTCAGAATCTGATGCGGTTAGTGCCCCGGGAACGAAGCCGATACGAAAGCTTATGGGAAGCGGACGTGTTGGCAGACGGTAAGTTGACCGCGATCCGCCTGGCGGACCAGCGGCGTGCTGGAAGGAAAGTGATATGAGCAAAGTCAGCGGCAGCAACGGCGGCGACTCTAAGAATACACTCTATTGTTCATTCTGCGGCAAGAGCCAGCACGAAGTCCGGAAACTCATTGCCGGACCGACAGTGTTCATCTGCGATGAATGCGTCGAATTGTGCATGGACATCATCCGCGAGGAGAACAAGACCTCGATGGTGAAGTCTCGCGAGGGTGTTCCTACCCCGCAGGATATCATCAAGATTCTTGACGAGTATGTTATCGGCCAGAAGCAGGCAAAGAAAATCCTGTCCGTGGCTGTTCACAACCATTACAAGCGCCTTGCGCATGCGTCGAAGAACAACGAAATCGAATTGGCGAAGTCGAACATCATGCTGGTTGGACCAACTGGCTGCGGCAAGACCTATCTTGCCCAGACGCTGGCCCGTATCATCGACGTTCCTTTCACCATGGCCGATGCAACAACGCTGACCGAAGCCGGTTACGTGGGCGAGGATGTCGAAAACATCATCCTCAAGCTGCTCCAGTCTGCCGATTATAACGTTGAACGCGCCCAGCGCGGCATCGTCTATATCGACGAAGTGGACAAGATTTCCCGCAAGTCGGACAACCCGTCCATCACGCGTGACGTGTCGGGCGAGGGCGTTCAGCAGGCGCTTCTGAAGATCATGGAAGGCACGGTTGCATCCGTTCCTCCACAGGGTGGCCGCAAGCATCCGCAACAGGAATTCCTGCAGGTGGATACGACCAACATCCTGTTCATCTGCGGCGGTGCGTTCGCCGGTCTCGACAAGATCATTTCTGCCCGCGGCGAAAAGACCTCCATTGGTTTTGGCGCAACGGTGAAGGCGGAAGACGATCGTCGTGTGGGCGAAGTGCTGCGTGAGCTGGAGCCGGAAGATCTCGTCAAGTTCGGCCTCATCCCGGAGTTCATCGGTCGTCTGCCAGTTCTGGCAACGCTCGAAGATTTGGATGAAGATGCGCTGATCCAGATTCTTTCGGAGCCGAAGAATGCTCTGATCAAGCAGTACCAGCGCCTGTTCGAAATGGAAGATGTCGAACTGACATTCCAGGGCGATGCGCTGCGTGAAATCGCGCGCAGAGCGATCACTCGCAAGACCGGTGCACGCGGACTGCGTTCGATCATGGAAAAAATCCTGCTCGACACGATGTTCGAACTGCCAACTTTGGATGGCGTTCGCGAAGTGGTCATCTCCGACGAAGTGGTGAGCGGTGCTGCGCGTCCGCTGTACATCTATGCGGATCGTCAGGAAGAAAAAGCCAACGTTTCGGCATAGGCTTCACACGCACGTTGTTGAAATGCAAAGGCCCACCGCAAGTGGGCCTTTTTGCGTGTTATGCACGGGAAAGGTCGCATTATGGCGTTGTGATCTGATTTTGCGTTTGGTGCGGATTGCGCTTTCCTGATAAAGTTTTAGAAGTGATTTGCAGCGCGATATGACGTTTTTTTGAATGTTGCTGCTTTTTCCGATTCGGTGTGGCGGGCGAAAAAACGGAAAATATAAAGCGTATTGTTGCGTGTAGCGTATTTGAAGTTTTATCCCGTCCAGGACGGAAGGGTATCTGCTCTTGTGACTTGAAAATGACGGTGGCGAACTCCACTTTCAGTCACGACAAAGAATATGCCGGAAACTCCCACAGATAGTCCGGCAAGTGTCTCTCCCAAGAGAGGCCATTGAAAGGAAATGATATGACGAACATTACGTCTGCTGCATCTGGCGGTACATATCCCGTACTCCCTCTGCGCGACATTGTCGTTTTCCCGCACATGATCGTTCCGCTGTTCGTCGGGCGGGAGAAGTCCATCCGTGCGCTGGAAGAAGTCATGGGCTCTGACAGGCAGATCATGCTGGTCACACAGATCAACGCCAGCGATGATGATCCAGACACATCCGCCATCCACAAGGTCGGTACCGTTGCCAACGTTCTGCAGCTCCTGAAGCTTCCCGATGGGACGGTCAAGGTTTTGGTTGAAGGCAAAGGCCGCGCCAAGATCGAAGAATATACAGATCGCGAAGATTTCTACGAAGCCACAGCCGTGTTGCTGGATGAGCCCGAAGAAGATCCGGTCGAGAACGAGGCTTTGTCTCGCTCAGTGGTTTCTGAGTTCGAAAGCTATGTGAAGCTCAACAAGAAGATTTCCCCGGAAGTCGTTGGCGCTGCTGGACAAATCGATGATTATTCCAAGCTCGCCGATACGGTTGCATCGCACCTGTCCATCAAGATCACCGAAAAGCAGGAAATGCTCGAAACGGTGAGCGTGAAGCAGCGTCTCGAGAAGGCTCTCGGCTTCATGGAAGGCGAGATTTCCGTTCTGCAGGTGGAAAAGCGTATCCGCTCGCGCGTCAAGCGACAGATGGAAAAGACCCAGCGCGAATATTACCTCAACGAGCAGATGAAGGCGATCCAGAAGGAACTCGGCGACGGCGAAGATGGCCGTGACGAGATGGCCGAACTGGAAGAGCGCATCGCAAAGACCAAGCTCTCCAAGGAAGCCAAGGAAAAGGCCGACGCGGAGATGAAGAAGCTGCGCCAGATGAGCCCTATGTCTGCGGAAGCGACAGTGGTGCGCAACTATCTGGATTGGCTGGTTGGTCTGCCATGGGGCAAGAAATCCAAGATCAAGACAGACCTGAACGCCGCTGAGGCCGTTCTTGAGCTGGATCATTTCGGCCTCGACAAAGTCAAGGAACGCATTGTCGAATATCTGGCTGTGCAGGCCCGTGCGTCGAAAATTCGCGGCCCGATCCTTTGCCTCGTTGGTCCTCCAGGCGTTGGCAAGACCTCGCTTGCGAAGTCTATCGCCAAGGCAACGGGACGTGAATACGTGCGTATGGCGCTCGGCGGCGTCCGCGATGAGGCGGAAATCCGCGGCCATCGCCGGACCTACATCGGTTCCATGCCGGGCAAGATCGTTCAGTCGATGAAGAAGGCCAAGAAGTCCAATCCGCTCTTCCTGCTTGATGAAATCGACAAGATGGGCCAGGATTTCCGTGGCGATCCGTCATCTGCTCTGCTGGAGGTATTGGATCCGGAACAGAACTCCACATTCATGGACCACTATCTCGAAGTGGAATATGACCTGTCGGACGTGATGTTCGTCACCACCGCCAACACGCTGAACATTCCAGGCCCGTTAATGGACCGTATGGAAGTGATCCGCATCGCGGGTTACACGGAAGACGAAAAGCGCGAAATTGCCAAGCGTCACCTGCTGCCCAAGGCAATTAAGGAACACGCGTTGCGCCCGGAAGAGTTTTCCGTCAGCGACGATGCCCTGATGGCCATCAGCCAGCAATATACCCGTGAAGCCGGTGTTCGTAGCTTTGAGCGTGAGTTGATGAAACTCGCTCGCAAGGCCGTGACCGAAATCATCAAGGGTAAGTCGACGTCCGTTGCTGTTACCGCTGCAAACATCAACGATTACCTGGGCGTTCCAAGGTATCGTCACGGCGAAGCCGAGGGCGAAGATCAGGTTGGTGTCGTCACCGGTCTGGCATGGACGGAAGTTGGCGGCGAATTGCTGACAATCGAAGGTGTCATGATGCCGGGCAAGGGTCGTATGACCGTGACCGGTAACCTGAAGGAAGTGATGAAGGAATCCATTTCGGCAGCGGCGTCTTACGTTCGCTCGCGCGCCGTGGATTTCGGGATCGAACCGCCTCGTTTCGACAAGTCGGACATCCACGTTCACGTTCCCGAAGGTGCAACTCCGAAGGATGGTCCCTCCGCAGGTGTGGCCATGGCAACCGCCATCGTTTCGATCATGACCGGTATTCCGGTGGATAAGAATGTCGCGATGACAGGCGAAATTACCCTTCGCGGACGCGTTCTGCCCATCGGCGGTCTGAAGGAAAAGCTGTTGGCGGCTCTTCGCGGCGGCATCAAGAAGGTGCTGATCCCGGAAGAGAACGCCAAGGACTTGGCCGAGATTCCTGACAACGTAAAGAACGGTATGGAAATCATCCCGGTCTCCCGTATGGGTGAAGTTCTCAAACATGCGCTGGTGCGTATGCCGGAGCCGATCGAATGGGATGGGAGCATTGAGACGCCGGTTATTGCAACCGTTGAAGGCGTCGATGATACCGGTCAGACAATCGCGCATTGATAAACGACCGTTGATCGTGATGCTAAATTAGCACAAAATCGTTGAAAGGCTGGCAGAAATGCCAGCCTTTTTTGTGAAAAGAACTCTAGACCCCTTGTTTTTCAGGTCATTCCGGCGCTTTTGGGTGGCGGTGCGCGAATAGATAAGTATTCTGCGCCGATCCAATTTGAGTCGTTTCAAACCATTGAAAGGGGTGGAAACATGAACAAGAATGAGCTCGTTTCTGCAGTTGCCGAAAAGGCTGGTCTTACGAAGGCTGATGCCGCATCTGCGGTCGACGCAGTTTTCGAAACTGTACAGAACGAACTGAAGAGCGGTGGCGATATTCGTCTCGCTGGCTTCGGCAGCTTTACCGTTAGCCGTCGCGAAGCTTCCAAGGGTCGTAACCCCTCCACGGGTGCAGAAGTCGATATTCCGGCTCGCAACGTGCCAAAGTTCTCCGCAGGCAAGGGCCTGAAGGAAGCTGTTAACTCCTAAGTTTCAAAAGGCTGTTTGTCCGCGGCGGGCGAACGGTCTTGAGGTCTACGAGGAAACATTCGGCTGTTTGCGCAGTTTTGCGAAATAACGCCGAAGAAATGCAAAGGGCCCGGCTTCAAGCCGGGCTTTTTGTTTATCAGCATGTTCTCATTGTCATTTGCCTGTCACGTCCATGTCGCAAAAGCCCTCATATGCATTTTTCCAATGCACTGAAGGGGACACCATGACATTTCGTTTTTCGAGTGCTGCGCTGACTGCGGCGCTTTGCGCCTCCGTAGCCTTTCCTGCCGCCGCAGAGCAGGTCTTCAATCGTATCGCTTCTTTTCCCGTGGCCCTGAACCTTCCTTCCGACAAGGAAGAGAAGACGGTGACGTCTGCGGAGATTATCGCGGCCAGTGAAGACGGCAACACGCTGATTTATTCGGATAGCCCACTCGGCGGCATCGGCTTCATCGACATTAGCGATGCCAAGGCACCGAAAGCGCTGGGTGCATTGATGATGGACGGCGAGCCAACCTCGGTTGCGGTATCCGGAGGAAAAGTTTTGGCGGGCGTCAACACGTCTGAAAGCTTCGTGAAACCGTCCGGCAAGCTGGTCACTGTGGACATTGCCACGAAAAAGATCGAGGCAAGTTGTGAATTGGGCGGACAGCCGGACTCCGTTGCGGTTTCGCCGGACAAGAGCTTCATGGCAATTGCCATCGAAAACGAGCGGGATGAAGAGGTTAATGGCGGTGCGATTCCACAGATGCCAGCAGGTTTCCTCGTCACCATCGGCCTGAAGGATGGTGCACCGGATTGCTCGACGCTGAAGAAGATCGACGTGACCGGGCTTGCCGAAATTGCGCCGGAAGATCCTGAGCCGGAATTCGTTTCCATCAATGCCAACGGTGAGATTGCCCTGACGCTTCAGGAAAACAACCATATCGTCATCATCAATGGTAAAAGCGGGAAGGTAACGAACCATTTTTCCGCCGGTACGGTTGATTTGACGGGCATCGATACCAAAACAGATGGTCAGCTAAAATTCACCGATAAGCAGGATGCCCGCAAACGCGAGCCGGATGCCGTGAAATGGCTGGACAATGACCGCATTGTCATCGCCAACGAAGGCGACTGGGAAGGCGGCTCACGCGGCTTCACAATTTTCGACAAAACCGGCAAGCTTGTCTACGAGGCAGGCTCATCCTTCGAGCATGCTGTTGCGGCCATCGGCCACTATCCTGAAAAACGCTCCAAGGCCAAGGGCATCGAGCCTGAAGGTCTGGAAGTAGCGACATTCGGCAGCGATAAGTATGTCTTTGTTCTGGCCGAGCGCGCCTCTGTTGTGGGTGTTTACAAGGACACAGGCGGCGAGCCGCAGTTGATGCAGATTCTTCCTTCGGGCATTTCCCCTGAAGGAGCAGTCGCCATTCCATCGCGCAACCTCCTCGTCACGGCAAACGAAGCTGATCTCGTAGCAGACGGTGCAGCGCGCTCGCACGTCATGATCTATGAACGTTCGGAAGGGAAGGCGGCTTACCCGCAGCTGACGTCCGCGACTGTCGACGGTGCACCCATCGGTTGGGGCGCACTGTCCGGCCTCGTTGGAGATCCGGAAAAAGAAGGCATTCTCTATGCCATCTCCGACTCGGTCTATGGCAACCAGCCTTCGATCTACACCATCGACGCCAACCAGAAGCCTGCACTCATCACAAGCGTCCTGCGCGTGAAGCGTGATGGTCAGCCAGCGCAGAAGCTGGATATGGAAGGCATTACGCTGGATGGTAAGGGTGGCTTCTGGGTCGCGTCGGAGGGCAACAGCGAAAAGCTAGTCCCGCATGCGCTCTACAACGTCAATGCCAAGGGCGAGATCAAGACCGAAATCGCTCTTCCGAAAGAGCTGCTGGAAGGCGAAACCCGCTTTGGCTTCGAAGGCGTCACCATGATCGGCAAGGGCGATGACGCCACGCTGTGGATGGCCGTTCAGCGCGAATGGGGCAAGAACGAAAAAGGCATGGTCAAGCTGGTATCCTACAATCTGAAGTCCAAGGAGTGGGGCGCCGTGCACTACCCGCTGGACAAGACCAAGGATGGTTGGGTCGGTCTTTCAGAAATCACCGCCCACGGCGACAATGTCTACATTGTAGAGCGTGACAACCTGATTGGCGACAAGGCAAAGATCAAGAAGCTTTACAGCGTCGCGATTGAGGACCTGAAGCCAGGCAAAATCGGTGGCGAGCTGCCGCTGGTCAAGAAGACCGAAGTTCACGATTTCCTGCCAGACTTGAAGGCCCAGACAAACGGTTACGTTGTCGACAAGCTTGAAGGTTTTGCCTTCGACAAGTCCGGCAAGGCCTTTGCTGTGACCGACAATGACGGTGTTGACGACTCGTCTGGTGAGACTCTGTTCTTCCCGGTCGATCTGAAGGGTACGAACTGATTATGCTCTCTCTCCGTCATGCCGAGTGAACTTCGGGGTGACGGAGCGTGGAGCTGCCATCTAACAAAAGCCGGGCGTCATCACTGACGCCCGGCTTTTTTCATCACGAGCTCTTTAATCGAAGACTAGACGTCCTTCAAAGCATATTGCTCCAGCGCGTCCCGATTGATCTCAATGCCGAGCCCCGGTCCATCCGGTATTTGAACCACGCCATCGACATGATCCAGCGGGCTGGTCAGCACGGCTTGGCGATACGGGTTTTCCGTGCGGTCGAACTCCAGTATCGGCGGACGCGGAGCGCGCCGGGCTGGGTCTGGCGGCAGGTAGGCCATGAATTGCAAGGCGGCGGCAATGGCCACGCCGGTTCCCCAGACATGCGGAACGACGCGAACGCCATAGAGCGTTGCGAGGTCGGTGATGCGTTTGGTTTCGGAAAAGCCGCCGCTGCCTGCAAGATCGGGCTGGAGAATGTCCACAGCACGGCTTTCCAGCGGGGCGCGCATGCCGTAACGCCCGTGCCAGGTTTCGCCGCCGGCAACGGGAATGGGCTGACCGGCGCGAACAGCCTGATAGGCCTCCAATTGCTCCGGCACCACAGGCTCTTCGAACCAGTCGATGCCGAGTGGTGCCAGCGTGTTGCCCACTTCTACCGCTTCCAGCGCATCATAGCCGTGGTTGGCGTCGATCATGATCCGCACGTCCGGGCCGACCGCTTCGCGTGCGGCTTTTATGACAGCGATGTCTTCCGCCACATCGAAACCGATCTTGATCTTCACGGCATGGAAGCCTTGGCCAGCATAACCGGCAACTTCTGCCGCGACGTCGGAGACCGCGTCCACACCGTCCTTGCGAAAGGAGCCGGTTGCGTAGGCTTTGACGCTTTCGCGGAAGCGACCGCCCAGCAGCCGAGATATCGACGTGCCGAAACGCTTGCCCTTGATATCCCAAAGCGCGATGTCGATACCGCTGAGCGCTGTCATCGTCAGTCCGCGCTGGCCCTGATCTCTGAGGACGTTGTAGAGCTGATGCCAGATGATCTCGATATCGAGCGGGTCTTTACCCAGGAGGTGAGGCGTATAGGCTGCCACCACGGCCGCGTTCGGCTTTGCCGGGCCGAGGCATTCGCCCCAACCCACGGTTCCGTCGTCGCATATGATCTCCACAAGGCAATGGATACGCCTGTCGAAGCGCATGGACGCGCTTTCAAAGGCATGAGCCAGCTTGTAGTCGAGCAGATGAGTGCGGACCGCTTCTATTTTCATGGCTTGTAAGGTCCAATCAACGCGTCCAGCATGCCCACTTCCTCTTCTGTGATGTCGGTAAGAGGCGCACGAACCGGGCCAGCATCGAACCCGACTAGACGCACCCCGGCCTTGATGGCGGAAACGGCATAACCCTTCTGGCGGTTACGAATATCCATGAACGGATAGAAGAAGTCGATCAGAATACGGTCCGTCGTTGCTCTGTCGCCTGCGCGTAGCGCCTTGTAAAACTCCTGAGCAAGCGCCGGCACAAAGTTGAACACGGCAGACGAATAGGTGGTCACGCCAGCACCCAGATAGGCATCGGCAAACAGTTCAGCTGTCGGCATGCCGCCGAGGTAGGTCAGGCGCTCGCCAACCGTTGCGGTGATTTTCCGCACCAGACCGATGTCGCCTGAGCCATCCTTGAAGCCGACAAGGTTGGGGCAATTGTCGCACAGCTTCTGCAGCGTTTCAGCCGTGAGAATGGAATTGTCACGGTTGTAGACCATCACACCAATAGATATGGAATCGCAGACCGCTTTGATATGGGCGTAAAGACCAGCCTGGGACGCATCCATAAGGTAATGCGGCAGAAGAAGAATACCATCCGCACCCGCTTTTTCAGCACTTTGGGCAATCTGCACAGCAATCTTGGTGCCGTAACCGCAACCGGACACAATCGGAACAGAGCCAGCAGCAGACTTCGCGGCCTTGACCACCGTCGCGACTTCCTCAGGCGCCAAAGAGAAAAATTCGCCCGTGCCACCAGCTGCAAACAAGACACTTGCGTCGAAGCCTGACAGCCAGTTGACGTGATCCAGATATGGCTTTTCGTTAAATTCGCCATCGGTGCTGAAGGGGGTGACGGGGAAAGAAAGAAGGCCCGCACCAAGTGCAACCTTGAGTTCCTGGGGGTCCATAGCCATAAATTTTGTATCTCCAATTGTTCGTTGTGGCGATAATATTCGAGATATTATCTTCGTCAAGAACTTATAATACAAGTTGGCTCAATTTAGAGATGAATTCTGGAGGGAAGCGCAGCGCGTAGCTCATCGAGTGAGCTCTGAATCGCAGTCGCAGCGAATTGCTTAACGTCACGGTATGTCCTTGAAATCCACCGTCATCCTAACGTAGAGATAAGATAACAGATGATTTTATGTATGACCACGCAGCACGCGTCCTTTACGCGTCGGGGTGGCGATGGAGGACACATGCTGAAAACCTTGTTGTTGACGGGCGCTGCCGGTGGCGTTGGCAAGGCTATTCGTCCCTTGCTGAAGGATGTCGCTGAAAACGTCGTACTATCCGATATGGTGGATATGGCGGATTTGGCCTCACACGAAACATTCGTAAAGTGCGACCTGTCGAACCGCGCTGAAGTGGACGAGGCTGTGGCTGGTGTCGATGGTATCATCCACTTGGGTGGTATCTCCGTGGAGAGGCCTTTCGAACTTATTCTCAAGGGCAATATCGAAGGTGTCTACAATCTTTATGAGGCGGCGCGTCACAATGGCCAGCCGCGCATCATTTTCGCCAGCTCCAATCATACGATCGGATTTTATCGCCGAGACGAAAAAATCGACAGCACATCGCCGGTCCGGCCGGATTCTCTCTACGGCGTTTCGAAATGCTTCGGTGAAAATATGGCGAGCTTCTATTTCGATAAATTCGGCCAGGAGACATTGTCGGTGCGGATAGGCTCACTGACGCAAAAACCGCAGACCACACGCATGCTGGCGACGTGGTTAAGCGCAGGTGATTTCGTCTCTCTGTGCGTGCGCGGGTTCGAAGCCCCGCGTCTTGGCCACGCCGTTGTTTATGGCGCATCCGACAATCCGGAGCGCTGGTGGGACAATGGCAATACGGCCTTCCTGGGTTGGCAACCACAGGATAGCTCGGCGAAGTGGCGCGCCGAGATACTTGCTCAGGCGGGCAAAGAGGATCCAAAGGATCCAGCCCACATCTACCAAGGCGGTGGGTTCACCACCTTCGGTCATCCGGCGGATGAATGATGTAACAGTTTGAGGCGGGGTGGGATCGGAGTACGTGTCTACTTCTGCTTGTCCTGCTTCTCCGAGTCGTACTGTACCCAGCGAAAAAAGAAGTAGATTGGCAGCGCGATCAGCGCCAGCGTGACGATCGAGTTCGCAGTCATGGTTCATCCCATTAAAACGCGACTTCATCATGAAGCCGACGTGATGATTATGCGCGATAATTTATTGAGAAATATTGAATCTAACGGGTGAATTCATGGGTTCCGAGTGGGTGTTTTGTCCCGAAGTAGCGCATCAGGGCGCAAAATAGGGACTAGCGTTAAGAAAGCGTTACTCTGGTTGAGCGGCGCCATCATGTTTTTAACAGCAGGATCGATGGCAACGTCTCCCGCTCCATCAGTCGCAGAAAGAAGTAACCGATGCCCGCTGTTCCCAGGAGCAAGCCGGGCGCTTCACCCCGCTGATGAACACCGCAGGGAAGCGGAAGCTCAGTGTCGAGATAGGTGTCCATGATGTAGTGACCGACCTGATCGGCATGTACCGCGACATCTTCACGGTTCAATTGCACACCAGCGGATAAAACGAAATCTGCCGTGCCAGCAAGGCCGTGGCACAAGCAAAGGTCCATGGTCTGCGGTGCCGCGGGCGTCGTTAGCAGGCGGGATGCATCCTGAAGCGCGATGTTGACTTCGTCCCGCGCTATTTCATCGGCTGGCAGAAGCTCCATCAGGCGCAGTCGTGAAAGGCCGATACCCGCCGAGCCATTGCACCATGTGCAGTTGCAGGTCGGCGGAAGTGCCGCGGCACCTGATGTTATGGTGTCGATGCGAAAATCCGGCCATCCCTCCTGTGAGGCGTCGAACCAGCTTCGCTCGTAACGCAACGCTTCCTCTGCGCCGTGCAAAAGCGCTTCGTTGCCACTGACGGCGTGAGCTTCCAGAAGTGCCGTCGCCATGCCTGAGACACCATGTGCGTAGCCCAGGAGATTGCGATGCTTGGGCATGAGAGATGGCCACGAAAGGCCGTTGGTATCAAGCACACCGGCCACGAGCAATTTTTCGGCATGGTGTATCGCTGCATTCGTCAGTTCTGGCCGCGCGTAGCGCTTGCCGAGATGGATGAGCGCGGGGATAGCACTGGCACATCCTGCAATCACGTCGGTCGCTTCATCGGGGAAGGCTTGGCCAGCGTGATGTTCGGCCAACGCCAACCCTTGCTCCACCCATTGCGGCCGATCCAGCGCGCCGCCGATTTCACACAGCATATAGGCCGCACCAAGGCTGCCTGTGTAAAAACCTCTCTGCGGAGGGCTGTCGAGATCAGGCAACCGGGCCTGCACCTGTCGCACTGCGCCGTCGATCGTGGCGATAAGGCGGGGCGAGGGCGCATGCACTGCAAGCCGTCCCAGAAAAAGCGCAATACCGGCGACGCCATCGTAGAGCGAGACGGAAGCTGTGCGGTAAGCCGCCGTCGCGTTGCCGTCCGCCACCGTCATTGCCCAGCCCATCCACGTGCAGCGGCCATCGTCCCACAGCGCATCGCGGCACAATTGTGCGCCGATGCGGGTGGCCGCCTCAAGAAAACGGCTCTTGTTCTGCGTGATGTGTGCCGAGGGGAATGTCATCGAATTCATCTTGGAAAATCCTTTCACGCCAACACGGCATAGATGTCATTATTGCCAGCGCTGAGATGCGGCGTGGAAAGCGAAAGGCCCGATTCGCAAAAGCGGTGCTTTAGATGCTCAAGCCTTGTCTGTGCGTTCTGGGTGCCTGCAGCCCAAGCGCTGACGATTGCGTCTGCCATCAGCATCGCCCGCACCTGGCCGAAACTCATCCCGAAACCGGGGTCGTCTGCACCCCCGATGCCGCCGACAAGTGACTTCGAGAAGAGTGGCACGTCTGGTTCGAGGTCCGGTGCCGCATCGTTGAAGAAATCCCGTAGCAACGACAGCGCAAAGGGTAGATGCCGACGTGCGAGATAAAAGACTGTGCTATCCGTGCGGTCATAGGCGGCAGGTTCCAGAAGCGTTTTGGCCCGAAACGGCATCGCATAATTGTTGAGAAGCCCGGCAATCTGCGCCATCAGAGGTGCCACGGTTGCTGCCCGTGTGTTCAGGTAGAGACGTGCCAAGGCGGCGTCGTCATGGTCCGAATGCGGTGCGTGGCCGGTGATATGGTAGAAGCCTGACTGCAGTTGTGATGACGCCAGCGGCAGGAGAACCGAGACCATGGAGTTTGCCTGCACTGGCCCTTGATATGCCAGTGTAAAGGCGCCCGGAAACACGTGGCGGCAACACTCCCCCTTGCGAACATGCACCGAACCGTTGGAATCGGTTTTGTACACCTGCCATTGCGTTGACCATCGGGAGCCCTCGGGAAAGAGGGTGCGTAGCTGCGACAGAAGATCGAGGTCTACAGGTGCCGGAAGCGGGCCGGGCGGGTCGAGGTGGAAAGGACGGGCATAAGCGGCATCATAAAGCGCTGGCCACAGAGCTTCCGACAAGAGCGCAGTTACGGGACGTGCGGTTGCAGTGGCTGCGATAGGCGGCAGCGTCGCGACTGGCCGGTTGCCGATCTGAAATTGAGACAAGCCAATAATCTTTACGGCATCGAGAATGCCCAAGAGTGATGATTGCAAAGGGGCGGGCAGGGTATCGTGGCTGGTTTGCGCGGGCAGCATGTGTTGAGTTGCGTTCATGGTCACGCTCCAATCTCGTCAAGGGCAAACAACTGGTCTATAGCGCTGCGTGGATCGTTGAAGATGCTTGCCGCCGCGCGGATGGCGAGAAGGGCCGATGCAGAGATTTCTGGCGTCGATTGGGCGATCTCGTAGGCGGTGAGAACGAGGCGGGCGGCTGCAAATCTTGCGCAGCGCTCCTTTGCAAGCGCCTGTTGTTCCCGCGTCATGGAAAAGGCTGCTGTGTAGGCTCGCCAGAAGGCTTTACAGCATGCCTGCGCTCGCGCGGTCTCATCAGCGGTTGCAGGCCCCATCGCCTGGCCTTGCGCGGAGTAGCGCCCGACGATGACCGGTTGGATGAAACTTGCCAGAACGCAGGCTACATCCCAGGCTGCGTCCCCTAAGTCGGCCAGTTCCCAGTCGATCAGCTGAACGGTGGCGCGGCCATCGCCATTTGGTTTTTGCGAAACGAGGAAATTTTCCCACTTCAGATCGCCGTGGATCAGGCATGTGCGTCTCCATTCGGCCTGAAGACACATCAGATGCGCCTTCAATTCCGGTTCTTGACGTAAAGTTGCCAGAACACCGCGCGCACCGCCGCTCATATTCGGAATCATCGCTTCGCCGAATTCGGAAAAATTGAGAATCCAGGGCGGCTGTGCCGGAAACGTACCCTGTCTCGATGGCTCTTTGAGGATGTCGGGCGACTGGGCGTGGCAGGTGGCCAGAAGTGTTCCCAACTGTGCCGCTATGTCTTCCACAGCGCCACGGATGCTGGCGGCCTGCATCTGGTAAAATGTGAGACTTTGAGAATGCGGTACCAGTTCGACTGCCAGAAGATGCCGGTTTCCATCATAGTGACGAAGCCTTGGCATCAGCGTCTTGAGGCCCGCTGCCGCTGCGTCTTTTTCAGCCAGCGCGTAAAGGGTCGCCTCTCGCTGCACCGACTGGGTGGTTTCAACGGCCATGAGGGGGATTTGTTTGACGAAGACGCCGGAACCGTCTTTGCGGAAAACCTTGAAATTCCGGTTACGCCGCCCGGCTTCCAAGATCGTGATGTCATCGGCGAGAAGGTCTGCTGCGGACAATACGCTTCGGTCAATCAGATATGGCACGAGTGTGCCGCTGGTCAGATACATTGTGTCCCCCAAGGCCGGATAAATGCGTTGCTTGAAATCATGCGGGCATCGAACCGTAATCCCGGCTCAAAACGAGCCCACCGGCCGCACGCGGCCGATGAGCAGAACTTGCATCACTTTGAAATGTGACGAAGTCTAAGCGTTCCCGTTACTGCCCAGTGCAATGCATATGGGTCGGGTTGCAGACAGTCGCGAACGTTCCGCATCCGATGGACGTCGGAGGCGTCACCGTTGCCTGTGGGGCCGCTGCCGCGCCATTGCAGACGATTGGAATGCCCGTGGAGCAGACCGGGGTGATGTTGGTGATTTGGCAAATCGGCGTCAGCGTCAGGTTCTGCTGTTGCTGATTGTTATTCGGCTGCGGACCTGTGCAATGCATATGGGTCGGGTTGCAGATGGTCGCCAAAGTTCCGCATCCGATTGAGGTCGGAGGCGTCACTGTTGCCTGTGGGGCCGCCGCCGCGCCGTTGCAGACAATTGGAATGCCCGTAGAGCAAATCGGCGTGATGTTTGTGATCTGGCAAACTGGCGTCAGCGTCAGGTTCTGCTGCTGCTGATGTGCCTGCGCCTGCGGTGCTGCTGCCGCACCATTGCAGACGATTGGAATGCCTGTCGAGCAAATCGGCGTGATGTTGGTGATCTGGCAAACTGGCGTCAGCGTCAGGTTCTGCTGCTGCTGATGTGCCTGCGCCTGCGGTGCTGCTGCCGCACCATTGCAGACGATTGGAATGCCTGTCGAGCAAATCGGCGTGATGTTGGTGATCTGGCAAACTGGCGTCAGCGTCAGGTTCTGCTGCTGCTGAGGAGCCTGCGCCTGCGGAGCCGCTGCCGCGCCGTTGCAGACGATTGGAATGCCCGTCGAGCAAATCGGCGTGATGTTTGTGATCTGGCAAACTGGCGTCAGCGTCAGGTTCTGCTGCTGCTGATGTGCCTGCGCCTGCGGTGCTGCTGCCGCACCATTGCAGACGATTGGAATGCCTGTCGAGCAAATCGGCGTGATGTTGGTGATCTGGCAAACTGGCGTCAGCGTCAGGTTCTGCTGCTGCTGAGGAGCCTGCGCCTGCGGAGCCGCTGCCGCGCCGTTGCAGACGATTGGAATGCCCGTCGAGCAAATCGGCGTGATGTTTGTGATCTGGCAAACTGGCGTCAGCGTCAGGTTCTGCTGCTGCTGATGTGCCTGCGCCTGCGGTGCTGCTGCCGCACCATTGCAGACAATTGGAATGCCCGTAGAGCAAATCGGCGTGATGTTTGTGATCTGGCAAACTGGCGTCAGCGTCAGGTTCTGCTGCTGCTGAGGAGCCTGCCCCTGCGGTGCTGCTGCCGCACCATTGCAGACAATTGGAATGCCTGTCGAGCAAACCGGGGTGATGTTGGTGATCTGGCAAATTGGCGTCAGCGTCACATTCTGTTGCTGCTGCTGGTCAGCCGTCTCTGGCGGCATGACAGTGAGTGTGGCGCAATGCCAGTACGCCGTTGGACCTACGGGTGTGCCTTGCTGCTGATCTGCGCCAGATGGTGGCTGGCAATATTGCACGGCTGTCTGGCAACCCAGCATGCTTGTTGGCTGGCAATGCCAATAGGCCGTTGGGCCTACAGTGTTTTGCGGGGGGGCTGGTTGGCAACCCCAGAATGAAGTGATGGTCATCGATCAATTCCCGAATTCATAGTTGAAGGGAGCTTTGTGACTTGTCTGGAGAGTACGGCCAGTTACGAGCAACCACCGGTAATTGCTTGAGCTAAGGCTAACTCGCCTTTGACGAGAAAATTCCTATTGTACTTTTTAAAGTTGTGCAATTAAAAAATACATGCATAACGGGTTAAAAGTAAATTCATATTCGGATTACGTGCATGAGCAATCTGTTGAATTGGCCGTAAATCCGGGCTTTTAAGTCACTCAACTGCGTCAAGGAAAAGAGCCATGACCTCAGATACAACCGCAAATCCTGATGAGAACTCTGGTGGCCCAGGCCAGCCTTCAAGCCGCTTCATCATTTCGCATCGCATGGCCCCTTATCGTGATGGCCGCGCGCGACGCTCCGCAAAGGGCAATTTCAGTGAGCGCTTACTGCGCTCCCTGGGTGGCGCGATGGATATCGTCAGCGACAATGGAATGGAGCGAGATGACGTTCGGCGTGTCCTCGTCATTCACGCGGATGAAGAGGAGTTGCTGGCGAAAACGCGCGATCTTTCTCCTGACACGATTGTAGAGCGGGAGGCCTTGCGTTGGCCGGCGTCTCTGCGGCTGGCGCCTTGGGGCAGTCCTCCGGCTGAAACCATCTGCACCGCGATGAATGCAGCCAGTACGGCGACGACGAGCCAGCCAGTCTTTACCCTCACGATAACCTCGGCTGGATCGCCGCTCGCCAACACTCTGGTGGAACTCAGCCTCATCCCGCTGTCGCCGCAGCCGGGCCAACCGGCTGGTAGTAGCGCGAGTGCGACGACCGATGCACGGGGTGTTGCCACCCTGCCGTTCGACCAGGCTCAATGGTATCCCGTCACGGCGCAGATTTCACCACATGGAAGCGCTTGGTCGGGCATGCTTGTTCACCCCTCATCGGGCGGGGGTATCGATCTCGACAGTCTTCCGACATCAGGACCTTTAGGCTGGTGGCATCAGCTTGCCGGTATCAGCGTGTTTGATCCGCTTGCGGGGGCGGGCATTCGTGTCGGCGTTATTGATTCGGGATTGGGGCCGCACCCTTATCTCAGCCATGTCGTTGCTGCCGGTGCCTTTGTCGATGGCGGCTTTCAGTCCGGCCCACAGGCGACAGCCGACATTCTGTGGCACGGTACGCACGTGTCAGGCCTCATCGCAGCCCGCCCGCCAGTCGATGGCAGGGATTTCGCCGGGCTCGCACCTGGTGCGGATGTTTTCACCGCGCGTGTGTTTGCGCCGGGCCGAGGTGCCAACCAGGGTGATATCGCAGCTGCAATCGATGCCATGGCCAATGCCCATGAGGTGGATCTTATCAATCTCAGTCTCGGCGGCGACCCGTCGGCAATCGAATATGATGCCGTACTCTCGGCCTACAGCCGAGGTTCGCTATGTATCTGCGCTGCGGGCAACAATTTCGGCCAACCCGTGCTGGCACCGGCAAGCTATCCGCTGTCTGTCGCGGTTTCGGCGGTCACCAGGCCCGGAACCTATCCTGTCAGCAATCTCGCCAACTTCACCCGACCGCAATCGACAGACCGCTACGGCAGCGGAGGGCTTTTCCTGCCGACCTATTCTAACTTTGGAAAACAGGTCGCGGTCACGGCGGCGGGATCGGCCGTTATTTCCACCATTCCGGCAGATGAGGGCGAGCCTGCTCCTTATGCCGATATGTCGGGTACATCGATGGCAACCCCGGTTACCACCGGCGCTCTCGCCGTGATGTTGTCGCGTGATACCATCTATAAAAGTCTGCAACGAACATCTGCGCGTGCCAAATACGCAAGAGCAAAGCTGGAAGGTGCGGCCCTCTCCATAGGCCTTGCGCAGTCCTATCAGGGAGATGGTCTCAGCCGCGCCGTGTGAGGGGTGCCGACCCCAACGAACGCAACGGCTCATTCGATTTATAACGAGTCGAATGAGCCGGTTCATGTCATACTGAAGTGCGTATGGGAGAACCACATGACTGAACCGGAAAAAACCTACACCGCTACATTCCGCCACAATGCCCGCCAGCCGCAGGACTGGCAGAAAACCCTGTCGCGTATACCTGGCCTAACCCTCATCTCCGCCACCGGCCGTCACGCCAGAATCAAAGGCACCCTCGAAGCCATCGCTAAACTGGGCGATGATGTCATCGTGGAAGAGGAACTGCCTCGCTATTTGTGACGGATAAAAGCAAGCTGCAATAATTTTTATTGCCACATCCGGGAGTGCAGTGCTGTTTTATGGGATTTTGTAGGAATGGTGGGCGATGACGGACTCGAACCGCCGACATCCTCGGTGTAAACGAGGCGCTCTACCAACTGAGCTAATCGCCCTTCGCGTCCTGCGGAACATGTCCGCCGCGTCGGTGGCCGTGATGTATTGGTATCGGAAAAAAACCGCAAGAGCTTTTGTGAAGTTTTTTTGTTTTTTTCGTTTTTTGTCAGTGCTGGCGGTTTTAATTTGTGGCGATTGGTCTTTTCCACAGGCGACAGCCGGGGAGGGCAGGTTCGCTGTGACAGAGTGCCCTTTTATGAGATCGCACCGCTCGATTGCAGACCAATGCGAAGCCGATTCTGTAAATCTCTCGCTCTATCGTTCTGACATTTAGCGTAAATTCGTGTTTTCTTTTCGTCGCAAGCGCTGTGGATAAATTCCAGCTTCACCGAGCAGAAAAAAGTCCAAATAAGAAAGTGCCGGGAAACCGGCGCTTCTTGCGTCTTTGCGAAACCAAAATGCTCAAGCTTATTCTTTTGTCGTGAAAGCTGCTTGACACCCCAACACGAACGTCTTAGTTAGCCGCTCAACGAACAGCCGAGGCGAGTTCGTAAGGCGGGTCTAGGCCAGTCTTTAGTAGGAATGTGCGGGTGTAGCTCAGTTGGTTAGAGTGCCGGCCTGTCACGCCGGAGGTCGCGGGTTCGAGCCCCGTCACTCGCGCCATTCCTTCCTCGAAAACGACGGATCGCATGATCCGAAATAATGCGCGGGTGTAGCTCAGTTGGTTAGAGTGCCGGCCTGTCACGCCGGAGGTCGCGGGTTCGAGCCCCGTCACTCGCGCCATTTTCTTCTCATTGCAGAAGCAAATGTTCTCCTTTCAAATCGCGCTCATTGCGTAAAAATCCCCAAAGTCTAGTTTTCACAAGTCAATATGTCGTGTTTTCTGCGCGACTTGTCGCCGCGCTCTGCAGTAAACTATGGCTGCCAAGCACCTCTTTGGCATCGTTTCAGCCGGTTGATTTCTTGCGTGTTTGAGTCATGTTTTTCGAGTCGTTTTGGTCGGCTTCAAGCCGTTTTGAAGCGCGAAAATATGCGACAATTTGGTAGCGGCTGATCCGGTCTGATTGCTTATATTTTTTAATGACTTAGTGTGATGAATCCTGGTGTTTGCGAAGTTGTGTGCATATAATAGTGGCTGCTCCAAGTCACGTTTGGATCGAAATGACACTTAATCTCTTGCAGAGCGCGCTTGGCTGGGATAACCACTGCGGCGTTGCAACATAATTTTCGACCCTGCGGATTCTCGTTTCCAAAGGGGTATGCTCGACGCTCGGTCGAGTAAGGAAGAGACAATGACTGAACTCCTCAGTTCCTACATTCCGATCGCAATCTTCATTGGTATCGCGCTTGTCATCGGTCTGGCGCTGTTGATTGCGCCTTTTGCCGTTGCCTACAAGAATCCCGACCCTGAAAAGCTGTCCGCCTTCGAGTGCGGCTTCAATGCGTTCGACGACGCGCGCATGAAGTTCGACATTCGCTTCTATCTGGTGTCGATTCTGTTCATCATCTTCGATCTCGAAGTCGCGTTCCTTTTCCCATGGGCTGTGTCCTTCGGTGAAATAGGCTGGTTCGGCTTCTGGTCGATGATGGTGTTCCTCGGCGTTCTCACCATCGGCTTTATCTACGAATGGAAGAAGGGGGCACTGGAATGGGCGTAGTTCATAACGACACGACGCTGGTCGCACCGAAGCCCAAGGGCATCGTCGATCCGTCCACCGGCAAGCCGGTTGGCAGCGATGACGCCTATTTTACCGAGATCAACGACGAACTCGCGGATAAGGGCTTTCTGGTCACGACGACCGATGACCTGATCACCTGGGCGCGCACGGGCTCTTTGATGTGGATGCAGTTCGGTCTTGCCTGCTGCGCCGTCGAAGGTCTGATGCAGGCCTCCGGCCCGCGTTACGACATGGAACGTTTCGGCGTTGCGCCGCGCGCTTCACCGCGCCAATCGGACGTCATGATCGTTGCGGGTACGCTCACCAACAAGATGGCGCCTGCGCTTCGCAAGGTCTATGACCAGATGCCGGAGCCGCGTTATGTCATCTCGATGGGTTCCTGCGCCAATGGCGGCGGTTATTACCACTATTCCTACGCCGTTGTTCGCGGTTGCGACCGTGTGGTTCCCGTCGATATCTACGTGCCGGGCTGTCCCCCCACGGCGGAAGCACTGCTTTACGGCGTGCTTTTGCTGCAGAAGAAAATCCGGCGTACCGGCACGATCGAGCGTTAAGGGCAGAGGACTTATAAATGAGCGAAGCTCTCAACGATCTCTCGGCCTATGTGAATGAAGTGCGCGGTTCCCTTCTGGAATCGTCCGTCATTGCCTATGGCGAACTGACGCTGAACACGACGCCTGAAAACATCATCGCGCTTTTGACGTTCCTGCGCGATGACGTCCAGTGTGGTTTCGTCAATATCATCGATATCTGTGGTGTGGACTGGCCGAGCCGTGAGAAGCGGTTCGATGTCGTTTATCACCTGTTGTCGCCGCGCCAGAACCTGCGTGTCCGCATCAAGCTTCAGGCAGCCGAGGACGAAGCAGTACCATCCGCGACGTCCGTTTTTGTCGGCGCGGAATGGTTCGAGCGCGAAGCCTGGGATATGTATGGCATTCCATTCGAAGGCCATTCCGACCTGCGTCGCATTCTGACGGACTACGGCTTTGAGGGTCATCCACTGCGCAAGGATTTCCCGGTCACGGGCTTTGTGGAAGTGCGCTATGATGACGTGCTCAAGCGGGTTCTTTACGAGCCGGTCGAACTGAAACAGGAATTCCGCAATTTCGACTTTCTCTCCCCTTGGGAAGGAACAGACTATGTTCTTCCGGGCGATGAAAAGGCCAAGCCATGAGTGAAGCTACCGCCACAGAGCAGGGGCAATGTCTTTGCGGTGCCGTTCGCTTCGAAGCGACGTTTGGTGCCCGTGAAGTCGGCATTTGCCATTGCTCCATGTGCCGTCGCTGGTCCGGCGGTGTGTTTCTTGCCGTCGAATGCCAAAGCGTTGCAGTAGAGAATGATACACATCTCGGCGTTTATTCGTCTTCAGAATGGGGCGAGCGTTGCTTTTGTACGGTTTGCGGTAGTACGGTGATGTGGCGCTCAAAGGACGGCGCGCATCACGCCGTATCCGTCCAGTCGTTTGAAAACCCATCTAGCTTCCGTTTCGCATCGCAAATCTTCATCGACGAAAAGCCGACAAATTATTCGTTCGCCGAGGACACGAAAAACATGACCGGCCCCGAATTCATCGCCATGATCACGTCGGCGGAGCAGCACTGATGACTGAACATAATGTTCGCAATTTTACGATCAACTTTGGCCCGGAACATCCGTCTGCGCACGGCGTTTTGCGTCTCGTCCTTGAACTCGACGGCGAAGTCGTGGAGCGCGTCGATCCGCATATCGGCCTGTTGCACCGCGGCACCGAGAAGCTGATCGAGACGAAGACCTATCTTCAGGCTCTGCCATACTTTGACCGCCTCGATTACGTTGCGCCGATGAACCAGGAGCATGCGTTCTCGCTGGCCGTGGAAAAGCTGCTGGGTCTTGAGATTCCGATGCGTGGTCAGTTGATCCGCGTTCTTTTCTCGGAAATCGGCCGTATCCTGTCGCACATCATGAACGTCACGACGCAGGCCATGGACGTTGGCGCTATGACGCCGCCGGTCTGGGGCTTCGAAGAGCGTGAAAAGCTAATGGTATTTTACGAGCGCGCTTCTGGTGCCCGTCTGCACGCTGCCTATTTCCGCCCGGGTGGTGTCCATCAGGACCTGCCACCGGAGCTGGTTGATGATATCGGCAAGTGGTGCGATCCGTTCATCACCTTCCTCGACAACGTTGAAGGCCTCTTGACCGACAACCGCATCTACAAGCAGCGCAACGTCGATATCGGCGTCGTCTCGTTGGAAGATGCGTTCGCCTGGGGCTTTACCGGCGTGATGGTTCGCGGTTCGGGTGCTGCGTGGGACTTGCGCCGTGCGCAGCCTTACGAGTGCTATTCCGATCTCGAATTCGATATTCCCGTTGGCAAGAATGGCGACTGCTACGACCGTTATCTGATCCGCATGCAGGAAATGCGTGAATCGATCAAGATCATGAAGCAGTGCGTGGAGCTCTTGCAGGGCAAGCACCGCATCGGCGCCGTTTCGTCGCTCGATGGCAAGGTCGTTCCGCCGAAGCGTGGCGAGATGAAGCGTTCGATGGAAGCCTTGATTCACCACTTCAAGCTCTACACCGAAGGGTATCACGTACCGGCTGGTGAAGTTTACGCAGCCGTCGAAGCTCCGAAGGGCGAGTTTGGCGTCTACGTGGTCGCTGATGGTTCGAACAAGCCTTACCGCTGCAAGATTCGCGCTCCTGGTTTTGCGCATCTGGCGGCCATGGATTACCTTTGCAAAGGCCATCAGCTTGCCGACGTGACGGCTGTTCTCGGCTCTCTGGACATCGTGTTCGGGGAGGTTGACCGCTAATGCGATTGCCGCTGGCCATATCGGCTTTTATTGCCGCGACGGCACCCGTATTCGCCCAGACGGCGGATGAGGGTGTATCGTTGCAGGCAAGCGGCGGTTCATCATCTGTCAAGCAACTTCTGTCACAGGGATACGAGATAAAATCCTCGCTTCCCAATGGCGGAAAATTCATTGTGTTCATGCAAAAAGACAAAACGGCCTATGCCTGCGAATTCGTCACGGTGACGAAATCGCGGTGCGAGTCGTTAAACTGATGGGGCGTGAGGAAGTATGTCCGTTCGTCGACTAGCCGAAGATCAGGTTCAGCCCACGGGTTTCGCGTTTAACGCGGACAATACCGCATGGGCGGAAAAAACGATCCAGAAGTATCCTGAAGGGCGTCAGCAATCTGCGGTCATTCCGCTGTTGATGCGCGCGCAGGAGCAGGACGGCTGGGTCACCCGCGCCTGTATCGAGAAGATCGCCGACATGCTGGATATGGCCTATATCCGCGTGCTCGAAGTTGCGACCTTCTATACGCAGTTCCAGCTGAAGCCAGTTGGCACCAAGGCACATATTCAGGTCTGTGGTACCACGCCCTGCATGTTGCGCGGTTCCGAAGCGCTGATGGAAGTCTGTCGCCACAAGATCCACCATGACCCGTTGACACCCAACGAGAGCGGTACGCTGTCATGGGAAGAGGTGGAATGTCAGGGTGCCTGCGTCAACGCGCCGATGGTCATCATCTTCAAGGATGCCTATGAGGATTTGACGCCAGAGCGTCTGGAAGAAATCATCGACACGTTCGAGGCGGGGAAGGGTGACACCGTCAAGCCGGGCCCGCAGATCGACCGTCATTTGTCAGCCCCGATCGGTCCCCTCACGACGTTGACGGAAGAGACAAAGCCGGATCGCTCCAATCTCGACAAGCCAGCCGAAGCGCCTGCCGCGGCGGCTCCAGCAGCGGCACCTGCGCCATCAGAAGCTGCAAAGCCGAAGACGACGGCAGCTGAGTCCGACGCGAAGCTGAAGACACCGGTCACCGATCCCAAGGCGTCCGAAAGCAACGCCAAGGATGCTGCAAAAGAAGGGTCTGGCGAGACGAAAACCTCGCCCAAGCCATCGCTGGAAGACAAGAACCGTCCTGCCAAGATCGAGCGCCCCGCAAAGGCCGATGATCTGAAGCTAATTTCTGGCGTTGGCCCGAAAATCGAAGCGACGCTCAACGAGCTCGGCATCTTCACCTACATGCAGGTTGCTGGCTGGTCCGCCGAGGAGCGCGAGTGGGTCGATGGTTATCTGAATTTCAAGGGTCGTATCGATCGCGATGATTGGGTACGTCAGGCCGAGGCGCTCGCCAAGGGTGGCGAAGCGGAATACATCAGGGTCTTCGGCAAGAAGCCGCGGTAAAGAGGTCAAGCATGTTAAAAGATCAGGATCGCATCTTTACCAATCTCTACGGCCTCAAAGACACGTCTCTGAAGGGCGTGTTGGCGCGCGGTCATTGGGATGGCACAAAGCAGATCATCGAAAAGGGTCGTGACTGGATCATCAACGAAATGAAGGCATCCGGCCTTCGTGGTCGTGGTGGTGCAGGCTTTCCGACAGGCCTCAAATGGTCCTTCATGCCGAAGGAAAGCGATGGCCGTCCGCATTACCTCGTCGTCAATGCCGACGAATCAGAGCCCGGTACCTGCAAGGACCGCGAAATCCTGCGCCACGATCCGCACACGCTGATCGAAGGCTGCGTAATCGCCGGTTTCGCCATGAGCGCGCACACGGCTTATATTTACGTTCGCGGTGAATATATGCGCGAACGCGAAGCGCTTCAGGCCGCGATCGACGAATGCTATGACGCCGGTCTGCTGGGCAAGAACAACAAGAACGGCTGGGATTTCGATATCTACGTTCACCACGGCGCAGGTGCTTATATCTGCGGCGAGGAAACAGCGCTTCTCGAAAGCCTCGAAGGCAAGAAGGGCCAACCGCGCCTCAAGCCTCCGTTCCCGGCCAATATGGGCCTCTATGGCTGCCCGACGACCGTTAACAATGTCGAGTCCATTGCCGTGGCGCCGACCATCCTGCGTCGCGGTGCATCGTGGTTCTCCTCCATCGGTCGCCCAAACAATGTCGGCACCAAGCTGTTCATGGTCTCGGGCCATGTCGAGCGCCCGTGTACATTCGAAGACGCGCTGGGTCTGTCGTTCAAGGAACTGATCGAGCGCCACTGTGGCGGCATTCGTGGCGGCTGGGATAATCTGCTCGGCGTCATTCCAGGCGGCGCGTCGTGCCCCATCGTTCGCGGTGAGGACATGAAGGACGCCATCATGGATTTCGATGGTATGCGCGAAGTGAAGTCTTCGTTCGGGACCGGCGGCATGATCGTCATGGACAAGTCCACCGACGTCATCAAGGCTATTGCCCGTATCGCGGCCTTCTTCAAGCATGAGAGCTGCGGCCAGTGCACGCCATGCCGCGAAGGCACGGGCTGGATGTGGCGCGTGCTGGAACGCATGGTAAAGGGCAACGCGCAGAAGCGCGAAATCGATATGCTGTTCGAAGTGACGAAGCAGATTGAAGGTCATACCATCTGCGCGCTGGGAGATGCCGCTGCATGGCCTGTTCAGGCGCTGATCCGCAATTTCCGTCCGGAAATCGAAAAGCGGATCGACGAATATACCTACAGAGCCATGGATGATGGCGCTGTGCTTGAGGCCGCCGAGTAACACCGGCCAAAGTAACACCTCGAGGGTGTTGCGAGGGGCGGGGATCGGGTGTACCGGTCCCTTACATCGTTAAAGCATTTGGCGCTTTTGAGTCTAAGCCGAATGCCATCAGGATTTGTTGCGGAACGCATGAGACTGTGCGGGACGGACAGGCAACAGGACGTAAGTAGGACCATGACAAAGCTCAAGGTTGACGGTAAAGAGATCGAAGTTCCGGATCATTTCACGCTGTTGCAGGCGTGCGAGGAGGCTGGTGCCGAAGTTCCGCGGTTTTGTTTCCACGAGCGTTTGTCGGTCGCGGGTAACTGCCGCATGTGTCTCATCGAGGTAAAGGGCGGACCGCCCAAGCCTGCCGCATCCTGCGCCATGGGCGTTCGTGATATTCGTGGCGGCCCGAACGGTGAATTGCCGGAAGTTTTCACCAACACGCCAATGGTCAAAAAGGCCCGCGAAGGCGTGATGGAATTCCTGCTCATCAACCATCCGCTCGATTGTCCCATCTGCGACCAGGGTGGCGAATGCGACCTTCAGGACCAGGCGATGGCTTTCGGTATTCCGGGTTCGCGCTATTCTGAAAACAAGCGCGCCGTTGAAGACAAATACATCGGACCGCTCGTCAAGACGGTCATGAACCGCTGCATTCACTGCACACGCTGCGTCCGCTTCACCACCGAAGTTGCCGGCATTTCCGAACTTGGCCTGATCGGTCGCGGCGAAGATGCTGAAATCACGACCTATCTCGAGCAGGCAATGACATCCGAGCTTCAGGGCAACGTCGTTGATCTCTGCCCGGTCGGTGCGCTGACGTCGAAGCCCTTTGCCTTCACGGCGCGTCCATGGGAACTCGGCAAGACTGAAACCATCGACGTGATGGATGCGCTCGGTTCGGCCATTCGCGTCGATACCCGTGGCCGTGAAGTCATGCGCGTCATGCCACGTGTCAACGAAGCCATCAACGAAGAGTGGATTTCCGACAAGAGCCGCTTCATCTGGGATGGCCTCAAGACCCAGCGTCTTGACAAGCCTTACGTCCGCAAGGATGGCCGCTTGCAGCCCGCAACTTGGGGCGAGGCTTTCGGCGCTATCAAGGCGGCCGTTTCATCGACTTCAGGTGAGAAAATTGGCGCTATCGCTGGCGATCTGGCCTCCGTCGAAGAAATGTTCGCATTGAAGTCGCTGCTCGCATCGCTGGGTTCGACAAATGTCGATTGCCGCCAGGATGGCGCAGCGCTTGATCCATCGCTCGGTCGCGCCAGCTACCTTTTCAACGCCACCATCGAAGGCATCGAACATGCCGACGCGTTGCTCATCATCGGCTCCAATCCACGCTACGAAGCTTCCGTACTCAACGCACGCATTCGCAAGCGCTGGCGCCGTGGTGGCTTCCCGATCGCTGTTATCGGTGAAGCGAGCGAGCTTCGTTACGACTATGAATATCTCGGCTCCGGCACCGACACGCTGTCCGATCTGGTCTCCGGTTCGCACAGCTTCATCGAAAAGCTGAAGGCTGCCAAGAACCCGATGATCATCGTCGGGCAGGGCGCTTTGTCGCGTGAAGACGGTGCGGCTGTTCTGTCTGCTGCTGCAAAGCTCGCAGTTTCCGTCGGCGTCGTGTCGCCCGAGTGGAACGGCTTCTCCGTTCTGCACACGGCTGCTGCCCGCGTCGGTGGTCTAGATATTGGCTTTGTTCCGGCAGACAAGGCGGCCAACGCTGCTTCCATCGCCGCATCTTCCGACGTTCTTTTCCTGCTGGGTGCAGACGAGATCGATCTGTCTGCGAAGACTGCAAAACTGACCGTTTATATCGGTTCGCATGGTGATGCTGGCGCAATGGCGGCGGACGTCATCCTGCCGGGTGCTGCCTATACCGAAAAGTCGGGTATCTGGGTCAACACCGAGGGACGCGTTCAGATGGGCAACCGCGCCGGTTTTGCACCGGGCGAAGCCCGCGAAGACTGGGCGATCCTGCGTGCACTGTCGGACGTTCTCGGCCACAAGCTGCCGTTCGACTCGCTGTCTGCACTGCGTGCCCAGCTTTACATCGCGCATCCGCACTTTGCTGATGCCGACGAGATTGCCGTGGCCGACGTGGCTGGCATCGAAGCGCTGGCGACTAAAGCTGGCACCCTGAACAAGGCGGGCTTTGCATCGCCGGTTAAGGATTTTTATTTGACGAACCCGATTGCGAGAGCGTCCGCCGTCATGGCCGAATGTTCCGCATTGGCCCGCAACAACTTCAAGGCTGCGGCAGAGTAAGGGTAGGGGACTATGGAATCGTTTTTCTGGAGCTACGTCTGGCCAGCGCTGATTATTGTCGGCCAGTCTCTGCTTCTTCTCGTTTTGTTGCTGGTGTCGATCGCCTTCCTTCTGCTTGCCGACCGTAAGATCTGGGCGGCCGTTCAGCTGCGCCGTGGTCCCAACGTCGTTGGTCCCTTCGGTCTCTTCCAGTCGTTTGCCGACCTTTTGAAGTTCATTCTGAAAGAGCCGGTCATTCCATCCGGTGCCAACAAGGCCGTGTTCCTGCTGGCTCCGCTGGTTGCCGTGACTTTGGCTCTGGCAACTTATGCCGTCATCCCGTTTGCGGATGGCTGGGTGATTGCCAACATCAATGTCGGCATTCTCTATATCTTCGCGATCTCGTCGCTTGAAGTCTACGGCATCATCATGGGTGGCTGGGCTTCGAACTCGAAGTACCCGTTCCTCGGCGCACTTCGTTCTGCGGCGCAGATGGTGTCCTACGAAGTCTCCATTGGCCTCGTCATCGTTACGGTCCTGCTCTGCGTTGGTTCTCTGAACCTGACGGATATCGTCAATGCGCAGCATTCGGGTATCGGCACGTCGCTTGGGCTTCCGGCATCGTTCCTGGATTGGCACTGGTTGCCGCTCTTCCCGATGTTCATCGTCTTCTTCATCTCGGCGCTGGCTGAAACCAACCGTCCACCGTTCGATCTGCCGGAAGCGGAATCGGAACTTGTGGCCGGTCACATGGTGGAGTATGGCTCCACTCCGTACATGATGTTCATGTTGGGCGAATATGCTGCCATCGTTCTGATGTGCTGCCTGACGACCATCCTGTTCCTGGGCGGCTGGCTTCCCATCGTGGATGTCTGGTTCCTGAACTGGGTGCCGGGTATCATCTGGTTCATCCTGAAGGGCGGCATGGTCTTCTTCATGTTCGGCTTAGTGAAGGCATTCGTTCCACGTTACCGCTATGACCAGTTGATGCGTCTTGGCTGGAAGGTTTTCCTTCCTCTGTCGCTCGCCATGGTCGTGATTGTTGCATTCGTACTCAAGCTGACGGCGGGGGCATAAGATGTCCGCAGTCCTCGCTTGTAGATTTGGAGGTTGAGATGGCCAGTCTTTCACAAGCCGTCAATTCACTGTTCCTCAAGGAATTCGTTGGCGCCTTCTTCCTGACGATGCGCCACTTCTTCAAACAGAAGGCAACGGTGAACTACCCTTTCGAGAAGGGTCCAGTCAGCCCGCGTTTCCGTGGTGAGCACGCATTGCGCCGCTACCCCAACGGCGAAGAGCGCTGCATTGCCTGCAAGCTGTGCGAAGCGATCTGTCCTGCCCAGGCCATCACCATCGAAGCCGGCCCACGCCGCAACGATGGCACGCGCCGCACGGTTCGTTACGATATCGACATGGTAAAGTGCATCTATTGTGGCTTCTGCCAGGAAGCATGCCCGGTCGATGCCATCGTTGAAGGTCCGAACTTCGAATTTGCGACGGAAACCCGCGAGGAGCTGTATTTCGACAAGCAGCGGCTTCTCGATAATGGCGACCGTTGGGAACGTGAAATCGCTCGCAACCTTGCTCTGGATGCGCCTTATCGTTAAGGCAGCATGGTTCCTTCGGAGCGCTGCTTCGGAGTGGGTAAAACAGTCACTGCCTGTCGGTTATCGCTGACGGGAATGAAACGGGCATGCGGCTTCAGGGTCGCGTTTGTCCGGTGAGGACAAAAAGGCACCAACATGGGTCTGCACGCTGTATTCTTTTACATCTTCGCCTTCGTCGCCGTGGCGTCTGCGTTTATGGTCATCGCATCGAAGAACCCCGTTCACTCGGTGCTGTTCCTCATTCTGACATTTTTCAACGCGGCGGCTCTCTTCCTGCTGACGGGTGCCGAATTCCTCGCCATGATCCTTCTGGTGGTTTATGTCGGCGCTGTGGCGGTGCTGTTCCTTTTCGTCGTGATGATGCTGGATGTTGATTTTGCCGAATTGCGTTCGGGTGTGTTGCAATATGCGCCGGTCGGCGCTCTCATCGGCATCATTCTGGCGGCAGAACTGATCATCGTCGTCGGTGGTAGCGTGCTGAACCCGGTGGCTGCGAAGTCGATCACCATGCCGATCCCGAACCCGGCGGAGCGCGCCAATACTGCAGCGCTGGGTGACGTGCTCTATACCAATTACATTTACTTCTTCCAGCTTGCCGGTCTGATACTACTGGTGGCCATGATCGGCGCCATCGTGCTGACCTTGCGTCACCGCACCGATATCAAGCGACAGGACATTGCAACGCAGGTCGCCCGCGATCCGAAGACCGCCGTCACGACGGTCAAGGTCAAGCCGGGTCAGGGCATCTAAGGCGCGAACGGATCCAAGGAACATAATATTATGGAAATCGGTCTTTCCCATTACCTCACGGTCAGCGCGGTCCTCTTCACGATCGGCATCTTCGGTATCTTTCTCAACCGTAAGAACGTCATCGTTATCCTGATGTCGATTGAACTTATCCTGCTTGCGGTCAATCTCAACATGGTGGCGTTCTCGTCGTTCCTCAACGATATCGTCGGTCAGGTCTTCGCTCTGTTCATTCTGACTGTTGCGGCTGCGGAAGCTGCCATCGGTCTTGCAATACTCGTTGTCTTCTATCGCAACCGCGGATCGATTGCCGTGGAAGACGTCAATATGATGAAGGGCTGATAAGGCTATGATCTACAAAGCTATCGTCTTTCTTCCGCTGATCGGCTTCCTGATCGCTGGCCTTTTTGGTCGCTCCATCGGTGCCAAAGCCTCGGAATATGTCACCACCGGCCTGATGATCATCGTTGCGATCCTGTCCTGGGTGGTCTTCATCAACGTGGCGCTTCTCAGCCACGAGCCTGGTGAAGTCATCAAGGTTACCGTGCTGCGTTGGATCCAGTCCGGCGGCATCGATGTCGAATGGGCCTTCCGTATCGATACGCTGACGGCCGTCATGTTCGTCGTCGTCAACACCGTGTCGACACTGGTTCATCTGTACTCCATCGGGTACATGCATCACGATCCGCATCGTCCGCGCTTTTTCGCCTACCTGTCGCTCTTTACCTTCGCCATGCTCATGCTGGTGACATCCGACAACCTGTTGCAGATGTTCTTTGGTTGGGAAGGCGTGGGTCTGGCGTCCTATCTGCTGATCGGCTTCTGGTACAAGAAACCATCTGCCTCTGCTGCCGCCATGAAGGCCTTTATCGTCAACCGCGTTGGTGACTTCGGCTTCATCCTCGGCATCTCCGGACTGTTCGTTCTGTTCGGCTCAGTCAATTTCGAAACGATCTTCGCAGCTGCTGGGACCTATCTGCCTGCCGACGGCGCAGCATCGACGGACGTCGTCATCAACCTGTTCGGCATGCAACTGGACAAGGCGCATGCGCTGACCGGCGTTTGCCTGCTGCTGTTCATGGGCTCCATGGGTAAATCGGCGCAGTTCCTGCTCCACACCTGGCTGCCGGACGCGATGGAAGGCCCGACGCCTGTGTCGGCCCTCATTCACGCGGCCACCATGGTCACGGCTGGTGTATTTCTTGTCGCACGCATGTCACCGATCTTTGAACTGTCGCCGGATGCCTTGACCTTTGTGACGCTGATTGGCGCGATCACGGCCTTCTTTGCGGCGACTGTCGGTCTGGTTCAGAACGATATCAAGCGCGTTATCGCTTATTCGACCTGTTCGCAGCTCGGTTACATGTTTGTGGCGCTTGGCGTCGGTGCTTATGGTGCCGCCGTGTTCCACCTCTTCACGCACGCGTTCTTCAAGGCGCTGCTGTTCCTTTGCGCCGGTTCGGTCATTCACGCCGTGGATGGTGAGCAGGACATGCGTCACATGGGCGGTCTGCGCAAGCACATCCCGATCACATTCTGGACCATGACCGTCGGTACGTTGGCACTGACAGGCGTGGGTATTCCAGGCACGATGATTGGCTTTGCAGGCTTCTTCTCGAAGGACGTGATCATCGAATCCGCTTATGCCTCGCACAATGCGGTTGCCGGTTTCGCCTTCACGCTTCTGGTCATCGCGGCACTGTTCACCAGCTTCTATTCCTGGCGCCTCGCGTTCCTGACCTTCTTCGGCAAGCCGCGTGCGTCAGCTGATGTCATGCACCACGTCCATGAATCGCCGATGGTCATGCTGATCCCGCTTTTCGTTCTGACTGTTGGTGCCGTCTTGGCTGGCGTCGTGTTCGAGGGGCATTTCTTCGGTGAAGAATATGCGGAATTCTGGAAGGGCGCACTGTTTACGCTTCCATCCAACGAAATTCTCGAAGAGTTCCACCACGTTCCATTGTGGGTCAAGTGGAGCCCATTCTTCGCCATGGCTCTTGGTTTCGTGACCGCATGGTACTTCTATATCAAGTCGCCCGAGACGCCGAAGCGTCTGGCCGAGACCCATCGTGGCCTCTACCAGTTCCTGCTGAACAAATGGTACTTCGACGAACTCTACGACTTCCTGTTTGTTCGCTCCGCAAAGGCGCTTGGCCGCTTCCTGTGGAAAAAGGGCGACGTGGCGGTTATCGACCACTATGGACCCAACGGTATTGCTGCGCGCGTGGCTGATGTGACCAACCGCGTCGTTCGTCTGCAGTCCGGTTACCTCTATCATTATGCCTTTGCGATGCTGATCGGTATTGCCGGGCTTGTCACCTGGATGATGCTCGGGAGTGCCCTGTGATGACCGATTGGCCTATTCTTTCAACGGTCACCTTTCTGCCGCTGGTCGGCGTGGTGCTTTTGCTTCTGACAAATGAAAACGGCCCCTTCGGGCGCCGTAACATTCTCAACGTATCGCTGCTGACGACGGTCTTCACTTTCGTGCTGTCCCTCTTCATCTGGATCGGTTTCGACAATTCGAACCCGGGTTTCCAGATGGTCGAAAAGCATGCCTGGTTCGGCAAGATCGCCGCCTATCATCTGGGCGTCGACGGCATCTCCATGCTGTTCGTCATTTTGACGACGTTCCTGATGCCGTTCTGCGTGCTGGCCAGCTGGAATTCCATCGAGAAGCGCCTCAAGGAATACATGATCGCCTTCCTTCTCCTGGAAGTCGTCATGGTCGGCGTGTTCGTCGCGCTCGACACTGTTCTCTTCTACGTCTTCTTTGAAGCCACACTCATTCCGATGTTCATCATCATCGGCGTGTGGGGCGGGAAGGATCGCGTCTACGCCTCCTACAAATTCTTCCTCTACACGCTGCTCGGTTCGGTTCTGACGATGCTCGCCATCATGGCGATGTACTGGCAGGCTGGCACGACTGATATGACGGAACTTTTGAAGCACGGCTTCCCGGCAGGCATGCAGACGTGGCTATGGCTTGCCTGCTTTGCTGCCTTTGCGGTCAAGATGCCGATGTGGCCTGTTCACACCTGGTTGCCCGATGCCCACGTTCAGGCACCGACGGCAGGCTCGGTCATTCTGGCTGGCGTCATGCTGAAGCTTGGTGGTTACGGTTTCATCCGTTTCTCGCTCTCGATGTTCCCAATTGCATCGGACCACTTTGCGCCATTCGTCTTTACGCTGTCGGTCATTGCCATCATCTACACCTCGCTGGTCGCGATGATGCAGGATGACATCAAGAAGCTGATCGCCTATTCCTCTGTCGCTCATATGGGCTACGTGACCATGGGTATCTTTGCCGCCAATGTTCAGGGCGTGCAGGGTGCGATCTTCCAGATGCTGTCGCACGGCATTGTCTCTGGCGCGCTCTTCCTCTGCGTTGGCGTCATCTATGACCGTCTGCATACTCGCGAGATTTCCGCTTACGGCGGTCTCGTCAACAATATGCCGAAATATGCTGTCGCCTTCATGGTCTTCACCATGGCCAATGTCGGTTTGCCCGGCACATCCGGTTTCGTCGGTGAATTCCTGACGATCGTCGGCGTGTTCCGCGCCAACACCTGGGCCGCGCTATTTGCGGCAACAGGCGTCATTCTTTCCGCCTCCTATGCATTGTGGCTTTATCGCCGGGTCATTTTCGGTGCGCTGGAAAAGGAAAGCCTGAAGTCCCTGCTTGATCTTTCGACACGTGAAAAGATCATTCTCTACCCGCTGGTGGCGCTGACGATTTTCTTCGGCGTCTATCCGGCGCCGGTTTTCGATGCTACGGCAGCGTCGGTGGACCTTTTGATCAATAATTATACGGCCGCATTGCAGGCAGCGCAGAATGTTGCGCTTTCTCTGAACTGACGACAGGACCCGTAGGACATGACCGCTGAAATTCTTTTTGCCAGTCTGCGCATCGCGACGCCCGAGCTGATCCTTGCGGTCGGCGCCTTGGCGCTGCTCATGATTGGGGTCTTCTCCGGGGACAAGTCGACCAATACGGTCATGGGTCTTTCCGTGGCTCTTCTGGTCGTCGTCGGTCTTTGGATCATCTTTGCACCGGCAACGGGTGAAGCCTTCGGCGGCGTTTACGTCGCAGATGCTTTCGGCAACTTCATGAAGGTGTTGGCGCTGATCGGTGCCATTGTCGCCATGATACTGTCCGTCGGCCATGGCCGCGTCGAGCCGATCGGTCGTTTCGAGTATCCGGTGTTGCTGGTTCTGGCCACGCTCGGCATTCTTCTGATGATCTCGGCCAACAACCTGATTTCGCTCTACATGGCGCTGGAGCTTCAGTCGCTGGCGCTCTACGTCATCTGCGCCATCAACCGCGAAAGCCTGCGCTCCACGGAAGCCGGTTTGAAATATTTCGTTCTCGGCGCTCTGTCTTCGGGCATGCTGCTTTACGGCATGTCGCTGGTTTACGGTTTTACCGGCAACACCGGCTTCAACGAAATCGCAACCGTTCTGGCGTCCGAGACCCGTTCCCTCGGCCTCGTGTTCGGTCTGGTCTTCGTACTGGCAGGTCTGGCGTTCAAAATTTCCGCAGTGCCGTTCCACATGTGGACTCCCGACGTTTATGAAGGTGCGCCAACGACCGTTACGGCATTCCTGGCCGCGGCCCCCAAGGTCGGTGCCATGGCGATCTTTGTTCGTATCGTCGTTGACGCGTTTCAGCCGGTCTTTGCCGATTGGCAGCAAATCGTCGTCTTCATCTCGATTGCATCCATGCTGCTCGGTGCTTTTGCCGCCATCGGCCAGAAGAACATCAAGCGCCTGATGGCCTATTCTTCGATTAGCCACATGGGTTACGCCCTGGTCGGTCTGGCTGCCGGTACACAAGCTGGCGTTTCGGGCGTGTTGATCTACATGGCCGTTTACATGGGAATGACGCTCGGCACCTTCGCCTGCATCCTAGCCATGCGCCGCAAGGACGTAGGTAATGTCGAAAGCGTTGACGATCTCGCCGGTCTGGCGTCCAGCAATCCATTTATGGCGCTGATTTTGACGGCAATGATGTTCTCGCTGGCTGGTATTCCGCCGTTGGCTGGCTTCTTCGGCAAGTACTACGTTTTCCTTGCCGCCATCGAAGCCAAGCTTTATCCGCTCGCTGTCATCGGTGTTATTGCCTCGGTCGTTGGTGCTTATTACTACCTTCGCATCGTCAAGATCATGTGGTTCGATGACGCAAAGGACGGTGGATTTGAAAAGGCGTCTGGCGAATTGCGTATCGTTTACGCGCTGTCCGGCCTCTTCGTCGTTGCCTTCATCGTCTTCGGTGGTGCATTGGGCAATGCGGTTGATGCCGCAGCTAAGACGTTCTTTTGAGTGAGACTTTGCATAGACCGGGCCTGACGTCATTGGATGACTTCCGGCACGAGGCTTTGATGGAAACCTCCTCCACCAATGTCGAATGCTTTGATCGTGCAAGGGCAGGTGACCCAGGTTGTCTTTGGGTCACTGCCGTCAGGCAGACCGGCGGGCGCGGTCGTCGTGGCAGGCCTTGGGTTTCGGAACCCGGCAACCTTTATGCCTCTCTTCTTTTGATCGATCCTGCGCCGATGGAAAGCATCGGCGCTCTGCCACTTGCCTTTGCGCTCGCGGTTTACCGTGCTGTCGGTGCGGTTTTGCCGCCAGATGGTGCGCCGCTTGAGATCAAGTGGCCGAATGATATTCTCATCGGGCGCAAAAAGACCTGCGGCATTCTCATGGAGGCCGAGACCTTGGCGGATGGACGCGCAGCGCTGGTCATCGGCATTGGAATCAACATCGCCCATATGCCCGACAATCCTGCTTACCCGGTCACTAGACTGGGCGAACATGGTGCATCCTGTGGTCCTGACGAACTTTTTGCGCATCTGTTTCGTGAGACAGCCCACGTTCTTGGGCTGTGGAATCGCGGGCAGGGCGTGGCGGAAATCGTTCGTTTGTGGCGTTCCGCCGCCTGCGGCATAGGCGAGCCGATTTCGGTCAATCTGCCCAACCAGTCTATTCGCGGGCGTTTTGCTGGAATTGATGATAATGGTTTCCTGCTGCTGGAGGAAGACGATGGCCCCTTGCGCTCCATCGCTGCCGGTGACGTATTTTTCGGCTGAACCGCACGGTGCGTAGACCGCGCCGACGTTCGCCACTCGAATCTGGAGCATGTCTGCTGCTCGGTAAATGCAGGACGCCCTTTCAGCCACGCATCGGCTGAGTGGGTCGGATGATGAAAACCGGTGCTTATCGCTTCACCCGCGCGCGTTTAGAAGGCGAGGCGGTAGCGACCATGATTGGACAAAACACGCAATGACGACAAAAGACGAATTTGTATTCCTGCCGCTCGGTGGTGTTGGCGAAATTGGCATGAACCTGGCGCTTTATGGCTACGGTCCTGCGGCCAAGCGCGAATGGATCATGGTAGACTGCGGCGTGACCTTCGCCGGTCTCGACCTGCCGGGCATCGATCTTGTGCTGCCCGATATCAGTTTCATTGAAGCACAGCGCGGAAACCTCAAAGCCATCATTATAACCCACGCGCATGAAGACCATTACGGCGCGCTGAATGATCTATGGCCCAGCCTGAAAGTACCGGTCTATGCGTCCGGCTTCACCGCTGGCATGCTGGATGCCAAGCGTAATTACGAAGGCACCCGCGCGGAAATTCCGATCACGCCATTCAAGGCGGGTGACCGCATCAATGTCGGCCCGTTCGAAATCGAAGCCATCGGCGTCAACCACTCTATCCCCGAACCCATGTCGCTGGTCATCCGCACTCCGCTCGGCAATGCCGTTCACACGGGCGACTGGAAGATCGATCATGCGCCATCGCTCGGACCTTTCACCGATGAAGCGCGTTTCCGCGCCGTCGGCGAAGAAGGCGTGCTGGCGATGATGTGCGACAGCACCAATGCGCTTCGTGATGGCGTTTCGCCGTCTGAAGAACAGGTGTCGGAAGGTCTTCGCCAGATCATTGAAAATGCCGAGGGACGTGTGGCCATCACCACGTTTTCCTCCAATGTCGGACGCATTCGCTCCATCGCGCAGGCTGCGGAACGCGCAGGTCGTGAAGTTTTGCTGTTGGGTAGCTCGTTGAAGCGCGTGGTCAACGTCTCGCAGGACCTCGGCATCATGGAAGGCATCAAGCCGTTTCTGGCCGAAGACGAATATGGCTACATCCCCCGCAACAAGGTCGTCGTCATCCTCACCGGCTCGCAGGGCGAATCGCGCGCCGCGCTCGCCAAGCTGTCGCGTGACGAAATGCGCAATGTTGCGCTCGCCTCCGGCGATACGGTGGTGTTTTCGTCCCGCGCTATTCCCGGCAATGAAAAGGCCATTCAGGACATCAAGAACGGCCTGATCGAGCAGGGCATTCACATCATTACTGATAATGAAGCGCTGGTTCACGTTTCCGGTCATCCGCGTCGCAGCGAACTTCTTCAGATGTATGAGTGGGTGAAGCCACAAATTCTGGTTCCCGTGCATGGCGAAGCCGCGCATCTGGTAGGGCAAAAGCTACTCGCCGAGCAGGCTGGCATCGGGCAGGTTCCGAAGGTCCGCAACGGCAACATCCTGCGCCTGGCGCCGGGGCCAGCCGAAGTCATCGACGATGCACCGCATGGCCGCGTCTTCAAGGACGGTCGCCTCTTGGGTGATTTCGAGGAAATGGGTATTGGCGACCGCCGCAAGCTGTCCTTTGCTGGCCACGTTTCGATCAATGTCCTGCTCGACAGCCGGTTCGATTTCCAGGGCGATCCCGATGTCGTGCCGTTCGGTCTGCCGGAGTTCGATGACGAAGGCGAAGCCATGGAAGACACGCTCTATGACGCCGTGCTCAGCGCTGTCGAAAGCATTCCGCGCGCCCGTCGCAAGGACTTGAACGTTGTCAGGGAATCCATCCGCCGCGCCGTCCGTGCCACGGCCAATCAGGTCTGGGGCAAGAAGCCTATCGTGACTGTCTTCGTGACGAAGGTGTAACGTCGAATATGCAGGTCGAGGCGCAGGGCGCTTCGACCGCCGTTTTCGGGAGGAAAGCATGCTCGGTCGTATCAACCACGTGGCACTTGCCGTGCCGGATCTGGCAGCGGCCGTCGCAACCTACCGCGATACCTTGGGTGCTGATGTCTCTCAGCCTCAGGCTTTGCCGGAACATGGCGTGACGGTGGTGTTCATCGAACTGCCCAACACGAAGGTGGAATTGTTGGAACCGCTTGGTGAAGATTCACCGATTGCCGCCTTCCTGGAAAAGAACCCCTCCGGCGGCATGCACCACATTTGTTATGAAGTGGACGACATCATCGTTGCGCGCGACCACTTGAAACAACAGGGGGCGAGGGTGCTGGGGAGTGGCGAACTGAAAACCGGCGCGCATGGCAAGCCAGTGATGTTTCTCCATCCGAAAGATTTCTTCGGTACTCTGATAGAGATTGAACAGGTCTGAGTCGGCCTTAGGCGCGTGGCTCGTTCACGACGACAATATGAGAGGTTTAAGATATGCCGTGGCTTTCGGCTTTTGCCGTCTTTTTCATCGTCTGGTGGACGGTGCTGTTCATTGTCCTGCCGATTGGTCTGCGCACGCAATCCGAAGATGGAAATGTGGCGCTTGGAACTGTCGCCAGCGCGCCATCGCGGTTCAGCGGTGGCAAGATCGTGTTGCTGACGACGCTGATTTCACTGCTCATCTGTGGCGCTTGGTATCTGACAACGTGGTATTTTGGTTTCACCATGGATGATCTGCCGCGCATCATTCCAGTTTACGACTGATTTCGTCATTCAACTGTCATCTGCCCACGCCATAGAGGGAGCGCACTGTTGTTATGGACGCACCCGACACGTTGACTGACGCGATTAAGTCGAAATCTGCTTCGCGCTTCAGGTCTGGTGAGCTTAAGGCAAAAAAAAACAAGGCATTTCAGCCTTGTTCTTTAGTTTCGCGTGATCTGTAACCGTTACCGGGGCTGCGCTAGAGCGCGCCTAAGATCTCATCCTCCCAAGACTGACCGCGAAAATGACAAGAATTTAAACTTCCTGCCTCTTTTGTGAGCCAAAACTAGCTCAATCATAGGCAGTTGTCATTAGATTTTTTGCATTTTTGTTACAGTCGGCAGAAAATTCCTCCTGAAGCGATATGTCGCACCTTAGCGGCAATAATATTCCTCCTGTAACCGTTCAGGGGCGAAAGTCGTCTCACAAATTCGCCGCAGAAGTGCCACGAAGCACAATTTTACCTGATTGCAACATGGTGGCAGACCTTCGGTGCCCTCAGAATTCCGTCCTGAAAAGAATCGATAGCGCATCGGTGCCATCAACATGGCAAGGCGTTTGAGAGCGGGTTTCTTTCTGATGCGGAAACCGCTATGTACGGCGCAAATGTCCCTTTATTCCGGCGATTCCCGTGTCAAATCGGTGTTTCGCCACAGAATGGAAACCACCATGCGTCTTAGCCGTTACTTTTTGCCCATCCTCAAGGAAAATCCCAAGGAAGCGGAAATCGTCTCGCATCGCCTCATGCTGCGTGCAGGCATGGTGCGTCAGCAGAGCCAGGGCATTTATTCCTGGTTGCCGCTGGGCAAACGCGTATTGGATAAGGTCAACAAGATCGTCCGTGAAGAGCAGGATCGCTCCGGCGCGATCGAGCTTTTGATGCCAACGCTTCAGACTGCCGAGCTTTGGCAGGAAAGCGGTCGTTATGACGATTATGGCAAGGAAATGCTGCGTATCAAGGATCGTCAGGACCGCCAGATGCTCTATGGTCCGACCAATGAAGAGATGATCACAGACATCTTCCGGTCCTATGTAAAGTCATACAAGAGCCTGCCGCTGAACCTCTATCACATTCAGCTCAAGTTCCGTGACGAGGTACGCCCGCGTTTCGGCACCATGCGCTCGCGTGAATTCCTGATGAAGGATGCCTATTCCTTCGATCTGACCAAGGAAGACGCTATCCACTCCTATAACAAGATGTTCACCGCCTATCTGCGCACCTTCTCGCGTCTCGGTCTGCGGGCCATTCCCATGCGCGCCGATACCGGCCCAATCGGTGGCAATCACAGTCATGAATTCATCATTCTGGCGGATACCGGTGAATCGGAAGTGTTCTGCCACAAGAGCTTCCTGGATCGCGGCATTCCCTCCGACGCCACTGATTTCGATGATGTCGCAGGACTTCAGGGCATTTTCGATGAGTGGACGACCGATTATGCCGCCACATCTGAAATGCACGATGAAGCTGCATTCGACGCGATCCCCGAGGGCGAGCGCCTCTCTGCGCGCGGTATCGAAGTCGGTCACATCTTCTATTTCGGCACGAAATATTCCGAGCCGATGGGTGCCAAGGTTCAGGGACCGGATGGCAAGGAACACCTTGTCCACATGGGTTCCTATGGCATTGGACCCACGCGCCTTGTTCCCGCCATCATTGAAGCATCGCATGATGAGAACGGAATCATCTGGCCGGACTCGGTTGCGCCTTTCGACGTTGTCATCATCAACATGAAGGCTGGTGATGCTGCCTGTGATGCGGCTTGTGAAAAGCTGTATTACTCGTTGTCCAACGCGGGCAAGGATGTTCTCTACGACGACACGGACGACCGCGCGGGCCAGAAGTTTGCGACGGCCGATCTCATCGGCGTACCGGTGCAGATCATCGTTGGTCCACGCAGCGTCGCTGCTGGCGAGGTCGAAGTGAAGAACCGCAAGACCGGCGCGCGTGAAACCGTGACCGTTGAAGCCGCAATGAACAAGGTGCTTGGCTGAAAAGCCGACAAGGAGACGACATGGCAAAAGCCGAGGCTGATAGTGGTGCAGGCTCACCCGTAAAGGGAAAGTCCGCCCGGCCATTTTCGGCCTTCGAGCGCATGGTGGCGTGGCGCTACCTGCGCTCGCGCCGCAAGGAAGCGTTCATTTCCGTCATCGCAGGTTTTTCCTTCGTCGGCATCATGCTCGGCGTTGCGACGCTGATCATCGTGATGGCTGTGATGAACGGTTTCCGCACGGAGCTGATTTCCCGCATTCTCGGCATCAACGGCCACATGATCGTGCAGCCGATCGATTCACCGCTGAAAGATTATGACGCTCTGGCGAAGAGGTTCGCTGGTGTTCCCGGCGTTACCATGGCGCTGCCACTGGTAGAGGGTCAGACACTTGCCTCCGGTCGCGGTGGTGCGGGCAGCGGCGCGCTGGTGCGCGGCGTTCGTGCCGAAGATATGGAGAAGATCAAGGAAGTCTCCGGTAACATCAAGGCAGGCGATCTGGTCGGCTTCATGTCAGGGCAGGGCGTTCTCGTCGGCTCGCGCCTCGCATCTCAGCTTGGTGTAACGGCGGGTGACCAGATTACATTGATATCACCGGAAGGTGACGTGACGCCGATGGGTGTCAATCCGCGTGTGAAATCCTATACGATCTCAGGCGTCTTCGAAATTGGCATGTCTGAATATGATGCGTCGATGATCTATATGCCGCTTTCGGAAGCGCAACTTTATTTCAACAATGAAGGCATCGTACAGTCCATCGAGCTGTTCGTGACTCACCCGGACAATGTGGATGGCATCAGGCCTCTGGTGGAAGCGGCGGCTGAACGGCAGATTTACATCACCGATTGGCGACAGCGAAACCAGACCTTCTTCTCCGCCTTGCAGGTGGAGCGCAACGTCATGTTCATGATCCTGACGCTGATCGTGCTGGTGGCGGCACTGAACATCATCTCGGGCCTGATCATGCTGGTCAAGGACAAGGGCAGCGATATCGCCATTTTGCGCACCATGGGTGCCAGCGGCGGCTCCATCATGCGTATTTTCTTCATGACGGGCGCTGCGATTGGCATGGTCGGCACCTTTGCGGGCGTCGGACTTGGGGTGCTCGTCTGTCTCAATGTGGAATCGATCCGGCAGTTCTTCTCATGGATTTCAGGGACGGTTCTGTTCGATCCGCAGCTCTATTTCCTCAGCCAGCTTCCGGCGGAAATGCAGCTGAGCGAAACGCTGACCGTCGTTGGCATGGCGCTGACCTTGTCCTTCCTGGCAACGATCTTTCCGGCATGGCGGGCGTCCAAGCTCGATCCTGTGCAAGCCCTGCGTTACGAATAAGGACTGCTTCACACCATGGCAAAGAAAACAGCGTTGCGGCTTTCCGGCGTGGAACGGACCTACGGTCAGGGCGAAACAAGCCTTTCCATTTTGAAAAATGCCGATCTTGAACTGAGAAGCGGTGAAATTGTCGCTCTCGTTGCGCCGTCTGGCACGGGTAAATCCACCTTGCTGCATCTCGCAGGTCTGCTGGAGCACCCAGACGCCGGCGAGGTGTTCATCAATGGTCGCTCGTGTGGCAATCTGTCTGATGAGGAGCGCACCTCCATTCGCGGTAGCGATATCGGTTTCGTCTACCAGTTCCACCATCTGCTGCCGGAGTTCACGGCGCTCGAAAACATTATGATGCCGCAGCTGATTTCCGGTCTGCCGCATGCTGAAGCAAAAGAGCGCGCGGCGGCGCTCCTCGACTACATGCGTATCGGTCACCGTGGCGACCACCGTCCGTCAGAACTATCCGGCGGTGAACAGCAACGCGTGGCTATTGCCCGCGCCGTGGCCAACGCGCCGCTTCTGCTGTTGGCTGATGAGCCGACCGGCAATCTCGACCCTGAGACGGCATCCTACGTCTTCGGCGCTCTGGAAGCGCTTGTTCGCCAGTCCGGCCTTGCCGCCCTGATCGCAACCCATAACCACGAACTCGCGGGCCGCATGGATCGTCGTGTGACCTTGAGTGAAGGCAAGATCGTGGAGTTCTGATCCACCACCGCCAACACTGGAATTCTGACCCATGTCATCCATCAGCCCCGTGCAGCATCTGCTGCGCGGGGTTTTGTCATTGGAGGCAATGGCTTGCTCCATCGTGCCCGGAACCGCATCGATTCTCCGTGCGTTGACAAGACAGCATCCTAAAAAAAGCCGTTGACAACGAAACAAAATGAGAACAAAGTTAGAACATAAAGAGTATGGAGAGACAAATGACCGACATCATCCGTGACATCGCAGCCTTCGCTTCCATCGCAGTTTTCGTCGCCAGCTTCTCGGTAATCCTCACTTCCATGTGACAGGCATCCGTCATTTCAAAGTGAAATGACCGTGTAAACTACCTCAGGGCAGTGGACATTGCCTTCAGGAAATCCGAAAATCCCGATGACTCAGAATGACGGGATGACGGTGATGGGCAAGATTTTGGTAAGCGGCGACATGGCCGCCAAAGAACTGAAAACGCCCGGCTTCGTTCACCTTCGTGTGCACTCTGCCTATTCGCTTCTCGAGGGCGCTTTGCCCTTGAAAAAAATCATGGCGAAGGCTGTCGCTGACAGTCAGCCCGCCATTGCAATCACCGATACCAACAATCTTTTCATCGCGCTGGAGTTTTCCGAAAAAGCGCGGGATGAAGGCTTGCAGCCGATCATCGGCTGCCAGATGTCCATCGATATGCAGGACGCTTCAGATGATAAGCGTGGGCATAACAATCTTTCAAAGCTGCCATCCATCGTTGTGCTGGCCGCAAATGCTGAAGGGTATGAGCGGCTTGTGGACCTGATCAGTCGCGCCTATCTTGATGGCGAAGACACGGGTCCCTCGGTCTGCATCACCAGGAGCTGGCTGGAAGAGGGCGATAATACCGGTCTCATCGTGTTGAGCGGTGCGTCCACCGGCCCTATCGATATGGCGCTGAGGGAAGGTCATACCGCGCAGGCAACCAGACGGCTTCTTGCGCTGAAAGAACTGTTCGGCGACCGGCTCTATATCGAGCTTCAGCGTCAGGGCAATTTCGACCGTGGACACGAACGCCGCATGGTAACGCTGGCTTACGAGCACGACGTTCCACTTGTAGCGACCAACGAAGCGTTCTTCCCGACCCGCGCAGATTACGATGCTCATGATGCGTTGATGGCCGTGGCTCACAACGCCATCGTTTCCGATGACAGCCGTTTTCGCCTGACGCCCGATCACTATCTCAAAAGCCGTGACGAGATGATGGCGCTGTTTGCCGACATTCCTGAAGCGCTGGAAAACACCATTGAGATCGCCCAGCGTTGCTCCTACGTGCTGAAAAAGCGTGGTCCCATCCTGCCACGCTTCACCGGCGCCAGCGAAGACCCCGATGAGGCCGACCGCGCCGAAGGACTGGAGTTGCGCAGACAGGCCGTGGAAGGTTTGGACCAGCGGCTTGCAGCACTTGGCATGGCGCCGGGCTATACCGAACAGGAATATCGCGACCGGCTGGATTTCGAACTCGGCGTCATCGAGCGCATGAAGTTTCCCGGCTACTTCCTCATCGTTGCGGACTTCATCAAATGGGCGAAGAATCAGGATATACCCGTCGGCCCTGGCCGTGGTTCCGGTGCGGGGTCGCTCGTCGCCTACGCCTTGACCATCACCGATGTCGATCCGCTGCGCTTCTCCTTGCTGTTCGAGCGCTTCCTCAATCCGGAACGCGTATCGATGCCCGACTTCGATATCGACTTCTGTCAGGATCGCCGCGAAGAGGTGATCCGCTATGTGCAAAAGAAGTATGGTCGCGAGCAGGTGGCGCAGATCATCACCTTCGGTTCGTTGCAGGCGCGTGCCGCGCTGCGCGATGTGGGGCGTGTGCTGGAAATGCCCTACGGGCAGGTGGACCGCATCTGCAAGCTGGTGCCGAACAACCCTGCCAACCCGACGACGTTGTCCAAGGCCATCGAAGAAGAGCCGCGTTTTCAAGAGGAGGCTGACAAGGAGCCGGTCGTTGCCCGTCTTCTGGATATCGCCCAGAAGATCGAAGGCCTCTATCGTCACGCATCCACCCACGCCGCCGGTATCGTCATTGGTGACCGGCCGCTGTCCAAGCTTGTGCCGATGTATCGAGACCCGCGCTCGGATATGCCAGTCACCCAGTTCAATATGAAATGGGTGGAAAGCGCGGGGCTGGTGAAGTTCGACTTTCTCGGACTGAAAACGCTGACCGTTTTGAAAGTGGCGGTGGATTTCGTCGCAAGGCGCGGCGTTGCAGTCGATCTGGCGGCTATTCCGCTGGAGGATGAGAAAACCTACGAGATGCTGTCGCGCGGCGAAACCATCGGCGTGTTCCAGGTGGAAAGTGCTGGCATGCGCAAGGCGCTTATTGGCATGCGCCCGGACTGCATCGAGGACATCATTGCGCTCGTCGCGCTGTATCGTCCGGGTCCGATGGAGAACATTCCGGTCTACAACGCCCGTAAACATGGCGAGGAGGAGATCGAGTCGATCCACCCGACCATCGATCATCTGCTGAAGGAAACGCAGGGCGTTATCGTCTATCAGGAACAGGTGATGCAGATCGCCCAGGTTCTCTCTGGCTATTCGCTCGGCGAAGCCGATCTTCTGCGCCGCGCCATGGGTAAGAAGATCAAGGAGGAGATGGACCAACAGCGCGAGCGTTTCGTGGAAGGTGCGATGCGCAACGACGTGTCGAAAGCGCAGTCCAACACCATTTTCGACCTGCTGGCCAAGTTCGCGAATTACGGCTTCAATAAGTCTCACGCCGCTGCCTACGCTATCGTCTCTTATCAGACAGCCTATATGAAGGCGCATTTCCCGGTGGAGTTCCTGGCGGCGTCGATGACGCTGGATATGGCCAATACCGAAAAGGTCAACGACTTCCGTCAGGATGCGGGTCGGATGGGCATTGAGATCGTCGCGCCCTCGGTGCAGACGTCGCACCGCCGTTTCGAACCCGGCGAAAACCGCATCTATTACTCGCTGGCAGCGCTGAAGGGTGTTGGCGAAGGCGCGGTTGATCACATCGTCGAAGCGCGCGGCGAAACACCTTTCGCCAGCCTTGAAGATTTCTGCTTGCGGATCGATCCGAAGCAGATCAACCGTCGCGTTTTGGAAAGCCTCATCAATGCCGGTGCGTTTGATTGTTTTGGCAAGGATCGCGCCGAACTGATCGGCGGGCTGGACCGCATCATCGGCTACGCGCAGCTGGCGCAAAGCCGCCGGGTCAGTGGGCAGCACGACATGTTCGGTTCCGGTGGAGCTAGCGGCCCGGAAAAGCTTGTGCTTCCTGCCTACCAGCCCTGGCTGGCGTCAGAAAAGTTGCTGCGGGAATATCAGGTGCTCGGTTTCTATCTCACGGCCCATCCGCTCGATACCTACCGCGCTGTGCTTGATAAGCTGCGCGTGCAGAACATTGCCGATTTTACCGCAGCGGTGAAACAGGGTGCTACCGCTGGCCGTCTGGCGGGCACTGTTACCGGTAAGCAGGAACGCAAGACGAGAACCGGCAACAAGATGGGTATCATCACCTTCTCGGATGCGTCCGGCCAATATGAGGCTGTGCTGTTTTCCGAAGGTCTTGCCCAGTATCGTGATCTGCTGGAAGTCGGGAAATCGCTGGTCGTTACCGTTCAGGCGGAAGAGCGCCCAGAAGGCATCGGCCTTCGCATCCAGACTGCCCAATCGCTGGAGGAAAAATCTGTCCAGATGCAAAAGGCGCTCCGCGTCTATATCCGCGATTCCAGCCCACTCAAAACGCTGGTCCACCACCTCAACAGAGGTGATGGTTCGGTCTATTTTGTCGTCATAAAAGACGATGGACAGCGCGAAATCGAAGTTGAACTGCCTGGGAAATACCGCATCTCGCCAGAGATCGGTGCAGCTTTCCGCTCTGCCGCCGGTGTCATCGACGTCGAGCTTATCTGATTTCTCTCAGGGTCTTGCTGCGGTTTTTTCTACCGGTTTCAGAACAGGCTGTTGGTCGGATAGGCATTGCTGCCTCGGTCGCTGAAACCGTGGCGGGAAAGGCATGCTCTGAGGGCTGCATTGTAGATGTATGGTGTTGCTTCCAGCGCGCCATATTGTGGCATGCCAGCTTCATAGGTGCAGTTCGTCAGCGCCCGGTCGTAAACTTCGAGAATGATCGGGTCGCTTGTGACGTCCGGTCCGGCGTACACGCGGTAGTTCTGAGGTGCTTCTGCTGCCGACACGCAGGCAAGTCCGAAAATAGCTGCCGCAATATGTTTGATGTTCATCTCGAGCCACTTTCTATTGGTGATTGTCGATCGAAAACGTCCGGCAATCGTTCAGGTTCCAGAAAGCAATGAAACAAGGATCGCCGCAACAGCGGCGGGAGACTCATTGCTCCACGCCGCGTTTTAAAATATTTGGTGTATAGCTTGATCTCAGCTTGCCTGGTCCGCTCTATCTGCGGAGAATGCGACGTCTCGTTGCGCTTCAAGGGCGGTCAGCCGTTGGTGCAAAGCATTTGAAATCGAATCATACGCGGTGCTGCCAAGCGGAAGACGAAGCGCTGGTTTGTCGCTATCGGCAGCCTCTATAATCGCCGCCACGGTGCGTCCGGCATCGCCTTTCAGCACAAAATTTCCGTCGCTTATGGCGCGGCGTACCGCACCTGCTGGTGTGTCGTCATAGACGCTCATCGGCTCTGCGTGCACCAGCGCTGCACCGAAATTGGTAGCGGTCGGCCCAGGTTCTGCGAGGATAAAGTCAATTCCGAAAGGCGCGACTTCCTGCGCCACGGCTTCGACAAATCCTTCGATGCCCCATTTCGTGGCGTGGTAAGCGCGATCGTGTCCCGCAGCGTGGTGTAGCTTATGACATCCACGGCGTATTCCGGGCTTGGCCGGATGATTGTCAGCGTG